>CAMAXP010000043.1 GCA_945862265.1 Bordetella parapertussis
CGGCAACTTGCCCAGAGTGCTTATCAACCTTGCCAATTCCCTCGTCCTCATCTCGCGGCTCCTGGTCCAGCGCCTCTGCGCCACACTGCCAGTTTCCGCCCCCACAGGCTCACCAGATGAGCTACCAACATTATTCGCTATATGAGCCAAAAGAAAAGCAAATTCAATCCTCCTTGTTTTGAGCGTCGGGCCGATGGCCGTGCTGTGCTGCTGATTCAGGGCTCCGCGGGGGGCTTGAGATAAAACGGAGATTCCCAGCCGTTTACGTAACAAGCATCCGGCCTCCCTGCGCACGCGGATAAGCGATCGGCGGAATGGCGGCGTTCTCTACTTCCTCGCTGATCAAGACACCGTTTTCGATGCTCAGGTGCAACTCGTGGGGATATGTGCTCGCAAAGCCGGGTTTCACGAGGTGGAGTTCCTCGCCGTAAGGGCATCGCAGCGTTCCGTTGAACCGCTCCGCGAACAGGCCTTCCGCTCCCGCCTTTGGGAAAAGAGTTCTCAACACATCTGGGCCGGTAGTCGGGTGATGCTGCTTGGTCCGACCGGAGAATTCGGCCAGATGAGTCAAATAGAGCCTGCGGTCCTTGATCTCCCAGGTCCCCTTGTAACCGCGCGAGCTGGAGTCGTCGTTCCAGGAAAACCCTATTTCTAGCTGGTACTGCTGAATGTATTTTTCCAGCGGCGCCATCCGGAGCCGATATCTCACGCCGCTGTGGTGTAGCCGGTTGCCTTCGATCACCGGAACCAGGCCCAACAGGCCGGGATCAGATTGGGGTGGAGGCGTTAAGCGCAGACGCCGCGACCGAATACTGAGTATCAATGCGTGAAATGCCGGCGCCAGCGATGGCGTGCGATATCACATTCTGATATCATTCGGATGTGAACGCCAAACAACGTCGAACGCTCGCAGCGATTTTTGCCCGGCCGACCTCCGCGACGATCAAGTTCGCCGACGTGGAATCACTGGTCAAGGCGCTCGGCGGCACGATCACGGAACGCAAAGGCTCGCGCGTAAGGATCGAGCTCGGCGGGGAGCAGTGGCGGTGCCATCGGCCTCACCCCGGCAAGGAAGCCAAGCGCTACCAGGTCGAGGAAATCCGGGAATTGCTCGAACGCATAGGAGAGAAACCGTGAACACCATGACCCACAAGGGTTACACCGCTCGGGTCGAGTACGACGAACGCGACGATATTTTCGTGGGTCGCGTTCTGGGCCTTCGCACAATCATCAGTTTCCACGGCGCAACCGTTGGCCAGCTGCGCAAGGAATTCGGCGCCGCCGTGGATGACTACGTTGCCGACTGCAAAGCACAGGGCGTGCGTCCCGAGAAGCCCGCCTCGGGGAAGATACTGCTCCGCTTGCCGCCCGAGGTTCACGGCGCCGCGCTGGTTGCCGCACAAGCGTCGGGCAAGAGCCTGAACCAGTGGGCCACCGAGATCCTTCAGGAGGCGACGCAGTCCTGAAGCAGTATCAGGCCGCCATTCAGGCCTTCACGCGCAAGTCGGACTCGACGAGGGAATCCCGCGCGTGCCGATGCGGCAATGTTTGGCAAACGACCGGTTACATTCGCGGTCATTCAAACCCCGGCGATTTGGAAACGCCGCCTCCGCCGCGCCTCGGGCCCTCCCCGGACAGTCAGTCGTCGTGATCGGTGATCGCACCCTTGCTCGCGGTCGAAACCAACTTCACGTACTTGCCCAGGAGTCCGCGCGTGTAGCGGGGCTTGGGCTGCTTCCACTTCTTCCTGCGCGCCGCGATCTCCTTGGCCGGCACGTTCAGCTGGATCAGCTGCTTCTTGGCGTCGATGGTGATCGAGTCGCCCTCCTTCACCAGCGCGATGGTCCCGCCGACGAAAGCCTCCGGCGCGACGTGCCCCACCACCATGCCCCAGGTGCCGCCGGAGAACCGGCCGTCGGTCAGCAGGCCGACATCCTCGCCAAGCCCTTGGCCAATCAAAGCAGAAGTAGGCGCTAGCATTTCCTGCATCCCAGGACCACCCTTGGGGCCTTCGTAACGAATCACAACCACATCGCCCTTCTTGATCTTCTTGGCCATGATGGCCTTCATGCACTCGGGCTCGGAATCGAACACGCGCGCCGGCCCGGTGATCACCGGGTTCTTGAGGCCGGTGATCTTGGCCACGCAACCTTCCGTGGCCAGGTTGCCCTTGAGGATCGCCAGGTGCCCCTGCTTGTACAGCGCCTTGTTGAACGGGCGGATCACGTCCTGGTCCTTGCGCGGCTGGGACGTGACGTTCTTCAGTTCCTCGGCGATGGTCTTGCCGGTGATGGTCATGCAATCGCCATGCAGGAGGCCATTGGCCAGCAGGATCTTGAGCACCTGCGGCACGCCGCCGGCGCGGTGGAAATCCACCGCCACGTACTTGCCGGAAGGCTTGAGGTCGCACAGCACCGGCACCTTGCGGCGCACGCGCTCGAAGTCATCGATGGTCCACTTCACTTCGGCCGCAGCGGCGATGGCGAGGAAGTGGAGCACGGCGTTGGTCGAGCCGCCGGTGGCCATGACCAGCGAAATCGCGTTCTCGATCGATTTGCGGGTGATGATCTTGCGCGGACGCAGGTTCATCTTGATCGCGTTGACGAGCACTTTCGCCGACGCGGCGGCCGAATCGGCTTTCTCCGCGTCGGGCGAGGCCATCTGCGAGGACCCCATCAGGCTCATGCCGAGCGCCTCGAAGGACGAGGACATCGTATTGGCGGTGAACATCCCGCCGCAGGCGCCGACCGACGGGCAGGCATTGCGCTCGATGCCGTCGTAATCGGCCTTGGACATCTTGCCGGCGGTGAAGGCGCCCACGGCCTCGAACACCGAGACCACGGTCAGGTCCACGCCCTTCCACTTGCCCGGCTTGATCGTGCCGGCATAGACGTAGATCGCGGGCACGTTCATGCGCGCGATCGCCATCATGCCGCCGGGCATGTTCTTGTCGCAGCCGCCGACCACCAGTGCGCCGTCCATGGCCTGGCCGTTGACCGAGGTCTCGATCGCATCCGCAATCACTTCGCGCGAGACGAGCGAATACTTCATCGCCTCGGTGCCCATGCCGATGCCGTCGGTGATGGTCGGCACGCCGAACATCTGCGGCTTGGCGCCGTTCTTCTCCAGCGCCGCGATCGCGCGATCGACCAGCGGCTGGATGCCGGCATTGCAGGGGTTCATCGTCGAGTGGCCGTTGGCCACGCCGACGATGGGCTTGTCGAAGTCACCGTCCTTGAACCCGACGGCGCGCAGCATCGCGCGGTTGGGGGCGCGGGCGACGCCGCCGGTAATGGTTTTCGAACGCCAGTTCTTCTGGTCTGCCATGGTGTGCTCCTCGGGGTAGTCATTTCCTGACGGCGGCGATGATATCAAGCGCAAGGGCGCCGCGGGGGGCACGCGTTCGAAGTATCCTTCGGGCATCCGGCATTCGGAGCGCGGTTCTTGAAGAAGTACCATTTTTCATTCGCGGTCTCGGACCGCTTCGGCTGGGGCCTGTACGGGTACAACCTCGTGCTCGAGGCGCACCTGCAGAAGCTGTTCCTGCCGATCCCGCGCGCGGGCATCGAGTTCTCGCTGCCGCTCGACCCGTTCTCGCACCGCGTGTTCGACGAGCTGCAGGCCGTCTGGAAGACCTCCCCGCCGGTCGCGGACGGCGACACCATGCTCGTGAGCCTCGGCAACGAGCAGGTGGCCCGCCAGCCGCTCGGCCCCAAAGTGAGGCAGGTCGGCCTCACGTTCTTCGAGCACAACCCGCTGCCGGACACCGAGATCCGCGGCCTGAAAGAGTTCGACCTCGTCGTGGCCGGGTCGACGTGGAACCTGGAAAAGCTGCGCGAGTTTGGCATCGTGCGCTCGAAGCTGATCCTGCAGGGCGTCAACTCGGACCTGTTCAGGCCGATGGCGAAGCGCGCCATGAAGGACCGCTTCGTGGTGTTCTCCGGCGGCAAGCTCGAATACCGCAAGGGGCAGGACCTCGTGGTCGCTGCGTTCGCGCGGTTCGCGAAAAAGCACCGCGATGCGGTGCTCGTGGCGGCATGGAGTTCGCCGTGGGACGCGCAACTCGCGCCGACGATCAACCTCTCCCCGATGACCCGGCCCTTGCGTGAAGGCGCGACCTTTACCGCCAGCGTGGCCAACTGGATCCAAGACAACGGCATTGCCGCGGACCAGTTCATCCACCTGGGCAGCGTACCCAACCGGTTCATGCCCGAAGTGCTGCGCGAAGTGGATGTCGCCGTGTTCCCCAACCGCTGCGAGGGGGGCACGAACCTCGTCGCCATGGAGGCCCTGGCGAGCGGGCTCACCTGCATCCTGTCGAAGAATACAGGGCACCTCGACCTCATCCGGGCCGATAATTGCCTGCCGCTCGCCACCCAGCGGCCGGTCGTGCCGCCCGGAGGCATCCCGGTGCGCGACTGGGGCGAGTCCGACGTGGACGAGATCGTGGCGCAGCTCGAGAAAGCCCATGCGACCCCCGGCAGCGTGAAGCCGGAAGCCGCGCGTGCTTCGGTGGCTGACTATTCATGGGCGCGAGCCATCAAGACACTATATGAAACTGTAGAAGCATCATGAGATTGAGGCACCGTTGCTGATCCACCCGAATTTCGATCCGATCGCGCTGGCCATCGGCCCGCTCGCGATCCGCTGGTACGGGCTCATGTACCTCACCGCCTTTGCGGCGTTCTGGTTCCTCGGCACGCGGCGGATCAACGCCGGCGCCGCGCCGATCACGCGCGAGCAGTTCGACGACATGCTGTTCTTCGGCATCCTGGGCGTGATCGCCGGCGGGCGGCTCGGCTACGTGATCTTCTACAAGCCGGCCTACTACCTCGCGCACCCGCTCGAGATTTTCGCGATCTGGCAGGGCGGGATGTCCTTCCATGGCGGGTTCCTCGGAGTGCTCATTGCGATGTGGTGGTTCTCGAGGAAAACCGGGCGCCACTGGCTGTCGGTGATGGACTTCGTCGCGCCGCTGGTGCCGCTGGGCCTTGCGGCCGGGCGCCTGGGCAACTTCATCAACGCCGAGTTGTGGGGCCGCGTGACCGATGTGTCGTGGGGGATGATCTTCCGCAATGGCGGCCCGCTGCCGCGTCATCCGTCGCAGCTGTACGAAATGATGGCCGAGGGGCTGCTGCTCTTCGTGCTGCTCTGGTTCTATTCGGCCAAGCCCCGCCCGCGAGGCGCGGTATCGGGCCTGTTCCTCATCGGCTACGGGTTCGGGCGCTTTGCGTGCGAGTTCACCCGCGAGCCGGACGACTTCCTCGGGCTCCTCGCGCTCGGCATGAGCATGGGCCAGTGGCTGTCGGCCCCCATGATCGCCGCCGGCCTTGCGATGGTGTCCTGGGCCTACCGCAAGGATGCCAAAGCATGACAGCAGAAGACACCGCAAACCGCCCGCTCACGGGCCAGGAGTTCGACCGGCTCGAAGCCTTTCTCGAGGGCGACAACCCGTTCGGCTGGGAGACCATGCCGCTCGACATGCTGCAGGGGTTCCTCTGCGGCGTGGCCAGCTCGCCTGAAGCGATCACGCCCGAAGACTGGCTGCCCTGGGCCTTCGGCATCGAAGTCTGGCCCGACACCCGCCCCGGCGCGACCGAATGGTACGAGCTGATGAAGCGCTTCTACCTGCAGCAGGTCCCCGCGCTCGAGGGACGGGAAGACGCCGAGCTCATCCTCTACGACGAGACGCCCGAGACCAGCAACAAGTTCGAGTACTGGTGCATCGGGTTCCTCGACGGGCTGGAGATGGCCGCAGAGCCGCTCGACCAGGTCGGCGACCCGGCGGAAGTCGATGAGCTGCTCTTCGCGATCCGCGTGCTCGCCAACGCCTTCGACGACAAGGAGCGCGCCGGCTACGGCGAAAAGAAGTGGCAGGAACTGATCGACGAGTGCAGCGAGGACCTCTGGCCATCCGTATGCGACACGTACCGCTACGGCAACGCGCTGCGCAACCACCCGACCACCGTGCGGCATGAAACGCCCAAGGTCGGTCGCAACGACCCCTGCCCCTGCGGGAGCGGGAAGAAATTCAAGAACTGCTGCGGCAAGACCTAGGCTTTGGCCTTTTCGGACAGGTAGTGGTGCCATAGGAGCCGGGCCGCGGTCGCGCGGTGCGGACTCCAGGCTTTCGCGCGTCGCGCCAGCAACTCCGGTGCAGGCCGGGATTTCAATGCCCACAGCTGGCGCACCGACTCCATCAGCGCAAGGTCCCCGGCAGGGAACACATCGGGCCGGCGCAGCGCGAACAACAGGTAGCAGTGCGCGGTCCAGGGGCCGACGCCGTGCAACGCGTCGAGCGCGGCCAGCGCCTGCTGGTCCGGCTGATTGTTCAGTGAATCGAGGTCAAGCGCGCCGGCCTCCAGCTGGGCCGCGAGGCGGGCCAGGTACGCCGACTTCTGGCGCGTGACGCCGAGGGCCCGCAGGCCCTCCTCCCCGAGGCGCATAACGTTGGCTGCGCTGACGCCTCCCGCCGCGTCGATGCGCGCATACATGGCACGCGCCTGCGCGAGCGACACCTGCCGCTCGAGCATGAGGAGCGCCAGCGTCGAAAATCCGGGCTCGCGCGGCCACAGCGGCGGCGGGCCGTGGCGATCGAGCACCTGCCCGAAGCGCGGCTCGACGCGGCAGAGCGCGCGCACCGAGCGCCGCAGCCCGGCCTCGTCCAACGCCACAATTTCTTTACTTTTGATTTTCAAGATCGTCTGCAGGAGCCGATCTCCTGTCAGTTAATGTACCAGTATCAGTACATTTCAGGCGAGCGCCGAGGCCAGCACCCGCGCCACGTGCACCGCCTCGCGCTGCGCCCCGTCGGCGATCTGGTGCCGGCAGCTGGTGCCGTCGGCCACCACCAGCGTGTCGGTGTCGGCCTTGCGCACGGCAGGCAGCAGGCTCGCCTCGGCCATCTTCATCGAGATCTCGAAATGCTCGGCCTCGTAGCCGAAGCTCCCGGCCATGCCGCAGCAGCTTGACTCGACCGTGCTGACTTCCAGCCCCGGCACCAGCCGCAGCGCCTTTTCCACCGCCCCCATGACCGCAAAGGCCTTCTGGTGGCAATGGCCGTGCAGCAGGGCCTTCTTCGCGACCGGCTTCAGGTCGAGCTTCAGGCGCCCGGCGTCGGACTCCGCGGCGATGAATTCTTCGAACAGCATCGCCTGCTTGGCGAGCGCGGTGGTCGTTTCGCCCGGGAGCAGCGACAGGAACTCGTCGCGCATGGTGAAGAGGCACGAAGGCTCCAGCCCGAGGATCGGCATGCCGCTGTCGACATACGGTTTCAGCGCGTCGACCATGCGCCGGGCTTCCTGGCGGGCCTCATCCACGAGGCCGGCGGAGAGGTAGGTCCGCCCGCAGCAGAGCGGCTGGTCGTGCGCGCCGGGCGGACGGGCCACATGCACGCGGTATCCGGCCGCATCCAGCACCATGAGGGCGGCGCGCGCATTCTCGGGTTCGAAGTAACGGCTGAAGGTGTCGACGAACAGCACGACTTCGCGCCCGCCGGTGACGGTGCGCAGCCGGTCGATGAAGGGATGGCCGTGCCACTTGGGCAGGCTGCGCTTCGAGGACAGCCCGGTGACCGCTTCGCGGCCGGGCAGCATGCCCAGCAAGTTCACCAGGGTCGACAGGCGCGAAGCCCAAGGCGCATAGCGCGGCAGGAAGGCGACGATCCGGTCGCGCAGCGTGAGGCCGTGGCGCTTCTTGTACTGGTGAAGGAACTCGATCTTCATCTTCGCCATGTCCACGCCGGTCGGGCATTCGCGCTTGCAGCCCTTGCAGGACACGCACAATTCCATGGCGTCCATGACCGTATCGGAGACGAGCGCCTCTTCGGCGCGCAGGCCTTCCAGCTGTCCGGAAAGTGCAAGGCGCAGCGTGTTGGCGCGGCCGCGCGTGAGGTGCTGTTCATCATTGGTGGCGCGGAACGACGGGCACATGGTGCCGGCGTCGAACTTGCGGCAGTGGCCGTTGTTGTTGCACATCTCCACGGCCTTATCCATGCCGCCCCACTCGCTCCAGTCGAGCGCCATCGCGGGCAGGCTCGCCTGGTAGCCGGGCTTGAAGCGGAAGAGGCTGCGGTCGTCCATCTTCGACGGGGCCACGATTTTGCCGGGGTTCATCAGGCCGAGCGGGTCCAGCCAGCCCTTGATCTCGGCGAGGCTGGCCGTGAGCCGCGGGCCGAAGAACGGCGCGATCCATTCGGAACGCACGAGGCCGTCGCCGTGCTCGCCGGAGTAGGCGCCCTTGTATTGCTTGACCATCGCGCAGGCTTCCTCAGCGATGGCGCGCATTTTCTCCGCGCCGCCGCGGCGCATGTCGAGGATCGGGCGCACATGCAGCGTACCCACCGACGCGTGCGCGTACCACGTGCCCCTGGTGCCGTGCTTGTGGAAGACCTGCGTGAGGCGGTCGGTGTATTCGGCGAGGTGCTCGAGCGGCACCGCGCAGTCCTCGATGAACGACACCGGCTTTCCGTCGCCCTTCATCGACATCATGATGTTGAGGCCGGCCTTG
This sequence comes from Bordetella parapertussis, assembly GCA_945862265.1. Classification (GTDB taxonomy): domain Bacteria; phylum Pseudomonadota; class Gammaproteobacteria; order Burkholderiales; family SG8-39; genus SZAS-79. The sequence continues at coordinate 8,509 of CAMAXP010000043.1, forward strand.
CGCACCTCCCAGAAGTCCTTCTGCAGCTTCGCGTCGATCACCTCGACCACGCTGCCCGGCAGGCCGCGGCTGCCCATCAGGTCGACCAGCTCTTTGACCTTGCGGACCTGTTCGGCATGGTCTTCGCCGGAGAATTCGACCAGCAGCACCGCATCCGGCTCGCCCTTGATCACGGCGTCTACGGTCTTCCTGAAGGCGCCGATCTCGCGCGCGAGTTCGATCATCGTGCGGTCGACCAGTTCCACCGCCGTAGGGCCGAGCTTCACGATGTGCTGCGCGGAATCCATCGCCGTATAAAACTTCTCGAAGTGCACCACGCCGAGCGTCTTGTGCGTGGGCAGCGGCGAAAGACGGAGCAACAGCTGCTCCGTATAGGCGAGCGTGCCTTCGGACCCCACCAACAGGTGCGCGGCGTTGGCGTGCGGCGGCCCGAGGTGGTCGAAGTTGTAGCCGGCCACCTTGCGCTGCACCTTGGGAAAGCGCGCCTCGATCTCGTCCTTGTCGCGCTCGTAGAGCGCTGCCAGCTTGTCGAGCAGGGCAACGTAGCCGGACGGCCCGCTGCGATCGTCCATGCGACCGAAGCGGTAGCGTTCGCCGGTGGCGAGCATCGCGTCAATCGCCAACACGTTGTGCACCATGTTGCCGTAGGCGATCGAACGCGAACCGCAGGAGTTGTTGCCCGCCATGCCGCCGAGCGTGGCCTGTGCGCTGGTGGACACATCCACCGGGTACCAGAGCTTGTGGGCCTTGAGCTGGGCGTTGAGGTGGTCGAGCACGAGGCCCGGCTGCACGAGCGCCGTGCGGGCAGCGGCGTCCACCTCGAGCACCTTGTTGAGGTACTTCGAGTTGTCGATGATGAGCGCCGCGCCGACGGTCTGCCCGCACTGGGAGGACCCAGCACCACGCGGGAGGACCGGCACGCCGGCTTCGACGGCCAGCTGGATCGCGGTGCGCGCGGCTTCGGGCGTGCGCGGGATCACGACCCCGACGGGTTCGACCTGGTAGATGGAGGCGTCGGTCGAATACCGCCCGCGCGAAGCGGCATCGAACAGCACCTCGCCGTCGACTTCCTTGCGCAGGCGCGCGGCAAACGCGGCGTCGCCCGGGGCGGTCTTCACGACCTTGATCGGAAAGCTGGGCGCGTTCATCGGGTCAGGCCGCGACCGCGGCGTTTTCCGCCAGCGCCGCCATCACGCTCGCCACCTTGTGCGCGAGGTGCTCGGCCAGCAGCTTCTTCAGGCGCGCGGCGTCGCGGCGCGCCAGCGCCGCGAGGATCTCCTCGTGCTCGGCCACTGCGGCATCCCAGCGCTCCTGGGACAGGTTCGCCATGTAGCGGGCGCGGCGCACGTTGGCATTCAGCTGGCGATAGGTATTGGTGAGCACGGCGTTGCCGGAGGCCTCGATGATCTTCAGGTGGATGAGCTGGTTGTACCTGAAATATCCGGCGAGTTCACCCCGCGCATGGTGGGCGAGCATTTCGAAGTGCAGCGCCCGGATCTCGGCGATTTCGGCTTCGCTGGCGTGGGCGCAGGCCAGTTCGCCGGCCAGGCTTTCCAGCGCACCCATCACGGAGAGGGTGTCTGCAATGTTGGCCGCCTTCAGCGGGGTGACGATGGCCCCCCGGTTGGGGAGCAGTTCGACCAGACCCTCGGTGGCGAGCATCTTGATGGCCTCGCGCAGCGGCGTGCGGGAGATGCCGAGCTGCTCGCACAGCACGCGCTCGTTCAGCCGGGCGCCAGGCACGAGTTCGCCCTGCACGATGCGGTCGCGCAGCTGGTCGATCACCTCCTCATGCAGCGGGCGGCGCTCAATCCGCCGCTCCGCCACGCCTTCCAGAGTCTCTAGGGTTCCCATGCGGGGCATCCGTGGTTGCATTTGGCTTAATTTGCATACATAATACAAAAAAATGCGACGATGCGCAATGCTGCACCCCTTTGCTGCACCCTGCGCTCACTTTTGAATGCAAAACAGGAGACCCCCATGAGCTACCACGCCGGCCGCCATTTCCTCCAGATTCCCGGTCCGACCAACGTGCCGGACCGCGTGCTGCGGGCCATCGACTTCCCGACCATGGACCATCGCGGGCCGGATTTTGCTGCACTGGGCAAGGCCTGCCTCGCCGGCATGAAGAAGGTCTTCCAGACCGAAGCGCATGTAGTGATCTACCCCGCGTCCGGGACCGGGGCTTGGGAAGCGGCGCTCGTGAACACGCTCTCCGCTGGCGACCGCGTGCTGATGTGCGAAACCGGCCAGTTCGCGGCGCTGTGGCAGAAACTCGCCACGCGCCTCGGCCTCGTCACGGAATTCCTGCCGGGCGACTGGCGCCACGGCGCCGACTCCGCAGCCATCCAGAAGCGGCTCGCCGAAGACACCGGCCACACCATCAAGGCGGTCTGCGTGGTGCACAACGAGACCTCCACAGGCGTGACCTCGCGCATCGGCGAAGTGCGCAAGGCCATCGACGCAGCGAAGCACCCGGCCCTCTTCATGGTGGACACGATCTCGTCGCTTGCCTCGGTCGACTACCGCCACGACGAATGGGGCGTGGACGTCACCGTGGCCGGCTCGCAGAAGGGCCTGATGCTGCCGCCGGGCCTGTCGTTCAACGCGATCAGCGACAAGGCGCTGGCCGCCTCCAAGGAAGCGAAGCTGCCGCGCTCCTACTGGGCCTGGGACGAGATGCTCGCCAGCGGCAAGACGGGCTACTTCCCGTACACGCCGGCGACCAACCTGCTGTATGGACTTCGCGAAGCGCTGGACATGCTGTTCGAGGAAGGCCTCGACAACGTGTTTGCGCGCCACCTGCGCCACGCCGAAGCGACGCGCCGCGCCGTGCGCGCCTGGGGCCTCGAGGTGCTGGCGCTGAACCCGGCCGAGTACTCGCCCGCCCTCACCACGGTGATGGTGCCGGCCGGCGCCAACGCCGACGAGGTGCGCCGCGTGATCCTCGAAAACTTCGACATGTCGCTGGGCACGGGCCTGGGCAAACTCGCCGGCAAGGTGTTCCGCATCGGGCATCTGGGCGACTTCAACGACCTGACGCTGATGGGCACGCTCGCCGGCGTGGAGATGGGACTGGAACTTGCGAAGGTCCCCCACAAGAAAGGCGGCGTGCAGGCCGCCATGGACTACATCGCCGAGTGCAAGCAGGGAGCTCCCTCCATGCAACGAGCGGCGGCATAACCGGGGAAAAGCCATGCGCAAACTATTCAGGGCTGTCGTTGCTGGCCTGCTCGTCGCGAGTACCGCGGTGGCACATGCGCAGTCCTGGCCGTCCAAACCGGTGCGCCTCGTGGTGCCGTACACCCCGGGAGCAGGCACCGACACGATCTCGCGCATCCTGGCGCAGAAGCTGGGCGACCAACTGGGCCAGCCGGTGGTGGTCGACAACCGGCCGGGCGCCGGCGGCACGATCGGCACGGAAATCGTCGCGCGCGCCGTGCCGGACGGCTACACGCTGTTGTTCACACCCACCAGCCACGCGATCAATTCCAACCTCTATCCGAAACTCGGCTACGACACGCTGAAAGACTTTGCGCCGATTTCGGTCGTCGCGTCGCTCCCGGTGGTGCTGGCCGTGGACCCGTCGCTCAAAGTGCAGTCGGTCAAGGAACTGGTGGCGCTCGCAAAATCGAAACCCGGCGCGTTGAGCATGGCCTCGTCCGGCAACGGGACGGTGTTCCACCTGACGGGTGAGCTGTTCAAGGATGCCGCCGGAATCAGCATCCTGCACGTTCCGTTCAAGGGCGGCGCCCCCGCGGTGGCGGCGCTGCTCGGCGGACAGGTCAGCATGACCTTCGAGACTTCGGTGACGCTGGTGCCACACATCCGCTCCGGCAAGCTGCGGGCGCTCGGCGTGGCAAGCGCCGGGCGTATAGCGCTGCTCCCCGAAGTGCCCACATTAGGCGAAACGGGCTTCCAGACGATCCTCTCCGAGAACTGGTATGGGCTGTTTGCGCCAGCGGGGACGCCAAAGGAAGTCGTGGCAAAACTGTTCGCCGAACTCGACAAGGCCATCCACGCCCCCGACATACGCGAGAAGCTTGCAGCGCAGGGCGCCGAGATCCGCGAGAACACGCCGGAACAAACTGCGGCATTCCTGAACACCGAAATGGTCAAGTGGGCCAAGGTGATCAAAGCTTCAGGCGCGAGAATCGATTGAGGAGGAACGCAATGACGTCAACAGAAAAGATCCGCGACAAGGCTTACTACCACCAGCAGACCAGCGAGCGGATGGACAAGCACCTCATGACGCCGCCGTGGTCGCTGCGCGAGAAAGTGGCGCTGTCCTGCCGCATCCTCGCCGAACAGGGGCACGAATCCGCGCTGGCCGGCCAGCTCACCGCGCGAGCCGACGAGCCAGGCACCTACTGGATGCTCTCGTTCGGCCTGGGCTTCGAGGAAGCGCAGAAGAGCAACATTGTGCGGGTAGATGACGACCTCAACATCATCGAGGGTGAGGGCATGCCCAATCCCGCAAACCGCTTCCACCTGTGGATCTACCGCCACCGCCCCGAGGTCAACTCGATCATCCACACGCACCCGCCGTACGTGTCGGCGCTGTCGATGATCGGCGTGCCGCTGAATGCGCCGCACATGGACACCTCGATGTTCTACGAGGACTGCGCCTGGCTGCCGGAGTATCCGGGCGTGCCGATCGGCGACGAGGAAGGCCGCATCATCCACGAGGCGCTGGGCACCAAGCGCTCGATCCTGCTCGCGCACCACGGCCAGCTGGCCGCCTGCGGGACGCTCGAGGAGGCCACGATGCTCAGCATCTTCATCGAGCGCGCGGCGCGGATGCAGCTGCTCGCGAGCGCCGCCGGGACCATCAAGGCGGTGAAGCACGAGTGCATCCAGGAGGCCCACGACTACCGGCTGAAGAAGAAGTACGTGGATGGCGTATTCTGCTACTACTCGCGCCGGATCCTCAGGGAGTCGAACGAAGTCCTGGAGTGATCGCGGCGCGGCACATAAAACTAAAATAGGAGGAGACATGTTCAGGAAAGTCCTGCTGGCCGCACTTGTGGCCACTTCTACGGCCGCACTGGTTGCGCCCCTGGTGCACGCCCAGTCCTACCCGACAAAGCCGGTGCGCATGATCGTCGGGTTCCCCCCCGGAGGTGGTACAGACGTAGTCGCGCGCGTGCTCTCGCAGCGCATGTCGGAGATGTACGGCCAGACCTTTGTCGTGGAAAACCGCGCCGGCGCGACCGGCACGATCGGCGCAGACGTGCTGGCCAAAAGCCCCGCCGATGGCTACACGCTGATGATGGGCCACGCCAACTCGCATGCGATCGCACCCAACCTGATGTCGAAATTGCCCTACGACCCGATCAAGGATTTCGCGCCGGTGTCGTATGTGGGCTACGTGCCCAACGTGCTGTCGCTGCACCCGTCGGTAGCCGCAAAGAGCATGAAGGAGCTGGTCGCACTGCTGAAGAACAACCCGGCCAAGTACACCTATGCTTCCTCCGGCAACGGCAGCTCGCAGCACCTGTCGGGCGAGATGTTCAAGCTGCTGACCGGCACCAACGTCCTGCACGTTCCCTACAAAGGCAGCGGCGACGCGATCAAGGACCTGATCGCGGGCACCGTGTCGATGAACTTCGACACCATGCCGCCGGTGCTCGAGCACATCAAGGCCAGCAAGCTCCGCGGCCTGGGCATCTCGACGCCCAAACGCCTCGCCCAACTGCCGGACGTTCCGACTTTTGCCGAGGAAGGCCTCACCGGCTTCGAGATCCTCAACTGGTACGGCGTGATGGCGCCGGCGGCCACGCCGAAAGACATCGTCATGAAGCTCGCCACCGACATGAACAAAGCGATGCGCGAGCCGGAGGTCAAGGCGCGCCTCGAGCAGGTCGGCACGCAGCTGAAGGAGCTCTCGCCCGACGAGTTCGGCGCCTTCATGCGCGCGGAACTGGCGAAGTACGCCAAGCTCGTCAAGGAAGCGAACATCCGCCTCGAATGAGCGATACGATCCTGCTCTTACGGGACGGTGCGGTTGCCACCGTTGTCCTCAACCGCCCGGAAAAGCTCAATGCGCTGACCAAGCCGATGTGGCAGCGCCTCGGCGAGGTATTCGACGAATTGTCGGCCGACGACGCGATCCGCTGCATCGTGATCCGCGGCGCGGGGACGAAGTCCTTCGCGCCGGGCAACGACATTTCGGAGTTCGAGAACGAACGCTCCAACGTCGAACAGGCGCGTGCCTATGGCCGCATCATGCACCGCACGATCGACTCGATCGCCAATTGCCGCCACCCGGTGGTGGCGATGATCCACGGCATCTGCGTGGGCGGAGGCCTGGAAATCGCGGGCCTGGCCGACATCCGCATCTGCGGCGAGTCTTCGCGCTTTGGCGCACCGATCAAGAACCTGGGACTGGTGATGGCCTACGGCGAGATCGGCGCGCTGATCAGTCTCGCGGGCCGTGCTACTGCCATGGAAATCCTGCTGGAAGGCCGTGTGTTCGGCGCCCAGGAAGCCAAGGATAAGGGCCTCGTCACGCGCGTGGTACCGGATGACAAGGTCGAGGAAGAGACGCTCATGTCGGCGCGCAGCATTGCCGAAGGCGCACCCCTGGTGGCCCGCTGGCACAAGAAGTTCGCGCGGCGGCTGGCCGACCCGAAGCCGTTGACCGACGCGGAATACGACGAGGGATTCGACTGTTTCGGCACGGAGGACTTCAGGATCGGCTTTCGGGCCTTTCTCGCCAAGGCGAAGCCGGAGTTCCGGGGACGCTGAGGCAGGGCGGCCGGCCCCACGGCTCTGTTAAAATTTTGCCGAGTTGCTTTGCACCCATGCGGCCCCGCTAGAGCCGCTGTCCGAACACCAAGGAGACGCAATGAAAAAAACGCACATTTCACACGCGCTGCAGTTCGTCGCCGGCCTCGCGCTGGCGGCCGGCAGCACCCTGGTCGCGGCGCAGGCTTGGCCGACCAAAACGGTGACCTTTGTCAACCCGTTCCCGGCCGGCGGCGGGACCGACACGTTCGCGCGGCCGATCGCGGCCAGGCTCTCGCAGCAGCTGGGTCACCAGTTCATCATCGAGAATCAGGGGGGAGCCGGCGGCACGGTGGGCGCGGCGAACGTCTCCAAGCGCGCACCGGACGGCTACAACCTGTTTTTCGGCGCGGTGCACCACACCATAGCAGAAAGCCTGTACACGCGCCTTCCGTACAACCTCGAGAAGGACTTCGAACCGGTCACGGTCGCGGCCTTCGTCCCGAACGTGGTGTCGATCCACCCGAAGCACGATTTCAAGACGCTGAAGGACCTGATCGCCTACGCCAAGGCCAATCCTGGCAGGCTCAATTACGGTTCAGCCGGAAGCGGAACCACCCACCACATGGCCGCGGAACTGTTCAAGACCATAACCGGCACCTTCATCACGCACATCCCCTATCGCGGCGCCGGCCCGATGATGCTCGACCTGTTGGCCGGCCAGGTGGACATGGCGTTCGATGGCATGGGCACCTCGTCATCGCAAATCAAGGGTGGCAAGCTGCGCGGCCTGGCCGTGACAAGCGCGCAGCGCAACCCCGTCCTGCCCGACGTACCCACCGTGATCGAAGCCGGCGTACCGGGCTACGAAGTGCGCACCTGGTACGGCATCTGGGTGCTGAAGGGCACGCCCAAGGACATCAAGGAGAAGCTGTACCAGGAAACCGTGAAGGCCTTGGACCAGCCCGACCTGAAGAAGATCTGGGCCGAGCAGGGCGCCACGGCCGGCGGCATGTCCCCGGCGGAGATGGAAATACTCGTGCGCGCCGAGATCGTCAAGTGGGCCAAGGTGGTAAAGGACGCCGGCGCCAAGGTGGACAACTGATCGCAGTACGACCCGGATCGCAGAGAAGGCCGCGGATGCTCGCGGCCTTTTTTGATTCGGCAAGATGAGCCCGACACGATCCGGATTCCAACAGGGCCTGCTGCACGCTGCCGGGATCCCGGCGCTGGTCCTCGCTGCCGGGTACGTCGGGTTCGGGGCCCTCTCCGCGGGCCATGGGCTCTCCTTGGCCGGGACCCTCCTCTCGACGCTGCTGATCTGGGCGCTGCCCGCGCAGCTCATCCTCGTCGAGATGCACACGCTCGGCGCCCCGTTCTTCGCGGTCTTCCTCACCGCAGTCCTGTCGGGTGCGCGGTTCCTCCCGATGACGGTGATCCTCGCCCCGCTCCTCTATGAAGCCCGCAGCCGCCCGCTGCACCAGTACGCCGCCGCGCATTTCATTTCGATGTCCGGCTGGGCGTGGGCAATGGCGCGGTTCCCGGCGATGCCGCCGGAGCGCAGGCTCGGCTACTTTTTCGGGTTCACTTCCACCCTGATGGCCTCGGCCCTGGCGTCCACCGCGCTGGGCTACCTGGCCGGCGACTTGCTGCCACCGATGGCGAGGCTCGCCTTCGTGTTCATGAGCCCGATGTATTTCCTGTTGCTGCTCGCCGGCGGACCGAACGATGCCCGCGGCCACCTGGCCATCGCCGCAGGGGCGGTCGCGGGACCGCTCGCGCATTTCGTGGCGCCGCAGTGGAGCGTTCTGTTTGCCGGTATTGCAGGCGGAACCCTGGCCTACTTCACGCACCGTGCATGGAAGCGAAGGCAGCTGGCGCGATGAGCGACTACACGCTGATCGTCGTCGCCTGCGGACTCGGGACCTACCTGTGGCGCGGCCTGGGTGTGGCGCTGTCGGCGCGCATCCGCCCCGAAAGCGAACTGTTCGCCTGGATCGGCTGCGTGGCCTACGCCATGCTCGCCGGGCTGATCAGCCGCGTGATCCTGATGCCGTCGGGGTCGCTCGAGGACACGGCCCTGTGGCAGCGGCTGGCGGCGACGGGATTCGCGCTCGTCGCCTACCTGCTCCTCACCAGGAAGAACCTCTTTGCCGGCGTCATCGCCAGTGCTGCGGCGATGTACGTCGTTCTCCGGCTTTCCGCTTAGAGGATTCCCGCCGTACGCAGCGCCGCGATGTCGGCATCGCTCTTGCCGAGCAGCCCGCGCAGGATCTCGTCCGTGTGCTCGCCGACGAGGGGGGGCGGCACCTTGTACTCGACCGGCGTGGCCGAAAAGCGCATCGGACTGGCCACCGTGGAAAGCTTGCCGGCGACAGGGTGGTCCATTTCAACGCGGATGCCGCGCGCCTTTACCTGCGGTTCTTCATAGGTCTGCGCGAGGGTATTGATCGGCCCGTTCGGCACGCCGGCGGCTTCGAGCAGCTCGACCCATTCACGCGTCGTGCGCTTCGAGAAGACTTCCTGCAGCAAGCGTGTGAGCTCGACGCGGTTCTCCACCCGCTTGCCGTTGCTGGCAAAGCGCGGGTCTTCGAGGAACTGCGGGCAACCCACGGCTTCGCAGAACTTGCGGTACAGGTTGTCGTTGCCGCATGCGAGGATTACATCGCCATCCGACGTCTTGAACGGCTGGTACGGGACGATGTTCGGGTGCAGGTTGCCGATGCGCTTGGGCGGCACGCCGGTCGAGAAGTAGTTGGTGTTCTGGTAGGAGAGCAGCGCGATCTGCGAGTCGAGCAGCGCGAGGTCGAGGTGCTGCCCGATGCCGGTCTCGGCCCGGTGCGTGAGCGCCGCGCAGATGGCGATCGAGGCATACATCCCGGTGATGATGTCGGCCACGGGTACGCCCGCGCGCTGCGGCCCCCCGCCCGGCGCACCGTCGGGCTCGCCGGTCACACTCATCATGCCGCCCATGCCCTGCACCATGAAGTCGTAGCCCGGATGCTCGCGGTACGGGCCGGTCTGGCCAAAGCCGGTGACGGAACAATAAATGAGGCGCGGGTTGATGGCCTTCAGGTCGTCGTAGCCGAGGCCGTAGCGCGCGAGGTCGCCAAACTTGTAGTTCTCGATCAGCACGTCGCTGATGCGCGCGAGTTCGCGGACGATCGCCTGGCCCTCGGGCTTGGACAGGTTGACCGACACCGATTTCTTGCCGCGGTTGGCGGCGGTGAAATAGGCCGAGTCTTTTGTGTCCTTGCCTTCCTTGTCCTTCACCCAAGGGGGCCCGAAGGCACGCGAGTCGTCGCCGACCTTGGGTCGCTCCACCTTGATGACTTCGGCCCCGAGGTCGGCGAGGTTCTGCCCGGCCCAGGGACCCGCGAGCACGCGGGACAGGTCGAGCACGCGGATATGCGATAGGGGTCCGGCCATGGTGTTCGAGTCCTTGCGCTGGATGGAGTCAGGCCGCGATTATCCGCGAAAACCGACTCAGGATCTGGCGGACGCCGAGGGTCTTGTACGAACCAGGTTGCGCGCCTGACGGGAGGCGGCGATTTCGCCGCTGTGCGCGAATGCCTCGTGGTTTTTCTCGATGAGGTCGAGGTCATAGAGGTAGTTGACCATGAACCCCGCGGCCTCGCGCAGGCCCTTGGGAGACACATCCCCGAGCCAGTTCACCCGCTCGAGGCTGGCGCCGTTGTTCAAGTGGAAGCGGGACACCGGGTCCCGCGGCTTGCCGGAGGAATGCTTCACCTGCAGCAGGTAGGTCCCGATCGCCCTGTTGAGCAACGGCTGCAGGGCCTTGGCCGCGTCGGCGGACGCATGCCAGCCCGCGTGGTCGAGCCCCTTGAACGCTTCGAATTCCGCGGCCGTGAATTCCGCCTTTGCGTCGCGCTGCAGCCACTGCCGGAATCCGGGCACCGGCGAAAGCGTCACGAAAGTCTTGAGGTGCGGCATGTCGCGGCGGAGTTCCTCGACGACCTGCTTGATCAGGAAGTTGCCGAACGAGACGCCCTGCAATCCCGCCTGGCAGTTGGAAATCGAATAGAAGACCGCGGTGGTGGCGCGTTTCGGGTCGATCGGCGTGCGGCCCGCAGCGAGCAGCGGCGCAATGGCGTCCGGGATAGCCTTGGTCAGCGCGACTTCCACGAAAATGAGCGGCTCGTCCACCAGCGTCGGGTGGAAGAACGCGAAGCACTTGCGATCCGCCGGGTCGAGCCGGCTGCGCAGTTCGGTCCAGCCGTTGATCTCGTGCACGGCCTCGTACTGGATGATCTTCTCGAGGATCGACGCGGGCGTCGACCAATCGATGTGCCGCAGGACCAGGAACCCCCCGGTTGAACCAGGACACAAACAGGTGCCGGAAATCGGCATCGACAGGCTTCAATTCGGGGTGCTTTGCAAGGTTGCGCAGCACGTCCTCACGCATGCGGACCAGCACCGCGGTGCCGCCCGGCGCAAGGTTCACCCGCCGCAGGAACTCCTGCAGCCGCGATTCGGCAGCCTCGTGAAGCTGGCGGGCCGTTTCCGCCCCCGGCTCTGCGGTATAGCGTTTGATCGCCTGGTCGATCTTCTTCAGGTCTGCGCCAAAGCGCTGGGCCAGCAGCAGCAGGAACTGCAGCCTCACGTCTTCGGACGCGGCCGAATACTCCGCGAGAAGTTCGCTGGCCAGCGCCACGCCGGACGCTTCGCCGCGCTCGGAAAGGAGCGACTCGGCCACGAGGCCGAGCTCGTCCTTGGGTGAGGAAAACAGACGGCGGAGAAATCGCGGAGCCATTCCCCGAATTTACCTTACCGCCGTTGCTGCGTCGCTATTTCACCTTCAGGTCGTTCTGGACCTTTTGCACGCCGGAAACGGCGGCGGAGACCTGCTCCTTGGTGGTGATAGCGCTGTCGGCCAGGACTCGCTTGTCGTTGTCCTGGTCGTGGATCGGGGTTCCCCGGGGTGCGCAACCCCCGGTTGTTTCTACCCAGCGGAATGCTGTTTGCTTCCCGTATCGATACGTGGTTCGATTGCAGCAGACGCGGACCTTATACCGCGCAGGAAAGGATGGATACTATGGCACGCATACCCTTGATGTTAGCCACGGCGATCGCATTTGCAGGGTCGGTCGCGTGCGCGGCGGGATACCCCGAAAAGCCCGTCAAGATCATCGTCCCGACCACCCAGGGTGGTGGCGCCGATACCCTTGCGCGCCACATTGCGACCCGGCTCACCGACCGATGGGGCCAGCAGGTCCTGGTCGACAATCGCCCCGGCGCCAACGGGATCACCGGCGTCGAAGCCGCGGCAAAAGCTGCGGCGGACGGCTACACCCTGCTGATGACGTTCACGGACCACTTTGTAAATCCCAGTCTCTACAAGACACTGCCCTTCAACATGGGCAAGGATTTCGCGCCGGTGGTCTTCGTCGGTTCGCTCCCCTTCGTGCTGGCGGTCCATCCGTCCGTTCCCGCGAATACGGTGCAGGAACTCATCGCGCTCGCCCGGTCCCGCCCGGGACAACTCAACTTCGGTTCGGCCGGCACCGGGGGCAGCGTCCACCTGGCCGGGGAGTTATTCAAGGCAACGGCCGGAATCGACATCACCCATGTCCCCTACAAGGGAACCTCCGCCGCCATGCCTGACCTCGTGAGCGGTCGAATTGAAATGATGTTTCCCTCCGCGATCACGGCCAAGCCGTTTTCGGACAGTGGTCGGCTGCGGCTGCTGGCTGTTACCAGCACAAAGCGGTCGCCCGACGTCCCGCAATTGCCCACCGTGGCCGAATCCGGGTTGCCCGGATTCGATGTCGGCATCTGGTATGGGGTACTGGCTCCCGCCGAGACTCCACCCGACGTGACGAGGAAACTCAACGCAGACATCGGCGAACTCGTCGGGGCCGAGGAGTTTCGTACGCTGATGGCGAAACAGGGCGTGACCATCGCGCCGGGAACGCGCGAGCAGTTTTCCGGGTTTTACCTGGCGGAGGTGCGCAAGTGGGCGAAGGTGGTCAAAGATGCCAACATCCCCCCGATGAACTGAACCCCTGCTTCAATTGGAGACTTCATGAACACTGCAGAAACTCTCGTCATCGTTGATCCGGCCGCGGAAGATGCGATGGACCAGACATCCACCGCGCGACGCCTGCCCGGCCTGGCCGGCATGCACATCGGCATGATCGACAATTCGAAGCATATGGCTGATGCACTCCTCCTTGCCGTCGAAGGCCTGCTTAAGGAGCGCCATCAGGTGGCCCGGGTGACCCGCTTCAGGAAGTCCAATCCGAGCGTACCCACGCCGCCCGCGGTTTTTGCCGGGCAGTTGGCCTCTTGCGACGCCATCGTGCATGGTGTTGCCGATTGAGGGTCGTGCATAGCGTGGGGTCTCCACGACACGACAGAATTGGAAAAGCAGGGTCGCCCAACCGTGACCGTGATCACTACGGCATTTGAAACTGCCGCGCGCGTACGCGCGGAGATCCTGGGCATGGGTGAGCTCCCGATCGTTACGATGCCCCACCCTCTCGCAAGCAAGTCGGCGGACGAAGTCAAAGCGATAGCCGAAACGATCGTGGACAGCATCGTTCAGGGCCTGACGGGGCCGGGCCGGTGAGCATTGCGGCCCCAAGCCGAGGCGCGCGCCGGCATCGCCTGCCAGCGGGCTTTTCCGCGGCCCAAGACGCCCTGGAGGATCGTGGCTGGACGGACGGGCTACCGGTCGTTCCACCCACCGAGGACCTGGTCAGGGAGATGCTGTCGCATACGCCGCTCGATGCGCATGCGGTGCTCGGCGTCATGGAGCCGATGAAAGGCACTGTTACAGTCGAGAAAGTCGCGGCCAATGCCGTCATGGCCGGATGCCGGCCTGAGTACTTCCCGCTGGTGCTTGCCGCGGTCAAGGCCGTCCTGCAGCCGCAGTTTCATGTCGGATCGACCGCTTGCACGACGGGTGGTGCAGCGCCAGTGGTCATTGTCAGTGGTGCGCTGTCGGAGTCTGTCGGCGTCAATTCCGGGACCGCGTGCTTCGGTGGCAACGTCAAAGCAAACGCGACGATCGGGCGGGCGCTGCGATTGACGATGCGCAACCTCGGCGGCGCCAAACCTGACGGCATGGAAAAGTCCACCCAGGCCTGGCCGGGAAAGCTCTCGATGTGTTTTGCCGAAAGCGAAGCGCGCTCGCCCTGGGCGCCGCTGCGCGGGGATTTCGGCTACGCAGCCGATGCCACGACGGTGTCGGTCGTGGCTGTGCGCGGAATCTACGCAATCACCGAGGGCGTGCAGGAAACCGGCACCGGGGTCCTCGAGACCATCAGCGCCGCAATGCGCACGATCGGGACCCCCATCTATTACCAGATGGGCGTGCCGGTGGTGGTGTGCCTCTCCCCGGAGCATGCCGCCGAAATCGCCCGCGCGGGTTTCAGCAAGGCCGCCGTGCGCGATTACCTTTTCGAGCACTGCCGTCTTCCCGTCGGACTGCTCCGTGGGCGAGGCTACTACGCGCCCGGATGCTGGCCCTCCTGGGTCGATGAGAACGACGACGACGCACTGGTTCCGATGGTGTCCGGCCCGGAACAGTTCTGGATCGTAGTGGCCGGCGGCGACGGCAGGCACAGCGCCTGGATGCCCGCCTGGAACGTCTGCCAGGGGGCAACCGAAGCGGTACTCGTGAAGTAGCGCGTCACGCGCAATGGCAAGTCATTGGAGATAGTGGAGATGGCAGATCACCGCATCATTGGAACGTGGCGGCTCAAGAGCACCCTGGGCATCGACGACACCGGGAACGCGCTGCCACCCCCGTATGGCCCGATCCCCGGTGGAGTGGTCTGCTTCGAGCCCAGCGGTCGCATGTACTGCGTGCTTTGCGATGGCCGCACGGACCTGTCCCCGGGTGAGGCGCGCCAGTTCGTGTCCTACGCCGGCAACTTCACTTACGATGGGACGACGCTTTCCACTCGCGTCGACGCGTCATCGGATCCGGGTCGCATCGGTGGAGACCAGGTCAGGACCGTACGCTTTGAAGATCACCACATGGTCCTTGCCCCGCCGCGCCGGCTGTATGCGGGCGTGATGCAGCGCCAGGAATTGCTGTGGGAGAGAATCGCCTAGCGCAAGGCGACAAGCCGGGTCTTCCGCGCACTTACCACAGGCTGGCAATCATCCTCGCTGCGATGCCGTACAGCGTCAACGCAAAAACCATCCGCAGCTGCTTGACCGGCATCCGGTGTGACAAGCGGGCGCCGAGGGGCGCGGTAAGCATGCTCGGCACAACAATCATCGCCAACGCGGGCAGGTAGATGAACCCAAGGCTGTAGCGCGGCAGCGGCCCGGCCTGCATCCCTGCATAGATGTAGCCCGCGCTTGCGACCAGGCCGAGCGGAAAACCGATGGCCGCCGCCGTACCGATGGCACGCTTCAGCGGCACGTTGCACCACGCCATGAACGGGATCGTCAGGAAGGCCGCGCCCGCAGCCAGGAATGTGGACAGGAACGAAACGACGGTGCCTACGATCCCCAGCCCCAGCGCTCCAGGCAAAAGACGCGTCCCCTTGGGTTTCAGGTCAAAGAACATGCTCGTCGCCGCATAGAAGATGAAGCCGGCGAAGAAGATCGCAAGCGGTCGGCCGGGCACTTTGCCGGCGACGATCGTAGCGAGCACTGCACCCAGCGCCAGTCCCGGCAGCATTCCTTTCACAATTTCCCAGACGATGCCGCCACGCGCATGGTGGGCACGCACGCTCGATGCGGTGGTGAAGGGAATCGTGGCCATCGCCGTCGCGAGCGCCATGTGCATGAGGTGGTCCGGGGGAAATCCCGCCTCCGGTCCCTGCATCCCGAATACGTAGAACATGATCGGCACGAGCACCATGCCGCCGCCGATGCCGAGCAACCCCGACATAAATCCGATCACCGCGCCAATCAGGAGGTACATCCACCACAATTCCACCGATCAGCCCTCGAGCAGGCGGGTGACGAGCTCCGCAAATCCCGTCCCGGCCTCACCGCGTGTGATGAAAGCAGGCCTGGCGGCCAGCAGCGCTTCATAGCGACGCACGTTCGCCACGCCGACCGAGTTGCGGAAAAACCCAAACATCGGTGCGTCATTCGGGGAGTCCCCGGCAAATGCGAACCCTTCGCCAGAAGGATCCAGCTCGATCCCCAGGCGTTCGCGCGCAAAGGTCCGTGTCATTCCCAGCTTGTCGTAGTCGCCGAACCAGCCGTTCACGTGGATGGAGCTGATCTTCGCGGTCATGCCGGCTTCGCGCATCAGGGCGGCAATGCGCTCCGCGCCGGCGAGCCCGAGCGCAGGCACGTCCTCGCAGAAGTCGATCGCGAGGTCCGCTTCGCGATAGAGCTGGTCCGAGGCCAGTGCGCAGCCCGGAACGCTTGCGAGGATGTGATCCCGTACCGCGGCCATGCGGGCGCGGTTCGCCATGCGCGTCGGATCATCGTAGAGGAAGTGCTTTTGCAGCTTCCGCCCGGCCGGGTCATAGTAAAAATAGAATGCGCCGTTTTCGCCGATCACCGCATCCACGGGCCACATGCGTGCAATGTGGTCGCACCAGCCGGCAGGACGGCCGGTGATGGGCACTGCGATTTTCCCGGCGACCTTCCAGCGCTCCAGCGCCGAATAGGCTTGTGCGGTCAACCGCCCTTCCGTGGTCAACGTGTCGTCGATATCGAAAAACAGGCCGCGGATCCCGGCCGGATCCAACTCATCAAGGGTGCGCATCAGCGTGCGGCCAGCCAGGCAGCCACGCGATCCTGCTGCGCGGTGGAGAGGTGGAGGCCGGCCTTTGTGCGCCGCCAGAGCACGTCCTCGGCCGTTTTCGCCCACTCATGCTCGACGAGGTACGCAACCTCGCGGGCATACAGCCCGGCGCCGAAGTGCTCGCCCAGGTCCGCCTCGGACTTTGCGTCGCCGAGCACCTGCCCGGCCCGCATGCCATGACGGCGGAAGATCCCGCGCAAGGCTTCGGCTGGCACGCCCACATAGTGCGTGCCCAGGCTGGCGTAGGCGGCCTCCGGTGTCGTGCCAAGTTCGCTGCCCGGCAGGGCGCGGCCGGCAGTCCACGCCGGCTTCATGCCGGGGAAATACGGGGAAAGCTTGTCCAGCACGTGTTCGGCGAGACAACGGTAGGTAGTGATTTTTCCACCGAATACGGACAGGACTGCAGCCGCTCCCTGGGCATCGTCTACGCGCAGGGTGTAGTCGCGGGTGACGGCCGACGGGTTGTTCGTGCCATCGTCATAAAGCGGGCGGATGCCGGCATAGCGCCACACCACATCTTCCGGTGTGAGCGGCTTTTGCAGGTATCGGTTCACCGCCCGGCAGAGGTAAGCGACTTCCTCGTCGCTTGCCTGCGGATGGCCCGGGTCGCCATCGACGGTGACGTCGGTGGTACCGACCAGCGTGTAGCGACCTTCGTACGGAATCATGAATACGACGCGCTTGTCGTCGTTCTGCAGGATGAAGGCGTGCTCGCCTTCGTAGAGCCGGGGCACAACGATATGGCTGCCTTTCACGAGACGCACGTTGTCGCGGCTGGGTTGGTGGAGGTGGTCGTTGAGGACCTCCTTCACCCACGGTCCGGCAGCATTCACGATCGCGCGTGCCGAAACCTCGCGTGTGCCTTCCGGACCCTTCAGTTGGGCGATCCACACGCCGTCCTTGCGCACGGCGCTGGTACACGCGGTGCGGGTCAGGATGGTTGCGCCCAGGCGCTTTGCGTCGAGCGCGTTGGCGATGACCAAGCGGGCATCATCGACGCGGCAGTCGGAGTAGATGAAGCCGTTGCGAAGGGACGCCTTCAGGCCGGAACTGTAGGGCGGTTCGGCCAGGGAGATTCCATGCGAAGCCGGAAGCTTTGTTCGGCGCCCAAGATGGTCGTAGAGGAAGAGTCCGGCGCGAATCATCCAGCGCGGGCGCAATTCCGGCACATGCGGCATCACGAAGCGCATTGGCGAAACCAGGTGCCACGCGATGCCGAGCAGCACTTCGCGCTCGGCAAGTGACTCCGCTACCAGGCGGAATTCATATTGCTCAAGGTAGCGCAGCCCCCCGTGGATCAGCTTCGAGGACCAGGAAGACGTGTGCGAAGCGAGGTCGTCCTTCTCTGCGACCATGACCGAAAGCCCGCGTCCGGCGGCATCGCGCGCGACGCCGATGCCGTTGATCCCGCCTCCGACGATGAGCAGGTCGACAGTGTTCATCAGTGCAATTTCAGGGTGTGTACAGTGTGCTGGGCGATGACCTGTTCCTCATCGGCAGCCACGACCCAAGCGGTAACGCGGCTGGCCGGCCCACTGATTCTAGGCCCGGCGGAGGCATTCGCCGGTGCGTCGATTTCGACACCGAGCCACGCGGCGGCGGCACAGATCCCGGCGCGTACCGCAGGGTGATGTTCGCCGATCCCCCCGGTGAAGACCAGCGCATCCAGCCCGCCGAGGGCTGCGGCGAGTGACCCGATTTCGCGACCGATTCGATAGACATACAGGTCGATGGCCGCCTTGGCATGGGGGCTGGAGCTGTCCGCGAGGTCGCGCATGTCTCCTGAGATCCCCGATACGCCGGCCAGTCCGGACTGGTTGTACAGGACGTTTTCCACCTCGCTCGGACTCATACCGAGCTTCTGGAGCATGTACAGCACAACCCCAGGATCCAGATTGCCGCACCGAGTGGCCATGGGCACCCCATCGAGCGCAGTAAACCCCATGGTTGTCGCGATACTGCGACCGGCAGACAAGGCACACAGGCTGGCTCCCGCACCGAGATGGGCGACGATAGTCCTGCCGGTGGCCGCGCGCGTGTCGAGTTCAGGCAGCACCGAAGCGACGTGTTCATAGGACAGGCCGTGGAATCCGTAGCGCTGAACGCCACGGTCGGTGATGGAAGCCGGCAACGCAAATGCCTGGGCTACCGGCGGCTGGGTCCGATGAAACGATGTGTCGAAGCAAGCGACTTGCGCGATAGAAGCGTCCAGTGTTGCAAGGGCGCGCATCGCTGCGAGACTGTGAGGCTGGTGGAGCGGCGCGAGGGGAACGAGCTTGTCGAGTTGTGCCAGCACTTCTGGAGTGACGCGGGCCGGGCCTGCAAAGTCGCGTCCGCCGTGGACGACCCGATGCCCGACTGCCACGAGTTTGTCGTAGGCCGCCGCTCGGGGGAGGAAGTCGAGCAGGTAAGCCAGCGCCTGCGTGTGTCCGAGGGGCTCGCTCCAGCGCTTTTCGCCCAATACGGTATTGCGGCTGTCGCGGGCGACGAAATGCGCGGCACTGCCGATGTGCTCGATTTCCCCGTGGAGCCGCAGGTCGAGCGGCCCGGCCGCGAACAGCGAGAACTTGAGGCTCGAGGAGCCAGCGTTCAGGACGAGCAGCGCATCGGCCAAAACTGTTCTCCAAATGAAAAGGGGCAGTCAGCGCTGCCCCTAGTCGCGAGCCCCGGAAACCTACCTCTTCTGGCGCAGTTTCCGGATCGCCTGGATCTGCGCCGCCGCTTCGGCCAGCTCGGCCGCCGCCTTGGCGTACTCCATCTTGCCGCTGCGTTCGTGCATCGCTTCCTGCGCACGCTTCTGCGCTTCGAGCGCCTTGGCCTCGTCCAGATCCTTGCCGCGGATCGCCGTGTCGGCGAGCACCGTCACGACTTTGGGTTGGACCTCGAGGATACCGCCGGCTACGAAGATCAGTTCCTCGGGGCCTCCGCCTTCAGGCTTGATGCGCACGGCGCCGGGCTTGATGCGCGTGATCAGCGGGGTGTGCCGGGGATAAATCCCCAGCTCACCCGCTTCGCCCGGCAGGGCGACGAACTCGGCCTCGCCGGAGTAGATCTGCTCTTCGGCGCTGACGACGTCGACGTGGATGGTGTGTGCCATTACTGCAGGGTCTTCGCTTTCTCGACCGCTTCTTCGATGGCGCCGACCATGTAGAACGCCTGCTCGGGCAGGTGGTCGTAGTCACCGTTGACGATGCCCTTGAAGCCCTTGATCGTGTCGGCGAGCGTCACATACTTGCCGTCCTGGCCGGTGAAGTTTTTCGCGACGTCGAACGGCTGCGACAGGAAGCGCTGGATCTTGCGCGCGCGCGCCACGGCGAGTTTGTCTTCGGGCGAGAGCTCGTCCATCCCCAGGATCGCGATGATGTCGCGCAGTTCCTTGTAGCGCTGCAGCGTTGCCTGGACCGAACGGGCGACGTTGTAGTGTTCCTCGCCGACCACGTGCGGGTCCATCTGGCGGCTGGTGGAGTCAAGGGGGTCCACGGCGGGATAGATGCCCAGCGACGCGATGTCGCGCGACAGCACCACGGTGGAGTCCAAGTGGCCGAAGGTCGTCGCGGGCGACGGGTCGGTCAGGTCGTCCGCGGGCACGTACACGGCCTGGATCGAGGTGATCGAGCCGGTTTTGGTGGAGGTGATGCGCTCCTGAAGGCGGCCCATTTCCTCGGCCAGCGTCGGCTGGTAACCCACCGCCGAAGGCATCCGGCCAAGCAGCGCGGACACTTCCGTGCCGGCCAGAGTGAAGCGATAGATGTTGTCGACGAAGAACAGGACGTCGCGGCCTTCGTCGCGGAACGCCTCGGCCATCGTGAGGCCGGTCAGTGCGACGCGCAGGCGGTTGCCGGGGGGCTCGTTCATCTGGCCGTAGACCAGCGCGACCTTGTCGAGAACGCCACCGTCCTTCATCTCATGGTAGAAGTCGTTGCCCTCGCGGGTGCGCTCGCCCACGCCGGCGAACACCGACAGGCCCGAGTGCTTCTTCGCGATGTTGTTGATGAGTTCCATCATGTTCACGGTCTTGCCCACGCCGGCGCCGCCGAACAGGCCGACCTTGCCGCCCTTGGCGAACGGGCAGACGAGATCAATAACCTTGATGCCCGTCTCGAGCAGGTCCTGCGAAGGCGAGAGTTCTTCGTACTTGGGCGCGTTGCGGTGAATCGAGGCAGTCTTCTCCGAGGCGATCGGGCCGGCCTCGTCGATCGGGCGGCCGAGCACATCCATGATGCGGCCCAGCGTCTTGGGGCCAATGGGCACCATGATCGGGTTCTTCGTGTTGACCACGGTCATGCCGCGGCGCAGGCCGTCGGAGGATCCGAGCGCGATGGTGCGCACGATGCCGTCACCGAGCTGCTGCTGCACCTCGAGCGTCAGGCCGATTTCGTCCATCTTGAGCGCGTCGTAGATGGCGGGCATCTGGTCGCGCGGGAATTCCACGTCGACCACCGCACCGATGCACTGAACGATAGTTCCTTGGTTCATGACGTTGTCCTAAAAGATCGAATGCGTTAGACCGCAGCCGCTCCGCCGACGATCTCCGAAAGCTCTTTGGTGATCGCCGCCTGGCGCGACTTGTTGTAGATGAGCTGCAGCTCGCCGATCACGCTGCCGGCGTTGTCGCTGGCCGCCTTCATCGCGACCATGCGGGCGCTCTGTTCCGAAGCGATGTTCTCAGACACCGCCTGGTAGATCAACGCCTCTATATAGCGCGTGAGCACCTGATCGATAACCACCTTGGCATCGGGCTCGTAGATGTAGTCCCACAGGCCCTCCGGGGCACCCAGCTTCTCCCCTGAGAGCGGCAGGAGTTGCTCCATGACCGGCTCCTGCTTCATCGTGTTCAGGAACTTGGTGTAGAAAATGATGAGCCGGTCAAAGCGATCCGAGGTATAGCCGTCGAGCATCACCTTCAACGCGCCGACCATCTTG
This sequence comes from Bordetella parapertussis, assembly GCA_945862265.1. Classification (GTDB taxonomy): domain Bacteria; phylum Pseudomonadota; class Gammaproteobacteria; order Burkholderiales; family SG8-39; genus SZAS-79. The sequence goes on from CAMAXP010000043.1 coordinate 29,909, forward strand.
TCCATGTGGGGCGCGTCGCCGAGACCGATGACGTGCGAAACCACATTGGCCTTTAGGCGCTGCATGAACCCCAAGCCCTTGTTGCCGATGGTGCAGACCTCGAACTGTTCGCCCTGGCCTTCCCATTCGCGCATTTTAGCGAGCGCCATACGCAGCACGTTCGTGTTCAGGCCTCCGCACAGTCCCTTGTCCGAGGTGACGACGATGATGCCGACCCTCTTGACCGTGTTGCGCTCCACCAGAAACGGGTGGCGATATTCGGGGTTGGCGTGGCTCATGTGCGCCGCAACGTTGCGGATCTTCTCGGCGTACGGGCGCGCCGCGCGCATGCGCTGCTGCGCCTTCCTCATCTTGGAGGCGGCGACCATCTCCATGGCCTTGGTGATCTTGCGCGTGTTTTGCACGCTCTTGATCTTGGTGCGTATTTCCTTGCTGCCGGGCATGGCAGTAGCCTCTGGTTAGTACGAGCCGTTCTTTTTGAAGTCCTTCACTGCCTCGTGCAGCTCGACTTCGTCTTCCTTGGACAGGTCCTTGGTGCTCTCAATGCGGTCGATGAGCGCGGCGTACTTGTCCTTGATGTAGGCCTGCATGGCCTTCTCGCAGGCGAGGGCCTTCTTCACGTCCGCATCGTCGAAGTAGCCGTTGTTCACGCCGAAGAGCACCAACGCCATCTGCCAGACCTGCAGCGGTTCGTACTGCGGCTGCTTCATCAGTTCGGTCACGAGACGCCCACGCTCGAGCTGCTTCCTGGTGGCTTCGTCGAGGTCGGAAGCGAACTGCGCGAAGGCCGCGAGTTCCCGGTACTGGGCGAGCGCCAGGCGCACGCCGCCGCCGAGCTTTTTCACAACCTTCGTCTGCGCCGCGCCGCCGACGCGCGATACCGAGATGCCGGCGTTGATCGCGGGGCGCACACCGGCGTTGAACAGGTCGGTCTCGAGGAAGATCTGGCCGTCGGTGATCGAGATCACGTTGGTCGGCACGAACGCGGTCACGTCGCCGGCCTGCGTCTCGATGATCGGCAGGGCGGTCAGCGAGCCGGTCTTGCCTTTGACGGCACCCTTGGTGAATCTCTCCACGTACTCGGGGTTCACGCGCGCAGCGCGCTCCAGCAGGCGCGAGTGCAGGTAGAACACGTCGCCCGGATAGGCTTCGCGGCCCGGCGGGCGGCGCAGCAGCAGCGACACCTGGCGGTAGGCCCACGCCTGCTTGGTCAGGTCGTCATAAATGATCAGCGCGTCCTGGCCGCGGTCGCGGAAGTACTCGCCCATTGTGCAGCCGGAGTACGGCGCGATGAACTGCATCGCGGCGGACTCGGAGGCGGTGGCGGCAACGACGATGGTGTAGGCCATCGCGCCATGTTCTTCCAGCTTCCTCACCACGTTGACGACGGAAGACGCCTTCTGCCCGATCGCCACGTAGATGCAGATCAGGTCCTTGCCCTTCTGGTTGATGATCGTATCGATCGCCACCGCGGTCTTGCCGGTCTGGCGGTCGCCGATGATCAGCTCGCGCTGGCCGCGGCCGATCGGCACCATCGAGTCGATGGACTTGAGGCCGGTCTGCACCGGCTGCGACACCGACTGCCGCTCGATCACGCCCGGGGCGACTTTCTCGATCACGTCCGTCATCTTGGCGTTGACCGGGCCCTTGCCGTCGATCGGCTGGCCGAGCGAATTGACCACGCGCCCGATGAGTTCGGGGCCAACGGGCACGTCGAGAATACGGCCGGTGCACTTGACCGTGTCGCCTTCGGAGATGTGCTCGTATTCGCCCAGGATCACCGCGCCGACGGAGTCGCGCTCCAGGTTCAGCGCGAGGCCGAAAGTATTGTTGGGGAACTCGAGCATCTCGCCGGCCATCGCGTCGGACAAGCCGTGGACGCGGCAGATGCCGTCGGTCACCGAAATGACGGTGCCTTGGGTGCGGACGTCCGACTTGAGCGCGAGGCTCTGGATCCGCGTGCGGATCAGTTCGCTGATTTCGGAGGGTTTCAGCTGTTGCATGGCGATTCCGATTAGGTAAGTGTGAGTTCTGTGGGTGGGCGGCGCTGGATCAGCTGCCCATCAATCCGGCATTCATGGCTTCGAGCTTGCCGCGCACCGTGCCGTCGATGACCTGGTCGCCAACGCTGACCTTCGCGCCGCCGATGAGCTCCTTCACGACAGTGACCTGCGGGCGGATCTTGCGCTTGAAGCGGCGCTCGAGGTCAGCAACGAGCGCAGAGAGGTCCGCGCCTTCGAGCGGGAAGGCCGACTCGATCACCGCGTCAATCGCACCTTCACGCTCGGCCTTGAGCGTATCGAACTGGTCGCGTATCTCGGGCAGTGCCTCCAGGCGCTTGTTCTCCACCAGCATCTGCAGGAAGCTCGTGGCCTCCGCGGGCATGGCGCCTGCGACACCCGAAAAGAGGTCGACGAACTGCGCGCTGGTGACCTTGGGGTTGCCGAACAGCCCGGCCATCTCCGGCGCTTGCGCGACGGCGGCAAGCCGGCCCAGGGTTTCGGACCATTGCACAAGCGCCCCGCCCTTGTCGGCCAGCGCGAACACGGCCTCGGCGTAGGGTCTGGCGATGGTTGCGATCTCGGCCATTCGGTCAGAGCTCTTTCTTGAGTTGCGTCAGCAGATCGGCGTGCGTCTGTGCGTTGACTTCACGCAGCAGGATCTTCTCGGCGCCAGCTACGGCGAGAGCGGCCACCTGCTCGCGCAGCGTTTCGCGCGCGCGGGAAACATCCTGCTCGATCTCGGCCTTGGCCGCAGCCTTTTCACGGCCGCTTTCCTCCTTGGCCGCGGTCTTGGCTGACTCGACCATTTGCGCCGCGCGCTTCTCTGCTTGGGCGAGGATCTCGGCCGCACGCGTGCGAGCCGCCTGGATCTCGTCCGCGGCCTGCTTGGCGGAGGTTTCGAGCGACTTGCGGCCCTGGTCGGCGGCGGCAAGGCCGTCGGCGATCGTCTTCTGCCGCGTTTCGATCGCCTTCAGCATCGGCGGCCAGACGAACTTGATCGTGAACCCGATGAAAGCCAGGAACACGGCGGCCTGCGCGAACAGCGTAAAGTTGATATTCATGCGTCCCCCTAACGGGAAAAACCAGCCGCGCTGCTTAGACCAGTTTGCCGAGGAGCGGATTGCCCGTGGCGAACCAGAGCGCCAGACCCACGCCGATGATGAACGACGCGTCGATCAGGCCCAGCAGCAGAAACACCTTGGCCTGAAGGGAGTCGGTGAGCTCGGGCTGGCGCGCGGCGGCTTCGAGAAAGCGGCTGCACATGATGCCCACGCCGACGCAGGCGCCCAGGGCGCCCAGGCCGATCATGAGGCCGATGCCAATGCCGGTGTAGGCCTGCACCATCGCGATCAGTTGTAGCTTTTCCATTGCTGTTTTCCTTTCTGTGCGGAGATTATCGGGAGATCTGGGGACTAGTGATGCTCATGGGCCATCGCGAGATAAACGATGGTGAGCATCATGAAAATGTAGGCCTGCAATGCGACGATCAGGATGTGGAAGATTGCCCACAGCAAGCCGAATGCGAAGCCGAAGAAAGTGCCGACGAGCCCGGTCGCGGCCCACGTCCAGAGCAGCAGGAAGATGAGCTCGCCTGCGTACATGTTGCCGTACAGCCGAAGGGAGTGCGAGAGCGGCTTGGAAAGGTATTCGATCGCGTTGAACAGCAGGTTCAGCGGGAACATCCACTTGCCGAACGGCGAGCAGAGGAGCTCGTGGATCCAGCCGCCGAGGCCCTTGGCCTTGATCGAGAAGATGATCATCAGAGCAAATACGGTCAGCGCAAGCGCAAAGGTGGTATTGACGTCCGCCGTGGGTACGATTCGGAATCCGTGTTCGGATATGTGATGCGTACCGAGGGCGATGATGTCCACCGGCAGGAAATCCATCGAATTCATGAGCAGCACCCAGACGAACACCGTAAGGGCTGCAGGGGCGATGAATGTGTTGCGGTCGCCGTGCTTGAAGATGCCCTTTGCCTGCTCGTCTACGAAACTGAACAACAGTTCGACGAAGGCCTGGCGCTTGCCCGGGACGCCGGAAGTCGCACCACGCACAACCCACCAGAGGAACCCCACGCCGACGACACCGAGCAGGATCGCCACGGCGAGCGAATCGAAATGGATGGTCCAGAAGCCGCTGTCGCCGATCTGCTTGGCGCCGTGCGTCAGGTGGTGGCCGATGTATTCGGTCGGAGTAAGTTCGTTACCTGTTGCCATTGTCGCGGACAAAAAAAGCCATCGAAAAAATCAGGATCGTCACTATAAACGACCCCACGCATGCGGGCGGAACCACATCCTTGTACGACACGAGCACCACCCAGAGGAGTATTACCGCGAGCCCGATCTTGACCCCTTCGGCCTGCAACGCTGTCACGAGCGTTCCCCCTGCAGATTTGTCCCTGCCCATCCACTGCGTTACTGCCGTAAATCCCAATCCTGCCACTACGCTCACTCCGCCACCCAATCCTGCGGAGATCGCGCCACGTACGCCCTCAAGCAGCCCGGCAGCCAGCGCCAATAGTGCCGTGGCTATCAACTGCCACAAGAGAACGGTACGGATCGCCTTGCTCTTGATGCGCATCATCGCGTTGGTTCCGCGATTTTAACATATTTTAACATCCCGCACCGAGAAAACCCATTGAGTGTAAGTGTCTCGGAGCTTTACCGTCAACGTTTGTCGGCAATGCACTATGAACCGGCGGCCTAGTGAGCCGAGAGTTTTGCAAGCATTTCGTCAAGGTGCTCGAAACTGGCGTAATGCAAAACCAGTTTTCCGGTTCCTTTCTTGCCGGCCTTTATTTCGACCGTGGTCCCGATCTTGCCGGATGCATCTTCCTCGAGCCGGGCGATATCGCGATCTACCTTCTTCTTCCGGGCCGACCCCGGGGTGCGCAACATCTGCATCTGTTGGGCAAGCGCCTCGGTCTCGCGCACGGACAAGCCCCGCGCTGCGGTCCGATTGGCAGCCTCAACCTGCTGCGCCCCGTCCAAGGCCAGCAAGGCGCGCGCGTGGCCCATTTCGAGCACGCCCTCCATCACCATTGCCTGCACCGGCTTGGCCAGGTTCAGCAAGCGCAGCAGGTTGCTGGCCGCGCTGCGCGAACGCCCTACGGCATCCGCAGCCTGCTGGTGGGTCATCTTGAATTCCTGCACCAGCCGCTGCAGGCCGGCAGCCTCTTCCATTGCGTTCAGGTTCTCGCGCTGGATGTTCTCAATGAGACCCATGGCGAGGGCTGCTTCATCGGGCACGTCCCGGACCAGCGCGGGCACGTGGTCGAGCCCGGCCATCTGCGCCGCGCGCCAGCGGCGCTCGCCGGCAATCAGTTCATAGCGATCCCGCTCAACAGGCCGGACCAGCACCGGCTGCATCAGGCCCTGCGTCTTGATGGAGGCGGCCAGTTCCGCCAGCGCCTCCTGGTCCATCTTCGTGCGCGGCTGGTACTTGCCCGGGCGGATCTTGCTCACCGCAAGCGTCATTAGCGCATCCTTGCGCGTCTCCTCGCCGCCCAGCAATGCATCCAGCCCGCGTCCCAATCCTTTCGGTTTGATCATCTTCGATTCCAGTCGATTTGCGGCGCGTTATGCAGCAGCTTCCCGCGCAAGGATTTCCGCGGCCAGCGCCAGGTAGGCCTGGGCGCCCTTCGATGTCCGATCCCACACCACCGCAGGCATCCCGTAGCTCGGCGCCTCGGCCAGGCGGACGTTTCGCGGGACCAGCGTCTTGAACACCTTGTCGCCGAAGTGCTGTTCCAGTTGTGCCGAGACCTGCTGCGACAGGGTATTGCGGGGATCGAACATCGTGCGCAGCAGCCCGCCGATCTCGAGGACGGGGTTCAGGTTGGAACGCACCCTCTTGATGGTACCCACGAGGTCGGACAGCCCTTCCAGTGCGTAGTACTCGCACTGCATCGGGATCAGCACCTCGCGCGCAGCGACCAGGCCGTTGATCGTTAGCAGCGAGAGCGAGGGCGGGCAATCGAGCAACACGAAGTCGTAGTCGCCCTCCACCACCGCGAGCGCCGCCTTCAGCCGGCCTTCCCGGTTCGGCAACTCGACGAGCTCCACTTCGGCGCCCGCCAGCTCCCGGTTCGCGGGCAGCAGGTCGTACTTGCCGGATTCGGAGGTCGTGCGGATGGAGGCCACTTCGCCCAGCCCGAGCAGCACTTGGTATACGGTGCGCGCTATCGTCTTCTTGTCGACGCCGCTGCCGGTCGTGGCGTTGCCCTGGGGATCGAGGTCGACCAGCAGCACGCGCTTGCCTTGTTCCGCGAGGCTCGCCGCAAGGTTGACGCTGGTCGTGGTCTTGCCCACGCCACCCTTCTGGTTCACCACTGCGATGATGCGAGCCATCGTTACGCCTCCACCCGGCAAAGGACAAGGTGACGATCGCCGTCTACGAGAGGTACGTCCAGCCGGATCGGTTCGGCGCATCGCACATCCGCCGGGGCCTTGGCGAGTTCGTCGTGCGGGTACAGGCCCTTCATCGCGGCGTAGTATCCCCCGGGCTTCACGAGATGGCGGCAGGCTGCAATGAAATCGGCCAGTTCCGCAAAGGCGCGGGAGATCGCGCCATCGAAGCGCGGTTGGGGATGCCAGTCTTCCGCACGGCCGGTGTGCACTTCGACGTTGGCCAAACCCAATTCGATTGCCGCCTGCTGCATGAAGGCACCCTTCTTATGGTTGCTGTCGTTCAGGGTCACCCGGCGGTCCGGCTGGGCAATCGCAATCGGGATGCCCGGCAGTCCCCCGCCGGCGCCCACATCCACCAGCGTGCCGGGCGGCAGGTGCGGGAGCACGGACAATGAATCGATCAGGTGGTGGCTGACCATCCGCTCCGGTTCGCGAATCGCAGTGAGGTTGTACGTTCGGTTCCACTTGGCCAGCAGGTCGACATAGGCAAGCAACCTGCGCGTGGCGTCATCGGGAAGCGCAAGGCCGAGACCTTCAAGGCCCCGGGCCAGCGTCGCGGCCGGCGTCATGCGGACTTTTTCTGGTTCAGGAAGCCGCGCTTCAGGTGCACGAGCAGCAGCGAGATCGCGGCCGGCGTGATGCCCTGCATGCGAGCCGCCTGGCCGATCGTCTCGGGCTTGTGGTGGTTGAGTTTCTGCTGCACTTCGCGCGACAGGCCCCGCACCCACGTGTAATCAAGGTCGGCGGGCAGCTTCAGCGAGCCCTGCGATTCGCGTCGTTCGACTTCATCCTGCTGGCGGGTGATGTAGCCCGAATACTTGGCCTGAACCTCCACCTGCTCGGCGATCACAGGATCGGACACCGCGGGGCCAGCCCCCGGCAATGTCATCAAGGCGGCGTAGGACACGTCAGGTCGCCTTAGCAGATCCGAAAGCGGGTACTCACGTTCGATTGCTTTCCCGAGAACCCGCTCGGCCTCTTCTTCCGGCAGGGTCCGGGGATTGACCCACAGGGACTTGAGCCGCTCCTGCTCGGCCGCAATCGCGTCGCGCTTGCGGTTGAAGGCATCCCAGCGGGCGTCATCGACCACGCCAAGCGACCGGCCGATCTCCGTCAGGCGCAGGTCTGCATTGTCTTCGCGCAGCATCAGGCGATACTCGGCCCGGCTGGTGAACATCCGGTACGGCTCGGACACGCCCCGGGTGATCAGGTCGTCCACCAGGACCCCGAGATAGGCTTCGTCACGACGCGGGCACCACGCCTCCCGCCCCTGCGACTGGAGGGCGGCATTGAGGCCCGCGAGCAACCCTTGCGCTCCAGCCTCTTCGTAACCGGTGGTTCCATTGATCTGTCCGGCGAAGTACAAGCCCTGCAGGGTCTTCGTCTCCAGGGAGGCCTTCAGGTTGCGGGGGTCGAAGTAGTCGTACTCGATCGCGTACCCAGGCCGCAGGATATGCGCGTTCTCCAGTCCCCGAATGCTGTGTACGGCCGCAAGCTGGACGTCGAAAGGCAGGCTGGTGGAGATTCCGTTGGGGTAGAACTCGTGGGTGGTCAAACCCTCGGGTTCCAGGAAGATCTGGTGGCTGGCCTTGCCGGCGAACCGGTGGATCTTGTCTTCAATGGACGGGCAGTACCGCGGCCCGACGCCCTGGATCACCCCCGTAAACATCGGGGAGCGGTCCAGCCCGCCGCGGATGATCTCGTGCGTCTGCTCGTTGGTATGGGTGATCCAGCAAGGCAACTGGCGCGGGTGCATCGCCCGCGTGCCCAGGAAGGAGAACACCGGCTCCGGGGTATCCCCGGGCTGCTCCTGCATCACCGAGAAGTCGATCGTCCGGCCGTCGATCCGCGGGGGCGTCCCGGTCTTGAGGCGCCCGACCGGGAGGTTCATCTCCCGCAGGCGCGAGGCCAAGGTGACGGCGGCGGGATCCCCTGCTCGTCCACCCACATGCTTTTCGAGGCCAACATGGATCAACCCTGCCAGGAAGGTGCCTGTCGTGAGCACCACGGACCGGGCCCGGAATTCGATCCCGATCTGGGTTCGAACCCCAACCACCCGATCGCCTTCCAGCAGGAGGTCGTCTACAGCCTGCTGGAACAAGGTCAGGTTGGGCTGGTTCTCGAGCCGGGTCCGGATGGCGCCGCGGTACAGCACCCGGTCCGCCTGGGCACGGGTCGCGCGGACCGCCGGCCCTTTGGACGAATTCAGGGTTCGGAACTGGATCCCGGCTTCGTCCGTCGCCAGGGCCATCGCGCCGCCCAGGGCATCAATCTCCCGGACGAGATGTCCCTTGCCGATCCCGCCGATGGACGGGTTGCATGACATCTGGCCCAGGCTCTCGATACTGTGGGTCAGCAACAGGGTCCGGCTTCCCGCCCGTGCGGCAGCCAGCGCAGCTTCGCTGCCGGCGTGGCCGCCGCCGACCACTATGACGTCGAAATCGTTGGGAAAGCGCATGGGATGCTGCGGGGGTCGACCTCAGGGAGGCGCAATGATACGTGAATGTTCCACGTGAAACTAGGCGCGCCCGGCGGCTTGCCAAGCGCCTGATGTTTCACGTGGAACAGTCCGGGCCGGCGCCCGCGGCGAAAGCCCGGGCCGGCAGCTACTCAGCCTTGATGCCGACGTCCTTGATGATCTTCGACCACTTGGCCATTTCAGCGCGAATGAATTGGTCGAACTGCTCGGGGGTGGTACCCACCGGATCCAGGCCCTGCTTCTGGAAATTGTCGCGCAGGTCCGGCGCGGTCAGCGCCTTGTTCACTTCCGCCGACAAGCGTGCCACCACGTCCTTCGGGGTACCCCCGGTCGTCAACACGCCATGCCAGATCCCTGATTCGAACCCGGGAATCGTTTCCGCCACGGTCGGGACGTCGGGCGTCAACGGGAACCGCTGCTTGCCCGTCACCGCGATCGCCTTCAGCTTTCCCGCCTTGACGTTCTGGAGCGGCAGCACAAGGTTGTCGAAGATCAGGGAGACCTGCCCCGAGATCAGGTCGGTATAAGCGGGCGAGGTTCCCTTGTAAGCAATATGGGTCATCTTGATCCCGGCCATCGACTTGAACAGCTCCCCGGAAAAGTGCTGGGAGCTTCCCAGGCCGCCGGAAGCAAAGTTGAGCTTGTCGGGGTTCGCCTTGCCGTAGGCGATCAGCTCCTTGATGTTTGCCACAGGAAGCGAGGTCGAGACCGCAAGCATGTGGGGGCCCGTCACCGCCAGAGACACCGGGGCCAAGTCCTTGAGGGTGTCATACGGCAGCTTGGCCACCAGGTAGGGATTGGTGGCATGCCCGAAGGCGCACATCACAAACGTATATCCGTCCGGGGACGCCTTGGCGACCGCGCTGGAACCGACAATCGCGTTCGCGCCAGGCCGGTTCTCGACGATGACGGGCTGGCCCATTGATTCGGACATCTTCTGCGCGATCGACCGGGTCATGAGGTCGGTTGCGCCGCCCGGGGCAAAGGGAACAATGAAAGTCATGGGCTTGGATGGGAAAGCCCCTTGGGCCAACGCGCCACCCGACAGCAGTAGCAGTCCAACGGCCAAACACCGGCTCAATCGCATATTGTCTCCGCTTGGTTGTTTTATTGAGAGTAAACACTAACTTCTAGTGCTCTCGTCGAAACCCTGCTGGCATGCAACGAGGAACTCGTCGATTATGCGCGTCTGCCTTCACCTGACCCCACCGGAGTTTCGCAATGAAGATCGTCGACGTCATCACCCACCAGCTCTCGTGCAATGTCGAGAAGCCTTTCACCTCGTCCCGCGGCTGGTGGTACAAGACCAAAGGCGCCCTGGTGGTCGAAGTCATCACTGACGAAGGGATCATCGGCTGGGGCGACTGCTACGGCCCGTCGGCCGTTGCGAAAAGCATCGTCGACACCCTCCTCAAGCCTTCGGTCATTGGCCGCGACCCGTTCGACGTCGAAGTGATCTGGGAGGCGCTGTACAACAAAGTGAAGGACTACGGCCTCACCGGCATGACGATTTCCGGCATCAGCGGGATCGACATCGCCCTGTGGGACATCATCGGCAAGGCCACCAACAAGCCGATCCACAAGCTCATCGGCGGCGCTTTCCGTACCGACCTGACCGCGTACGCGACAGGCCTCTACTTCACCGACATGGATCGCCTGACCGAGACGGCCGTCGAAGAAGCGCTCGGCTACAAGGAACAGGGCTTCCCCGCAGTGAAGATGAAGATCGGCCTGGGCTCGATGAAGAAGGACCTGGACCGGATCGGCGCCGTGCGCGAGGCGCTCGGGTCCGACATCCTGCTGATGGTTGACGCCAACCACTGCTACAACGTGCCGCAGGCGATCCAGATCGGCCGCGAAATGGAAAAACTGGGCATCCACTGGTTCGAGGAGCCGGTGTCGCCCGAGGACCTCGACGGCTACGCCGAGGTCTCGCAGGCCCTCGACATGCAGGTCGCGGGCGGTGAAAACGAATTCACGAAATTCAGCTTCCGCGAAATCATCAACCGCCGTGCGATGGACATCATCCAGCCGGACGTCTGCGCCGCCGGCGGGATTACCGAATGCAAGAAGATCGCCGCCCTTGCCCAGGCCCACTGGGTGCAGTGCGTCCCGCATGCCTGGGGAACCGCCATCGGGCTGTCGGCCACGATGCACTTCCTCGCTTCACTGCCGGAATGCCCGCCCTGCCTCGTGCCGCAGCCGCCGATGCTGGAATACGAGCAAACCTACAACCCCTTCCGCGAGGAACTCGGGGGAGATGTGTTCAGCCACAAGAAAGGGGTGGTCAAGGTGCCGACCGGACCGGGCCTCGGGATCGAGATCAACCGGGATATATTGAACAGGTATCGAGTCGCTTGAATTTCTGTATTTGGAAAGCCAACTACCCTGAATTCTGCTGCTGGAGCCGACTTCAGGAAGAGAAAGTTTGACTTTAGCGAGCGCGGGCGCGCGGGACTTCGACGCCGTTCTTCTCGGCCAATTGGTAGTAGCGCAGTGAGTCGGCGTAGTCCTTGCCGACGTCGCCCTTGCCTTCAGCGTAAATGTCGCCAAGCGCCTTGGCCGCGTTGAAATCGCCTTCCTTCACGGCGCGCAGATAAAGGCGCACTGCGCCCTTGACGTTGCCACCCGCTTCCAAGGCCTTGGCCTGCTGGAAAGTGGACACCTTTGGAGCTGCTGCGGTCAATTCAGTGGTGGTTCCCGCGCTGGCAACCACGATCAGTAGTGTCCGGACGTTATTCGAACAAATTCAGCTGGGTAGCCGAAAGGGCCTGAATATCATCGGTGACGGTTTTGTTAAGTAGCTGATCCAATGGAATTCGCTCGAACATGGTCAGACTCAAGATCTGTAGCATTTCATAGAGG
>CAMAXP010000044.1 GCA_945862265.1 Bordetella parapertussis
ACGGGGGCATTTTTGCCGAAACCGTAAAACCCACGCCGCCGTACTAAGCCCGAAAAAGTCAGGAGGTTTTGAGATAAACGGGGGTTGAGACGGTTTTTGCGGAAAAATACCGCGACCGCAGTCAGGAGCTTTTGGCGCTACGCCCCACACGGCGCGACCTCCAACGCCGCCTGAGCGGGTTGGAGGTCTAGGTACTGGCGGGCCAAGGAGGATTCGAACACTCAGTAATCCCTACCGATGACATTCGTTGTTTCGCCGGATTGTGGCATTGTGCTTAAATCTGGAAGTAGACGCGTGCAGCCATTGAAGCGCGGTGGTGCTGATAGCCCCAGCAATATGCAGTGGCAGACGATAGAAGCAGCAAAAATCAAAATTTTCGCACGGTTTCTACCCGAGCCATTGCTGCAGGTCCAAGGCCCTATGCCCCCCCCCGGTGGCTCTAAGCGTTGCTGGGAGGCCTGTGGCGAGCAGGGCATAGATGTCTCTACCGTGCCTATCCGGTTGTCTCCCATACTTCACTAGATGTTGCGTTGGTGCAGACGCTCAGTCCACCACAGGTAGTGCATTTGGGTGACAACCGGATAGGCACGGTCTCTACCAATCCTTGCCAAACCAGCGCGCCTGAAAGAGGACAGTTTGCCCAGTTACGCGGCATGGGTAGAAGTATGGGTAGGATTTTGGTGAATATTAATTAACTATAATACTCAATGACTTAGAGATATTATTGGCGGAAGGGGTGGGATTCGAACCCACGAAGGCTTTCACCTTGCCGGTTTTCAAGACCGGTGCAATCGACCACTCTGCCACCCTTCCTTGCTTTCGTACCGAGTGCCCCCATTTTACCTGTCGCCGGCGCGCTCATTGCATTTTGCAATGCGAGTATCCGGCAGGCGTTTCGACACACAGAACGGTTTGAAACTTCGCCCCGATTTGGTAGTCTTAGCACAGAGACGCATTTCCGCGTCCAGTTCCCACAGGAGGGAAGAAGCATGCAACCCGAACTCAAGCCGGTCCCGAACAACGACAGCACCTTTGGCCGCGGCGCCCAGACCTGGGAGACCGCGCAGCCTGTTGCGTCCGATGCACAGAAAGTCCTGCGTAACACGTACCTGCTCCTCGCCCTGTCCATGGTCCCCACGGTCCTGGGCGCGGTCATCGGCGTGCAGATGAATTTCTCGTTCTTCGCCGGCAGCCCGTTCATCGGATTCATGGTCTTCCTCGGCATCGCGTTCGGGTTCTTCTACGGCATCGAGAAAACCAAGAATTCGCCGATGGGCGTGGTGCTGCTGCTCGCGTTCACGTTCTTCATGGGCCTGATGCTCTCGCGCCTGCTGGTGCCGATCCTGGGCCTCAAGAACGGCGGCAGCCTGATCGCCTACGCGTTCGGCGGCACGTCGATCATCTTCTTCGCCATGGGCACGCTCGCCTCGACCATCAAGAAGGACCTCACCGGCCTGGGCAAATTCCTCTTCGCCGGCGTGATCCTGCTGCTGGTGGCCTCGGCCGCGAATATCTTCCTGCAGATCCCGGCGATGATGATCGCGATCTCGGTGATCGCGATCGCGATCTTCTCGGCCTTCATCCTGTACGACGTCAACCGCATCCTCACCGGCGGCGAGACCAACTACATCACGGCGACGCTGTCGATCTACCTGTCCGTATACAACGTGTTCACCAGCCTGCTGAGCCTGCTCGGCATCATCGGCGGCGATCGGGACTGACCGCACGGCCGGGCGCAGGCCCGCCGGAAAAAGGCGCCCCCGGGCGCCTTTTTTATTGCCCACCCCGCCCTCTTTAATGTACTGGCACTGATACACAAACTGCCAGGAGAGCGGCTCCGGCAGGCGTTTTTTGAAATACAATTCGCCCAATTCAGACTGAGGAACACACCCCCATGGACATCAGCACGACACTGCAGCTGCAATCCCTCGTCCGGGAATCCGGCGAACTCCAAGTCTCGCTCGCGCGCGTCCCTGTCCCCGCCCCGAAGCCGGACGAGGTGGTCGTGCGCATCGAAGGTGCGCCGCTGAACCCCTCCGACCTCGGCCTGCTCTTCGGTGCCGCCGACATGGCTACGGCACGGTCGTCCGGCAGCCCCGGCAGCCCCGCCATCACGGCGAGCATCCCGGCGGAGCGCATGCCGGGCATGGCCAGCCGGCTGGGCCAGTCGATGCCGGTCGGCAACGAAGGCGCGGGCGTGGTGGTGGCGGCCGGTGAGTCGGCCGAAGCGCAGGCCCTGCTGGGTCACACGGTGGCGGTCCTGGGGGGCGCCATGTACACGCAGTACCGCACGCTCAAGGCGAAGGTCTGCCTTCTGCTGCCCGAAGGCACCACGGCGGCGGAAGGGGCCTCGTGCTTCGTCAACCCGCTCACCTCGCAAGGGATGGTCGAGACCATGCGCATGGAAGGCCACAAGGCCCTGCTCCATACGGCAGCGGCCTCGAACCTGGGCCAGATGCTCAACCGCATCTGCCTTGCCGACAACGTCGGGCTGGTCAATGTCGTGCGCTCACCGGCACAGGCCGCCCTGCTCCGGGCGCAGGGCGCAGTCCACGTCTGCGACTCCAGCGCCGGGACTTTCCTGCAGGACCTGACCGAGGCGTTGGTCTCCACTGGCGCAACCATCGCGTTCGATGCGGTCGGCGGCGGCCCGCTGGCCGGGCAGATCCTCGGGGCCATGGAAGCCGCGGCCAACCGCACGGCCAAGGAGTTCAGCCGGTACGGTTCCGCGGTCCACAAGCAGGTCTACATCTACGGCAACCTCGACACGAGCCCGAGCACGCTCATGCGAAACTACGGCATGGCGTGGGGCGTGGGCGGCTGGTACCTCACGCCTTTCCTGCAGAAGATCGGGCGGGAGGGCCAGCAGAAGCTGCGCGCGCGGGTCCTCAGCGAACTGAAGACGACGTTTGCGAGCCGTTACGCGAAGGAGATCTCCCTCGCCGAAGCCCTGTCGTTGGGCGAAATCGCGGCCTACAACAAGCGCAGCACCGGCGAGAAGTTCCTCGTCAACCCGAACAAGGGCCTGGCGGCCTGACGAGCGCCCCGCTTACTTGAGCTTCGAGTAGGCGGTGGGCGACAGGATCATGTTCTCGATGTTGGCGACGAGCGGACCGTTCGCCTCGGTGGCGGCACGCGCCTTGATCCATTCAGGGTCGGTGGCGAAGCCGTCCCAGACGCGCTCCCGCTCGGCGAGGTCGTTCCACTCGAGCAGGTAGTAAAGGTCCTGGTTGCTCGGCCCGATGCGCACGGTCCAGAAGCCCACCGGGCGAAAGCCGTGCTTTTCCCACAGCTTCAGCGTGACCGTCTCGAAACGCTTGTTGAGTTCCGGCAGACGGCCGGGCATGCATTTGTAGATGCGCAGTTCATGGATCATCGTGTTTCCTCCTTGGGGACATCGGGTGACCGGCGCCAGGCGCTCGCCAGCCAGGGTTGCTGCTCCCGTGGCAGGCCGGCGGGACGGTAGTAGTGCTCGAGTTCAGTGAACCCGACGCCGGTCATGTAGCGGCGCCAGGCGTCCAGGTCGTGGTAGACGCCATAGCGTCCCTTGTTCCAGCCTTCCTCGTTCGCGCCGCGCGGATTGGAGCTGAACAACACCCCGCCGGGCTTGAGCGTCCCGTGCAACTGGCCCAGCACGCGCGCAAGTTCGCTCGTCGGCACGTGGAACAAGGAAGCGTTTGCGAACACGCCGTCAAAGCGCGCCGCCGGCAAGTCGAGGCCCAGGAAATCCTGGTGCCAGACCTCGCAGCCGCTGTGTTCGCGCGCCATGCCGGCGAAGGCCGCGGTCCCGTCGAGGCCCACGGCCCGGTGCCCGAGCCTGGCAAATGCGGCCAGGTCGCGCCCCGGCCCGCAGCCGAAATCGAGGATCGCAAAGGGTGGCGGGGCGCCAATGTGGCGCAGCAACGTCTCGATGTTCTGGCCGACGTCATGGTCAAGCGTGCCTGCCCGGAAGGCTTCGGCGCGCTGCTCGTAATGCAGCAGCGTGCCTTTCGAGATGCCGCCGGGATCCTCCACCCTCACCTGCCGGGCTGCCGGTTACTTGGCGGCCACGACCTGGATTTCCACCAGGCAGTTCGGGTCCGCCATCTTCGACTCGACGCAGGCGCGTGCCGGCAGGTCCTTCCCGCCGGTCCAGGCGTTCCACGACTCGTTCATCAGCGGCCGGTTGCGGATGTCGCTGACCCAGATGGTAGCGGTCAGGACTTTCGACTTGCCGGAACCGCAGAGCGCCAGCAGGCGGTCGATGGTCGCGAGGATCTGCGCGGCCTGGCCCTTGGCATCCTGCGACTGGTCGTCGGCGGTAATGCCGGCGAGGTAGACGGTATTGCCGTGCTCGACGGCGCTGCTCAGGATGCCTTTGGATTCATGGCGAACAATCGCGGACATGGGGTTTACTCCTTCAAGGGTGGAAAAAGCCTCAGCCGATGCTGAGGCGGCAATTGCGGAACATGCGCATCCAGGGCGAATCCTCCCCCGAGCGATCGGGAGCCCAGGACATCTGCACCGAACGGAACACGCGCTCCGGGTGCGGCATCACTACCGTGAACCGGCCGTCCGCCGTGGTCAGGCCGGTAATGCCGTCGGGCGACCCGTTGGGGTTGCGCGGATAGGTTGTGGCGACCTTGCCGTGATGGTCGACGAAACGCATCGCAACGAGCGCTGCGTCGCGGTGGGCCGGCGTTTCGAACACCGCCCGCCCTTCGCCGTGCGCGAGCGCTATCGGCATGCGGCTGCCTTCCATGCCGCTGAAGAACAGCGAGGGGCTCCTGGTGATCTCGACTTGCACGAAGCGCGCCTCGAACTGCTCGGACCGGTTGCGCAGGAAGGCGGGCCATTGCGCCGCGCCGGGGATGAGTTCCTTCAGCGCGCTCATCATCTGGCAGCCGTTGCAGACACCCAGCGCGAACGTGTTGCTGCGGCGGAAGAAGGCCTCGAACTCGTCGCGCGCCCGGGGGTTGAACAGAATCGACTTGGCCCACCCCTGCCCGCCGCCGAGGACATCGCCGTACGAGAAGCCCCCGCACGCCGCGAAACCGGCGAACGAGGCCAGGCTTGTGCGTCCCGAGATGATGTCGCTCATGTGCACGTCGGCCGCTTCGAACCCCGCCCGATGGAACGCCGCGGCCATTTCGACCTGCCCGTTCACGCCCTGCTCCCTGAGGATCGCGATCCTGGGTCGTGCGCCCCTGGCGATGTACGGGGCCGCAACGTCTTCGGCCGGATCAAATGTGAGCGCGACGGACAGCCCGGGATCGGCGGCGTCGAGCACGCCGTCATATTCTTCCAGGGCGCAGTCGGGGTTGTCGCGCAAGGCCTGCATCCGCCAGGTGGTCTCCGACCAGGCGCGCTGCAGGTCGACGCGCTTTTCCGCAAAGATGTTCTTGGCGTTGCGCGTGAAGCGGATCTCGTCCTTGCCGTTGAGGAAGCCGATCAGGCTGGCACAGGCATGCACGCCCTCGGCCCGCAGGATGTCCATCGCCTTCTGCCGGTCGCCGGCGCGGATCTGCAGGACGGCGCCGAGTTCCTCGGAAAACAGCGCGGCCAGGGCGCGGTCCCGCACCCGCCCGGCAAGCTGCTCCTCGCCTTTGCGCCGGAACCCGTCCACGTCCTCCGACCAGGCGTCGGACGCGAGCACATCCAGGCTGATCGTGACGCCGCAATGCCCGGCGAACGCCATCTCGCAGACCGTGGCAAACAGTCCGCCGTCGGAGCGATCGTGATACGCCAGCACAAGGCCCTCTTGCGCCATCTTCTGCACGGCGCGGAAAAAGCCCGTCAGGCGCGCCGGGTCGTCTAGGTCCGGCGCTTCGGTGCCGAACTCGCTGTAGACCTGCGCGAGGATGCTGCCCCCGAGGCGGTTCCGCCCGCAGCCCAGGTCCAGCATCAGGAGTTCGGTTTCCCCTGCGTCCGTACGCAAGCGCGGCGTCAGCGTGCCCCGCGCATCGCTTACCGGCGCGAACGCAGTCACCACGAGGGAGAGCGGCGATACGACCTCCTTGCTCTTGCCGCCTTCGCTCCAGGCCGTACGCATCGACAGCGAATCCTTGCCCACCGGGATGGCCACGCCGATCGCCGGGCACAGGTCGAGCGCAACCGCCTTCACCGTATCGAACAGGGCTGCGTCCTCCCCGGGGTACCCGGCGGCGGCCATCCAGTTGGCCGAGAGCTTGACCCGGTCGAGCGAATCGATCCGCGCGGCCGCGAGGTTGGTCAGCGCCTCGCCCACCGCCATGCGCCCCGACACCGGACCGTCGATCAGTGCCAGCGGCGTGCGCTCACCGATCGAATAGGCCTCGCCGGCATAGCCCTCGAAGTCGAGCAGGGTCACAGCGCAATCAGCGACCGGCACTTGCCAGGGGCCGACGAACGGGTCGCGGGAACACAACCCGCCCACCGTGCGATCGCCGATGGACACGAGGAACGTTTTGTCCGCTACTGAAGGATGGCGCAGGACGCGGTAAGCCGCCTCTTTCAGGTCGATGCCGCTGATCTCGAAAGGCTTGAGGGTCCGGGCGACGCGCTTGACGTCGCGCAGCATCTTGGGCGGCTTGCCCAGCAGGGTTTCCATTGCCAGGTCGACCGGGTTGCCGCCGAGCTGCGGGTCGGACACCACAAGCTGGCCTTCCGCAGTCGCCGTGCCGAGCACGGCAAACGGGCATCGCTCACGCTCGCAGAGCGCGCGAAACCGCTCGAGGTCCTTGGGGTCGATGCCGAGGACGTAACGCTCCTGCGCCTCGTTGCACCAGATCTCCCTTGGCGACATGCCGCCGTCCTCGGAAGGGATCGCGCGCAGGTCGAAATGCGCGCCCCGGCCGGCACCGTGCGCCAGCTCCGGCATGGCGTTCGACAACCCGCCCGCGCCGACGTCATGGATCGACAGCATCGGGTTGTCCGAACCCAGTTGCCAACAGCGGTCGATGACTTCCTGCGCGCGTCGCTGGATCTCGGCGTTGCCGCGCTGGACGGAATCGAAGTCGAGGTCTTCGGCATTGGCGCCCGAGCCCATGCTCGAAGCGGCGCCGCCGCCCATGCCGATCAGCATGCCGGGACCGCCGAGCTGGATCAACAACGTGCCCGCGGGCAGGCCCGACTTGGCCGATTGTGCGTCTGCAATGCTGCCAATGCCGCCCGCGAGCATGATGGGCTTGTGGTAGCCGCGCTGCACGCCGCCCACTTCCTGCTCGAAAGCGCGGAAGTACCCGGCGAGGTTCGGGCGCCCGAATTCGTTGTTGAAGGCCGCCGCACCGATGGGCCCTTCGACCATGATGTCGAGCGCCGACACGATGCGGTCCGGCCGGCCGTAGTCCGTTTCCTCCCACGGCTGCACGCCCCCTGGAATGCGCAGGTTCGACACCGAGAACCCGGCAAGCCCGGCCTTGGGCTTGGCGCCGCGTCCAGTGGCGCCCTCGTCACGGATCTCCCCGCCCGCGCCCGTGGCCGCCCCCGCAAAGGGCGAGATGGCGGTCGGGTGGTTGTGCGTTTCGCACTTCATCACGGTGTGCGTGAGTTCGGCATGCGGCGCATAGGCCGTGCTTGCGTCGGGATAGAAGCGCTGCGCAATGCGCCCCTCCATGATCGCCGCGTTGTCGGTATAGGCGAGCACAGTGCCCTGCGGATTCGACGCATGGGTATGCTTGATCATGCCGAACAGTGACCGGTCCTTCTTTTCGCCATCGACGATCCAGTCGGCATTGAAGATCTTGTGCCGGCAGTGCTCCGAATTGGCCTGCGCGAACATGGTCAGCTCGGCATCGGTCGGATCCCGCCCGAGGACCGCGTAGGCCCTCGCAAGGTAGTCGATCTCATCTTCGGAGAGGGCGAGGCCGAGCCTGCCGTTGGCGGCGCCCAGGGCGGCGCGCGGGTCCATGCCGAGGGCAACGGCCCCCAGCGGGCGCGGTGGCACGTGCGAGAACAGCGCGTCGGCGCCCTCTTCCGAGTCCAGCACGGACTCTGTCATCCTGTCATGCAACAGGGCTGCGAGCGCCTGCCGCTGGGCGGCGGAAAGCGCGCCCCTTACTTTGAGGACATAGGCCGTGCCCCGCTCAATGCGGCGAACCATGGGCAAGCCGCACTGGCGCGCGATGTCGGTGGCCTTTGAGGACCAAGGCGAGATCGTGCCAATGCGGGGAACGACGAGGAACAGGGTCCCCTGGGCGTCGCCGACAGGCGATGCCGCCCCGTAGGTCAGCAGGCGGTCGAGGAGCTGCGACTGGCTCGGGTCGAGCGCAGCAGTTGTCTCGACGAAATGACGGAACTCGGCCGCAACGCCCTGGATACCGGGCAGGACGGCCCTGAGTTGCGGGAGGAGCTTGGCGAGGCGGAAATCTGAGAGCGCGCTTGCACCGCGCAGCTTGAGAATCGTGGACATCGCGGGCTGGGGCCGGTAAAGCTGAATTATACCCGCTCGGACCGTCCCGCTCCCTTGGGTGAGCTACCTACTTGCTGACTTTCGGATCCTTGGCCGTTCCGGACAGCGCGATCGCGCCATGCTGGGCGCCCAGGTCGGCGTTGATGCGCCCCGCAAGCCGGCCTGTCGCGTCGATGTCCAGCATGCCGTTGGCCGTGAGGAGCCCGGCGGTCAGCTTCATGTCGCGCAACTGGACGGCACCCTTGTTGTAGGTCCCGATGCCATTGAGCTCGGAAAACAGCGTCCTGCCCGCCGCCTGCGTTGCGCTCGGTTGAATCGCACGGGCGAGGTCGAAGCTGCCGAGCACGCCTTTGGTGACTGCGAACCGCCCCTCGAGGCGCGCTTCCGCCGCGAGCTTGTCGGGCGCGGTCCCGGACATCGCAAAGACACCCTGCGCATCCGCCTTGCCATCGGACATCAGCGCCGGCGAAAACACGCTTGCGTTCATCTGCCTGACGCGCATTTCGCCCTCCACCGACCAGCGCGCGCCCCAGCGGATGCGCGCCGTGCCTGTCGCCGCACCGTCGAGCAGCTTGCCATCCCAGGCGCTGACGACCAACTCCTGCGCCGTTGCGGTGCCCTTCATGCCGAAGTCGGAGAGCGTCATGCCCGGGACGAACGGCACCGACAGCGACCCTGCGCTGACCTCGACCGCAGCACTTCCGGACTGGGGCTGGATACGCGCCACCAGCTTGCTGTCGGCTGCTTTCAACCCGACCGACTGGACGGCACCGCCTTCGCCGAAAGCCACGTCCAGGTCGAGTTCCGGCAATGGCAGCGCGCCCA
This sequence comes from Bordetella parapertussis, assembly GCA_945862265.1. Lineage (GTDB taxonomy): Bacteria > Pseudomonadota > Gammaproteobacteria > Burkholderiales > SG8-39 > SZAS-79. Next base: position 9,194 of record CAMAXP010000044.1, read on the forward strand.
TGAGCTTGGCTTTGGTGACCGTCACCCGCGCGACTTTCAGCCCGTCCCCCTTGAGCACCCCGAACAACGCCTGGCCAATCTCCTCCTGGGGAATCACCAGCCCCTCGATCGACACCAGGGAGAACGCTTTCTTTTCAGCGAACAGCGAACCGAGCTGGGGCACCGCACGCACCTGTCCTGCGCGAATACCGTCGCCGATCGACAAGCTTTCCGTCCTGATTTCCACGCCGGTAACGATCGACAGGTGGAGGGTCCCGATCTTCACCGGGCGTCCTATGGCCTCGGATACGAGCCGCTCATAGGTCGAGCTCGACAGCGGGATCAAGTGCAGCAGCCCGAGACCGCACAGCACCAGCACAAACAGCACTATCGCAACCGGCTTGCCCCACTTCTTCGGGCGCCCGGACTTGAGCGGGATGTTCGGCACCGACAGGACTGAATCGGCCGCCTTGCTCGCCTTGAGGGCGGCCGCGTCAATGCGATCACGAGCCTCCTGGTCCTTCTTGCCTGCCTTGCCGAGCTTCTTCTCGTCGGCCTTGATGTCTTCGAGGTCCAGATCCTCGTCCGATATATCGAGGTCGTCCCCCGGCTCTGCCGCAGGCTTGCGGGCTGCCGGCTTGGGGGCCGGGCCGGTGGCAACCTGGTGGCGCGCCATGCTTTCCTGGGCCTTGCGCTTGCGTTCCTCTTCCTCTGCAGCCTTGCGCGCCGCCTCCTCGCGGGCGAGTCGCTCTTCCTCAGCCTTGCGCCGCGACTCCTCTTCTTCATGCCGCTTCTTTTCCTCAGCGGCCAGTTTTGCTTTGGCCTCCGCTTCGGCGCGTGCCTTCTCCTCGGCGGCCTTGCGTGCCTTGTCCTCTGCCTCCTGGCGCTCGCGCTCCTCGTCGTCGCGCATGGAAAATGAATCGAGATCCGCGAGCAGGGAGTCAGTCGCAGACGCGGCAGGTTTCGCCGGCACTTGGGCTTCTGCTTCGGCCTTCGCTTTGGCCTCTGCTTCAGCTTTCGCCTTGGCTTCTGCTTCAGCTTTCGCCTTGGCTTCCGCTTCGGCTTTCGCCTTGGCTTCTGCTTCGGCTTTCGCCTTGGCTTCTGCTTCGGCCTTCGCCTTGGCTTCCGCTTCGGCTTTCGCCTTGGCTTCTGCTTCAGCTTTCGCCTGCGCTTCTGCTTCGGCTTTCGCCTTGGCTTCTGCTTCGGCCTTCGCCTGGGCTTCTGCTTCAGCTTTCGCCTTGGCTTCTGCTTCGGCCTTCGCCTTGGCTTCCGCTTCAGCTTTCGCCTTGGCTTCTGCTTCAGCCTTCGCCTGGGCTTCCGCTTCAGCTTTCGCCTTGGCTTCCGCTTCGGCCTTCGCCTGCGCTTCTGCTTCGGCTTTCGCCTTGGCTTCTGCTTCAGCTTTCGCCTTGGCTTCTGCTTCAGCTTTCGCCTTGGCTTCTGCTTCGGCTTTCGCCTTGGCTTCTGCTTCGGCTTTCGCCTTGGCTTCTGCTTCGGCCTTCGCCTTCGCTTCTGCTTCGGCTTTCGCTTTGGCTTCCGCTTCGGCTTTCGCTTCGGCTTTCGCCTTGGCTTCCGCTTCGGCTTTCGCCTTGGCTTCTGCTTCGGCCTTCGCCTTCGCTTCTGCTTCGGCTTTCGCTTTGGCTTCCGCTTCGGCTTTCGCCTTGGCTTCTGCCTCAGCTTTCGCCTTGGCTTCTGCTTCAGCTTTCGCCTTGGCTTCTGCTTCGGCTTTCGCCTTGGCTTCTGCTTCGGCCTTCGCCTTGGCTTCTGCTTCGGCTTTCGCCTTGGCTTCTGCTTCGGCTTTCGCTTTGGCTTCTGCTTCCGCTTTAGCCTTGGCCTCAGCCTGTGCGCGGGCCTGTGCGACAGCAGCGGCCTTGGCACGCACTTCCGCTTCGATCTTTGCCCGCTGCGCCCCCAGCGCCAGCTTGGCCTCCGCGTCCTGGCGCGCCTTGAAATTGAGCGGGTCTTCCTGTGCCGAGCGCTCGGATGCAGCCCGTGCGTGGGCGGCAAGGTCCATGGGAGGCTTGGGGGCGGCTGGCTTCGGGGGAGGCGCAACCGCCGCGGTGAAATCGAGGTCTTCGTCGCTGTCAGCAGCAGCCGGCGGGGACGCAGGCGCGGCCGGCTTGGGCGCCGAAGGCGCGGGCGCGGCGCTTGAGGCCACTTCGCGCACGAACCCATCCTTGGCCAACTGCTCCAGCAACTGGAAGAATTTGGCCTCGGGGATCTTGTCGAATTTCTTGCTGATCTCGGACAGCGTAGTCTTGCCGTCGACTTGGGCAAGCACCGCGCGATCCGCGCGCGAGAGGACGCTCGACTTGCCGGAAGCCTCCAGCATGCCTTTACCGGTCTTCGAGCAGATCGAGGAGCCGTTCATTGTGGGTCTGGTGGGCTGGAAGGCTTGCGGGGCATTTTAATAGGGTGCGTTCGTCGCAGTGTAGGCGGGTCCGTCAGTCCGGTGTTCCGTAGCCGCCCCCGCCGGGCGACTCCACCACGAAGACATCCCCGGCGCGCATCTCGGTCCGGTCCGAAAACCCAAGCTCTGTAACGCTGCCATCCGCCCTTTCGACCCGATTGTGACCGGGCTTGCCTTCGCCCCCGCCGGCCATGCCATGCGGCAATACCAGGCGATGTCCCGACAGGATGGCCGCGGTCATCGGCTCAAGAAACCGGACGCGCCGCACGCCCCCATCCCCGCCGCGCCACCGTCCGGGGCCGCCTGAGCCGCGCCGGACCGAAAAACTCTCCAGCAGGACGGGAAAGCGCCACTCCAGCACTTCAGGGTCAGTCAATCGCGAATTGGTCATGTGGGTCTGGACCACGTCTGTCCCGTTGAACCCCGGGCCGGCCCCCGAACCTCCGGCAACGGTCTCATAGTACTGGTACCGCGCGTTGCCGAATGTGAAGTTGTTCATGGTTCCCTGCGATGCAGCCATGACGCCGAGGGCCCCATACAGTGCGTCCGTGATGCACTGCGATGTCTCCACGTTCCCCGCAACCACGGCGGCCGGAAAGCGCGGATTCAGCATGCACCCTTCTGGGATCACGACCTTGAGCGGCTTCAGGCATCCGGCGTTCAGCGGGATGTCGTCATCCACGAGCGTGCGAAAGACGTACAGCACCGCCGCCATGCACACAGCCGACGGTGCGTTGAAGTTGCTGGGCAACTGCGGCGTGGTGCCGGTGAAGTCGATCGTCGCGCTCCGGCGATCCGCGCCGATGATGATCTTCACGCGGATCCTCGCGCCGTTGTCCATCGGGTAGTCGAACTCGCCGTCCTTGAGGACACCGATCACGCGACGGACCGACTCTTCCGCGTTGTCCTGCACGTGGCGCATGTAGGCCCGCACGACATCGAGGCCGAAATGCGCCACCATGCGCCGCACTTCCTGAACCCCCTTCTCGTTGGCCGCGATCTGCGCCTGCAGGTCCGCCAGGTTCTGCACGACGTTGCGCGCCGGATAGCGTCCCGAAGTGAGGAGTTCTACGGTTTCCTTCTCCCTGAACCGTCCGCCCTCGACGAGGAGGAAGTTGTCGATCAGTACACCTTCCTCTTCCACCGTCTTCGAATCCGGCGGCATGGACCCCGGTGTGATGCCGCCGATGTCGGCGTGGTGGCCGCGCGAGCCCACGTAAAAGAGGACTTCCGCGTCCGATTCATCCCATACGGGCGTGATCACGGTGACGTCCGGCAAATGGGTGCCGCCGTTGTAAGGCGCATTCAGCACGTACACGTCGCCGGGCTTCATGCGTCCCGTGTTCTCCCGGATGACGGTCTTGATCGACTCGCCCATCGACCCCAGGTGCACGGGCATGTGCGGCGCGTTGGCGATCAGGCTGCCCGCAGCGTCGAAAAGCGCGCAGGAAAAATCCAGCCGCTCCTTGATGTTCACCGAGTAGGCCGTGTTCTGAAGGCGCAGGCCCATCTGCTCGGCGATCGACATGTAGAGGTTGTTGAAGATCTCCAGCATGACCGGATCGGCCTGGGTCCCCAGGGCCACGCGCGTTTCCCGCGGCACCACCCGCTCAAGGACCATGTGGTCGGCGGGGGTCACCTGCGCCCGCCAGCCTGGCTCGACCACCGTGGTGGCATTGGCCTCGGCCACGATGGCGGGCCCATCCACGCGCTGTCCCGCGCCAAGTTCTTCGCGGCGGTAGACCGGCGTGTCGTGCCAGCGCCCGCCCGAGAACATGCGCACGGTATCCACGGCCTTTGGCTCGCCCAGAACCGGTGCCTCGCCCGCATGCGCAAGCGTTTCCGAAGCACCGATGGCTTCTGCGGAGACGGCCTCGACGATCAGCGCCTTGCCTGGCATCAGGAAACTGTACTGCTGGCGGTACGCGGCCTCGAACTGCGCCAGCATTTCGGCATCCGTGCCCAGCCCAACCGGCAGCGAAGTATCGGTGCCCTCGTACTTGAGGTGCACCCGGCGGACAACCCGGATACGGGCTGCTTCGACCCCCTGCCCGAGCAACTCCGCCTGCGCCTCGCCGGCGAGCTTCTCGAGCTCGCCAAGGAGCCCGGCGCGCCCCTCTGCGTCGAGCCGCGCCTCGACCGCCTTCTGGCGCATGGCGGTCTGGTCCGCCAGGCCCATCCCGTAAGCGGACAGGACCCCGGCGAACGGGTGGATGAACACCCGCGTCATCGCGAGCGCATCTGCAACCAGGCAGGCGTGCTGGCCGGCCGCGCCGCCAAAGCAGCAAAGCGTATAGGCCGTGACGTCGTGCCCGCGCTGGACGGAGATGTGCTTGATCGCGTTGGCCATGTTGCCGACCGCGATATTGACAAAGCCTTCGGCCACTTCTTCCGGCGTCCGGGCATCCCCGGTAGCCGTCCGGATCGTGTCTGCAAGTGCCGAAAATTTCTCCCGCACGACGTCCGCGTCAAGCCGGGCCGTCCCGTCCCGACCGAATACCGGCGGAAAGAAACCGGGCTGGACTTTGCCGAGCATCACGTTGGCATCGGTCACGGCCAGCGGGCCGCCTCGCCGATAACTGGCGGGGCCCGGATTGGCGCCGGCGGAATCCGGCCCGACCCGGTAGCGCGCACCGTCGAAATGCAGGATCGATCCGCCCCCTGCCGCTACGGTGTGGATGCTCATCATGGGCGCGCGCATGCGCACGCCCGCAACGCGTGTCTCGAACTCCCGCTCGAACTCGCCCGCGTAGTGCGAGACATCCGTCGATGTACCGCCCATGTCGAAACCGATGATGCGGTCAAACCCGGCCGCGACCGAAGTCCTTACGGCGCCGACGATGCCCCCCGCGGGGCCGGAGAGGATCGAATCCTTGCCATGGAACCGGCGCGCGTCGGTGAGGCCGCCATTGGACTGCATGAAGAGCACCCGTACGCCCTGCAACTCGGCCGAGACCCGATCAACATAGCGGCGCAGGATCGGCGAGAGGTAGGCATCGACCACTGTCGTGTCGCCGCGCCCGATCAGCTTCATCAGCGGGCTGACCTCGTGCGACACGGAGACCTGCGTAAAGCCCTCGGCCCGCGCCAGTGCCGCCACCCGCGCTTCGTGATCCGCATGCCGGTACCCGTGCATGAGGACGATTGCGATCGTCGTGTACCCTTTCTCGCGCACCCCCCTCAGGTCGGCGCGGACCTTGTCCTCGTCAAGGGGCACGAGGATCTCGCCGCGGGCGCCGATGCGCTCATCGACTTCGACCACTTCGCTGTACAGCATTTCAGGCAGGACGATATGCCGGTCGAAAATGCGCGGCCGGTTCTGGTAGGCGATGCGCAGCGCATCGCGAAAGCCGCGCGTGATGAACAGGACCGTGCGCTCGCCCTTGCGCTCGAGCAGGGCATTGGTCGCGACGGTCGTCCCCATCTTGACGGCCTCGATGTCTGCGGCGGGAATCGGCGCGCCCGGCGCCACGCCCAGCAACTCGCGGATGCCCTGGATCGCGGCGTCTGCATAGCGATCGGGGTTATCCGACAGGAGCTTGTGCGTGAGCAGGGTGCCGTCGGGGCGGCGCGCGACAACGTCGGTAAACGTGCCGCCGCGATCTATCCAGAATTGCCAGCGGGGTAGGGTCGGGTTCATGGAAAACATTCTACCGTCCCGCGCCCGATTGGCCCGGATGCTAAAATCCGCCGCATGCCTCTTTCTTCCGGCTCGGTCTGGTTGACCGTGCTCCTCGGGCTGCTGCTGGCCCTGTCACCGCTCGGTACTGACGCTTACCTGCCCGCCCTGCCGGCGATGGCGCAGGCGTTCGACGCCCCGGTCAGCGCCGTGCAGCTGACGATCACCACCTTCTTCCTCGGCATCGCTGGCGGCCAGCTGGCCTGGGGCCCCTTGTCCGACCGCCACGGCAGGAAGCCCGTCCTCCTGGGCGGCCTTGCGCTCTACCTGGTGGCCACTTTCGCATGCATGTCCGCGGAATCGATCGGCGCGGTCGTCTTCTGGCGTTTCGTGCAGGGCCTGGGAATGTCGAGCGGCCCCGTCCTTTCGCGCACCATCGTAAGGGACCTTTGCACCCACGAGCAGGCGGCCCGCATGCTCGCGCGCATGATGATCGTCTTCAGCATGGTGCCCATCGCAGCACCGATCCTGGGGGCCCAATTGCTGGCCTGGTTCGACTGGCGCGCCACGTTCGGGCTGCTGGCTTTCATGGCGATCGTATTGCTCGCCGGCGTGGCGGCCGGGCTCGGCGAGACGGCACCGAAAGAGCGCCATCCCGTTTCGATGCGCGTGATATTCGCGGTATTTTCCTCGGCCCTTGGCGAGCGGAAATTCACCGCCCCGTTTGCCGTGATGCTGTTGTCGCAGGTGGGATTGTTTGCGTTCGTCACCAATTCGGCTTTCGTGCTGGTCCGGGCGCTCGGGCTGTCCCCCGGCGAGTACAGCATCCTGTTTGCCGCAGTGATGCTGGGCCAGATATCCGGGGCCTGGTATTCCAGCCGGAGGGTCATGCGACTCGGGATTGGCGGCATGCTGCGCTTCGGCACGCGCCTGGCGTGCATTTCAGGACTCGCCGCTGCGGCACTCGCGTGGGGCGGCGTGGTGCACTGGGCCGCCATTGCGCTGCCGGGCATGGCCTACATGTTCTCCGCCAGCTGCATCATGCCCAACGCCACGGCGGCCGCACTGTCCCAGGCCAAGAGCAATGCAGGCACGGTGTCCTCGCTCATGGGCGCTTCGAGTTTCATCCTCGGGGCCCTGGTCAGCGTGGTCCTCGGCGCGTTGTTCGACGGCACATCCCGGCCGATGGTGACGACGCTCGCCCTTGCCGGCGCGGCCGCCCTTGCCGCGGAACGGTATCTCGTGCGGCGGGCCGGAGTGACCTAGAATCCGGGCTGGATCCCACGACTTCCATGAAGGCGCCACACTCCATGAATGCCGCTTCACCCAAGCCCCTCGTGCATGCCGAACCCTCGGCGTTGCGCGCCGCAATCCGCGCCGGAAAGTTCGACGCGCACACCTCGGGACAGTGTCCCGGCTACGCCCAGGCCAACCTGGCCGTGCTGCCGAAGGATTACGCGGCGGACTTCCTGCGGTTCTGCCAGCTGAACCCCAAGCCCTGCCCCATCCTTGGCATCTCGGAGCCCGGCAACCCATGCATCCCGGCGCTCGGCGTCGACCTCAACATCAGCACCGACATCGGGGGCTATTGCGTATTCCGCGACGGCGAGATGACCGAAGAGGTCCCGAACCTGAAAAGCCTGTGGCGGGACGACATGGTCGCGTTCGCCATCGGGTGCTCGTTTTCCTTCGAGGAAGCGCTGGTCGAGGGCGGCATCCGCCTGCGCCACATCGAACAAGGCCACAATGTCGCGATGTATCGCACCAATATCGCCACCCGGGGCGCCGGCCCCTTCGGCGGACCGACGGTGGTTTCGATGCGGCCGATGAAGCCGGCCGACGCCATCCGCGCGATCCAGATCACCTCGCGCTTCCCGAACGTGCATGGCGCGCCGATCCATTTCGGCGATCCCGCCGCAATCGGGATCGCCGACATTGCCAGGCCGGACTTCGGCGACGCGATCGAAATCCCTGCAGGCGAAGTCCCCGTCTTCTGGGCCTGCGGCGTGACGCCGCAATCGGCGATCCGCGCGGCGAAGCCCCCGCTGTCTTTCACCCACAAGCCCGGCTGCATGCTCGTCACCGACCTGCGCAATTCGCAGCTCGCAGTGTTCTAGTTCCTGCTGATGGATAGCGTAGACGCGGTCGTCATCGGCGCCGGCGTGGTCGGCCTTGCCGTGGCGAGGGAAATGGCGCTGGCCGGACGGGAAGTGATCATCCTCGAAGCGGAAAACGCCATCGGGACCGCCACCAGTTCGCGCAACTCCGAGGTGATCCACGCCGGGATCTACTACCCGCGTGGTTCGGCCAAGGCGTTGACCTGCGTGGAAGGCAAGGGCCTCCTCTACCAGTACTGCTCGGAGCGCGGCATCCCCCACATGCGATGCGGCAAGATGATCGTCGCCACCAGCGAGGCGCAGATGGGCGAACTGGAGGCCATCCGCAACAAGGCCCACGCCAACGGGGTCACCGACGTAGCCTGGCTCTCCAGGGACGAGGCGCGTGCCATGGAGCCGCAAGTGTCCTGTGTGGGCGCGCTGCACTCGCCTTCGACCGGCGTGATCGACAGCCACGCCTACATGCTCGGGCTGCTCGGCGACGCCGAATCCCGCGGCGCAATGCTTGCGGTGCTCTCGCCGCTCGAGAGCGCGAAAATCAGGACCGGCGGGCAGATAGAGCTGAGGGTCGGGGGCGCTGAAGCCATGCACCTCGCCGCCAGGACGGTGGTGAACGCGGCAGGCCTGACCGCCCCGTCCCTCGCCCGCCGCATGGAAGGCTATCCGGGCGACAAGGCGCCCCCGGAGTTCTATGCCAAGGGCAACTATTACTCGCTCCTCGGAAAATCCCCGTTCTCCCGCCTCGTCTACCCGGTTCCGGAACCCGGCGGCCTTGGTGTACACGTCACCATCGACATGGGGGGGCAGGCCCGATTCGGCCCCGACGTGGAGTGGATCGACCGCATTGGCTACGACGTCGATCCCCGTCGCGCGGACAAGTTCTATGCCGCAATCCGCCGCTACTGGCCGCAGCTGCCGGATGGCGCCCTGGCGCCGGGCTACGCAGGCATCCGGCCGAAAATCGCCGGGCCGAAAGATCCCGCCCCGGACTTCCTCGTGCAGGGTCCGGCCGAACACGGCGTGCCGGGACTGGTCAACCTCTTCGGCATCGAATCGCCCGGCCTGACGGCGAGCCTTGCCCTTGCGAGGGACGTGGCACGGCGTTTGCATTGATCGTGAATTGACACTGACCGAGTGCATGGCTGAAACTGCGTGCATCGGTCACCTTTGAGCTGACCGCAGACCGAAAACCCATCAGGAGGGTCCCAGATGACCATCAACAAGACTTCGCGCAGAACTTTTGTCGTCGCCGCAGCCGCCGTTGCCATGGCTTTTTCCGCAGGCACCACGATGGCGCAGACGAAGTGGGACATGCCCACGCCGTACTCGCCCGCCATCTTCCACACTGAGAACATCCAGCAGTTCGCCAATGACGTCGAGAAGGCCAGCGGCGGCAAGCTCAAGATCCAGGTGCACGCCAACGCGTCGCTCCTGAAGATGCCCGAGATCAAGCGCGGCATCCAGAGCGGCCAGGTGCAGATGGGCGAAATCCTGCTCGCGGCCTATGCCAACGAGGACGCAATGTTCGAACTGGACGGCGTGCCTTTCCTCGCCACCAGCTATGCGGACGCAATGAAGCTCTACAATGCCTCAAGGAAACCTCTCGAGGCGCACCTGGCCAAGCAGGGCATCAAACTGCTGTACGCAGTGCCCTGGCCGCCCCAGGGCCTGTTCTCCAAGAAGGAGGTCAAGTCCGCCGCCGACATGAAGGGCCTCAAGTGGCGCGCCTACAGCCCGGCAACCGCGAAGATCGCCGAACTCGTCGGCGCACAGCCCGTCACCATCCAGCAGGCCGAACTGTCCCAGGCGATGGCGACCGGCGTGGTCGATTCCTACATGTCCTCGCCCGCCACCGGCTATGACACCAAGACCTTCGAGCACCTCAAGTACTTCGCCGACGTGCAGGGATGGGTGCCGAAAAACGCCGTGCTGGTGAGCCAGAAGGCGTTCGACACGCTCGACAAGGCGACCCAGGACGCGGTCGTCAAGGCCGCTGCAGAGGCCGAAACGCGGGGCTGGAAGATCTCGGCGGAAAAGACCATCTGGTACAACGACGCGCTGAAGAAGAACGGCATGACGATCTACCCGCCGAGCGCGCAACTGAAGGCCGACCTGAAGAAGATCGGTGACTCGATGGTCGCGGACTGGGCCAAGAAGGCCGGCGCGGAAGGCAAGGCGATCCTCGACGCGTATGCGAAGTAGCAGACCGGCGGGCGGCGCGTGTCACTGATGCGCCGTTCGCTGAACTTCATCTACGACGCCACGGGGTATCTCGCGGCGTTTTTTGTTTTCGCCATCTTCGTGGTGATGATCTGCCAGACGATCATGCGCGAACTCGGGATGCGCACGGGCGGCACCGACGATATCGTTGCCTGGATGTGCGCCGCATCCGCTTTCCTCGCCATGGCCGACACCTTCAAGCGCGGCGACTTCGTGCGCGTGGGCCTCCTGATCGAGCACCTCGGCCCGCGCATGCGGTACGTTTTCGAGTTGTGGTCCCTGGCGATCGCAACCGCATTCTGCGGCTACCTCGCCTTCTGGGCCTGCCGATTCACCTACGAGAGCTGGCAGTTCAACGACATGGCCAACGGCCTCATCGTGATCCCGATGTGGATCCCGCAGCTGTCTTTCGTAGCAGGCGCTTTGATCCTCTGCCTCGCGGTGGCCGATGAGTTCGTGATCGTGCTCCGCGGCAGGCGCCCCTCTTATGTAACCGCCGTGGAAGAGCGTCACGCTCGCGGCGACTTCAGCGAAGACGTATGAACCTGATCGAAATCGCCGGCATGCTGCTGCTCGTGATGATGCTGTTCCTCGCGAGCGGCGTCTGGATCGCGATGACCCTCGCCATCGTCGGCTGGATCGGCATGGCCCTGTTCACCGGCACACCGCCGGGCAAGAACCTGTTTACCGCCTTCTGGGGCTCGAACGCCTCGTGGACGCTTGCGGCACTGCCGATGTTCATCTGGATGGGCGAAATCCTGTTCCGGACCAAACTCTCGGAGGAGATGTTCGAAGGCCTTGCCCCGTGGCTGAACAAGGTCCCGGGCCGCCTGATGCACACCACCATCCTTGGCTGCGGCATCTTCGGGTCGGTGTCCGGTTCGTCCGCAGCCACCTGCGCCACGATCGCCAAGGTCGCCCTCCCCGAACTCGTCAAGCGCGGCTACGACGAAAAGATCGCCCTTGGGTCGCTGGCGACAGCCGGGACGCTGGGCATCCTGATCCCGCCGTCGATCACGATGGTGGTGTACGCAGTTGCGGCCGACGCATCGATCATCCGCATCTTCCTTGCCGGATTCATTCCCGCCTTCATCCTGATGGCCCTGTTTTCCGGCTACATCATGATCTGGGCGCTGCGCAACCCGGACCTGACGCCGCCGCCGGGCCCGGACATGAGCCTCATGCAGAAGCTGCGTGCCTCGGGCAACCTGATCCCGTGCGCGGCCCTCATCGTATTCATCGTCTGGGTACTGGTCGCCGGTCTGGCCACGGCCACGGAATGCGCGGCCTACGGGGTACTGGGATCGCTGGCAATCGCCTGGTGGGGTGGCTCGCTCACCTGGAAGAGCTTCATCGACAGCCTGATGGGCGCGACGCGGATCTCCTGCATGATCATGTTCATCCTCGCGGGCGCCTCGTTCCTGAGCATGACCATGGCGTTCACCGGGATCCCCCGCGCACTCGCCGAATGGGTCTCCTCCCTCGGGCTGTCGCCTTATTCGCTGATCGCGGTCCTCGCCGTCGTGTACCTGATCCTCGGAACGGCCCTGGACGGGATTTCAATGATCGTGCTGACCTCCGCGGTCGTGCTGCCCATGATCCAGAAGGCGGGATTCGACCTGATCTGGTTCGGGATCTTCATCGTCCTGCTGGTGGAGATCGCCGAGGTCACGCCCCCGGTAGGCTTCAACCTCTTCGTGTTGCAGAACATGACCGGCAAGGACAGCAACTACATAGCGAAGTGCTCCCTGCCCTTTTTCGCCTGCCTGGTGATCTGCATCGCGATCATCACCGTATTCCCCGCCTCGGTGACCTGGCTTCCCGATGTGGTGATGAACAAGAAGTAGGCGTAGGTTGGCTGCCATGGCTGCAGGATCTGAACCCGTATACCTGACCGAAGACATCCGCCGCATCGAGGCGGCCGCGGGCGACGCGCACCCGCCGCTGATGGAGCGTGCCGGGCGCGCCGCTGCCGACTGGGCGGTGCAGCTGGCGGCAGACCGGGGGAAGGACATCCTCGTCCTTGCCGGGCCGGGCAACAACGGCGGGGATGCGCGCATTGCGGCGCGAATCCTCGAAGAGCGGTTTTTCCGCGTGCATGTGGCCGAGGCAGCAAGCGTTGCGCGACTGCCTACCGATACCCGCTGGGCGCTCGTCATCGACGGGTTGTTCGGCATAGGGCTCGCCCGAGACCTCGCCGGCGACTATGCCCGCCTCGTCGAGTACGCCAATTCCCGGCGCTGCCCGATCCTTTCGCTCGATATCCCTAGCGGCCTTGCATCGGACACCGGCCGCATCCTCGGGAGTGCGGTCCGGGCGACGCATACCCTGACGTTCATCGCGCTCAAGCCCGGCCTGCTCACGCTGGATGGCCCGGACACCTGCGGCGAAGTCCGCGTAGCCGACCTGGGCCTGGAGGTACGCACGCTGCTGCCGCCGACGGGATGGGTCGCAGGACCCGGACTGTTGCCAAACTCTCTGAAGCCGCGACCAAGCAACTTCCACAAGGGAAACGCAGGCAGCTTGGGGATCATAGGGGGCGCGAAGGGCATGTGCGGCGCCGCCCTGCTCGCCGGTCGCGCGGCGCTGAAACTGGGGGCCGGCAAGGTGTTTGTCGGGCTCCTCGACCCGTCCGCCCCCTCGTTCGATCCAGGCGCCCTCGAACTCATGCTCCGTCACCCCGAGGATGTGCTCGGGCTCGACCTCGATGCACTGGTCGTGGGACCCGGCCTAGGCGAAAGCGAAAAGGCCGAGGCCCTGCTGGGCGCGGTGCTGGCCAGCGACATCCCGTGCGTGCTGGATGCCGACGCCCTGAACCTGCTCGCGCAAAGCGACGACCTCAGGCAGGCCTGCCTCCGGCGCAAAGCCGACACGATCATCACGCCGCATCCGGCTGAAGCGGCGCGCCTGCTTGGTGCGCCCACGCCGGCGGTCCAGGCGGACCGGCTGGCGGCCACCCGGCAATTGCGCGAGCGCTACAACGCGGACGTCGTGCTCAAGGGCAATGGCAGCATGCTCGTGGCGCGCGACGGCCACTGGTTTGTGAACACCTCGGGCAACCCCGGGATGGCCTCGGCCGGCATGGGCGACGTGCTGTCCGGGATGCTGGGCGCACTGCTCGCGCAGGGCCTGTCCGGGGAGACCGCGCTCGTGCTCGGCACCCACCTCCATGGCGCCGCCGCAGACGACTGCGTGACGCGCTCGATGGGACCTGGCGGGCTGACTGCCGGAGAACTGCCGGACGCCGCCCGCCGGCTCTGGAACGCGTGGCTCAGGCCGCGCGCACCCGCGCCTTAGGTTCCGGGTAGGGATAGATCATGTTCAGCGCGATCGACTGGCAGTTTGCCTGCACGAGCCGCACGTGCTCGCGACGCAGTTCCCTCGCATGCCGCACGCCGCACGAGTGCGCGATCATGTCTATTTCACGGTTCATGTTGTTGGCGTAGTTCGCCACGCGCAGGTACTTCTCCTCCACGACGAGCGCGCGCTGCAGGCGATGGCTGTGCGTCGCAATCCCGGTCGGACAGGTGTTGGTGTGGCAGCGCAATGCCTGGATGCAGCCAAGCGAGAACATGAAGCCGCGGGCGGTATTGATGAAATCCGCACCCACGCACAGGGCCCACGCGGCGCGGGCCGAGGTCACGAGCTTGCCCGAGGCCACGACACGCACGCGCTGCCTGAGGCCCGACTCGATCAGCGAATCGACAACGCGCGGCAGGGCCTCCTCGATCGACAGGCTCATGTGGTCGGCGAGCGCCTGCGGCGCCGCGCCGGAACCGCCTTCACCCCCATCCACGACGAGGAAATCCGGGGCGAACTCGAGGCCTCTCCGGTGCACGGCGTCAGCGAGGTCGTTCAGGAAGGTCCACCCCCCGATTGCGGTCTTTACACCCACGGGCCGGCCGGTCAGGTCGCGGATATAGGCCACCTTGTCGAGCAGCTCGTTGATGTTCGAAATGTCGCGGTGCCGGTTGGGACTGATGGAATCGCGTCCCTCGGGAATGCCGCGGATCCGCGCGATCTCGGACGTCACCTTCTTGCCGGGCAGCACGCCGCCCTTGCCCGGCTTGGCGCCTTGCGAAAGCTTGATCTCGAAAGCCTTCACCACCTTCGAGAGCTCGACCAGCCGCTCGGCAGAGAGTTCGCCATGCGCGTCGCGGACGCCGTACTTGGCCGTGCCGATCTGCATGATGATGTCTCCACCGCCTTCGAGGTGGTACGGCGAAAGGCCGCCTTCACCGGTGTCCATCCAGCACCCGGCCACGGCCGATCCGCGCGACAACGCGCGCACCGCGGGCGCTGAAATGGCGCCGAAGCTCATCCCGCTGATGTTCACCAGCGACTTCGCCTCGAAGGGTTGCTTGCAGTGGTTCTCCCCCAGGATCAGCGACGGCGTCGGCAGGCGCTCCTCTTCGAGGACGGGAAACGGGTGGTTTACGAAGATCAGCGCACCGGGCAAGTGCAGGTCGTAGGTGGAGCCGAACCCCACCGTACCGCCTTCGTTCTTGGCCAGCCGGTAGACCCAGCCTCGAGTCGACCGGTTGAATGGCATCTCATCACGGTCGCCCGCAAAGAAGTACTGGCGGAAGTATTCGCCGAGCTGCTCGAAGAAATAACGCAGGTGCCCAATGACCGGGAAGTTGCGCAGCACACCGTGCTTCTTCTGGGTGACGTCCTGGATGAAGATGAATACGACAAACAGGATCACTGCAAATGCAAAAAGCGTCCCGATGCCGTACGAGAGCACGTCCTTCATGCGGAATTCCTCCTCTGGGTGGTGCGATCCGCGAGGATCTTGTGGCCGGCAATCATAGGCTATTTCATGCGCTTCAAGGCATGCCCACGCGGTTGCTGCGCTGCACTGCGCTAGTCTTCTTCCTCCGGATCGACCGCCCCGCGCTCTACTTCGTCGAGGCTCGCCTCCCGGACCGCCAGCACCTTGCACGTAAAGCGCAACGCTATCCCTGCGAGCGGATGGTTGCCGTCCAGCACAGCCTTGTCCCCGGCGAGGTCTGTGACCACATACACGCGGGGCTCGTCCTCCTCGTCGAACGCGTCCTCGACCTCCATCCCGACCTCGAGGCCGTCGCCATAGCGCGAACGGGATTCCACCCTCACCAGCTGCGCGTCGTAGTCGCCAAACGCCTCGTCGGGCTCGAGTTGGACGTCCACGGTATCGCCTGCCCGTTTGCCCTCAAGCGCGCTCTCCAGGGCCTCGAACATTCCCCCATATCCGCCATGCAGGTAGGCCACGGGCGCTTCCGAGGCATGGATGAGTTCGCCCTGCGCATCGTGGAGGGTGAGATCCAGGGAGACGACGGTATCTTGCGCAACAGTGTTCAAGCGTACTTCCTCATGGCTTGAGGTGCCTGACGGCCTCGAACACTTCGAGCGCATGCCCGCGTGGGTTCACGCCGTAGGCGGCGAGGCGAATCACGCCCTTCTTGTCTATCACGAACGTCGAGCGCACGAGGAAGAGCCTCTTGACGCCTTCGGCTTGCTTTTCCTGGAGCACGCCGTATTTCCGGCAGACCTCCCCATCGAAATCGGAGAGCAGCTTCACCGAGAGGCCGTGCTTGTCACTGAACTCGGCGTGCACCATGCAATCGTCCCTGGACACCCCGAGTATGACGCAATCGTGGCGACCGAACTGCGCCTCATGATCGGAAAACTCGATCGCCTCCAGCGTGCAGCCTGGCGTGTCATCGCGCGGCTAGAAATACAGGACGACGTTCTTGCGGCCCTTGTACGAAGACAGGCTGACCGTCTGCATGTCTGCGTCTGGCAGCGAGAACGAAGGAGCGGATTGTCCCGTAAGCAGCATGGCGAGGTCCCGTTGCGGCGGATTCTAATGCAAAGTCCGTACCCTCCAATAGCGCGGCGCACGCGCCGCTATAATCAGCCATGCCCATCGCACCGCCTCCGCTCGGAGGCCTCTCACCGAAAGCGTTCCTGCGCGACTACTGGCAGAAACGTCCGCTGCTGGTGCGGCAGGCCGTGCCCGGATTCGGCGGCTTCGCGGACAGGCACACCCTGGTGGCGCTTGCCACGAGCGACGCGGCTGATTCGCGCCTGATCGAGCGCACCCCGGCGTGGCGCGTGACCCACGGCCCCATTGATCGGCGCGACTTTGCCCGCCTCCCGGACCGCAACTGGACGCTGCTCGTGAACGGCCTCAACCTGCACTCTGCCGAGGCGGATGCGCTGCTCGCGCGGTTCTCGTTTGTGCCGTGGACCCGCCTGGACGATGTCATGGTCAGCCACGCCGTGGACGGCGGCGGCGTGGGGCCGCACGTCGACTCGTACGACGTGTTTCTGCTGCAGGGGCCGGGACGCCGACGCTGGCGCCTCATGCCACCCCGGTCGGATGGCACGCCCTTCCGTGCGGTGGCGAACGCCCCGCTGAAGCTCATCGCGGGGTTCAAGCCCACGCAGGACATTACGCTCGAGCCGGGCGACATGCTCTACCTTCCGCCCGACTGGGGCCACGATGGCGTTGCGATCGGCACTTGCCAGACCTATTCGATCGGCTTTCGCGCATCTGGCGGCGCGGAATTGTCGGCCGCCTTTCTCGATTTCCTGCATGAGCGGGGATTCAAGGACCTTCCCTACAGCGACCCCGACCGAAAGCCCACTGCGCATCCGGCGCGGCTCGATGCGCACCTGATCGACCACGCGCTCGCTGCGCTGAACGGGATCCGCTGGTCCCGCGCAACTGTCGCCGAATTCCTGGCGCGCCACCTTTCGGAGCCGAAGCAGTACGTGGTATTCGACGGTCCGCGGCGACCATTGAGCCTTTCCGCCTTCCTGCGAAAGCTTCCCGGCGCGCACGTGAGGCTGGATTCCCGCTCGAGGATGCTCACCTGCGGCACTGGTGTATATATCAACGGGGCAGGCACACGGCCGACGGCACGCGCCCGGGCCGCCCTCTCCGAACTGGCCGACAAGCGGGAAGTCCAGGGTGACCACGTTGCACGTGTAGGGGCTGGCGAATTACTCTACGACTGGTACCGGCAGGGATTCCTGCACCTGGCGCGAGAACGATGACCGAAGTCGACAACTCCCCGGCGGACGCACCCCACGAATACGTCCGCTTCGATTCGGAAGCAGCCTTCCAGGCCGCAGTCGACCGCCTGCTCTCGCTGCCGGGACGCGAGCTGCGGATCTTCGACCCCGACCTCGCAGCCCTCAAGCTGAACTCGCCGGGACGCATCGAATTGCTCCGCGCCTTTTTGGCGTCCAGTCGCACCTGCCGGATCTACATTGCAGTCCACAGCCCGGATCACGTCACCCGGTTCTGTCCGCGAATGATGAACCTCCTCACGCTCTACCAGCATGCGATCGAGATCAACCGCACGGGAGAGGAAATACGCGGCTTGCAGGACAGTTTCATGGTGCTCGACAAGAATCATTACGTGCGCCGCCCGGTCGCCCGGTTCTTTCGGGGCGCGGCCGGCATCCACGACGAAACGGAGGCGCTGCTCATGCGTGGCCGCTTCCAGGAAATCTGGGGCACATCCGAGCCAGGCGTCTCCAGCACAACGGCTGGGCTCTGAGCCTGATTGCATCTTGACAGTGCATCCTGGAGCGGAAGAGGTGCTATACTCCTCGAATGGCTACCGTTGTTTATTGATCCTTGGCCAACCCTATTTTTTTAATCACTCTCCAGGAAAACTCCGAATGAACAAGTCCCTGCTTCTCGCCGCTATGCTCGCGGCCACCCTCGCCGCCTGCAGCAAAGAAGAACCGAAGAAGCCCGCGCCAGCGCCGGCGCCTGCCGCCGCGCCGGCTCCGGCCCCCGCGCCGGCCCCCGCTGCCGACGCCGCTTCCGGCGTTGCCGGCTCCGGTGCCGCACCTGCTGCTGCACCCGCCGCTGCGCCCGCAGCCCCCGCTGCGGCCCCGGCCGATGCAGGCAAGGACGCTGCCAAGAAGTAACAGCGTCGCAGGCAACACAAAAACGGCGGGCTTCGGCCCGCCGTTTTTATTTGTATCGACCGCCTACCGCAGCTCGCGCCAATCGAATCCCTCCTCCTGGGTGGCGATCCCGACCCACGAGTCTTCACAGCCCAACGCTTGCGCAAGCGCGCGACGCGCCAGTTCCGCGCGATTGTTCTGCTGCGACAAATGCGCGCCGATCACATGCTTCAGGCGCGAGCGATCCAGGCTGGCGAGCAGTGCCCCCGACTGGCCGTTATCGAGATGGCCGAACGGCCCCGAGATGCGCTCTTGCAGCCACTTCGGGTAGCCGCTGCCTTCAAGCAATCCCAGGTCATGGTTGCACTCCAGCACCAACGCGTCACATCCGGACAGGACGGACTCGACATGCGGCGTCGACGCCCCTATGTCGGTCAGCACACCGAGTTTGGACGCACCGTCTGAGATTACATACTGGACCGGTTCGCGCGCATCGTGAGGCACCGTGTAAGGCTGGACGAGCAGCCCATCGACGGCAAATGCCGTCCTGCCATCGACGATGTTGACTGCAACTGCACCGGTCGAATCGCCCTTGCCGGCATCCACTGCGGCGCGCCAGGTGCCATGCGTGATCCAAACGGGCAGCCCGTATTTCGCGGCGAAACCGAAGACGCCACCGACATGATCGTCATGCTCATGCGTGACGATGATGCCGGTCAGGTCGTCAGGGGTGAGTCCAAGCCGCGCAAGCCTGCGCACGGTATCGCGCTGCCCGAGGCCGCAGTCGAGAAGCAGGCGGGACTCACCGGACTCGGCGACAAGGCAATTACCCTTGCTGCCGCTGCCAAGGGAAGCGAAGCGGAGCAACCCTCTACTTGAGCTGGTCGTGCAGGAGCGACAGGATGCGGCGCGCCGTCACCGAACGGTCTGCGCCCCCGTCCTTGCCGAGCACCTGGACCTGGCTCTTCTCTCCGCTCTGGCTGATCAGAACGCGGTACTGCTCGGCCGTCACCTTGGTCGAATCGCTCTTCCAGAAGGCGAGCTTCGAGAGCAGCCCCGGCTTATCCGCATTCGCCTTCTCCATGTCCTTTTCCGGATCGGCGTAGCGCACGAAGTACAGGCCTTTCTGGCGGTTGCGGTCTTCAACGGTGAACCCTACCCGGTCGAGGGCAAGTCCGACGCGCCGCCATGCCCGGTCGAACGGCTCGAGCACATCGAGGCGCTCGCTGCCGTCAGCCTGCTTGGACAGCGATGCGCGGAGGTTCTGCGGCGTCGATGCCAGGATCTGCTTGGCGCTGTCCTCCTTGGCGCCGAGGCGGATCATCAACCGCCGCAGGAACTCGGCTTCGAGGTCCGGATCGGCGGGTCGGGGTTGCCATTTCGTCTCGGAGCGCGCCTCGTTGGCGTAGATCTCCATCATGCCGCGATGACTGAGGTAGACCTCCGTCGACTTCAGGTCCACGCCGCGCTCAAGACGCGTGCGGAACTTGTCGCGCTCGGCGGTCGAGTACAGCTGGTCCATCAGCTTGCCCAGCATGTTGCGCAGGAAGTCCTGCGGGATCTTCGCGCGGTTTTCAGCCCAGTCGGTTTCCATCAGGCCGGTTTCGGCGTTTTCCGAATCGATGAGAAACCCGTTCTCCTGCCAGAACTCCTTGACGAGGGGCCACAGCTTTTCCGGGGTTTCACTCACAACCAGCCAGCGTTGCGTGCCGGAGCGCTCGATCCGCATCGTCTCCACCGTCGGAAGCACACCCGTGCTGCCCGGCTGCGGCTGGGCCTTGCGGTCGGCCTGGTAGGAAGACAGTGTCGTGGCCCCCTTTACTTCGGGAACGACGTAGCGGTTATCGCGTGTCGGTACTGTGAGGTCGGGGGGGATATCCAGCGAAGGCAACTGGCCCGCGGACTTGTAGTCCACCTTCTTGCCCTGGCCATCGACGAGCTCCTGCATGGTGCCGCAGGCACCCAGCACAAGCATCCCCAACAGGGCCGCGACTGTCCGCACGTACGACTTTGCGCCGTAAAAGCTCATCCACGCCCCTCGACCACGCGCAGGCCTGCGGCCTGCGGCACTGCGATGCCGGCCTCATGCAAGGCCTCCAGAATCGTGTCGAAGAACCTCTCCGACAAAGGTGTCATCGGGAGGCGCAACCCGCCTCCGATCAGGCCCATCTGCTGGAGCGCCCATTTCACCGGAATCGGGTTCGCCTCGACGAACAGCTTCTGGTGCAGCGCAAGCAAACGCATGTTGATGCCACGCGCCGTGGCCACATCTCCACGAAGCGCGGCGGCGCACATCTCGTGCATCAGCCGCGGCGCAACGTTCGCCGTCACGGAAATGACCCCGTGACCGCCCAGCAGGATCAACGCCAGCGCAGTGGAGTCTTCGCCGCTGTAGATTGCGAACTCCCTGGGCGCGCGCTTGATGAGGTCGGTGGCGCGCTCGATATTCGCGGTCGCATCCTTCATGCCGGTGATCCCGGGTACCTCGGAGAGACGGATGGTCGTGTCGTTGGCAAGATCCGCCACGGTGCGCCCGGGCACGTTGTACAGGATCACGGGAATGTCCACGCTTTCGGCTATCTTGCGGAAGTGCCGGTACAGGCCTTCCTGGGTCGGCTTGTTGTAATAGGGCACGACTGACAGGCAGGACACCGCACCGGCCTTCTTCGCAGATTCAGTGAGTTCGATCGCTTCGGCGGTCGAATTCCCGCCGGTGCCCGCAATGATGGGAATCCGCCCTTTGGCGTGCTCGACGGCCACGCGGATCAGTTCCTTGTGCTCATCGAAGTCCACCGTCGGCGACTCACCGGTCGTGCCGACCACAACGATCCCGTCCGTGCCTTCGTTGATGTGGAAATCGATCAGGGCACGGAAACGGGCCATGTCGAGGCGCCCGTCGTCATGCATGGGCGTTGCAATTGCAACCAGGCTTCCAGTGATCATTGCGGAACCCTCCTTGGGGGCTTGTCTAGCCTAAAATTTTAACCGAATCAGGGGCCTTTCGGGGCTCCAAGTCGTTGAGTAACGCCTCGGCTCGCACCATGCAGGCTCGCTGCACCACCGCCGGCTTCGGGCGATGGAGAATCCCCTGCTCAAACCCGGCCACCGCCATCCCGGGCCCGAAACACCCCAGCAATTCGTCCTTTCGCAGCAGGAAGTCCGGGTTGGACGGCTTTCCGAACCGTTCGTTCCCGAGCGCGAAGGTTTCGTAGATCAGCACCCCGCCGGGGGACAACGCGGACGCGATGGCCGGAAAGAGCGGGCGGTGAAGGTAGTTGGTGACGACGATCCCCTGGAACTGTCGCGTGCCGAACGGCCAGGGACCGCCATCCTCGAGATCGGCGCGAACCGTCTCCACCCCAGGCACCCCTTCCAACCCGAGCAGGGCGGCCCCGTCACGGTCGCAAGCGACAACCTTGTGGCCACGCGACGCGAGGTAGCGAACATGCCGCCCCGGGCCGCAGGCCAGATCCAGCACAGACCCGCCGGACGAGATCAGGTGCGACCAGCGCACTACCCAATCGGAAGGCACGCTCAGTAGCAGAGGACGAGGTTGGCGAAATTGACCAGCATGTCAGGCCGGAGGTAGGCCGAGAACGCTGCCGCACTCGCAAGCGCAAGCGCCAGGATACCCAGGCCCTTCAGCAGCAGCGCGCGCCGGCCGGCGGCCATCACGCGGCCGCGGTGGCCGCGTTGCGCTCGGCAAGCGGTCGCTCATTGACTGGCAGGTTCACGATCGCAGCAAACACGCCGAGCGCGACGGAAACGCTCAGCGCCCCCGCGTAAGTCCCGGTGGTGTCATACAGGTAACCGGCGAGCCACACGCCGATGAAACTGCCGATCTGGTGGCCGAAGAACACCACCCCGGACAACGTTGCGGCATAGCGCATGCCGAAGATCTGCCCGACCAGGCCGTTGGTGAGCGGAACCGTCGACAGCCACAGCAATCCGATCGAGCCTGCAAAAAAGTAAAGCAGCGCGGGCGTCAGTGGCAGCGCGACAAGCAGCAACAGGGCGCACGAGCGCAGGAGGTAGATGCAGGCCAGCAGGTACTTCTTGCTGAATTTCCCGCCCAGGATGCCGGAGGCGAACGACCCGACGACGTTGAACAGCCCGATCAGCGCCAGTGCGATCATGCCGTGCTCGGGCTTGAGGCCCGCGTCCGTAACGAAGGCCGGCAGGTGCACGGTCAGCATGGCTATGTGGAACCCGCAGACAAAATATCCCCAGAACAGCAGGTGGAAGCCGCGCTCGCGCATGGCCTCGGACAGGGCAGCACCGAGGGACTGTCCGCCGGCGACAGGCGCAGCCGGTGCACCTCCCGTGGCCACGGCAAGCGGGATCATCAGCAGCGCGATCGCCGCCAGCCCGAGCAGCGAAAAGTGCCAGTCGAAGGAAGTGATCATCATCTGGGCAAGCGGCACCAGGGCGAACTGCCCGAACGAACCGGCCGAAGTCGCGATACCCATCATCATGCTGCGCTTCTCAGGCGGGGCCACTCGGCCGATCACGGCAAGCACCGTTGCAAACGTCGTGCCGGAAAGCGCAAGGCCGATAAAGAATCCGGAACCGAGGTACAGCGAAAACGGGGTGTCGGCGAAGGCCATGATCACGAGGCCAATGACGTAAGCCGCGCCGCAGGCGGCAATGACGCGGCCATTGCCCCAGCGGTCGGCGATCCCCCCCGCAAAGGGCGACAACACTCCCCAGATCAGGTTCTGGAACGCCATCGCGATCGAAAAGGTCTCCCGGCCCCACCCGTTGTCCAGGCTCATCGGCTGCAGGAACAAGCCGAAGCCCGAACGGATCCCGAAACCCAGGCAAAGGATCAGGCTGCCGCAAACGAGCACCAGGGTCGGGGTGCGGAACTTATCGAGGTTCATGCGCGAGTGTAGCGTACCGATCTCTCACTTGATCTTCCTCACCTGCGGCAGGTCGCATTCCAGGATGGCCTGGCGCAACACCTCGATTGCCTCCGGGCGCGGGAAACTCTTGCGCCAGGCCAGCGCCACGCGCCTTTCCGGCACCGGCTTGGCGAAGGGCCTCACCCGGATCAGGTCATTGCGGCTTTCGCCCGCCCCCACGGAAGTACTGGGCAACACGGTGAGCCCGACGCCGCTCGCCACCATCTGGCGGATGGTCTCAAGCGACCCGCCTTCCAGCGATCGCTGCAACCCGGAGCCCGGGCGATGCCCCGAGGAGCAGAACTCGAGCACCTGGTCTCGAAAGCAATGCCCTGCGCCCAGGAGCAGCAGGCTCTCCCGGGTGAGTTCATCCGCCGCAATGCTCTTCCTCTTTTCCCAGGGATGGCCCTGCGGCATGGCCACCAGGAACGGCTCGTCGTAAACCGCGCGCGTTGAAACGCCCGGTTCTTCAAAGGGCAGCGCCATCACGATCACGTCGACTTCACCCTGCTTCAGGGAGTCGGCCAGCTTGTGGGTGAAGTTTTCCTGGATCATGAGCTGCATCTTGGGCGCGGTGCGTCGCAGGATCGGGATCAGCTTTGGCAGGAGGTAGGGACAGATCGTGTAAATGGCCCCCAGCCGCAACATCCCGGACAGCGGGTCTCCGCCCGCCTGCGCTATCTCCCGGATGCGGGCTGCGTCTTCGAGAACCCGCTGTGCCTGCTCGATCACCTGCTGCCCGGTCGGCGTTACGGACACCTCGCCAGGACCGCGCTCGAACAGTACGACACCGAGCTCCTCTTCGAGCTTCTTGATCGCCACCGAAAGCGTCGGCTGGGACACGAAGCACGATTCCGCCGCACGCCCGAAGTGCTTCTCGCGCGCCACGGCAACGATATAGCGCAATTCTGTCAACGTCATTTCAGCACCTGCTCACGAATGAAAATGTCTATGGCCGCCAGCAGCTGCTTTTCACGGCCCGCATAAAAATGGTCCGCACCGGCGATCCGCACCTGGCGGGAACCGGGAATCGAATCCACGCTGAGTCGCCTGCGCCAGTCGGCACGCAGCACGCTCGGCAGGTCGCTTTCGCCGAACACGTCCATCAGAGGGACTCGCACGTTGCGCAAGCTCGTGAACGGCCCGCTGAGTCCCATGCATACCCATGCCGAAAACGGGGCGCCTCGGGTTTGTTCGTAATAGGCACTGCTCATTGCGGAGCCCATGCTGTGCGAGACCAGCACAAGCGGTCCAGCCCGCTTTGCAGACAGCCACGCAGCGGCCGCCCGGATCCGCGCCACCGCATCAGGAAAGACAGCGGCGTACTCCTTCGGCGTTGCATCGGCACCCAGCACCGGCATCTGGATCGAGAGCGTGTTATATCCGGCATCAGCGAGGGCTGTTCGCAGTGTGCCAATCACGCCATGGTCGGGATGGACGCCGATGCCGTGCACCACCAGGACGCTGGCCCGCGCCCCGCTGTGTTCGGTATGCAACCCGAGAAACTTGTGCCCCCCCTGCCCCTCCAGCCAGACGGCCTCCCCGACCACGAGGCCCGGCACCACCTCCTCGGCCCAGCGCCTTTCGCGCGCATGGTCCTGCGCCAGCGACGGCAGCGCCGCAGCGAGCAGGAGAACGGTCAACAGGTCGCGGATCAGCTTCAGGTCAGCGCCGTCCCGCAAAGAAATACAGCGGAAGCCCGGCCGCCATGATTGCGATCCCGCCCAGCACAGCCATCCCGAAACTCGGCCCGTAAGGCCCGCGGATGAAATCGATGCTTGAGTAAAGCATGTATGCGCACATGCCGCAGAAGGCGAGCGGGACCAGCGGGTAGCCCGGCACCCGGAACCCCTGCTGCCGGTCTTCGGTGTCACGCGCCCGGAACACAAACAGCGTGATTCCGGTCAACAGGAAAAATGTCCAGAACACGGGCGAGGTGTACGCCACCATGGCGGAAAACCCATCTGGCGTGAAGGCGCTCGCAGCCACCAGAATCAACGTCACTACGCCCTGCCAGATCAGCGCAGTGGCCGGCGTACTGCCAGCTTCGCGCCACCGGCCGAGGCCGGCAAAGAGCGCGAAATCCCGACCGAACGCATAGCTCGCGCGCGCCCCCGTGAAGATCGCAGCATTCATGGTCGTGAAGGCGGAGATGCACACGATGATGGCCAGGATCAGCGCCCCCTTGTCGCCTGCGATCAGCCGCATCACGTCGGCCGCCACGGCCTTCGACTCCTTCATGCCGGCCAGGCCAAGGGCCGCCAGATAGCCAATATTTACGAGCATGTAGAGCGCTGTGACCGCAACAATTCCCCAAACGAGGATTCGCGTCATGTTCTTTTTCGGTTCACGGACTTCCCCGCCCAGGTAGGCGGCCTCGTTCCAGCCGCCATAGGTGAGCAGCACAAAGATCATTGCCAGGCCATACGACCCACCCGCCGAGGCCGCAGGCGCCGCCGCCGGGGCCGGCGCCCCGACGACAATCCCGCCGATCGCGACGCTCACCAGCCCAAGGACCAGCAGCGTCTCCATGACCTTCTGGAGGTGCTTGCTTTGCAGGGTCCCGACGAGGTTCAGCAAGGTGAGACCGATCACGCCGAGCGCGGCATAGATTGCCGCGCTGTAGGGGCCGAGCGGCAGGATCTGCGTCGCGTAATCGCCGAATACGAATGCAACTGCCGCAATGGCCCCGGTCTGGATCACGGTGATGCGCGACCAGGCGAACAGGAAGGCGGTCCCCCGGCCAAGCCCGCGCAGGATGAACGAGTACTCGCCGCCGGTTTCCGGGTGTCGCGCCGACAATTCAGCGTAGACCAGTGCGCCAGCGAGGGAAATGACGCCGCCTGCCAACCACGCGAACAGGAATTCAGCGCCGGATGAAACGCTCCCCGCAACAACGGACGGCGCCTTGAATATCCCGACCCCGATCACCATGCCGGCCATCAGGAACACGCCGTCGTAGACCGACAGCAGTTGCCGGGGTTGTGCTGCTATCGCTTTCTTGTCGCCGTCCATGGGATCGTCCGTTGTTGTTCCCCGTCCGAAACGAGCACCTCGCCCGTCATCCGGTCACCGGAGAGTGTGCCTTTGAAAAACTGGTTCCAGGCCTTGCCGGCCACCAGGCCGGTCACGAGCATCTTGATCTCCTGGCCGCGCAGTCGCGTGGCGCGCACCGTAAGGTCTCGCTCGTTGCCGGCGACGGTGGAGCGGACGCTTACGGCCTGGTACTGCTGCACGATCTCGAATTCCCATCGGCCGCCATGTTGTGGGATGTCCGCCACCCAGCGGCCGCGCGCATCCGAAGGGATGATCCATAGGTGCACCCTGGATTTGCCGCCGAGGCCGACCGGCTTTTCCGGCGTGCGCAATTCAATCGTCTCGTCCGGCTCCCAGTCGCCCATGTTCCAGTCGTGCGAAACGATCCGGGTCCCTGGCGCAAGAAGGAGCAGCTTTGGGCGCAGCTTCAGGTTCACTTCGGGCAGCAGGTACATGGTGACGACCGTCGCGCCCGACAGGTCGGTGTCGAACAGGTCCTCGGAGCGGAAGGTCGCTCGGTCCGCCACGCCAGCGGCCGCGGCCCGGGTCCGCGCCTTTTCCACAAGGTTCGGGTCATTCTCGATCCCCAGCGCCCGCGCGCCCCGCGCAGCGGCGCCGATCACGATACGGCCATCCCCCGATCCCAGGTCGATGACCCGGTCTGCAGGGCCGATGTCCGCGATGCGCAGCATCCGATCCACAACCTCTTCCGGACTGACGACGAAGGGCACCGTGCCGTCGTCCCACGCCCAGCTCTGCGCATGGCACGACAGGCCGGCAAGGAGGAGGAGCGCGGATGCAAGTGCGCGCGAAATCATTGCCGCACCGCCTTCCATGCCGAGCGTTCCGGGGCCCTTGTTCCCGTGAGGATTTCTCCTTCGATGTGGTTGCCCTGGATGCGCCCGGTGAGGTGGTGCACGCCATCGCGCCCGGCAAGGCGCCCGGCAACAACAATGCTGACCTGCTCGCCACGAAGGCCGGCCGCCCGCACCTGCAAGGGCGGACCGCTACCTTCACCGACCACCGTCTTCGCCCCCTCTTCCGTCACCCGGGCCTTGAGGAGCTGGAACTTCTGGTCGATGTCTAAAACGACACGCTGGCCGCCGAAATCGCTTGTCCATCGACCGCGTGCGTTGCCGGGCACGATCCACAGGAACACCTGGCTGATGCCCACCGGCGCCACGGGCTTGTCCGGCACGCGGATCGACGTCCATTCGTCGGCCTCCCAGTCGCCCAGGTTGTAATCGTGCGCGACGATGCGGGTGCCGGGCCTGAGTTCCTTCAGCAGCTTGGGGCGCAATTGCATCGCGACATCGGGGAGCAGGTAGAAAGCCACCACGCTCGCCCTGGACAGGTCTGTCTCGAAGAGATCCCTCACCTCGAAGGAAACCTTGTCGGCAACCCCGTCCCGGATCGCATTCCGGCGGGCGAGGTCGACCAGCGGCGGATCCAGATCCACACCGAACCCGCGCGCGCCGAAGCGCCTTGCTGCGATGATCGGAATGCGTCCATCCCCCGAACCCAGGTCGATCAGGAAATCGCCCGGCCCCACTTCGGCCATGCGCAACATGCGGAGCACCACTTCGTCCCCGCTGATCACAAAGGGCGTGAAGTTGTCGTCCTGCGCCTGGACCTGCAGGGAAACCAGCCCGAGTACGAGTGCGCAGGCCGCGCGCCGAAAGAAAGAGTTAATCATCGCGGCCGACATGATAGCCGAGCATGCCGGGGCGCCAACGGCATGTTTCGATGCCGGCCGGCTGTCAGTCCAGCTTCAGCCCCGCCAGCCTCACGGCCTGCGCCCAGCGGGCCATATCTGCGCGCAGTACGTCGGCAAACTGGGCGGGTGTGTTGCCCACCGCCTCGCTGCCCGCTTCCCGGATCTTTGCCGCCACATCCGGCGAGCGGATCGCCCGGACCAGCGCATCGGCCAGGTAGTTGACCCGCTCGGGTGGTGTCCCGGCCGGCGCGAAGAACCCGTACTAGTCGTCGAACACCATGCTTCGATGGCCCAGCTCCTCCAGCATGGGAACGTCCTTGAAGACCCCCAGCCGCCGCGGGCTCGTCACGGCAATGGCGCGCATTCGTCCTGCCTGGATGTGCCCGGCCACCGAGGAGGTGGAGGTGATCACGGCATCGACCTGGCCGCCGAGCAAGTCGGTAATTGCGGCACCCACCCCTTTGTAGGGTATGTGGTTCATGTCGATGCCGGCGTCCTGCTTGAGGACGGCGCCCAGCAGGTGGGAAAGCGTGCCGTTGCCGGGCGTTGCATACGTCAGCGTCCCAGGCTTTGCTTTTGCCGCCCCTGCCAGGTCACCGAAATTACGCAGCGTGGATTGCGAAGCGACGACGATCACCAGGGGCGCGGCGTTGATCTGCGTAAGTGGCACAAAGTCCTTCACCGGATCGAAACCCGGACGGGCGTATAGCGCCGGGTTGACGGCCATGATGCTCACCTGCCCGGTGAATACGGTGTACCCGTCCGCCGCCGATTTCGCCGCCATCTCGGCTCCGAGGTTGCCGCCGGCGCCGCCCTTGTTCTCCACGACGACGGGCTGCCCGACCAGTTCGGCCAGCTTCTGCGTGACGATCCGGGTGGACGTGTCGTTGCCACCGCCCGGAGGGAAAGGGGAAATGAACCGGATCGGCTTGTCCGGGAACGCACCCACCTTCGGCAATGATTGTGCGACAGCCGCAGTGGCAGCCAGCAAACAGACAAGACCCGCGATCATTAGGCGCAGCATGACTTCCTCCGGCTACTGTTTATCGGTCTCGCCCGCTTTCTCAGCGGCCTTTTGCACCTGCTCCATGGACTGCCGCACCTGCTGCTGCGCATTTTCCAGGGTCTTTTTGCCCGCTTCGATTTCCTTCTGTTTCGCAACGGCAGCGGTCGCTGCGGTGCTCACTGTTTCCACCCCGCACCCAGCGGCCAGCAGGACTGCTGCTATGGAGACGAAGATCCTGTTCATGAGCGGCCCCTGCTGGTGTGAAGGCAGGATACTAACGCGATCGGCTAAAATGCGGCCCTCGTGCCCCCGTAGCTCAGTGGATAGAGCGATCCCCTCCTAAGGGATAGGTCACACGTTCGATTCGTGTCGGGGGCGCCAATGAATTCAAGCGGTTAGAAAAACGTAGTTCCGTCTCCCATGCCTTGCCATCACACGCCCATCACACTCGGGAGCGTGGAATGGCAAATATCAGGCAACTTTCATCCGGCAACTGGCAAGCGCAGATTCGTCGGCGCGGTCTCAAGCCCGTATTCAAATCCTTTAAGACCAAAGTCGAAGCAAGCCGATGGGCGCGGTTGCTTGAGTCTGAGATGGATAGGGGCGTATTCGTAGACCGCTCCGAGTCCGAACGCACCACGATGAGCGAACTGTTTGACCGCTATTTGGCAGAAGTCACGCCAAAGAAGAAGTCCGCACGGAGCGAAACGTGCCACCTGAACTACCTCAAACGGCATTTTGGTGCGTTCTCCCCTGCCGCTCTCAAGAGTGTCCACATTGCCTCATACCGTGACGCTAGGCTCTCTAAAGGGCTTGCAGGGGCCACCGTGGTGAAGGAACTCAATATCCTGACGCACCTGCTGGACGTAGCCGTCAAGGACTGGGGAATCGGTCTCCCCAGTAACGTCGCCAAGCTTGTCCGCCGACCTCAGGTTGCGCGGGGCCGTGATCGACGATTGAAACCCGGCGAGGAGCAGCGGCTGTTTGACGCTTGTCACAAAAGTCGATCCCGGATGCTTGCCCCGGCAGTGCGTGTCGCCATTGAAACCGGAATGCGGATGGGGGAAATTTTGGCCCACTGAATAAGATTCCGAATCGGTCTCCCAATCTCGATGCTGGTGCGTTAAGGATGCTCTGCATTACTGTGTGATAAAGTTGAGAAATTCTTTGAGGGTAGCGGGTAGCGCCATGCTAATCCAATCAGTTTACACATCGGCTGCAATACAACCGATGCCAAAGTCGAAGCTTTACAAGATTCTTGTAGATTCAAGAGTGAATAATAAGCTTGCAGATGTCACCGGATTATTGGTGTATGTAGACGGGCAGTTCTTGCAGATACTTGAGGGTGAACAAGAGGTGGTTTCCGCCCTTTTAGAGAAAATCTCAAAAGACCGCCGTCACAAAGACGTAAAAGTTGTCTACAAAACCGGCATCGAGAGGCGCACCTTCAATGCTTGGCAAATGGCTTACGTAAGCCCAAGTCCTAAAGAACTTGCGACTTGGGCTGGTCTGAGTAACACCACGACACTTGAGTCCACTCTTAAGACGCTGGTGAGCGAACCAAACAGGTTTCCATCGGTGATTTCAAAGCTTTTGCTGGGGATACCGGAAAAAGGGGGGTGTCCCGTAGGCAGTTGAAGGTTATATCTATTGAAGCCGACCGGAAATTGAACAGTTTAGAGGGGTAGTGCCGATCAGCGACTGACCAGCACATTCATTGGGCGTACCCCGGTCAAATCGGAATCGGCAGTCAGGTCAAATCGGCGCTGGCGGCAATAAACCGCTCTTACCTTTAACTGACGAGTTCTCCCCCACATGCAAATCGGCTACGCAGGAAATCCTTGTCCGAAATGTGGATACGTTCGTGCTGCAGCGGAAACCGCCCCTGACTGGCAGTGTCCCAATTGCGGAATAGCCTATCTCAAATATATGGAGGCGCAGCAGAAGCCCCAACGACATATCGATGGTCGTACTTCAAGCGGACGTGATGTTGCTGGCTTTGATCTGACGGCGCACCGGGAGGTCTTGATCACACAGAAGTCCGAGGTTGTGCAGTTACTCCCGGTCGAAACCAAAACTCCTTACAGAATATCGGGGACGGCGGGGAAGCCGATGGGCTACGCGGCCAAGCAGGGTGGCTCTAGCCTTGAATTTGAACTTCATTTCTTCAACCTCCTTGGCAGGACTGTTTTTCACGCATTGAATGTTGCTCCTGCTTTAGGTTCTTCTTACTGTTTAATTTACGATTCTCAAAAGCTGGGGATTGGCGCGATCCGTTCGATGCGATCCCTCCTGACAACCAAGTTCAGCATCGAGAACGGGAATGGCGATGCCATCATGGAAGTGGAGTCCCCTGTGTGGGGATTATCACCGCTTGTTTTTACGACTGACGGCAAAAAAGTCGCGTCGGTCAGGAGCGAATCCTCCGGGGGAATCCTTTCAATTATTTTCAAGGCCTTTTCAGAAGTCAGGGTCGAATTTCACGCCAATTCCCTGGACAACGACAGGCGAATATTAGTACTGGCCACCGCGCTCTATGTGCCTGTCATCGAAGCCATACGAAGAAGCCGTTATTAGCCGCCAGGACGAAAAGTGCGGACGCATAAAACTGGTTGTGAATGCCGTACGTATCGGTAACCTGTTCCTGACCTTCTGCAATCATAGCGAGGTCTGCGCCACAAGACGGACAGGCAATTACCTTATCGGCTGTACGGGTCATTGCTCTTTGCCGTCCTCACGCTTCGCCCTACGCGACTCCCACGGCGGTTCTCAGGTATTTTTTGTGGGGTTCTCCGTGCGGCAAGTTTACGCTCGTCGAGGGAGAACAGGTGTCACTTGCCGCTGTCGGTTCGGGCGCTGGATGTACCAATTCTGTACAGTGCCAATCGATTAGAAAGTAACGCTCTACGCGGCGCATGAGCGATGTTTTAGAATTTTCTCCACAACTATTTTATCCCGGTCACTTAAATTTGGCTTGCTAGCAATCAACCGAACTTGAGCGCAATGTGAATTTTTTACCCCCCCGAAAGCGCCGAAAATTAATTTGAAAGGGTCAAGCGTGACCACATTAGAGTACGCCACACGCAGAAGACCTGAATCGTTTTTCGATAGCTCAAATTCAGCAAGCAGTTCCAGAATCCTCTTCATATTTCCTGCTGACAAAAATAAATCGCTATTCAGCAGGTCAAAAATTCTTACCTTCGCATCAAAGTATCCCTTA
>CAMAXP010000045.1 GCA_945862265.1 Bordetella parapertussis
CTCGATCTGATATCGTTCGGCTAAGGTAAGGTGCGTAGCAGTATTCATCTGTGCAACTCCGATTTGGCGATTGAAGGGGCGCGGACGCTTTCGCACCTTACCCCCTTTCAAAAGCTAGACTTAGTTGCACTTCGTATTTGAACCTGGGCAACCTTGCAAACAAGGAGGGCACCATCGCGCCCAACCCATACACTGACCGCGTGCGCATGGTCGTCGCCGAAAGCGGCAGCGCCTCTCTGGGACGCTGGGTCGAACATGAACGGGACGTTGCAGCTGATTTCCGCCTCGCCTTCGGCCTGCCGGTGCCACCGGTCACCAGCCTTGTACTTTCGGCGGACACGGACAATACCGGCGAAAGCACCGAAGCCTACTTCGGCGACATAGAGTTCCGCAGGCGCGCCGCGAGCTGACCCGTGACCGGCCGAAACAGCGTCGCGAAGCAGGGAAGGCTTGCAATCCTCGCGATCGCCGCTGCGACCGCCTCCTGCGCCGCTCTCGACACCGTGGAGCGCGAGCTCGTGTTCCGCCCGCGCACGGAGGAGTGGGCAGGCTACTCTCGCGCGATCCTGAACCCCGAGGAAGTCTCCATTCCCGTCGGTGCCGGATCGGATGTCGTGAGCGGGTGGTGGCTCGCCGCGACGGGAGCCGAATACACGCTGGTGTACTTCCACGGCGCGCGCGTAAACCTCTCAGGGAGCGTGTACCGGTTACGGAGCTTCCGAGATGCCGGCTTCAACGTCCTTGCCATCGACTATCGCGGCTTCGGGAAAAGCACCGCGCGCCTTCCCTCGGAGAATTCGGTTTACGACGATGCCGAGGCGGCCTGGAACTGGCTGGATGCGAGGGTGCCTGACCGCAGCCGCAGGATCCTCTACGGGCATTCGCTCGGCGGACCCATCGCCGCGGAAGTCGCGCTGCGCAGCAAGGGCGCTGCAGCGCTGGTCCTGGAGTCCTCCTTTACTTCGCTGCAGGAGTTGACGGTGATAGGTTCGCTCCTCACCCAGCGCATGGACCTGCTGGACAAGGTCCGCCGCCTCGAGCTGCCGGTACTTGTGGTCCATGGCGCCGACGACAGGGTGGTTCCGCCCGAGATGGCGCAGCGCCTCTACGATGCTGCACGTGGCCCCAAGCGGCTGTTCATGGTGGCGGGCGCGGCCCACAACTGGGTGCTGCGTTCGGTGGGCCCGAACGTCTACGCAGCGATGCGGGAACTCGCCGCGGCGCAGGGCCGGGTCAGCGCGGTGGAGGCGCCCCCGGGGGCAGCTTGCCGAACCTCCGAAGATGCTCGGCATCCAGCTCCCGGTCCGTCTTGTAGTGCGCCACCTTGAAGACCAGGCGCTTCGCGTTCTGCAGCCGGTAGGGCACGTCCTTCGATTCGGCTTCCCAGTACTGGTCCGCAAGGCGAATGTTCTCATCGGCGTCCAGCATCCAGTTCGCCCTGCTGCGCTCGCTTCCGAACATCAACAGGCGACCTTTGTAGACGAGGTAGACGTCGGCGCCGATCGCCGCCTTCAGCGCGTAGTGCACTCCGCTTGCGCAGAACCCTGCCCACGCTGGCGCGTAGGCTTTCGGGTTCGCGTCAAACAGGCGTTTGCTCGCTTCGCTGGCAAAGCGATACAGGTCCCCGTCGAACACCGAACGGATGGCCGGGCTGCCCCGCTGCGGCGCGCCCCCGGAAAAGTACGAGACCGGATCGTTGCCCCGCAACATCACGCGATCGTCCGTGTCGTCCTTCATCGTGTTGTGTATGGTTCCGCACCCCTGCAGGAGGGCTGCGAAGAGCAGCAAGGCCAGGACTTTCATGGGTGAACTCCTTTCAGATGTGCAGCAATTGCCGGATCTCGGCATAGCGCCGGTTGAGCGCCTCTTCGTCGACGCCACCGAGATTGACCACCGCATAGCGGTAGCTGCCCAGCCACTTCATTTCGCGCGCAAGGGACTGCCCTCGCTTCAGATACAGCATGATCGCGGCGTCCGGGAACCGCCGGCGCACATCCGCGAGTTCGCCCGGGAGAGGCTCGCGCGCCAAAGGCCGGCCATCAAACCGGCGTGATACCAGGCTCGCGGCAACGCCACACCCGGTTCGCGACGGCAAGGCCTGGGGGATGCCGCCGAGGCACAAGTCCAGCAGCATGCGGTGGGGGTTGATGCCATCCACGCGGCGATAGAGCCCGGCTAGCTGCGAGGCAAGGCGCGGGTTGATCTCTATGAGGGTGAGCCGGCCTGTTCCCGGGTCCCAGAACATCTCAATATTGAAAAATCCGTGCCGGTACCCCATGCCGGTCAGCAATCGTGCCGCCAGCGCGCGCATCCTCTCCTGAACTGCAGGCGGGACGCGCGAAGGGTAGACGAAACGCTCGAACTGGTCGGTGCCGGGAAACATGACCGCGTCGCTCAACCCGATGAAGGTCACTTCGCCACCGCGAACGTAACCGTCCACGTTCACCTCAAGCCCCGTGACGGGCCGCTCCGCAACCAGGTGATGGGCGTCGATCGTGTAGTCCGTGTAGAGCGGCATGAGATCATTGAACGGCCTCACGAGCCTGCGGATGATAAGTTCCTCCATCCACGAAAAAGTAAGGTGGCGCCGCAATTGGGCGAAGTTCTCGACCCTGCGAACCAGCACGGAGAACGTGGCGCGCACCGGTTTTACGTAAAGCGGAAACGGCAGGCCTACGTCCGCCGGATCACTGATGTCGAATGGAAACACCGAAAACTCCGGCACTGCCTCGGGCGCGATGCGGCGCTGCTCCAACCGGGCGTAGTACTTGTGGTGCGCGGTAACCACCACGGCAGGCGGCGTGCCCGGAAGACCGAGCCTTTCGGCGACGATCGCGGCGATCAGGGCGCCGAAGTACTCGTTGTTGCTGAGAACCCCGTCGATGCGCCCGCGCCAGCGCCGCACCAGCGTCTCAATGAACCCGCGGACGTCGAATGTCAGCAGCCGTGCGTTCGACGGAAACCGGAACAGGTCGAACCCTTCATAGACGAACTCGAAGTCGGAATAGTCGCCGCGTTCAAGCTCGTCTCGATCCCATTCCTTCGGGAAAATGACGAGGATCCGCTTGCGCCTCGGCTGGCTCACTTCCGCGCAGTCCCGTAAGCGAGGTAATTTGTCCCGAGCATCACCTGCTCCACGCGAAGATCAGTGACATAGCCGGAAAGCAACCGCCACGGCCGGTCCAAGCCGCGCAGGGTGCTGACATAAGGCCGCGCCTTGATGAGGCGGTAAAGGCGAAGGGGGAACAACATCGCGGGCGGATGCTTGATCCCGGCGATCGCAATACGCGCGCCCGGCCGTGCGAAAGAGAAGATCCGCTCGAGCGCGCAAGCGGACTGGAGCACGTCATGGGTATAGTTGAAAAGGAGGGCATCGAACCGGGCCGGCAAGTCGACTTCCTCCATTGGGGCCTCAACGAGATCCACATTGTCCCAGCCTTCTGCTGCAACGCGGTCACGCGCAAAGCGGATCATATCGGGGCTGACCTCGACGCCCACCACCCGGCCCGCCGGGCCTACCGCCTCCCTTAGAAGAGATAGCGAAAGTCCCGTGCCGCATGCGACGTCCAGGACCGTCTCGCCCGGCCGAAGGCCGAGCAAAGCCACCACCCTGCGGCGCAGCGGCATGGTGCGCTGCGCGCTCGCGTCGTAGCCGGGCGCGTGCGTTCGGTACTTCCTGAGCGTGTCCTCGATATTTGACCTGTACATACGGCGCTAACACCTCATCGGAAGAAATCATTCCTCAGGGAATTAGTCGCGCGAGGGCCCGGAACCTTTCAGCGCAATGCGCCGGCCCCAGTCCCAGACCCTGCTTAAAACGTGCTCAAAGTCATCCACGTAGCTGTAAACCACCGGGATCACCAGCAGGCTCAGGAACGTCGAGGTGATCAGCCCGCCGATCACGGCGGTCGCCATCGGGCTGCGGAACGACGGGTCGGCGATCCCGGCGCCGAATGCGATGGGCAGCATCCCCGCCCCCATCGCGATGGTCGTCATGACAATCGGCCGGGCGCGTTTGTGGCACGCATCGAGCAGGGCCTCCAGCCTCGTCAGCCCGTGGTCGCGCCGCGCCATCACCGCGTACTCCACCAGCAGGATCGAGTTCTTCGTGGCGATCCCCATCAGCATGATCAGGCCGATGAGGGAAGGCATCGAGAAACTCTTGCCCGCGATGAGCAGCGCGACAAACGCGCCGCCCAGCGATAGCGGCAGCGCCGCAAGGATGGTGACCGGTTGCAGCACGTCCTTGAAGAGCAGCACCAGCACGATGTAAATGCACAGCACGCCCGTGAGCATGGCGAGGCCGAAGCTTGCGAACAACTCGCCCATCACCTCGGCGTCGCCCAGCGCGGCCTGGCGCACGCCCGCAGGCAGGTTGACGAGGCTCGGCAGCTTCTGCGCCGCCTCGGTCACGTCGCCCAGCGGCTGGCCGGACAGCTCGATCTCGAAATTGACGTTGCGCGAGCGGTCGTAACGGTCGATCACCGCGGGCCCGCTGGAGAGCTCCAGCGTAGCCACCTGCCCGAGCATGACCGGCGGTGCGCCCGGGCGGGCGCTGGGCACGGCAAGGCGCTCGAGCATGGGCAGGTCGCGTCGCGCACCATCGGCGAGGCGCACCACCACCGGCACCTGGCGCTCGGCCAGGTTGATCTTGGGCAGCGACACATCGTAGTCGCCCACCGTGGCGATGCGCAGCGTCTCGCCAATCGACGCCGTGGTGACACCGAGGTCGGCGGCCCTGGCGAAATCCGGGCGCACCGCGAGCTCGGGACGCACCAGCGCAGCTGAGGAAGCGATGCTGCCGATGTCCGGAATCGTGCGCAGGTCCTTCTCCACCGCACGCGCCGCCTCGGCCAATTGGTGCGGGTCGTCGCCTGAAAGGACCAGCACGTATTTCTCTCCCGAACCGCCCAAGCCGACCTTGAAGCGTGCACCGGGCAACTCCGCAAGGGCTTCGCGCATCTGCTGCTCGATGACCTGCTTCCTCACCGGGCGGTGGTGGCGTTCGGTGAGCTGGATGGTCAGCGTGGCCTGCCGGACCTCGGCGGCGCCCTGTGGCGCGAAGGGGTCGGCGCCGGCCGCACCGCCTCCGATGGTCGTGTAGACGCCCTTCACGTGCGTGACCTTGGACACCAGCTCCCGCGCCCGCTCGGCCGCTGCGCGCGTCTGCGCAAGCGTCGCACCGGGCGGCAGCGCGACATGGACCTGGGTCTGCGAGTTATCGTCCGGCGGGATGAACCCGGTGGGCAGCAGCGGGATCAACAGGATTGATCCGACAAAGAACGCGGCTGCGGCCAGCATCGTGACCAGGCGATGCTTGAGGCACCACGCCGCGAAGTGCATGTAGGTGCGCATCAGCCAGCCGTCCGCAGGCGCCTCGCCGGCGGGCTTGAGGATGTAAGCCGCCATCATCGGCGTGAGCATGCGCGCGACCAGCAGCGACGCAAACACGGCAAGCGCCGCAGTCCAGCCGAACTGCTTGAAGAACTTGCCGGGCACGCCGCTCATGAAGGCCGTGGGCAGGAACACGGCGATCAACGTGAAGGTGGTTGCGATCACCGCCAGGCCGATCTCGTCGGCCGCCTCCATGGCCGCTTCAAACGGCGTCTTGCCCATGCGCAGGTGCCGCACGATGTTTTCGACCTCCACAATGGCATCGTCCACCAGCACGCCCACCACCAGTGACATCGCCAGCAGCGTCACAACGTTGACCGAGAAGCCCAGGGCGTCCATGCCGATGAACGCAGGGATTACCGACAACGGCAACGCCACCGCGGAAACAAAGGTCGCGCGCCAGTCGCGCAGGAACAGCCACACCACCAGCACTGCGAGCAACGCGCCCTCGTAGAGCAGCAGCATCGAGCCGTCGTACTCCTCCTGCACCGGCGTGGCGAAGTCGAAAGCTTCGGTGAGGGCGAGGTCGGGATGGTCCTTCCTGAGCGCCGCAAGCGTCTCGCGAACGCCGCGCCCGACCTCGACCTCGCTCGCGCCACGGCTCCTTGACACCTCGAAGCCGACCACGGGCTTGCCGTCGAGCAGCGCGATCGAGCGCCGCTCGGCAATGGTGTCGGTGACGCTTGCGACCTGGTCGAGGCGGATGCGCCGCCCGTCGGACAGGGCCAGTTCGATCGCACCAAGGTCTTGCGCGGTCTTCACCATCGCAATGGTGCGCACCGGCTGCTCCCCCCCGGAGAGATCCGTGCGCCCGCCGGCACTCTCCTGCTGCACGAGGCGCAGGCGGTGCGAAATGTCGGCGGCGGTGGCGCCCAGCGCCTGCAGCTTGGCCGGATCCAGGGCCACGCTCATCTCGCGCGAAACCCCGCCGACGCGGCTCACCTGTCCCACGCCGCGTACGGTGAGGAGCTTTCGGGTGACGGTGTTGTCCACGAACCACGAGAGGCCTTCCTCGTCCATGCGTGCGGATGCGATCGCGTATGCGAGCACCGGTGTGGCGGCGAGGTCGAGCTTGGTGACGATCGGGTCGCGCATGTCGCCAGGCAGGTCGGCGCGCACGCGGGAGACGGCCGAGCGCACATCGTCGAGCGCTTCCTGCACCGGCTTTTCCAAGCGGAACTCGGTCGTGATCGTCACGCCGCCGTCCTGCACCTTGGTGTAGATGTGCTTCACGCCCTGCAGGGTGGCGATGGAGTTCTCGACCTTCCTCGCGACGTCGGTCTCCAGCTGCGAGGGCGAGGCGCCCGGCAGCGAGGCCGTCACGGTGATCGTCGGCAGGTCGAGGTCGGGAAAGTTCTGCACCTTCATCGAATGGAAGGCCAGCATGCCGCCGAAAGTCAGCAGCACGAACACCATCAGCGCCGGGACCGGGTTGCGGATCGACCAGGCGGAAAGGTTCATTTGGCCACGACCCGCACCAGGTCGCCGTCGGCGAGGAACGCAGCACCACCGGCCACGACCTTCTCGTTCCCGGTGAGCGCACCGAGGATCTCGACGCGATCGCCCGAGCGCCGTCCGATCTGCACCTTCACCTGCGATACGCGATCCCCCGCGCCCAGCACGAACACATAGGAGAAGCCGTCCCGCAGCGACACGGCCGCCAGCGGCAGGGTCAGGGCACTGGCGCTGCCGATGGAAATCTCGCCGCGCGCGAACATGCCCGCCTTGAAGCCTCCGCCACGCACGGCGGCCGCAGGAACATCCACGTACACGAGTGCGTTGCGCGTCTGCGGGTCCACCGTAGGCGCGATCACCCGCACGCGGCCCGTGGCCGTGGCGCCCGTAGCCGAAACGATCGTAACCGCCTGGCCGGGACGAATGCGCGCCACCTCAGAGGAAGTCACTTCCGCGCGCCACTCCAGCCGGTCCCCGCGGATCAGCCTGAACAGTTCCTGCCCCTGCGGTAGCACCGCACCCAGCGTCACAGTGCGCGCGGAAATGCTGCCCTCGTCCGGCGCGTGGACCGTCGTGTGCTTGAGGCGCAGTTCCTGCGCAGTGACCTGCGCACGCATCGAAAGCAGCCTTGCCTCGGCCGTCTTGGCCGCAGTAAGGAGTTGCGCGACCTGCTGCTGGCTGAGCGCCCCGCTAGCCTCCACCTCTTTTGCGCGCGCGGCGTTGGCCCGCGCATCCGCGAGCGTCGCCTCGGCCTCGGCCAGCCCGGCGCGCGCCTGCGCGAGGTCGGCCTCGACGGTCTCGGGCGCGAATACAGCTAGCACCTGCCCGCGCGTCACCGTATCGCCGACGTTGGCGCGCACTTCGGCCACGCGCAGCCCGCCCGACTCGGCGCCGATGATCGCCTCCTGCCAGGCGGCGAGGCTGCCCGTGGCCTGTACGTTGAGGGCCATGTCGATGCGCTGCGGCGTGATGGTGGTCACGGTCAGCGCGGGTTTGCCGGCCGGCTTGGCGCCGCCCTTGTCCTGTGCGCTGCCGGCGCCAGCAAGCCCGAGCAGGCCGCAGGCGGCCGCAACAGCGGCGATGGTACGAAGTCTCATGGCGAATTCCGGTTGGAAGGTTCGGGTTCCCAGCCACCGCCGGCCGCGCGGTAGAGCGCGATCCATGCAGCGACGCGTTCCTGGGCCAGCGACACCAGCGTGGCATCGGCGGCAATAGACAGGCGACGCGCTTCCTCGAGTTCGAGCATGCTGCCGAGCCCGGCCTGGAGC
This sequence comes from Bordetella parapertussis, assembly GCA_945862265.1. Taxonomy (GTDB): domain Bacteria; phylum Pseudomonadota; class Gammaproteobacteria; order Burkholderiales; family SG8-39; genus SZAS-79. Next base: position 8,118 of record CAMAXP010000045.1, read on the forward strand.
CGGGCTTGTGCAGCGGCAAGGCTCGCGCGATATCCCTGCGCACTGGTCGCGGTGTCGGCATCACGTGCTGCGGCGCTGTCCAGTCGCACCAGCGCCTCCTCCACCTCGCGCACTGCGTCGCGTACCTTGGCGCGGTAGACGGCTTCAGACGCTGCGTAATGGGCCTTGGCGGCCTCCACGTTGGCTGTGCGCCGGCCGCCATCGAAGAGCGGCAGCACCAGCGACGGCCCGATCGACCAGGTGGTGAGCGAAAAGGCCGGCCCCGGGCTGATGGTCATGCGTGTCGGGAGGATGTTGCCGCTGAGCGTGAGGCGGGGATAGCGGTCAGCCTCGGCATGGCCGATGTCCGCGCTCGCTGCAGCCAGCCTGCGTTCGGCCGCAGCCACATCGGGGCGCTGCGCAACCACCCGCGCAGGAATCGATTCGATCCGGAACTGCTGCGGTTCGGGCAGCTTCGCCGCGCCCGGCTGGGCGAGGCGCTGGCGCAGCGCAGGCTCATCGATTGCAGTCAGCGCGACCAAGCCTTTGACCGAAATATCACATTGCGCGCGGCGTTGTGCCACCGCGGCCGACGCCTCGGCAGCAGAGCCCTCGGCGAGGGCGACTGTTGCACTCGACTGAAGGCCCGCCTTCCCTGCTGCCCCCGTCATGCGAGCCGTGGCAGCCCGGGAGTGCGCGTCGGTCGCCGCTTGTGCGGACTGGATCTCGCAATGACGGAAGTTAAGGTATGCGTTGGCGACTTCCGCCGCGAGCGACACGCGCGCGTCGTGCCACGCGGCGACATTCGCGTCCAGCGTGGCCTGGACCGCTTCGCGCTGACGGGCAAGGCTGCCGAAGAGGTCGATTTCCCAGCTCGACTGCAGGCCGACCTGGGTCTGCGTACGATAGGCCGGCGGCCCGAAGAACGTAAAGGCAGCGCGGTTGGCCGAAGCGACCGCATCGAAACTGGGCAAGCCAGCCACACCTGCGGCCACCGCATCGGCACGGGCGCGCTCGATCGCGGCAGCGGCCTGTGCGAGGGTGCCGCTTTGCGCTTGCGCCGCCGCCATCACGGCATCGAGCGCCGGATCATTGAATTGCGCCCACCAACCGGCAAGTTTCTGCGTGCTGCCAGCGTGTGGCTGCGGCGCCTGCCACGCGGCGGCCGCGGTCAGGGGGGGCAGCTGGTAGTCCGGTCCGGCCGTGCCAAACAGGCCTCCGGCGCAACCGGATAGCAAAGGCAAGGCAACCAACGCTGCGATCGCGCGCCAGGGTCGTGACGTCATTGCAATCTCCAAGGCGCGCAGTGTAACCCGGCGCATTGTGCTATGCATCAATCTGGCAAAGCAGTCCCGCCCAGCGATGCCGCCACGCCCTGCCAAAGCGCACCGCGCTCCTCGTACGACTGGAGGTCCTGCCTACACGGGCCCGGGCTTCGCGCCCCGGCGCTTGCGCGCGGCAGCGGGTGACTCCGCGGCCGCATAGGCAGCAAGCCCTGCCGGGCGGTCAATCGGCACAGCGGTGTTCACTGTCGTCCCGCCGCGCGGCTGCAGGTCCGGGGGGAAGTACGCGAGCTTCTGCGTCCGCGCAAGCTTCTCGCCGCGGCCCAGGTCGAGGTCGCGCTCGTTGGCCGCTTCCGGCTTCACGACCACGCCGTCGACGACCTCGAGGTCGAACCACCAGCGTTTGGCGGGATTGCGCTCGCCTCCACCGGTAGCGTCGTCGTAGTCGATCAGCGCGCGCCGCGACTGGGGCACGTCGATCGACAGCCACAGCAGGCGCTCGGACTCGACCAGGTCCTCGCGGTTGTAGGGGCAGGTCTTCATGCAGCGTCCGCAGGCCGAGCCCTTTGCATTCGTCAGCCGGTAGCGACCGCACTTCTCCGCATCCGGCTTCCAGATCTCGTAACCGTTGAACATGACCTTGGGGCCGAACGGGATGGCGTTGCACGGGCATTCGCGCGCGCACTTCTTGCACATGGCGCACACCGCCTGCAGGCCGAAGTCGATCGGGCGGTCGACCTCCAGCGGCAGGTCGGTGGTGATCACGATCGACTTTGAGCGCGGACCGATGAAGGGGTTGAGCACCAGTTCGCCGATCCGGGATAGTTCGCCGAGGCCCGCCATCAGCATGGCGGGCAGGTGCAGGACTTCGGAGTAGGCGTTCGAATGCACTCGCGAAGAATGTCCCAGCCGCCGCAAGTGTGCAGCCATCACGCCCGCAAGCATCGCTCCGCGCATGTAGCCCCGCATTGACTGCGCGCCCGAGACCCAGTCGTCACCGGAGGAGCCTTCCATGGTCTCGAATCCCTGGTCGATGAGCATCACGATCGCGTAGGGGTGATACGCGGCGATCGGGTCGCCCTTCTCATCGTCGTGCGAGTAATACATCCAGGGCTCGGCCCGGCAGATGCCGACCAGGTCGGCGCCCAGGTAGTAGCCGAGTGCCTTGATCGACTCGGCGTTCCTCACCGGGTCCGCCAGTGCGGCCGGGTCGGCACCGGAAAGCGGCTCGCGCGTTCCCTGCATCGGCACCATGTTGCGGATCAACGGCGTCATCGCAAATGCAAGCGGGTGCTTGACTGCGAAGCGACGGCGCTCGGCCGCGGGCTTCGCACCGAGGTCACCGGCCAGCGCGCGCTGGAACATATCCGCCCTTTTGGGCATGCGCCGGATCTCGTCCCGCAGCACAAGGGTAGTGGGCTCGTCCACGCGCCGGATCTTTTCCATCGCGTACCGCCCCATGTGCAGAGGACGCTGGGCTTCCTCCGCCTCGGCCCACCCGGGCCGCGTGCCGGGCTTGCCCATGTAGGTCTCGGCGTCCGGCCAGTCGAGCGACGCCAGCGGCAGGTCTGCCGCCATCTCGAAGGTGGTGGTCACTACACCGAGCCGGAAGCCCCGCCCGATGAAGGGTGCTTTCAGCGTACCGTTGACCGCCATGGCCACGCCTGCACGCTGCGCAACACTCTCTACGCGTACCAGGGTGTCACCCGCGACATGTCCCCGGGCCGGCCAGCCGAGGCCGCGCACGTAACCGGCAAGCACCACGGCGAGTTCGGCGCAGCGCAGGTCGGTGCGCGCCGCGTTGGTGCCCCGGATCCAGGCATCGCCCGGGCCGCCCGCCTCAGGCTCGCGGCCGAACTCGATGAGGAACACAAAAGCATGGGTATGCGCCGGGTGTCCGGGGTCGGTCCAGTCGGACTCCTCCAGCGCGCAAATGCCTGCCAGCGTTGCATCCAGGAAGTAGGCCGAGGCCTTGAGGTTGCGCGCGCGCATGAGCGGATCGTCCGGCACTGGCGCGTGCGCAGCAGCGGCCTCCCCGTCGAGATGCTTCGCACACAGCGCACGGTATTCAGGGATCGCGGTCGCGATGGAGTCCGGGCCGGCTGCGGCAGCATCGGCCGGCATTGCCGCCTCGCAGACCGGCGCATTCGCGTCCCGCGCCAGCCGCTCGGTCGGCAATACACCCATGTCGAACGGGCGATCACGATTGGAAAAGAGTCGGGTCATCGTTCTGCGCCTCACCTGGAACCGGGCTGGTCAAGCAGGCGCCGCCCGCTCCACAACCACGCGAGGCCGGCCGCCTGGACACACCACAACGCCCCCAAGCCATAAAGATACCCCTCCGGCGCGTAGCCCGTGGCCGTGGACGGCCAGCGCGCGAGGATGATCCCGACCATCCACTGCCCGAGAAAGATCCCGAGGAACGTGAACGTGTTCAGTGCCGTGTTCACGCGACCGGCCATGCGCACAGGGTAGCGACGCGACGCAATCGAATGGGCAAGCGTGGCGGCCGTGGCGCAAAAGGTGAATACCGACCAGGCCAGCACGCTGCCGGTCTTCACGCCAAGCACAATCGGGAGGAAGGAGAGCGAAGACACTGCGACGCCACCGGCGAACAACGTGAGCACCGACTGCCCCCGGCGCGCGAGCGAGTCGGCGATGCGGCCGAAGAACAGGTAGCCGAGCACGATGGCAAGCGATGCCGCCATCATCGCCTGGGCCACTTCGCTGGCGCTGAACCCGGCCACGTCGCGCATCCAGGTGCCCATCCAGAGGGTGAAGGTCGATACCGCGGCACACTGGCTGGTGCCGATCGCCACCGCGATGCGCCAGAAGGCGGGATCGCGACCCACGCCGGCGAGTCCGCGTAACTGCACGCCGAAGGGCTCAGGATCGGTCGCCGCCTTGCGCTCAGGCACGACAAAGTAGAGGACCGCGCTGACGAGCAGCGTCACGCCGATGAACAGCATGAAGATCGAGCGCCACTCGAAGCTGCGCAGCGCCAGCTCCAGCGGGACGGACACCGCCATCGCGCCAAAGCCGCCGGCTGCGTAGGCGATCGCAATCATGGTGCCGATGCGCTCAGCGGGGTACCAGAGGACGAAGGCCTGGAAGCAGGCCATCAGCGCGGCCGAAACGCCCAGGCCGATCAGCGTCCGCCCGACGAGCAGCCCCGGAAAGGATTGCGCCGTGATGAACAGTCCCGCGCCGGCCGCAGCAAGGAGCAGGAGGAGCGCATCCATGCGCCGCGGACCGTAACGGTCGAGCAGCAGGCCCAGTGGCACTTGAAAAAGGCCGAACGCGAAGAAGTACGCACCAGTCAACAGCCCGAGGTCGGCGGGCGACAGCGCGAACTCCGTCGCGAGCTGCGGCCCGAGCACCGCATTGACCGCACGGTAGACGTAGGACAGGAAATAGCCCGCGAGGAAGGGCAGGCATACGCGCAGCAGCAGGTTGACCCGCGGCGGGACCGCCGCCGCAGGGGAGTCCGCCACCATGCTACTTCTTCGGCGTCTCGAGGCCGCCCACGTAGAAGCGGTTCCAGGTCGGGGCGATGATCAGCTCGTTCACGCACGTGCGCGCGGGCATGCTGGCGACAAAGAGGATTGCCGCACCGAGGTCCTCGGACTGGGTCATGCGATCCTGCTCCTCCTTGGAGGGCGGCACAGGGCGCTTCCTGAGGATGGGCGTCGCGACCTCGCCCGGCAGGATGGAGGTGGCGCGAATGCCGTTCACGCACTCCTCCATGTTGATCGACTCGGTCAGCGCAATCACGGCGCGCTTGGTGGCGTTGTAGGCCGGACCGGTGAGCTTGGACGGGAACCGCCCCGCCCACGACGACACATTGATGATGAGGCCATCCTTCTGCTTCCTCATCGCGGGCAGCACGGCGTGGACGCAATAGAAAAGCCCCGACAGGTTGATCGCCACAACGTCATCCCACGCCTCGGGTGTAACGACGTCGAAGTTCCGCTTGGTGGCGTTGGTCCCGGCGCTGGTGACGAGGATATCGATGCGGCCATGCTGCTTCAGGATCGCATCTGCAGCAGCCTGCACGGCTTTCTTGTCAGCCACGTCGAGCAGGATCGCTTCGGCACTGCCAAGTGCCTTGAGTTCGGCCAGTGCGCTGTCGTTGGTGGCCTGCGTGCGGCCGGAAATCACCACATGAGCCCCGGCTTTCACGAGCTCGATCGCTCCCGCGAGGCCGATGCCGCTGCCGCCACCGGTGATCCATGCAGTCCTGCCTTTCAGTAATGTGCTCATCGTTTCTCGCTTATCTACGTTGATATTGCTTCTTGCCGAACAGGATCTCGCGTTCCTTGTCGGTGTGCGGGCCTGCACGGCGATGCCCTGCGAGGACTTCCAGCGCGCGCTTGACCGCCGGGCGCTCGAGGAGCGCGTCTCGCCAGCGCTTCAGGTACGGGTACTCATCCACGGCGACCCCCTGCCGCTCCGGAAAGCGCAGCCACGGCACGATCGCCATGTCGGCGATGGTGTATTCGTCGCAGGCGATGTAAGCAGACTCCTTCAGTCGCCGGTCGATCACGCCGTACAGCCGGTTCGCCTCGTTCCTGTAGCGATCCATGGCATAGGGAATCTTCTCGGGTGCGTAGCCGAGGAAATGGTGCGCCTGGCCGAGCATGGGTCCGACGCCGCCCATCTGGAACATGAGCCACGACAGCGTGGACCACTTCTTGGCCAGGTCCTCCGGGAGAAACCGGCCGCTCTTCGAGGCGAGGTACACGAGCATCGCGCCCGACTCGAACATCGACAGGGGCTTGCCGCCCGGGCCGTCGGGATCGACCATGGCCGGCATCTTGTTGTTGGGGGAGATCTCCAGGAAGGATGGGGCGAACTGCTCGCCCGCGCCGATGTTCACCGGGTACACGCGATACGGGATCCCGGTCTCCTCGAGCATGATGTGGACTTTGTGGCCGTTCGGGGTGGGCCAGGTGTAGAGGTCGATCACTTGCGGCTCCTTGGCGAGGTCAGGCGATCTTGACGAGTTGCTTGCCGAAATTCTTCCCCTGCAGCAGGTCGACCAGGCCCTGCGGCGCATTCTCGATCCCTTGCACGACCGACTCGCGGTACTTGATCTTGCCGGAGGCCACCAACCCGGACAACGCCTTGATGCCCTCGGGATACCGGTTGATCCAGTCGAACACGATCATGCCCTGCATCCGGATGCGATTGACCAGCACTGCGCGCATCGAATTGATCGCATAGGGCTCGGTCCGGTTGTAGTCGGAGATCAGTCCGCATACCACCATGCGCGAGGCGAAATTCATCTTCGACATCACCGCCTCCATGATCTCGCCACCGACGTTCTCGAAGTACACGTCCACGCCGTTAGGGCAGGCTGCCGCGAGGTCTTCGCTGAGCTTGCCGGCCTTGTAATCGACGCAGGCGTCGAAACCGAGGTCCTTCACCACGTAATCGCACTTGGCCTTGCCGCCGGCGATGCCGACCACTCGGCATCCGGAAGCCTTGGCGAGCTGGCCGACCACGCTGCCTACCGCCCCCGACGCGGCCGACACCACAAGCGTATTGCCAGCGCGGGGATGGCCGATTTCGTACAGGCCGAAGTAAGCGGTGAGTCCGGGCATGCCGAGCACGCCGAGGAAGTACGACAGCGGCACCTTGGAACCGTCCACCTTGGTGACTTCCGCGCCGCGGGCCACGCCGTGCGTCTGCCAGCCGAGCGACGTCAGCACATGGTCGCCGGCCTTGAGGCCCGGGGCGTTCGATTCGATGACCTCGCCCACGGTCTGGCCGACCATCACCGCGCCGATCGCCACGGGCGGCACGTAACTCTTCGCCTCGCTGATGCGGCCCCGCATGTACGGATCGAGCGACAGCCACAGGTTCTTCACCAGTACCTCGCCATCCTTGGGCACGGGCATGGCGCAACTCTCGAGGCGGAAATTTTCCGGCGACACCCAGCCCTGCGGGCGGCTGGCGAGCACGATGGCTTTGTTCATGGCGGGACCTTTGGTAAGACTACGACAACGAAAGCCGCTGGCGGGCGGCGACATATTCGGCCTTCATCTGCGCGACGACTTGCGCCACCGGCAGCACCGATTTGATCTGCCCGACGCCCTGGCCGGCGCTCCAGATGTCGCGCCAGACCTTCTTCTCGGCGCCGCTGTTGGAGCCGAAATTCATCTTGGCAGGATCGGACTTGGGCAGGTTCAGCGGGTCGAACCCGGCGTTGATCACGCTGTGCTTGAGGTAGTTGCCGTGGACGCCCGAGAAGAGGTCTGTATACACGATGTCCGCTGCTGCCGACTTGAGGATCTCTTCCTTGAAGCGGTCCGGCACGCTTGCCTCGGGGGTCGCGAGGAAGCGCGTCCCGATATAAGCGAGGTCCGCCCCGGTAGCGAGCGCGGCAAGGATGGCATCCCCGGTGGCGATCGCCCCGGACAAGATGATCGGACCGTCGAAGAAGCGCCGTACTTCGCCCACCAGGGCGAAAGGCGACAACGTGCCCGCATGTCCGCCCGCACCGGCACAGACAAGGATCAGGCCGTCCACGCCGGCCTCCAGCGCCTTCTCGGCATGACGGACGTTGATGACGTCGTGCAGCACGATGCCGCCGTACGAATGCACCGCCGACACGACTTCGGCCGGGGCACGCAGGGACGTGATCGTAATGGGCACCTTGTGGCGCACGCAGGTCTCCACGTCTTGCGCGAGGCGGTCGTTCGACTTGTGCACGATCTGGTTCACCGCATACGGCGCAACGATCGCGCCGGGGTTGGCCTTGCGGTGCGCATCCAGCGTGGTTTCGATCTCGGTGAGCCAGGTGTCGAGCGCTTCCTGCGGGCGGGCATTGAGCGCGGGGAACGACCCGACCACGCCGGCCTTGCACTGCTCGATCACGAGCTTCGGGTTGCTGGCGATGAACATCGGCGAGCAGATCACCGGCAGCGACAGGCCCTGGAGGATTTTCGGCAGAGACATCAGATGAGCATCCCGTTTTGGGCTGCGATATCACGCAGCAGTTTCGGCGGCGAAAACCGCTCGCCGAGTTTTGCAGCCAGCTCGTCGGCACGCGCGACAAATTTCGCCGCGCCAATGTTGTTCACGTACTGCAGCGCCCCGCCGGTCCACGCCGGGAAGCCGATGCCGAAGATCGAGCCGATATTACCGTCACCCACGTTGGTGAGGACGTTTTCCTCCAGGCAGCGGGCCGTCTCGATCGCCTGTCGGTACAGGATGCGCTCCTTGAGCTCCTCGAAGTCATAGGTGACGCCGGGCTTGGCAAAGGTCTTCGCGAGTGCCGGCCACAGGAACTTCCTCCCCTCCTTGGGGTACTCATAGAAACCGCCACCGCCCGCGCGGCCGGGGCGCTTGAACTCCTTGACCATGCGCATGACCACTTCCTGCCCGGGAGGCGAAACATAGGTTTTTCCTTCGGCCTCCATATCGGCCTTGGTCTGCTCCATGACATGCAGCGACAGGGACATTGACGTCTGGTCGATCACCTCGAGCGGGCCGACCGGCATGCCGGCCAGGCGCCCGGCGGCTTCGACGATCGCCGGCGGGATGCCCTCGGACAGCATCGAGCAGCCTTCCATGACAAAGGTGCCGAAGGTGCGGCTGGTGTAGAACCCGCGCGAATCGTTGACCACGATGGGCGTCTTGCCGATCGCAAGCACGTAGTCGTAGGCGCGTGCCACAGTCTCAGGCGAAGTCTTCGCGCCCTTGATGATCTCAACCAGCGGCATCCTGTCCACCGGCGAGAAGAAGTGCAGCCCGATGAAGTTCTCCGGCTTCGCCGAGGCGGCGGCAAGGCCGGTGATCGGCAGCGTCGAGGTGTTGGACGCAAATACTCCGCCTGCAACGAGCTTCGGCTCGGACTCCTTGGTCACCTGCGCCTTCAGGTCGCGCTTCTCGAACACGGCCTCGATGATCAGGTCGCAGCCGGCGAGATCGTCGACGTTTGCCGTCGGCGTGATCAGCCCGAGGGCGTCGAGCGGGCGCTTCCGCTTGGTGAGGATGGTCTCCGTGTAGGACTTGCCCTTCTCGGCCGCCTCGAGGGTCACGTCTTTCAGCACGCACGGGATGCCGCGCGTTGCCGTCGCAAAAGCGATGCCGCCCCCCATCATGCCCGCGCCGAGGATGCCGACTTTCGCGGGCTTCCATTTCGGGACATCCTTGGGGCGCGACGCACCGCTCTTGATCGCGTTCAGGTTGAAAAAGAACGCCGAGATCATGTTCTTGGCGACCTGCCCAACGGCGACCTTGGCGAGGTAGCGGGATTCGACCCGCATCGCGGTGTCGAAATCGACGTACGCGCCTTCGACCATCGCGGACAGGATCGCCTCCGGCGCCGGGTACAGGCCGCGGGTCTTCTCGGTCAGCATGGCAGGCGCAACCGCGAGCATCTGAGAGATCGCCGGGGAGCTCGGGGAGCCGCCGGGCATCCGGTAATCCTTGGCGTCCCACGGCTGCACCGGGGACGGGTTGGCCTTGATCCACTCGCGCGCCATCGACATTGCGTTGGCTGCGTCCTTGGCCAGCCCCTGCAGCAGCCCGAGCTTGGCGGCCTCCGCCGGCTTCATCAGTTTGCCTTCGATGAGGTACGGAAAAGCGGCCTGCAGTCCGAGCAGGCGGGTCATTTTAGTGATGCCGCCCGCGCCGGGAATGAGGCCCAGCGTGACTTCGGGGAACCCGAGCTGGATCTTCGGGTCATCCACGCAGATGCGGCAGTGCGCGGCCAGCGCGATCTCGAACCCGCCGCCCAGCGCAGTGCCCGCAATCACCGCGACCACGGGCTTGCCGAGTTTCTCGAGCCGACGGAAATCCGCCTTGACCGCCTCGATGCCCTCGAACATCTTCGGCGCATCGGCCGCGGTGAGTTTCACCACTTCCTTCAATTCGGCGCCGGCGAAAAAGGTCTTCTTGGCCGAGGCGAGGATCACACCGTCGAAGGTCTCCTTTTCCTTCTCCAGCCGCGTGATGTTTTCGGTGAACGCAGCCTTCCAGGCCGCGGACATGGTGTTGACGGAGCCCTCGGGGGCGTCGAACGTGAGCGTGACGACGCGGTCCGCTCCCAACTCGTATCGGATCGGGGACATCAGACGCGTTCGATGATGGTTGCGATGCCCATGCCGCCACCGACGCACAGCGTGGCCAGCCCGTAGCGCAGCTTCCTGCGTTCGAGTTCGTCGATCAGCGTCCCGATGATCATGGCGCCCGTGGCGCCCAGCGGGTGGCCCATGGCGATGGACCCGCCGTTCACGTTGACCTTCTCCTCGGGCACGCCCATCTCCCTCATGAATTTCATCGGCACCACGGCAAAGGCTTCGTTGATCTCGAACAGGTCGATCTGGTCAATGCTGAGGCCGGCCTTGGCCAGGGCCTTGCGCGCGGCGGGCATGGGGCCCGTCAGCATGATGGTGGGATCCGCGCCTGAGAGTGCAGTGGCAACCACTCGCGCGCGCGGCGTGAGTCCGAGCTGCCTGCCCTTTGTTTCCGACCCGATCAGTACGGCGGCCGCGCCATCGACGATGCCGGAGCTGTTGCCTGCCGTGTGCACATGCTTGATGCGCTCGACCTGCGGGTAGCGGCGCAGTGCCACGGAGTCATAGCCCATCGCGCCCATCTGCTCGAACGAGACCTTGAGCGAGGCGAGGCCCTCCATCGTGGTATGCGGCTTGATGAACTCGTCCTCGCCGAGGATGAGGTCGCCGATGCCGTCCATCACGGGCACGACGGAATTCTTGAAGAGACCCGCCTCACGCGCCTTGGCGGCTTTCTTCTGCGAGCGCAGCGCAAAGCTGTCGATATCGTCGCGCGAAAATTCCTCGAGCGTCGCGATCAGGTCGGCGCTGATGCCCTGCGGGATGAACGCCGTATCCAGCGCAGTCTCCGGGTCGCAGGCCCACGCACCGCGGTCGGTGCCCAGCGGCACGCGCGACATGGACTCCACGCCGCCGGCGACCACGAGGTCTTCCCAGTCGGAGCGCACCTTTTGCGCGGCCATGTTCACCGCCTCAAGACCTGAGGCACAGAAGCGGTTGAGCTGCACGCCCGAAGCGTGGAAGTCCCAGCCCGCGGCCAGCGCCGCCGTCTTGGCGATGCACGAGCCCTGCTCGCCCACCGGCGTCACGCAGCCCATGACCACGTCGTCCACCTGCGAGGTGTCGAGGTCGTGGCGCGATTGGAGTGCCTTCAGGATCCCGGTCAGCAGCGTGATCGGCTTCACCTCATGCAGCGACCCGTCCCGCTTGCCCTTGCCGCGCGGGGTACGCAGCGCCGAATAGATGAATGCCTCAGCCATGGCCGTCTCCCTTTATTTGATCTCGCCCAGGCCGATCGACCTGGAGATGACTTCCTTCATGATCTCGTTCGTGCCGCCGTAGATCCTCTGTACCCGCGCGTCCACGTAGGCGCGCGAGATGGGGAACTCCCACATGAACCCGTAGCCACCATGCAGCTGCAGGCATTCGTCGATGACCTTGCACTCCAGGTCGGTGACCCAGTACTTGGCCATTGCGGCTGTGGCCGCGTCGAGCTTGCCTTCCAGCAGGAGTTCGATGCACTTGTCGACGAACACGCGGGCGACCTGCGCCTCGGTGGCGCACTCAGCCAGCTTGAACCGCGTGTTCTGGAACCCCGCGACCGGCTTGCCGAAGGCCTTGCGCTCGCGCACGTAGTCCTTCGTCCATTCGATCGCGGCCTCGGTCTTGGCGATCGCACCGATCGCGATCTGCATGCGCTCCCACGGAAGCTCCTGCATCAGGTACACGAAGCCGTTGCCCTCCTGGCCGAGCAGGTTCTCGGCAGGCACCTCGACGTTGTCGAAGAAGAGTTCCGCGGTGTCCTGTCCCTTGAGGCCCATCTTCTTCAGGCGCCGGCCCTTGGAAAAGCCCTTCATCGAGGTGTCCACGACCACGAGGCTGGTACCTTTCGCTCCCTTGGCGGGGTCGGTCTTCGCCACCACGATCACCAAATCCGCGTTCCAGCCGTTGGTGATGAAGGTTTTCGAACCGTTGAGGATGTACTTGTCCCCCTGCCTGATTGCGTTGGTCTTGACCGACTGGAGGTCGGATCCCGCGCCGGGTTCGCTCATGGCGATGGCGCCGATCCATTCGCCGGCGGCCATCTTCGGCAGGTACTTCTTCTTGAGTGCCTCGCTGCCGTAACGGTTCAGGTAGGGCGCGACGATCTCCGAATGCAGGCCGAACCCCAGCGTGGAGTTGTTGGCGCGCGCCTGCTCCTCGATCAGGATGATGCTGTAGAGCTTGTCGGCGCCGGAGCCGCCATAGTCCTCCGGCATGCTCGCGCAGAGAAATCCGTTGGCGCCCGCCTTTTTCCAGACATCTCGGTCGGCGTAGCCCTGTTCCTGCCAGCGCTCGTCGTTGGGTTTGACTTCCTCGTCCATGAACCGGCGGACGCTGTCGCGGAAGGTTTCGTGCTCGGAGCCGAACAGGGTGCGCGGGATCATGGCTGTAACCTGTGGGAAAGGATTCGGGCCGGCACACGCACCGGCGGGAAGCGGGTTATTCGCGCCGCCGCACCTTCGCCGCGGCCGACTTGGCCGGATCCTCGAGCCACTCCACGCGCCGGAAGAAATTCTCGCAGCTGCCTTCGGCGCGATTGCCGTAGGTGTGGATGCCCGCGACCCGCGTCGCATAAAAGTACACCGTAAGGAAGGCGTCGGCGCGCTCCTGGCTGTTGGAGGTCTGGCACCACAGCCAGGCTTCCTGGTTGCCTTCGTAGAGGCGATTGCGCGGCGGACCCATGAGGTACTGCACCTGGGCCTTGGTCATCCCGAACTCGACGTCCGAGACCTTGGCGTTGAACTTGTACAGTTCCTGGTCGGGCTGCAGGCCGCTGAGGGCGCTGCTGCAGCCGGCCAGGCCGGCTGCAATGGCAACCAGCGCCAGCCGGCGAACCCAGGCAGGGACGATCGGCATTGCTTTCGGCGGGCTAGGCCGAGAACCGCTCTAGGTGGTGGTCGATATCGCCGAACTGCTGCGCGATCATCGTGAGCCGGCGGAACGTGTGGCTGACCTTCATCTCCTCGGTCATGCCCATGCCTCCATGCAACTGGATGGACTCCTGGCTGACGTGCCTGCAGGCTTCCGAGATCCGCACCTTGGCGGCGGACACGAGGCGCTTCCTTTCTGCCGCGTCCTTCTCCGAGTCCACCTTGTCGCAGGCGAGGCAGGCCATGGACTTGGCCTGCTCGTAGCTGATCACCATGTCGACCATGCGGTGCTGCAACGCCTGAAAGGCACCGATGGGCACGCCGAACTGCTTGCGGGTCTTGATGTACTCGAGCGTTGCGTCGTTCGCGGACTTGATCGCTCCGACGGCCTCGGCGCAGACCAGCGCCGTGCCGTAGTCGACAACTTCCTCGATCAGCGCAAGCCCTTCGCCTTCCTTGCCGATCAGCGCATCCGCGGGCACCGACACGCCCTTCAGCGTAATGTCGCAGGCGCGCAGTTCGTCTACGGTGCGATAGCTCTTCATCGTAATGCCCGGGGCTTTGGCATCGACGAGGAACAGGCTGATGCCCTTGGCATCGGCGTCCGCGCCGGATGTGCGTGCGGAGACCACGATCTTGTCGGCGCACGGCCCGTGCACGACGACGCACTTCTCCCCGGAGAGCACGTAGCCCGCGCCCGACTTCGTGGCATGCGCAGCGACGCGGGCGAGGTTGTAGCGGGCGCCCTTCTCCGTCTGCGCGAACGCGATCTTCAACTTGCCTTCGACCACGAGGGGCAGGATCGCCTTCTTCTGTGCATCGCTCCCGCCGCGCGCAACGAACTGTGCGCCCATGACCGTGGACAGGAAGGGCTCGACCACGAGCCCTTCGCCGATGGACTCCATGATGCCCATCATGTCCAGCGCACCGCCGCCGAAGCCATCGTAGTCGGGCGAGACCGGCAGTCCGAGCAGGCCCATCTCGGCCAGGGTCGCCCAGACCGAGTCGCTGTAGCCGTTGGCCGAGCCGACGATCTTCTTGCGCGACTCGAAATCGTAGTCCTTGCCGACAAAGCGCTTGACCGAGTCGGCCAGGAGTTGCTGTTCTTCGTTGTAATCGAAATTCATGTTTGTCTCCTTACAGGCCGAGGGACATCTTGGAGATGATGTTCCTCTGGATTTCGTTCGAACCGGCGTAGATGGTGGTCTTGCGCGTGTTGGCGTAGCGCGGCGTGAGCGACGCCGTGAAGGCGTCGAAAGCCTCCGCGTGGTCCACCGGCTTGAACGGCTGCGCCATCGGGCCCACCGCCTGCATCATCAGCTCGGTGAGCGACTGCTGGATCTCGGTGCCCTTGATCTTCAGCATCGAGACATCCGCTCCGGGCGGCTGGCCCGTGCGGCGCATCTGGTCGAGGAACCTGAGGTTGGTGATCTCGAGGGCCATCAGCTCGATCTCGACCTTCGAGAGCTTGTCGCGAAAGCGGACATCGTCGAACAGCGACCCACCGTCCTTCGACTGCTTGGCAACGAACTCCTTCAGCTTGGCCAACTCGCGCTTGGACACGCCGATGCGGCCGGTGTTCATGCGCTCGTGACCAAGCAGGTACTTGGCCACCGTCCACCCCTTGTTCTCCTCGTAGACCAGGTTTTCGACGGGCACCTTGACGTTCTCGAAGAACACCTCGTTCACCTCGTGGCCGCCGTCCATCAGGATCAGCGGGCGAACGGTGACGCCCGGCGTCTTCATGTCGATCAGCAGGAACGAGATGCCTTCCTGGCGCTTGGAGGCGCCCGAGTCCGTGCGCACGAGGCAGAAGATCCAGTCGGCGTAGTGGCCGAGCGTGGTCCAGATCTTCTGGCCGTTGACGAGGTAGTGGTCGCCGCTGCTATCACTGCCTCGTTCGGCCTTGGTCTTCAGCGACGCCAAGTCGGAACCGGAGCCCGGCTCGGAGTAGCCCTGGCACCAGAAGTCGTCTGCGTTGTAGATGCGCGGCAGGAAACGCTTCTTCTGCGCCTCGGTGCCGAATTTGTGCAGCACTGGCGCGCACATCGAAAGGCCGAACGGCACCAGCGGCGGCGTGCCGGCGTAGCCGCATTCCTCCTCGAATATGTACCGCTGCACCACGTTCCAACCGTTGCCGCCCCACTCCTTGGGCCAGGACGGCGCGATCCAGCCCTGCTTGGCGAGGATCTTGTGCCAGCGCACCAGGTCGTCCCTCGACAGGTGCTCGTGGCCGGCGACCTTGTCGGACAGGTCGGCGGGCAGGTTCTTGGCGAGCCAGCCGCGCACTTCGTCGCGGAACGCGAGCTCTTCGTTCGAATAATTGAGATCCATGGCTGTCTCCTGACTTGTATCGCGGACGTTGTCGATTCGCCGGTCAGGCGCGGCCTTTTCGAACTGCGGCGCTGCCCGGAGGGGATGGGCTAGTTTAGCCCAGAGCGTAGTCCACGACCATCCTCCCGACGGCTTTTGCGTCGATCAGGTCGTTGAACGCCCCGGGCAGTTCCGAAAACCGGATCGGCCGCGCAATCCTGGCGAGGTGCCGCGGCTTCAGGTCGGTGGCCAGACGCTCCCAGATCCGGTTCCGCAAGGGCATCGGACTGTTGGCGTTGACGCCGATCAGGCGCACGCCGCGCAGGATGTAGGGCAGCACACTGCCCTTGAAATCAATACCCCCCGCATTGCCAAACGCGGCAATTACACCGTCGTTCTGCATGGTGCGGGCGAGCCACCCGAGTTGCTCCCCGCCGACGGAATCGACCGCCCCCTGCCACATGGGCTTTTCCAGTGGCCGGGTGCCGAATTCGTAACTTTTCCGGTCAATCACCTCCGCCGCACCGAGGGAGCGGAGGTATTCGGCCGCCTCCGGTTTGCCTGACAGCGCGACGACTTCGTAGCCCCGGCCCGCAAGCAGGTCGATGGCGACGGACGCTGCGCCGCCGGTCGCCCCATTGACGAGCACCTTGCCCCTGCCCGGCACGAGGCCGTTGAGTTCCATGAGGTCTACGGACAAGGCGGCGGTGTATCCCGCGACACCGATCGCCGCCGTTTCAAACGAAGTGAGCGCTTCTGGCACTTTGACCAGCCAATCCGCCGGGAAGCGATTCACCTCCTGGTAGCCGCCATCGTGGTCGGCACCGATCCCGAAACCGTGCGCGATCACCCTGTCGCCCGGCTTGAAGCGCGGGTCGGCTGATTGCGTCACCTCCCCGCAAACGTCGATGCCGGCGGTGCACGGAAAGCGCGTGACGATCTTCGCCTTCCCGAGCGCGGTCAACGCATCCTTGTAATTGACACTTGCAAACAGTGACCGGACCACGACGTCGCCGCTGTCGAGCTCCTCGCTGGACATATCGGTGAACCGGCCGATGCCGAACCTGCCTTCCTGCTGGACGCGAAACGCGCGAATCGTTGGCATGTGTGTGCTCAGATGATGGTTACGCCGCCGTCGGCGACGATGCACTGCCCGGTGATAAACGCAGCGGCCTGCGATGCCAGGAACACTGCGATGCCGCCTATATCGCGCGGCTCGCCGATGCGCCGCAACGGCGTGGCCGCTTCGCGCGCCGTGCGCAGTTTGTCGTCCTCCCACAAGGCTTTGGCGAAGTCCGTTTTCACCAGGCCCGGGGCGATCGCATTGACCCGGACATTTTTCGGGCCCCATTCCGCGGCGAGGTTCTTGACCAGCATGTGGTCGGCCGCCTTGGAAATGCCATACGCGCCGATGATGGTATTGGCCTTCAGGCCGGCAATCGACCCGACCATGATCACACTGCCGCCACCGCGCGAGGCCATGCCGGGAATGACAAGGTTGGTGAGCCAGAGGTTGGACTTCACGTTCGAGTTCATCACCTTGTCGAACGTCTCGTCCGAGAGCCCGCCCAGGGGCCCGTAGTAGGGGTTGACGGCCGCGTTGCAGACCATGATATCGACCTTGCCCCAAGCCTTTTCCGTTGCGGCGACCAGCGCAGCCACTTCCTCCTTGCGGCCAACGTTGCAGGGTTGCGCCAGGACGGTGAGGCCCATGCCGGCCAGTTCGGCCCGCGTGGCTTCACAGGCCTCGGCCTTGCGGCTGGAAATCATTACCTTGGCGCCGGCGCGGCCGAGTTCCTCGGCGATGGACTTGCCGATCCCCTTGGTTGAGCCGGTAACGATGGCCACCTGGCCGGTGAGGTCAAAAAGCGAGGACGCCATGGAAAACCCTTTCTGGACTGGGATGAAAGAGGCGTAAGGGTAGCCAATATCGACGCAGCCCGTGGCTGGACCCCGCACACCGTTCACATGGCGACGGACTTCATGCCGATTTTGCATCGGTGTTTCATTATGCGATACACAATATGACTAAGTTGACAGAGGGCAGGCCTTGCCAAACAATCGGTTTGCGAAACAAGTTCCGCTGCTCGCCGTTTCCACCGCGTACTTCCCAGGATCGTCTTCCCGCCCGGACCACCATCGGGGGCGAAATGATTCTCATCCGGTTTAGCCCGCGGGCGCGCTTTGCAGCACAGACCAAGGAGACAAAACCATGGGCGCATCTGAGTCCAACGCACCGCTTTCCGTTCCGGCAACCGCGCCGGCTTACAGCTACGAGCACGAGGGCGACCGCCAGTTCGCAACCACCCTGGCACGCGGCCTCGAGGTTCTACGCTGCTTCACCCCGCTTGAGCCGATGCTCGGCAACAAGGAGATCTCGGTGCGCACCGGACTGCCGAAGCCCACGGTGTCGCGCCTGACCTATACGCTGACCAAGCTGGGGTACCTGCGCCACAATATGCGCCTGGGCAAGTACCAGCTCGGCTCAGCGGTGCTGTCCATCGGATATCCGCTTCTCGCCAGCATGAGCGCGCGCCAGATCGCGCGGCCGTACATGAAGGAACTCGCCGACCACTGCAACGCCTCGGTCTCGATGGGCATCCGGGACCGTCTCAACGTCGTGTTCGTCGAAAGCTGCCGCTCGGCGAGCGGTACGCCTTCGCTGCCGGACATCGGCACGTCGATTCCCATCGCGCAGGCCTCGGTCGGCCGCGCGTTCCTCGCGGCCTGCACCCCTGCGGAGCGCGAAGCGCTGCTGAACCAGATGAAGGTCAAGGAGCCGGAGATGCACCGGAAGTACCGCGCGCAGATCGACAAGAGTCTGCAGGAAATCCGCGACCGGGGCTTCTGCGTCTCGTATGGCGACCTGCGCCGCGAAATCCATGCGGTCGGCGTGCCGATGCGTCGCACGGTCGATGGCGAGATCGTCGCCTTCAACTGCAGCATCCCGGCGTTCATGCTGAAGAAAGGCCAGATCGAGGATGACATCGGGCCGCGCCTGGTGCAGATGGTGAGGAACATCGAGGCCGCCCTTGGCATGCATTGAGGGCATGCCCGGATGACGGCCGATGCCGGTGAAGTGAAAGTCGTCGCCACGCGCCACGGGCGCGTGCTGCAACTCACCATCCATAACCCGGCCCAGCGCAACGCAATCAAGCCGGAGATTTCCGCCGAACTGACGCGGCAATTGCGGCTTGCCTCTGCGGACGACTCGGTCGGCGCGATCGTCCTGCATGGGGATGGCGGGCATTTCTGCGCGGGGGGAGACCTGCAGACGCTGGGCACGAGCCGCAGCACCAATCCGCCGCAGCACCATTTCGAACGCGTAGGGAAACTCAACGAACTGGTGCGGTCGATGCGGGACTGCGCCAAGCCCGTGATCGCCGCGGTGGAAGGCCATGCCGCCGGCGCGGGGTTTTCAGTAGCGCTGGGCTGCGACCTCATCGTCGCGGCCGACAACGCGCAGTTCACGATGGCGTACGTAAAGATCGGCCTCAACCCCGACGGCGACGGTTCGTATTTCCTGGCGCGTGCGCTCCCCATGCAATTGGCCAGCGAACTCCTGATGACGGGCGCCCCGGTCGGCGCTTCCCGGCTCCATGCCGCGGGTGTCGTGAATCGCTGCGTACCCGCGGGAAGCGCAACAGCCGAAGCGCTGGCTTGGGCTGCAGAACTGGCCAACGGCGCGACGCGCGCCATCGGGAGGATCAAGCGCCTGACGAACGCAGCGCAGACCAACGATTACAGCCAGCACCTCGAACTGGAGCGAACGCTCTTCGTCGAGGCGCTGCATGGCGACGAGGCTGGAGAGGGCATCGCCGCGTTCCTCGAGAAACGCAAAGCCCGATTCCACCCCTGAGCGAGTTCCGATGATCCGCGACGAAAAGCAACTGGCTGCGCTGCTGGGTTCCGTGCGCCGTTTCATGGACGAAACCGCCATCCCGAACGAGGAAAGGGTGGAGCGCGAAAACGCCATCCCCGAAGACATCGTCGACCGGATGCGCAGCCTCGGTTTTTTCGGTTGGAGCATTCCGGAGGAGTACGGCGGTGCGGGGCTCACCACCGAAGAACTGTGCCTCGCCAACATGGAAATCTCGCAGTGCGCGGTCGCGTACCGCGCTCGGGCCGGCACCAATACAGGCATCGGTTCCGAGGCGATCATCCAGGACGGCACGGACGCCCAGAAGCGTCTGTACCTGCCCAGACTCGCGACAGGAGAGATCACCGGCTGCCTCGCCGTGACCGAGCCCAATGCCGGTTCGGATCTCCTTGGCGGACTGGCCACCAGCGCGGTGGAAGACGGCGACCACTACCTGCTGAACGGCACCAAGCGCTACATCACCAACGCCCCGATTGCCGACCTCTTCACCGTGCTGACCCGCACCGACCCGTCAAACCGCGGTGGCTCGGGCACCACGTGCTTTCTCATCGAGCGCGGCACGCCCGGCCTGTCCGTAGGCCCGGAGCACAAGAAAATGGGCCAGGAAGGCTCGCCCGTGTCGGAGGTGTACTTCAAGGATTGCCGGGTACCGAAATCGAGCGTGCTCGGCGGCATACCGGGCAAGGGATTCGGCGCGGTCATGCGCTCCCTGAACAAGCAGCGCATCAACCTCGCATCCCTTTGCACGGGCCCCGCGATCCGGCTGCTGGACGAAGGCTTGCGCCACGCGCGAACGCGCCAGCAATCCGGCCAGGCGATCGGCGAATTCCAGCTCGTGCAGGCCATGCTCGCGGACTGCAAGGTCGAAATCTCGGCCGCGCGCGCCCTCATCCTCGAGACGGCACGCAAGCGCGACCGCGGCGAGGACGTGACCATGGACGTGTCGATGTGCAAGTATTACGCCTCGGAGATGGCCGGGCGCGTGGCCGACCGGGTGGTGCAGATCTTTGGCGGGGCGGGGTATTGCGAAGACATCGGCGGTTCGGTGCCGCGCTTTTACCGCGACGTTCGGTTGTTCAGGCTGTATGAGGGCACCAGCCAGGTCCACCAGCTGAACATCGCGAAAGCCCTGCTGCGCGGTGACTGAAAACTAGAAAAGCAGGAGGGGACGATGAATAAGGCGCTGTGCAGCCTCGCGGCTGCGGTATCGCTATTGGTCGCATGCGGCTCAGCCGCAGCGCAAGGCTGGCCCGGGAAGCCGCTTCGCATCATTTCGCCCTATGCGGCCGGCGGGTCCAACGACATCGCCGCGCGCATCCTCGCCGAAAAGCTGTCGCAGCGGTTCGGCCAGCAGGTGATCGTCGAAAACAAGGCGGGAGCGAATACGCGGATCGCCACGGAATTCGTCGCCAAAAGTGCGCCTGATGGGTACACGCTGTTTTTCTGCGCGGCCCCGCACTCCACCAACCCGGCCCTGTACGAAAAGCTGCCCTATGACACGGTGAAGGATTTTTCCCCGGTGGTGCAGGCAGTCACGGTGCCGCTGTTCTTCCTCGTGCCATCGGGCTCGCCTGTGAAGAACGTAAAGGACCTGCTCGAACTGGCGAAGAAGGATCCGGCCTACGCCAATGTCGGCAGCCCCGGCAACGGCAGCGCACCGCACCTGGCGATCGAGCTGCTCAACTCGCTCTCGGGCAGCGCGCTTACGCACATTCCCTACAAGGGCGATGCGCCCGCGATCCAGGACCTGCTCGGCGGTCGCCTGGGCGCTTCCGCAGACCCTGTGGCGCCTGCACTGCCACACATTCGCGCCGGCAAACTGCGCGCGATTGCGGTTGCCAGTCCGCAGCGATATTCGCTTCTTCCCGACGTCCCTACCCTTGCCGAACAGGGCTTTCCCGGTGCCGAGGCCTACGCCTGGTTCGGGCTCCTCGCCCCGGCGGGCACACCGGCCGACATCGTGGCAAGGCTGAACGCGGAATCCAACCTCGCGCTGAAGCAGGCCGAGGTGTCCGAAAAGCTGTTCAGCCTTGGCATGACCCCAGTGGGCGGAACGCCGGAGCAATTCGGCGCCTTCATCCGCGCGGACATCGACAAGTGGACGAAGCTGATCCGCGCCCGCAACATCAAGCCGGACTGAGCGATGGGCGACCCCGACGAAACAAGCGCGGGCCAAGGCCCGCTCAGAGGACTTCGCGTCCTCGACATTGCGACCATCGTCGCCGCGCCGTTTGCCGCTTCGCTGCTCGCGGGATCGACCAATGTGCTCTACGCCAACAACTGCCGCGCCATTGGTCGTCCGGACCTGATCGATGACCCTCGTTTTGCGAACAACGGCATGCGGACCGAACGCAAGGACGAGCTCAACGCCATCTTCTCGGACTGGTGCGCGACGCACACACTTGACGAAGTACTGGCCGCCTTCCAGGGGGCGCAGGGTACGATCGCGCCGATCTATTCGATCGACCAGGTGTTCGCCGACCCCCAGGTGCAGGCGCGCGATGCGATCACCTCGGTGCCCGACAAGGACTTCGGTAGCGTCCGCATGCAGAACGTGGTGCCGCGATTCGTGAACGACCCAGGCAGTGTGAGGAGCACGGGCGGCGCCATCGGGCAGGACAATGCCGAGATCTACGGGACATGGCTCGCGCTCAGCGAGGCCGAACAACAGCAGCTCAAACAAGCGGGAGTGATCTGATGGGACCACTGCACGGCATCAAGGTCATCGAATTCGAAGCCATCGGCCCCGGCCCCTTCTGCGGGATGATGCTCGCGGACATGGGCGCGGACGTGATCGTGATCGACCGCGCAGGGCAGGCCGACCTGGGCCTCAACCGTGAACGCTGGTACGACGTCATGATGCGCGGGCGCCGCTCGGTCACGCTTGACATGAAATCCAGGGATGGCGCGCAAGCCGCGCTCGAACTCATCGGCAAGGCCGACGCGCTGATCGAGGGCTTCCGCCCGGGCGTGATGGAGCGTCTCGGGGTGGGCCCTGAAGTGGCGCACGCAAAGAACCCCAGGCTCGTCTACGGGCGCATGACCGGCTGGGGCCAGGACGGGCCGATGGCGCCGCGGGCCGGGCACGACATCAACTACACCGCACTCGCCGGGCCGCTGGCGGGCATCGGCCGTGCGGGCGAAAACCCGGTCCCGCCGCTCAACCTGGTGGGCGACTTCGGCGGTGGCGGGATGTTGCTCGCGTTCGGCATCGCTGCAGCGCTGGTCGAGGCGCAGCGCTCAGGCAAGGGGCAGGTCGTCGATGCCGCCATGTGCGAAGGGGCCTCGCTGCTGTCGACCATGTTCCACGGCATGCTCGCAGCCAAGCGCTGGAAGCAAGAGCGCGGCGCAAACCACCTCGACACTGGCGCACCGTGGTACGAGACCTATGCAACCAAGGACGGCAAGCACGTGTCGATCGGCTCGATTGAAACGCGCTTCTACACCGAGCTGCTCGAGCGCCTCGGCATTGCTGGCGAAGACCTGCCGAAGCAGCACGATCGCGCCGGCTGGCCGAAGCTGCGCGAGCGCTATGCCACAGCCTTTCTCTCAAAGACTCGCGATGAGTGGTGCGCGGTGTTCGAGGGATCGGACGCCTGTTTTGCCCCGGTGCTGAACTGGACCGAGGCCTATGCGCATCCCCACAACGTGGCGCGAAAGAGTTTTGTTGAGGTGGGCGGCGTAACGCAACCGGCACCGGCGCCGAAGTTTTCGCGCACACCAGGTGCGGTGCAGCGCAAGCCGCCGGAGCGCGGCGAAGGCGGCCGCGCGGCGTTGGCCGACTGGGGATTCCAGCCTCCGGATATCGACCGCCTGCAGCAGCTTGGCCTCGGGATGGCGAAGGAGTGAGCACCACTACCGCCCGCGCGCCACTCGCAGGACTGCGCGTCCTCGACATTTCCAACGTGATCGCCGGCCCGTTCGCGGCGGGCATGCTCGGCGATTTCGGCGCGGAAGTCCTCAAGGTGGAGTTGCCCGGCAGCGGCGACCCGCTGCGCGCGCTGCCTCCCCACAAGGACGGCAAACCGTTGATCTGGAAGGTCACCAACCGCAACAAGAAGGGCATCACGCTCGACTTGCGCAAGGATGAAGGTCGCAAGCTGTTCCTGAAGCTCCTGCCCCGCTTCGACGTGCTGATCGAAAACTACCGGCCCGGCACGCTCGATCGGTGGGGGCTGGCGAAGGAAGCCTTGTGGTCGGCCAACCCGAAGCTCACCATCCTGCGCCTGACAGGGTTCGGGCAGACCGGCCCCTACCGGAACTACCCGGGGTTCGCCCGCCTCTTCGAAGCCTATTCCGGACTGACTTACATCACTGGCGAACGCGACGGGCCGCCCCTGCATCCGGGATACCCGATCGGCGACCCGATCGCTGGAATCTTCGGTGCGTTCGGCGTGCTCACTGCGCTATACGACCGGCTGAAGCATCCCGACTCGCCCGGACAGGAAATCGACCTTTCGGCGACCGAAGCGATGATGAAGCTGATGGAAGTCCTGCCGATCGAGCACGACCAGCTCGGCATCGTCCACGAGCGCATCGGCAACGACAACGCATACGTAGCGCCAGCCAACGTGTTCCGGACGGGTGACAACCACTGGGTCACTTTCACCTGCGCCACCCCGAACATATTCGAGCGCTTCGCGGGACTCATCGGCCACCCGGAATTACTTTCGGACCCGCGTTTTTCGAAAAACGCCGCGCGCGTAACTCATCGCAGCGAAATCGACGGGATGGCCGCCGCATGGATCGGCGCCCGACCGCTGCAGGAAGTGGTCGAAAAGCTGAACGCCGCCGGCGTTTCGGTCGCCCCCATCTACACCAACGCACAGGTGGCCGAAGACCCCCATGTGATCGCGCGAGGGGCACTCGCTTCGGTGAAGGACGATGATTTCGGCGTGGTGAAAATGCCGGGCGTCGTCCCGCGCCTTTCGGCCACCCCGGGAGAAATACGCTCCACGGGCCCGGCGCTGGGCGCGAACAACGCCGAAGTCTACGGCGAGTGGCTGGGACTTTCGGAAGCGGAGCAGGCCGGGCTGAAACAGGATGGCGTAATCTAGGACAGATCCGCCGCGTGAAACGACGCCCAGAAAACCGCAGGCATCATCTGGATGCTGCTGATCGCGGCGGGCTACACCGAGGCGAGCGACCCCTTCCCCATGTGGGTTGCAGTCCTCTGCTACATTACCATTGCGCTGGGCGCGATGTTCGGGGGCTGGAGAATCGTGAAGACCATGGGACAGAAGATCACCAAGCTGAAACCTGTCGGCGGCTTCTGTGCGGAAACGGGCGGCGCAATCACCCTGTTCCTCGCCACGATGCTCGGCATCCCGGTGTCGACTACCCATACCATTACCGGCGCGATCGTCGGCGTTGGATCCGCGCAGAACGTGGCGGCGGTTCGCTGGGGGGTGGCCGGCAACATCGTCTGGGCCTGGGTCCTCACCATTCCTTGCTCCGCCTTCATGGCCGGCCTTGCCTGGTACCTGGGGCACATGCTGCTGCGCGCGCCCTAGCGCGATGGATACGCTGTTCTTCTGGCTGTCCAAGATTGCATGGTCCTTGATTGCACCGGAAAGCCTGTTGCTATGGCTGGTGCTGCTGGCTTGGATTGCCCTGCTACGGGGCGTCACCCGATGGGCAAAACGGTTCCTGGGAGTGGCGCTAGCCGGCCTGCTATCGGTCGCCACATTTCCCGTCGGGGAGTGGGTCCTGTACCCGCTGGAAGATCGCTTCCCGGCCAACCCGCCCCTGCCCCAGCGCGTCGATGGGATCATCGTTCTGGGTGGCGCCGAGGATGCGGTCCGCTCCGCGGCCTGGGGGCAGCCTGAAGTAGGTGGTGCCGCCGAGCGGTTTATCGCCTCGGTCGCCCTGGCGCGACGCTACCCTGAGGCAAAGCTGCTGTTCACCTCTGGGAGTGGCTTACTACTCAAGCCTGAATACAAGGGTACGGCCATGGCCGAGCGCCTGTACCTGTCGCAGGGAGTAGACCCATCGCGGCTGATCCTCGAAGGCGAATCGAGGAATACATTTGAGAATGCCACGCTCAGCAAAGCGCTGGCAAAGCCCGCCCCGGGTGAAGTTTGGGTGCTTGTGACCTCCGCATCCCACATGCCACGCTCGGTAGGCGTGTTCTGCAAGGCCGGATGGACGGTGGTGCCCTACCCCGTGGACCACCAGACGGTACGGGGAAACATTTTCCGGGTCGATACAGGGCTGATCGAGAACCTCGATGGCCTGTCGACCGGGATCAGGGAATGGGTGGGGCTGACGGTTTACTACCTTACGGGGCGGACGAGTGCGCTGTATCCGTCGGGCTGCCCAGCCTAGTGTAGTGCTTCGTTCTGTTTGGAACTTAAGCGGCTGTTGGCGCGAATGACCTTGGCAAGGATGTCATTGGCCTTGGCAGTCCATACGAAAGGCTTGGGATTTTTATTGTGCAAATCGATGTACTCCTTGATTGCAGTGGTCAGTTCGGGGACGCTGCGAAACACGCCGTTGCGCAGGCGCTCGGTCGTGATATCGCGGAAGAATCGCTCGACCATGTTGAGCCAAGACGCCGAGGTCGGGGTGAAATGCACATGGATTCGCGGGTGCTGGGCCAGCCACTCTTTGACCTTCGGATGCTTGTGGGTGGCGTAGTTGTCGCAGATCAGATGAAGCGATTTGTCCTTGGGCGTTTCGCGGTTAATTTGACGCAAGAAGGTGAGCCACTCGATGTGGCGATGGCGTTGTTCGCAGCGCGAGATGACTGTGCCGTCCAGGGTGCTCATTGCCGCAAACAGGGTGGTGGTGCCGTTGCGTTTGTAGTCATGGGTCATGGTGGCTGCACGGCCGGGCTTCATCGGCAGGCCGGGTTGGGTGCGATCAAGGGCCTGCACCTGGCTCTTCTCGTCGCAACAAAGCACCAGCGCATGCTCAGGCGGGGACATATACAGACCGACGATGTCTTCGAGCTTTTCGACGAACTTGGGATCGCGCGACACCTTGAAACGCTTTACCCGGTGCGGCTTCAACCCGCGTGCCTTCCAAATACGCTGCACCGTGGTGTCGCTCACGCCGGCCACCGTCGCCAACGTGCGGGTACTCCACTGGGTCGCGCCTTCTGGCTTGGTCTGCGTGGTCAGGCGCACGATCTCCGCAGGGTCCACCTTGGGCTTGCGCCCGCCGCGCGGCAAATCCTGCTCGATGGCTTTCAATCCGCCGGCCGCGTAACGCTCGCGCCACCGACCCACTTGAATGCGGCCCACGCCGACCAACTCGGCGATCTTGCGATTGTCCAGCCCATCGGCGGCCAGCAGCACGATGCTCACGCGACGCGCCAGACGCACTTCAGTCGTGTTCGAATGCGCAAGCTTCACCAGCTTCTCCCGTTGCGCGTCGTCCAGTTCGATCGTACTTGCCACTCGCATCGTCGTCTCCAAAACGCTTCTGATAATCGTTGGACTCGACGAAACGCATTTGG
>CAMAXP010000046.1 GCA_945862265.1 Bordetella parapertussis
ATGCGGACTCCCGGGTTCAGTTCAGGTGGACGTATTCGTAGTCGACCGCCATGTTGTTGATGCCGCGTTCCGGCGGGGCGATCCAGGCCGCCATCTTGCCCGGCGCCACCACTTTCTGCATCAGGCTTTTCACGTAGGCGCGGTCCTCCTGCGAGGGCACCCACTCGTCCTTGCGGCGCTCGTATTCTTCCTTCGCGATCAGCTTGCCCTGCGGATCGACCGGCAACCCGGCCCAGGCGCCGATCGAGCGGCGAAAGTGCATGTTCGGCAGCGTCAGCCGGAAATCGTGGCCGGCGCGCTCGATGGCCCGGTTCCAGCGGCGCATGCCGATCTCGCAGTCCTTGAGGTAGGACTCGCGCATGACTTCGTTCAGCGCGTTCAGCATGGGCACGTCCTGCATGCCTTCCGGCATCTGCATTTGCAGGGTGGCCTCGCGCAGCACGTGGTCGGTGTAGGTCGATTCATCAGGGCGGCCCTTGAGGCCGTTGGCGAACGTAGCGGCGGAGTTGGAGGAGATCTCGTTGCCGAAGAGGTCGAGCGACGAGGAGCACCAGAAGTTGATGTACTTCTGCAGGAGCGGGAGATCCACGGCGCCCGCGCGTCGGATCGCCGTCGGGTCGTCCGTGCCGAGTTCCTTCATCACCTCGAGGGTGCGCTTGATCACGCGCCCGATGCCGGTTTCGCCGACGAACATGTGGTGCGCTTCCTCGGTCAGCATGAAGCGGCAGGTGCGCGACAGCGGATCGAACGAGGATTCGGCGAGGCTCTTCAACTGGTACTTGCCGTCGCGGTCGGTGAAGTAGGTGAAGCAGTAGAGCGACAGCCAGTCGGTGATCGGTTCGTTGAAGGTGGAGAGGATCCGCGGCTTGTCCGTGTCGCCCGAGTGGCGCGACAGCAGTTCCTCTGCTTCTTCGCGACCGTCGCGGCCGAAGTAGGCGTGCAGGAGGTACACCATGGCCCAGAGGTGGCGGCCTTCCTCGACGTTGATCTGGAACAGGTTGCGAAGGTCGTACAGCGACGGGCAGGTGTGGCCGAGCAGGCGCTGCTGTTCGACCGACGCGGGCTCGGTATCGCCCTGCGTGACGATCAGGCGGCGCAGGGTGGAGCGGTACTCGCCCGGGACCTGCTGCCAGACCGGCTGGCCCATCGCATCGCCAAAGCCGATCTTCCGGTCCGGCACCTGGTCGGCGAGGAAGATGCCCCAGCGGTAGTCGGGCATCTTCACGGCACCGTATTGGGCCCATCCCTCGGCATCGACCGACACGGCGGTGCGCAGGTAGACGTCCGACCCCTGGAAGTCCGTCGGGCCCATCTCCTGCCACCAGTTGAGGAAGCTGGGCTGCCAGTGCTCGAGGGCTCGCTGCAGCGTCTTGTCGTTGGCGATGTTGACGTTGTTGGGGATTTTTTCTGCGTAGTCGATGGTCATGGTTACACCCGCTCCCAGTTGAATTTTGCCTTGCTGCCTGTTCCGTAGACTTTTAGCGCGCCCTGTTCGCCGACGGCGTTGGGGCGGTTGAACACCCAGTTCTGCCAAGCGGTGAGGCGACCGAAGATGCGCGTCTCCATCGTCTCGTTGCCGGCGAAGCGAAGCGAAGCCTCCATCGCCGTCAGCGCGTCTGGCGACTGGCTTGCGCGTTCTTCGATTGCGAGGCGGATCTCGTCCGCCCAGTCGAGGTCGTCCGGCGTGATTGTCACGAGGCCCAGTTCGCGGGCCGCGCCTGCGTCGAGCGGTTCGCCGATGGCGGACCTGCAGCGCTCGATCGGCGTCGCCTCGTCGGAGAACCGCGTGGCGATCCGTGTGCGGTGATTGGCCATCTCGAAGGGCCCGAAATTCATCGCCGACAACGCGATCTTCGGTGCTTTCGAGGGATCGTCGGGCAGGTCCAGCATGTAGCTGCGGTCGGCTGCGAAGGCCAGTTCCGCGAGCGTTCCGGCGAAACAGGAACCCGCGTCGACCAGCGCAATCAGGGAGCGCGAGGCCACGTCGATGCGCGAGAAAGTGCGGCGCATGAAACCGATGGTCTCGCGCACGAACCAGTGCGCCTGGTTTGAGGCGAGGACCTTGTCGGCGGCCAGCACAGCGTCCACCGAGCCTTCGGTCTTCAGGACCCAGGTGCCGACCTCGGCATCGTGCGTGCGCAGCAGCAGGATCGCGTCGTCGAGGTCCCGCGCCATCGCGAGCGGCCACCACTGGTCGCCTTGGGCGAGGAGGGCGTCTAGGGTGGCGGGCTGCTCGCCCTGCGGCGCCTTGATGGTGATCGTTGCGGTACGCGTGCCGCGGTCGATGGCTGCTTCGACATGCTCGTAGTGGTAGCCCTTGTCGTCGATGACGCGCTTGCGCGGCGTAAGTGCCACCCCTTTGGCATCGTCCGGGCGGTCCGACAGCTTCGCCAGTTCGAGCGCGCGTGCCTTGACCATCTCGGCAAAAGCCTGCGGCTTGGCCACATGGTCTACGAGCCGCCACTCCTTGGCGCGATCAGCGCGAACGCCTTCGGAAGTGGTGCAGAAGACATCGGCAAGGTCGCGGCGCATCTTGCGCTTGTCGACCAGCCGCGTGAGTCCGCCGGTGCCGGGCAGCACGCCGAGCAGCGGGACCTCCGGCAGGCTCACGGCCGAGGAGCGGTCGTCGATCATCGCGATCTCGTCGCAGGCGAGCGCCAGTTCGTAGCCGCCGCCGGCCGTCGCGCCGTTCAGCGCAGCGAGGAACTTGAGGCCCGAGTGGCGGCTCGAATCCTCGATGCCGTTGCGGGTTTCGTTGGTGAACTTGCAGAAGTTGACCTTCCACGCGTGCGTGCTCTGGCCGAGCATGTAGATGTTCGCGCCCGAGCAGAACATGCGCGGCTTGCCCGAGGTCATCACCACGGTTTTGACCCCGGGATGCTCGAACCGGACCCGGTTCAGCGCATCGTTCAACTCGATGTCCACGCCCAGGTCGTAGGAGTTGAGCTTGAGCTTGTAGGTCGGGAAGAGCCCCTTGTCCTCCTGGATGTCGAGCGTGAGCGTGGCGACGGGGCCGTCGACCGACAGCTTCCAGTGGTTGTACTTCTCGGGGTGCGTATCGAATGTGATCATCGGGGTCCTGAGGTTTACGGGTCCTGGTGCGTTGCTTTCTTGAGTTCTGCGAGGCTCTGTCGAACGGTGCGTCCGGCGGTGTCCACAGTCACGTCGGCCTGCGCGTAAAGGCGGGTGCGCTCGATCAGGAGCTGCTTCAGGTCATCCATGGCCGCGGCGTGGCCGTGGATCGGGCGCATGTCGCCCTGCGCGATCACGCGCGCCATGTGCTCTTCGGGGGCGGCCTTGAGCCACACGGTGAAGCAGGAGGAGAGTAGGCGGGCGTAAGTCTCGTCGGCCGTGACAAGGCTGCCGCCGGTGGCGATCACGCAGCGCGGGTGTTCGGCCAGCACGCGCTCGAGGGCGCGTCGTTCGAACCGGCGGTAGCCGTCCTGCCCGTACATCCCGAAGAGCTCGGAAAGCATCGCACCGGCTTCGCGTTCCACTTCGCGATCGAGTTCGATGAAAGGCATGCCGGCGTCCGCGGCCAGCCTCGCGCCGAGCGATGACTTGCCGGCGCCGCGCAGGCCTACCAGCGCGATGCGGTCGCGGCGCGGCACGCCAGGCTCTTCACGCACGAGGTCCTCGAGCGGCACCTGCATTGCGATTGACAGCTGTCGCAGCAGGAGGATCGACATGTTCCCCTGCCCGGATTCGAGCAGGGCGAGGTAACGCTCCGAAACGCTGGAAGAAAGGGCGAGGGCCTTGCGGGTTATCCTCCGGCCGTCCCGCCAGACGCGAACGCGGTCGCCCAACCGGGCCAGAAAGGCCTCGTCTTCGGTCTGGGTGGAGAGGACAACATCCGCTGGGCTCATGGGACGACTCATGAAATATAATGCTTGAAATAATTTTAAGCGGCAATATAATGTGTGTCAAATGAATCTCATTCAGGTTCTCTTGCGTCCATGAAACTCACGATCCTCGTCGGCACAATGACCGGCACCGCCCAACTGGTCGCCCAGGAACTCGAACTCGTCTGGGACGGGGATGACGTCGAGGTGGAAACCCTCCTCATGGACGACCTCGATGCCTCGGTGTTCGGGCGCGAAGGCCCGTTCCTGCTCTGCACGTCCACCTACGGCCAGGGCGACGTTCCCGACAACTCGAAGAAGCTGTTCGACGACCTCGCGGCGAAGCGCCCGGACCTGTCGGGCGTGCGCTACGGCGTGTTCGGCCTGGGCGACCGCACTTATGCGGAGACTTTCAATTTCGGTGGCATGAAATTCGATACGCTGCTCGGGGAGCTTGGCGCGACGCGGATAGGCGAGCGCGTGCAGCATGATGCCTCCTCGGGCGTGCTGCCCGAAGAGAAGGCCGAGGAATGGGCAGAAGGGTGGCTCGCGCAGGCGCGAGAAGCAGCGGCGCAGACCGCGTAGAACGAATACAGGAGGAGACATGGGCACAATCCCGCGCGAGTACAACGCAGCGGTAGACCTGATCGAGCGCAACCTCAAGGCGGGCCGGGGAGGCAAGGTCGCGTACATCGACGACGCCGGCCAACACACTTACGCCGAGTTTTCCGAGCGGGTGAACCGCGCCGCCAATGCGCTGGTGGCACTCGGCGTGCAGCGCGAAGAGCGGGTGGCGCTCGCGCTCCTCGACACGGTCGACTTCCCGGCCGCTTTCCTCGGCGCGATCAAGGCCGGCATCGTCCCGGTGGCGCTCAACACGCTGCTGACAGCGCCGGATTATGAATACATGCTGCGCGACAGCCGCGCGCAGGTGCTCATCGTGTCCGAGTCCCTGCTCAAGGCGTTCCAGCCCATCCTCTCGAAGCTCCCCGATCTCAAGCATGTCGTCGTGGCCGGCGCCGACGCCCAGGGGTATCTGCACCTCGCGGGGTTGTTCGAGTCCGCCGGGAAGGCATTCAAGGCCGCGCCCACGCTCGCCGACGACATTTGCTTCTGGTTGTATTCGTCGGGATCGACCGGGGCGCCCAAGGGCACGGTCCACCTTCACGCGCATCTCATCCAGACGGCCGACCTCTACGCGGTGCCGGTGCTCGGCATCCGCGAATCGGACGTGGTGTTCTCCGCGGCGAAACTCTTTTTCGCTTACGGCCTCGGCAACGCGCTGACTTTCCCGCTGGCGGTGGGCGCGACGACCGTCTTGATGGCCGAGCGGCCCACGCCCGATTCCGTGTTCAAGCGGCTGGTGGAGCACAAGGCGACCATCTTCTATGGCGTGCCCACGTTGTATGCCGCCATGCTCGTGAGTCCGAATTTCCCGGAGAAAAAGGACCTGGCGCTGCGCGTGGGGACTTCCGCCGGCGAGGCGCTGCCGCCGGAGATCCTCAAGCGTTTTGCAGAGCGCACTGGCGTTGAGCTGCTCGACGGAATCGGTTCTACCGAAATGCTCCACATCTTCATTTCGAACCGCCCGGGAGATGTCATGCCGGGCACCACCGGCAAGGCCGTGCCGGGATACAAGCTGCGCCTGGTCGACGAGAATGGCCAGGATGTGCAGCCCGGAGAACTGGGAGAGTTGCAGATCTCGGGCCCGACCTCCGCGATCATGTATTGGAACCAGCGCGAGAAAACCAAGAACACCTTCCAGGGCCCGTGGACGAAGAGCGGCGACAAGTACACGCTTGTCGAAGGCGGCTACTACGCCTACGGCGGGCGTTCGGACGACATGCTCAAGGTCGGTGGAATCTACGTCTCGCCGGCCGAGGTCGAGGCGGCGCTGGTCTCGCACCAGGCGGTGCTTGAGTGCGCAGTGGTCGGCCATGAGGATGCCGACAAACTCGTCAAGCCCAAGGCCTTCGTGGTCCTCAAGCCGGGCGCAAAGGCGACGGAAGACGAACTCAAGGCCCACGTGAAGGCTGTCCTGGCGCACTACAAGTACCCGCGCTGGGTCGAGTTCGTGGGCGAGCTGCCGAAGACCGCCACCGGCAAGATCCAGCGGTTCAAGCTGCGGTCGTAGGCCGGCCGGGCGTCAAATATTGTCAATTCCGGGCGCCTGGGCTGTTCCAGCATGGAGGCTTTGCGCCAATTGCTTGCCGTTCCGACCGACCTTCCCATCGTTGTCACATTTGCAGCCGCGTCGCGGCGCGGTCCGGACCTCGCAACCGGCGTAAGGACGATGGTGCGCAAGCCCGGAAACGCGGCAGAGTTTCGCGGCGCAGTGAACAGCATGCGCAATGCCTGTGACCAGATGTACCTCAGCATCGGAGTCTGACCCCTGCAGCGTGCGGGGTATGACGAAAAGTCCGGGCTCGGAAAGGGCGACCGCCGCGGCAGTGGCCGCCCCCTGGCGCCGGCCCGCAAGGAAACGACGGGCGAAGGCGTCAAGGTGCGCCCCTTCACGTTCAGGGCCGTTGCCTAGCGGCGCGATTAAAATGGCGCGATGCGCGCCAGCCTTGATACCGTCCGCGACTGGGTTTCCACTTCCCGGCGCATCGTCGTCCTCTCCGGCGCAGGGATTTCCACCGAATCTGGCATTCCAGATTTCCGGGGCCCCAACGGGTTGTGGACCCGTGATCCGGACGCTGAAAAGCTGTCCGATATCCGCTACTACCTTGCCGATTCCGAGGTCCGCAGGAAGGCCTGGCTGAAACGCCTGTCCAACCCGGGCTGGACCGCGCAGCCGAATGCGGGGCACAAGGCGATCGTCGAACTTGAGCGTCGTGGCCAACTCCATGCGCTGATCACGCAGAACATCGATGGCCTGCACCAGAAGGCCGGCTCATCTCCTGAGCGAGTGATCGAGGTCCACGGCACGATGCACTCGGTGCTCTGCTGGGGTTGCGGTGCAACGGGGCCGATGCTGCCGGTCCTCGAGCGTGTCCGTGGCGGGGAGGACGATCCCCAATGCACGGACTGTGGCGGCATCCTCAAGAGCGCGACGATCCTCTTCGGCGAAGGCCTCAAGCCCGGGGTGATGGAGCGCGCATTGCAGGCTGCCGTCGAGGCGGATCTGCTGATCGCGGTCGGCAGCACCCTGCAGGTCTATCCAGTGGCGGGCGTCGTGCCTGCGGCAAAGGAGGCGGGTGCGCGGTTGGTGATCGTGAATGCCGATCCGACGCAATTCGATCGGATCGCCGACGCTGTATTGCATAGATCGATCGGTGAGACGCTGTCGAAGCTCGTCGGCCGTATCAACTTGCCGGAACGCTGAGCCGCGCTGAAGCAGGACTTTTGTCATTGCCCAGTGCCCCGGGGCGGCCTAGACTCCGCCCGATGGGACACTTTCATTCCGCATTTGGGGCGAGCTGCATCGGTTTACTGGGACGGTGCGCATGCTGACCCTGTTCCGCCGCAGGCTCGGCAAGCTCAAGGATCGTCTTGAGCGCAGGGTCGCAACACTGGGCTCCGGGGGGCGGCCGCAATCAGAACAGGCACCGATCAGCGCGGAGGATCGGGAATTCTTGCTTGGCTGGGTCATGGGCACCTCTGACGATGCAGCGCTGGTCGCGCGCGCCAGGACTTCCCCGACCGGCCTCGGGCTCATTGAACGCGCGTGCGCAGCGCGTCCCGGCAATCCTCGCGTATGGGCGACCCGCGCGGAGATCTGCTTCGCAGCGGGCGACATCCACGAGGCGGCGGATTTTGCCGAACGCGCCCACGCCATCGGGCCCCTGGATCCGGAAACCGGCCTGCTGGCCGTCCGCATGCTGGTGGCGGCCTCACGCGGTGCCGAAGCCCTGGCCATCCTGCCGGTGGCGATCGAGAATGCGCGCCGCCAGCTGGCGCACGCGACACGGCTGGAGTTGTGCCGCCTCTGGGGACAGCTCGAACCACAATCGATCGAACCGCTGCTCGATGCGGCGAGGACCCACGTGGCGGCCGGTGACTTGCAGACGGCGACCGCTGAATTCGAGGCACTGGGCGCGCAGTTTGGCCCGCGCGCGGATGTGTTGCTCCTGCTGGCGGCGGTCTACCAGGATCTCGTACGGCCTGTGGACGCGGCGCGGGCAAGCCTCGAAGCGACGCAGGCCGACCCGGGCAATGTGGATGCCCTCTGCATGGCCGGTTGCTGCGCGCGCGATGTCCGGGACCTGGCGACCGCCGACCGGATGCTTTCCCGGGCACTCGAACTCGATCCAAAGTCCTCGTTCGCGCAGTATTACCTGGGGCTGCTGCGATTGGACCAGGATCGCATCGACGAAGCGGCGCTGCTGGTGCTCGGCGCGCGTGCGGCCGTCCGGGGCGAACCCTGGCCCGCAGAGGGGATCGCGGAAAAGCTGGCGGTTCCCGTCCAGCGCAACATAGCCGACGTGGACTGGGCGACCGCGCGATTCAAGCTTGTGCACGACATCGAGCAATTCCAGTTCCTGCAGTCCGCTGGCCTTGCGGGGCCGGCGCTGGGTCCGGTGATTGCCGAATATACGGCGGCGCTTCGCGACCGCGGCCTGCCCGAGGATCCGTCAAGCATGGTGGCGCTCCCGCCGGGGACGTACCCGATGCTTTCGCGCACCTACAAGTACCCGGTACATGCCCCGGACCGTGAGCCCCCGCAAGGGCCGCTGCTGAATCCCGGATTGGATTGGCCGTCCTTGGAGGCCGCCTTTCTCGAGGGCAAGCCCGGCCTTGTGGTGGTCGACGACCTCCTGTCGGCTGAAGCACTCCAGGCCCTCCGGACTTTCTGCCTGGAAAGCACCGTGTGGAACGAGCTCAAGGGGGGGTATCTGGGTGCCTACATGCCCGACGGCTTCTCCGGGCGGTTGCTGCTGCGCCTGTCGTCGGAGCTGCGATCCCGCATGCCGAGGGTGCTCAGCGACCATCCCCTGCAGACCATGTGGGGTTACAAGTACGATTCCAGTTACGGTGGAATGGGGCTGCATGTCGACGTGGCGGCCGTCAACGTCAACCTCTGGATCACGCCCGACGAAGCGAACCTCGACGCGGAAACCGGGGGGCTTGTGATCTACACCCACGGCGCCTCGGTGGATCGCGGCTTCCAGCGCTTCAATACCGGAGGCAAGGAGGTCTACGCGTTCCTTGAGTCGGTGGGGGCGAAGAAGGTGAAGGTCCCCTATCGGGCCAACCGCGCCGTCGTGTTCGATTCCAGCCTCTTCCACGAATCAGACAGCTTCCGCTTCAAGCCGGGCTACGAGAATCGCCGGGTGAACGTCACGATGCTCTACGGGACTTAGCCGAAGCGCGCGGTGATTTCCTTGCGGACTTGCGCGATCACGCTGCTCCAGTCCTCGGGCGCGGGCTGCCGGAACAATCGCATTCCCGGATACCACGGGCAATCTTCCCGCTCGAGCAGCCAGCGCCAGTCGGGGTTGTAGGGCAGAGGTACCGCGGTCGGCCTGCCCATTGCGCCGGCGAGGTGGGCGACGCTGGTGTCCACGCTGATGACGAGGTCCATGAGCGCGAGAAGCGGGGCGTCCGCGAAATTGCGCAGCCCTGCCGCGTCCTGGCGAATCTCGGGGTGTGAATCGAGCAGTGCCTGGTCGGCGACTGAAACGCCCTGCTGGAAACTGAAGAACTGCGCAACGGGGGAAACCAGCCCGAGCATCTGCGCGAGCGGCACGGACTTGTTGTCCGCCGTTCCCTGCCACACCAGGCCGATGCGCGGCAGCGTCGACGGGTCGAGCTTCTCGCGCCAACGGAGAATGGCATTCGGATCACAGCGAACGTAGGCCGATTCGGATGGAATTGCGTCCAGCGTCGTACCCAAGGCGAGCGGCAGGCTCATCAACGGCGTATGCAAGTCGAAAGGCGGCAGCGGTTCGCCGCGCGCGACCAGTTGGTGTACGCCTTCCAGATTCGAAAGCAAGCCCTTCAGGGGTGGTTGCACTTCGAGCACCACGCGTGCACCGAGCGCTGCAACGAGTTTTGCGTAGCGACAGAACTGGATCGTGTCGCCCAAGCCCTGTTCGGCATGCAGGAGGAGCGTCCGGCCGGCCACATCTTCCTTGCCCAGCCACAGTGGCTGCGTGAATTGCCTCCTGCTGGCGGCGAGATGCGGAAGGTGCCATCGCCACTCCTGCTTGGGCCAGCCCGCCTCGAACTGGCCTAATTGCAGTCGCAGGAATCCTTCATTCCAGTGTGTCTGTGCATGGTCCGGATCGAACGCCAGGGCGCGGGCGTAGCTTGCCAGTGCCTCGTCGCGTCGCCCCAGGCCCCAGAGTGAATTGCCGCGGTTGCTGTGGGCCTCGACGCACGCCGGGTCGATTGCAATCGCACGGTCGCAGCTTTCCACGGCATCGCGGCCGCAGCCCACGGCGTTCAGTGCAAGTGCGAGGTTGGAGTGGGTCCCGGGCTGTCCGGGATCGATGGCGACAGCGCGGGACAGGAGCCCCACAGCGCGCTGCGCTCGATTGGTCTGGTAGCAGAGCACACCGAGCATGCTGAGGGCGCCGAAGTGGCAAGGTTCGGTAGCGAGAGCCTTCGCGTAGAGGGTTTCGGCCCGATCGAGCGCGCCTTGTTGGTGGAGGGCGATGGCCTGCGCAAACGCCGTGTCGCCTGCCGATGGTGTGGCGTCCTCCTTCGGCACTTTTCCGAAAAAGGATTGAACGAAAGACGCAAGGGTGCTGATCATTGCAGGATACTGCCCCGACTGTCCGGGGGTGGGCAAGCCTGACGGCGTTTATACTGTCCGTTACGCAGTCTGCGTGGCATGACCACGGCAAAGGGCTTCAGGTGGCAGACCTCTCCAATCTCGGCCGGTACGAATTGCGCCGGACGCTCGGCAAGGGCGCCATGGGCGTCGTCTACGAAGGCTATGACCCCAAGCTGGGGCGCAAGGTCGCAGTGAAAACGATCTTGCAGGGCCCGGAAACCGATGCCGTGGCTCAGGCCGCGGCGCGCTCCGGGGCGGTGTCCCGGTCCATGCCGAGCGGGAGAGTCAGGCTCGATCCCCGAATCGCGCAGCCGCCGCGTCCTTCGGCCGCGACCTTTGCAGGCCCGGGCAGGCGCAACTCGATGCTGCTGCCCGCGGCGAACTGACATTCTTCGCAATCTCACCCGCATGGTGCGGGAGTGGACTCAACGGGGACGCCTCGCGCACGCGCCTGCGCGATCCGAGGGAGGGGCGCATACCCTGACCCTGGCCGAGGCCATGCAGCGCGCGCTTGCGGCTTTACAGCATCAGGACTGGGCGGAATGCGAGCATCTTTGCCGGCTGGTGCTCGGGGCGCAGGCCGGCAATTTCGACGCCCTTCACCTGCTGGGCGTCGTTGCGCTGAACACCGGGCGACCAGATGAGGCAGTGGATCTCCTCCAGCAGGCTACGGCTGTCCTGCCTGGGCATGCCGAGGCACGCAACAACCTGGGGGCGGCCTTCCTGCGCGCAGGGCGCGGGGAAGAGGCACTCGCGAGCCATGACGATGCCATTCGGCTCAGGCCCGACTATGCCGAGGCGCATAACAATCGCTGTGTGGCTTTGCACGACCTCAAGCGATTTGGCGAGGCGGTGGCCGCCGGCGATCGGGCAGTGGTGCTCGCGCCGGACTATGCCGAGGCCTGGTTCAATCGAGGTGCCGCCCTGGAGGCGTTGCGTCGCCATGGCGATGCGGTGGAGAGCTATGAGAAGGCGATCGCCCTCAGGCCGGATTACGCCGAAGCGATGTACAACTGCGGGGTGGGGCTGCAGGCGCAAGGCAGGCATGCCGCTGCCATTGGAATGCTCGGCCGGGCGCTCGATGCCGATCCGGGATGCGACTTCGTCTACGGCGCATGGCTGAGTGCCAAGTTGCGCATCTGTGACTGGGCGGGCCTGGACGGCGAGTTTGCGCGCCTCAGCGAACGCGTCGGACGGCACGAGCGAGCCCTCACGCCGCAGGTCGTCGCACTTCCCGCCTCGGCAGCATTGCAGCGCAGGGTGCTGGAGGCGTGGACCCGTGCCAAACATCCTTCCCGTGACGCGATGCCTGCGACCCCCGTGCAGGCAGCCGGCAAGCGCTTGCATGTGGGGTATTTCTCTGCGGACTTCCATGACCATGCCACGTGCAACCTGATCGCCGGCCTGTTCGAGCTGCACGACAGGACGAAGTTCGAGATCACTGCTTTTTCGTTCGGGCCGGACAGGCAGGATCCCATGCGATGGCGGGTCGCGGCGGCGTTCGACCGGTTCATCGATGTGCGGGACACTACCGACGCCGAGGTTGCAGCCCTGGCCCGATCTCTTGGCATCGACGTGGCGATCGACCTGAAGGGGCACACCGAGGACGCCCGCCCGGGCATCTTTGCCGAGCGGGCGGCGCCGGTGCAGGCTGCCTACCTCGGCTATCCAGGCACGATGGGGGCCGACTACATCGACTACATCATCGCGGATGCCGTGGTCATTCCTGATGAGCACCGCACGCACTACACGGAAAAGGTCGTCTGGCTCCCGGGCAGCTACCAGGTGAACGATTCGATCCGCCCCATCTCGGCGAGGGAGTTCACCCGTGTGTCGGAGGGCCTGCCGGCGACCGGATTCGTGTTCTGCTGCTTCAATGCGAATTACAAAATCCAGCCGGATACGTTCGGGCAATGGATGCGCATCCTGCGGGCTGTCGAAGGGAGCGTGCTTTGGCTGATCGAAGACAATCCCGAGGCCGTTGGGAATCTGCGCAACGAAGCAGCACGTCAAGGCATGGATGCGGCGCGACTCGTTTTTGCGGGACGCCTTGCGCAACCCGAGCATCTCGCCCGGCAGCGGCTCGCGGATCTGTTCCTCGACACATTGCCGTGCAATGCACACACGACGACCGGCGACGCGCTTTGGGCCGGATTGCCCGTACTGACTTGCCTGGGCGAGGCATTCGCGGGGCGGGTTGCAGCGAGCCTGTTGCATGCGGTCGGCCTGCCCGAACTTGTCGTTGAGACACCGGAAAAGTACGAGGCCCTTGCCATACAGCTTGCAAACGACCCGGTGCGCCTAGGGGAAATCCGCGCCAGGCTGGCACGTAATCGCCTTGCCGCGTCCTTGTTTGATACCCGGCGGTTCGCCCGCACCATTGAGACGGCCTACACCGAAATGCACCGGCGGCACCTCGCAGGCGCCGCGCCGGACCACTTGGCCGTTTGAAACGCCCGGTCATGTCGCGGCGAGCTGTCGCGCAGTATGATCGGCCCGGTTACTTCCCAGGATGATAAAAATGGAAAATACAAACCGCCAGTTCAAGCTGGTCGCGCGTCCCGTGGGCATGGTGAAGCGCAGCGACTTCGAATTCACTTCGGTGCCGGTGCCCGTCCCGGGGCCTGGACAGGTCCTCATACGCGTTCAGTATGTGTCGCTCGATCCGGCCATGCGCGGCTGGATGAACGAAGGCCGCTCCTATATTCCTCCCGTCGCACTTGGCGAGGTGATGCGTGCCGGCACTGCCGGGAAAGTCGTTGCCTCGAACAACCCTGCTTTTGCAGTGGGCGACTACGTGGCCGGATGGGGCGGGGTGCAGGACTACGTCGTCTCGGACGGCAAGGACATCACCAAGGTCGATCCGCGCGTCGCGCCGCTGCCGGTATTCCTCGGCACGCTGGGCATGCCCGGCATGACCGCGTATTTCGGGCTGCTCGAAGTAGGCAAGCCGAAGGAAGGCGACACCGTGGTGGTCTCGGGAGCTGCTGGTGCGGTGGGCACGGTCGTCGGCCAGGTGGCAAAGATCAAGGGATGCCGTGTGGTGGGCATTGCCGGCGGACCCGACAAGTGCCGCTGGATTGTCGACGAACTCGGTTTCGACGCGGCCATCGACTACAAGTCCCAGGACGTGAACAAGGCGCTGCGCGAGCTCTGTCCCAAGGGCATCGACGTATATTTTGACAACGTAGGGGGCGACATCCTCGACGCCGCGCTGGCCCGCATTGCGCGCAACGGCCGCATCGTGGTCTGCGGCGCAATTTCGCAGTACAACAACACAACGCCGGTGAAGGGGCCGTCCAATTACCTGTCCCTGCTGGTCAACCGGGCGAGCATGACGGGCATGGTGGTGATGGACTACACGGCGCACTTTGGCACCGCCGTGCGCGAGATGGCGGGCTGGATGCAGGCCGGCAAGCTGAAGACGCGGGAGGACATCGTTGACGGGCTCGAGACCTTTCCGGAAACCTTGCTGATGCTCTTCAAGGGGGAGAACACCGGCAAGCTGCTGATCAAGGTTGCCGATGACTGAGGCGCATCCGTTCGACGGCGCAATCGCCCTCCAGCCGATGGGCGAGGGGCGCTTTCGCGGCCACACCAGCGAGTTGTACTGGAATTTCGTCGGGCCGTTCGGTGGCGTCACTGCGGCAACTGCGCTGAACGCGCTTCTCCAGCGTGAGGAGAGGATCGGAGATCCCCTCTCCCTGACGGCGAATTTCATGGCGCCCATCAAGGCGGGGGCCTTCGACGTTGAGACGAAGCTCGTGCGTTCCAATCGCTCCACCCAGCACTGGTCTTTGCAGGTCGTGCAGGAAGGCGAGCCAGTGCTGGGCGCAATAGCGGTGTTCGCCGCGCGGCGCGAAACGTGGGGCCTGCGGGAGGCGGTGCCGCCCGTGGTGCCGCCACCGGAGGCGTGCTGGAAATTCGAGCCGCGCCTCGAGATCCGCTGGCCGCGCATGTACGAAATGCGCTACGCCCGGGGGCGATTCGGGGTCGAGAACCCGGACAGCGAAACCCATGCGTGGCTCTGCGACAGCCCCGCCCGCACCCTCGACCACGCCGCACTTACCTCCATTTGCGACGCGTTCTTTCCGCG
Organism: Bordetella parapertussis; assembly: GCA_945862265.1. GTDB lineage: Bacteria > Pseudomonadota > Gammaproteobacteria > Burkholderiales > SG8-39 > SZAS-79. The sequence continues at coordinate 14,663 of CAMAXP010000046.1, forward strand.
GATCTTCCTGCGCCGGCCGCATATGGCGCCGATCGCGACGGTGTCGCTGAACGTGTATTACCACGTCGACGCGGCCGAACTTGCGCGCGAAGGCGCCGGGCACGTGCTCTGCGTAGCCAAGGCACAGGTGTTCAACAAGGGGTACTACGACCAGGAAGGCCAGGTCTGGGGCAGGGACGGCAAGCTCCTTGCGACGACCCAGCAGATTGCCTGGTACAAGGAGTAGGGCTCAGTCGTTGACCTTCGCGCCGGACGCCTTCACCACCGCAGCCCAGGTGGCGACTTCGCTGCGCAGCAGCTTCGCAAAGTCCTCGGGCGTGTTGCCCCACGGCTCCGCCCCCTGCTCCTGGAGGCGTACCCGGATGTCGGGTGCGTGGGCCGACCTGGCGATCGCCTCAGCCAGTTTTGCGACGATTTCGCGTGGTGTTGCAGCCGGCGCAAGCACGCCATACCAGACCACCACATCCATGTCGACGCCGGACTCCTTCATCGTGGGCACGTCGGGCAGGAGTTCCGCGCGCTTCGGTCCCGTGGCGGCAATCGGGCGCAGCCGCCCCGACTTCACGTGGGCCTGGATGGCGGGGATGTTGGCATAGGACAGGTGCACTTCGCCGCCGATCAGCGCAGCGAGGGCGGGCGCAGTGCCTTTGTAGGGGATGTGCACGATGTCGGTTTTCGTCAACGACTTGAATAGTTCTCCCGAGAGGTGCTGCGTACTCCCGGCCCCGGCCGAGGAGTAGTTGAGTTTTCCAGGCTCGGCGCGCGCCTGCGCGAGGACGTCGGCGACCGTCCTGATGGGCAGGGCTGCGTTCACAACCAGCACATTCGGGCTGGAGGAAAAGATCGAGACCGCGGCGAAATCCCGGAGTGCGTCGTAGCCGGGCCGCTTGTACAGCGCCATGTTGATCGCCACGGCGGCGGTATTGATCAGCAGCGTGTAGCCGTCCGGCGCCGAACGGGCGACGAACTCGTTGGCGATGTTGGTCCCGGCGCCCGGCTTGTTCTCGACGATGACCTGCTGGCCCAGCAGTTCGGTGAGCTTGGATGCGAGCAGCCGCGCATTGATGTCCACGCCGCCTCCCGGCGTGAATCCGACCACCAGCTTTACGGGTTTGACCGGATAGGACTGCGCCTGGGCTGCAGGATGCAGAAACACCCCGGCCGCCAAGGCCAGGGCAAGGGTGATTCTTATGATCATTTTTTGTCTTCCTCCATCTCTAATGTACCCTATCGGAAAGGGGGTGGCAGCATGCTGAAGGACCGTTACGGGCTCGAGTTGTCGACCACATCGCAGGCTGCGCGGGATGCTTACGTGGAAGGGGTGGACCTGTTCCTGTCGGCGAACCTCGGCGCTGAGACTGCGTTCGAGCGGTCCATTGCGGCGGACGAGGGCTTCGCGCTTGCCCACGCGGCGCTGGGTCGTACGCGCCAACTCTACGCAAAGCCGGATGCGGCACGACAATCGGTGGCCCGCGCGCGCAAGCTCATGGAGGGGGCGCCCAGCCGGGAGCGAGCCAACGTTGCAATGCTTGCCACCTTGGTGGATGGCGAAGGACCCCCACCGTTGCAGTTCGCGCGGGAGCACCTGGCGCAATTTCCGCGGGACGTCATGGTCCTCGCGCCGTGCGCAGGGGTGTTCGGCCTGATCGGTTTCTCCGGGAAGAAGGGGCGGGAGTTGGAGCAGGTTGCGCAGTTCGATGCGCTGGCGCAGGTGTACGGTGATGATTGGTGGTTCCTGTCCTCCCACGCATTTGCCCTCGTTGAAGTAGGCCGCCTGGCCGAGGCACGTCGCGCCATTGATCGTGCGCAGGAACTCCACCCGCGCAACGCACATGGGGCGCATGTATATGCTCACGTCCTCTATGAGTCCGGCGAAGATGCGGCGGGGCTCGCCTACCTCGAACAGTGGCTGCCGGGCCTGCCACGCGAGTCGCAGCTGCATTGCCACCTCAGCTGGCATGTGGCGCTGTGGAATTTCGATCTCGGCAACGTCGATGCGGCGTGGCGCGTGTTTCAGGTTGCGGTGAAGCCCGGCGGTGCATGGGGGCCGCCCGTCAATATGGTCACGGACTCCGCTTCGCTGCTGTGGCGCATGCAGCTCGCCGGTCAGGTCGTGGATGCCGCTCTATGGGGATAGGTTCACGACTACGCGCTGCGAGAATTTCCCAAGGCCGGGATCACATTCGTCGAAGTGCATGTGGCACTGGCCTGCGCGGCGGCGGGAGATGCAGGCCGGTTGCAGGGCCTCGTCTCGGAGTTGCGTGAACGTGAGGCGGCCGGGAAGCTGGCCGCCGGAGCGCTGGTGCCGGCGCTGGCCGAGGCCTTCGGCGCCTACGTCACGGGCGACTGGGCCGGGGTGATCGACCGCATGGCGCCGGTGCTCGGCGAGCACGAGCGCATTGGTGGAAGCCGTGCCCAGCGCGACCTCATTGAGTACACGCTTGCGAGCGCGCTCATGCGCGCTGGACAGCAGCCCACGGGACCGTTGCGCCGCCGCGGTGGACGCGGCGTCCCGTCCATCGTCGCGGCGAGCTGAACGGTGGGCGCTACAATCCGGACCATGCTGCGACTACTGATCGCCTTCCTGCTCGCGGGCCATGCCGCGGCCCTCCTTGCGCAGGTCGGCTATCCCCGCAAGCCCATCCTGATGATCGTGCCGCTGCAGGCCGCGAGCGCCGTGGACAACGCCGCGCGCATCGTCGCCCAGAAGATGGCCGACAACATGGGGCAGCCCATCGTCATTGAGAATGTGCCCGGGGCCGCCGGGCTCATTGGCGCCGAGCGGGTCGCAAAAGCAGCACCTGACGGTTACATCATCGGGGGATTCAACGACAGCATCATGACCATGCTGCCGAATGTCCACTTGAAGATGCCTTGGGACATCCTCAAGGATTTCGAACCGGTCTCGCTGGTCGCATCGCCGGCCTGCCGACGGTGTACACGCTGATCAAGTCGGGCAAGCTGAGGGCAATAGGGATCGCGAGCGCGAAGCGCTCCGCCGTTCTGCCGGACGTGCCGACGGTGTCAGAATTCCTGCCGGGCTTCGAATTCAACTCTGCGTTCAGTATTGTCGTGCCTGCAGGCACCCCCAGGGATATCGTTGCGCGCCTGAACGCCGAAGTAGCGAAGGCGGTTGCGGCGCCTGAGGTGCGCGAAAAGCTCGTCGCGCAGGGATTCAGCGTCGTGGGTTCCTCGCCCGAAGACCTCTTCAAGGCGACCCGGGAACAGTTGGAGCGTTACGGGAAGCTCTTCAAACAAGTCGGTATCAAGGCCGAATAAAGGAAATCCATGGATGTACGTGCTGCTGTTGCGCTGAAGGCGGGCGCTCCCCTGAGTATTGAGACGGTCCGCCTGGAGGGGCCGCGGTTCGGCGAAGTGCTGGTCGAGATCAAGGCTACGGGGATCTGCCATACCGACGAATTCACGCGCTCCGGCGCGGACCCTGAAGGATTGTTTCCCGCCATCCTCGGGCACGAGGGCGCGGGTATCGTGGTGGATGTCGGGCCGGGTGTGACGAGCCTCAAGAAGGGCGACCACGTGATCCCGTTGTATACGCCCGAATGCCGGCAGTGCAAGTCATGCCTGTCGCAGAAGACCAATCTCTGCACCGCGATCCGCGGCACGCAGGGCAAGGGGCTGATGCCGGACGGGACGAGCCGGTTTTCGCTGGGCGGGGAGCCCGTCCACCACTACATGGGCTGTTCCACGTTCGCCAACTACACGGTGCTGCCGGAGATCGCGCTGGCGAAGATCCGCGAGGACGCGCCGTTCGACAAGGTCTGCTACATCGGCTGTGGCGTGACGACCGGTATCGGCGCGGTCATCAATACGGCCAAAGTCGAGGTTGGCGCGAATGTCGTGGTGTTCGGCCTGGGCGGGATCGGCCTGAACGTGGTGCAGGGCGCGCGCATGGCCGGCGCCAACATGATCATCGGCGTGGACCTCAATCCTGCGCGCAAACCTCTTGCCGAAAAATTCGGCCTGACCCACTTCGTCAACCCTAAGGACGTGGGCGGAGACCTCGTCGCGCACCTGGTCGAACTGACCGGGGGCGGCGCGGACTACAGCTTCGAATGCATCGGCAACGTCGAAGTGATGCGCCAGGCGCTGGAGTGCTGCCACCGCGGCTGGGGCGTCTCAGTGATCATCGGAGTGGCGGGAGCCGGGCAGGAGATCAAGACCAGGCCGTTCCAGCTGGTCACGGGACGCGTCTGGAAAGGTACGGCGTTCGGCGGCGCGCGTGGCCGGACCGACGTGCCGAAGATCGTCGACTGGTACATGGAAGGCAAGATCAACATCGACGACCTGATCACGCACGTGATGCCGCTCGAGAAGATCAACGACGGGTTCGACCTGATGCATCGCGGGGAGTCGATCAGGAGCGTGGTCGTCTACTGACGCACCGTCTGCGGAAAAAGCGGGGCTGCAGACTCCGAACCTTTCACAATATCAAGGAAGATGCGATATTATGGAAGGAATCGCCGGACCTCACCTTGAACGCTTCCCTGTCCAAAGACCCTTTCCACGCCGAATACGACCTCGTCGTGCTCGGTTCGGGCGCGTCCGGTATGACGGCGGCGCTCGTCGCAGCGGTTGAGGGGGCGAAAGTCCTCGTGCTCGAAAGCACGTCGTTCATAGGCGGCACCAGCGCGCGTTCGTCGGGCACGGTCTGGATACCCCAGCGCGGTGACGCAACCGTATCGACCTACCTCGACGCACTGGTCGGCGGCAAGGAGGATCGGGCATTGCGCGAGGCTTTCCTCGCCGCGGGGCCCGACATGCTCGCCTGCCTCGAGAAGTACGCGGGCATGAAGTTCCGCCCCTATCCTGAGCATCCCGATTACCGCCAGGACCTGCCCGGAGCCGCAGGCGGGATGCGGCCGCTCGAGCCGCCGGAATTCGATGGCCGGCTGCTCGGCAAGGACTTCGAGCGCGTCGGGTGGCCCCTGCCTGAACTGATGCTGTTCGGGGGAATGATGATTACGCGCGGCGAGGCCAACCGGCTTTTGCGCGCCGGAAAATCGATCGACGGAACGGGTCTCGGCGCGCGCCTCGTGCTGCGCTTTATCACCGACCGCTTGCGCTATACGCGTGGCACGCGGCTGGTACTTGGCAATGCGATCGTGGCGCGGCTCTACAAAGCGCTGCTCGACCGCAGGGTCCCTGTCTGGTACGAAGCGCAGACCGAGCGACTGATCGCCAATGGCAGGGTGGACGGGCTGGTCGTGCGCCATTTTGGAAACGTCTACCGTGTCCGCGCGCGCCGCGGCGTGGTCCTGGCCGGCGGTGGGTTTCCGGCCAACGCTGCGTGGCGCGAGAAGCACCTGCCCAGCCCGGTGGCGCGGCATACGCCGGCCTACGAGGGATGCGTCGGAAGCACGATCCAGCTTGGCCGGCAGGCGGGCGGTGCCCTGGGGTCTTCCGGAACGGACAATGCGCTCTGGTTCCCGAGTTCGGTGGCGAAGCGGGCCGATGGATCGACAGCGGTCTACCCGCATATCGTGCTGGATCGCGGCAAGCCCGGGCTGCTCGCCGTCGGAAAATCGGGCGAGCGCTTCACCGACGAAGCGATCTCCTACCATGAGTTCACGCGCGCCATGTACCGTACCTCCAACGTGCCCGCGTGGCTGGTCTGCGATCGGCGCTTTGTCTGGAAGTACGGCCTGGGCATGATCCGGCCGATGACGCCGCGCGTGACCTCGTTTGTGGAGTCCGGATACCTGCACGCGTCCGACAGCATCGAGGGGCTGGCGCGCGTGATTGGGGTCGACGCGGCAGGCCTTACGAGAACGGTGCACCGGCACAACGAATTCGCGCGGACCGGAATCGATGCCGATTTCAACAAAGGCGGGAACGCCTACGATCGCGGCAACGGGGACGCGGCGCACAAGCCGAATCCGTGTATCGGCCCGATCGGGAAGGCACCGTTCTACGCAGTACGCGTGGAGCCAACCCCGCTGGGTACGAGCCTCGGCTTGCGCACCGATGTCAATGCGCGAGTCTGCAACGCGGAGGGTGCCACCATCCCCGGTCTGTACGCTGTAGGCAACGACATGCACTCGGTCATGGGGGGCGAGTACCCTGGCGCGGGCGCACAACTCGGACCCGGTATGACCTTCGGATACCTGGCAGCACGGCACGCTGTCAGCTTGGAAATGTAAAGGAGAGTCAGATGAACAAACCCACCGAGAAGGGCGTGGTAGGCGCTCAGGATGGCGCGCAGCACGCACCCGGCCCCGGCCGGAAGAAAATGACGAAGAAGGGCGGCGAGCTGATCGCCGAATTCCTCGTTAGTGAAAAGATGCCGTACATCTTCGGCATCTGTGGCCACGGCAACGTCGGCCTGCTCGATCCGCTGTACGAGGTGCGCGACAAGATCAAACTGATCTCGCCGCGCCACGAGCAGACCGCCGCGCACATGGCGGATGGCTACTTCCGCGTGAAGCACCAGCCCGTGGCGACGCTGACCTCGACCGGGCCGGGCTCGGCCAACCTCATCATGGCGCTGGCTGTGGCACAGACTGATTCTTCCGCGCTGCTCGCGATCACCGCCAACGTGCCGACTTCGCAGTTCAACCGCAGCCCGTTCCAGGAAATCAACCGCCACAACCAGGCGGATTTCCCGAACGTGATCCGGCCAGTAGTGAAGCACAGCTTCCAGCCTTCGCGCGTCGACATGCTGCCACACGCGCTGCGCCAGGCCGTCACCACGATGACCAGCGGAAGGCCCGGCCCGGTCAACCTCGACGTGCCGTACAACCTGTTTCAGGAAGAGGCCGAAGTTGCGCTCGAGCCGGCGTGGGACGGCTTCGCCAAGCGCCGCAGCGGCGCTTCGCCCGATGATGTCAGGACGGTGGTCAACATGCTGCAGGCCTCGCGCCGCCCGGTGATCTTCATCGGGCACGGGGTGACGCTGTCCGAGGCGAGCAAGGAACTCACCGAATTCGCGACCAAGTACCGCATCCCGGTCATCAGTTCGCCGAACGGCATGGGGTGCCTCGACATGCGGGACGTGCTGTCGCTGGGCTTCATCGGCCGCAACGGGGCCTACCAGGCCAACCAGGCGGGCCGTTATTGCGACCTGATCATCGCCGTCGGCGCTCGCTTCGACGATCGCTCCGCCTCCTCGTGGATGCCGGGCTACTCGTGGAACATCCCGACTTCCAAACTCATCCATGTCGACGTGGACCACGCCGAGATCGGCCGCAACTACGCGCCTGACCTGGGGATACTGGCCGATGCGCGCACTTTCATCCAGCAGGTGCTGGGCGAAGCGGCTGGCAGGAAGATCGACGGCGCCACGCAGTTCGCCGAATGGCACGCCGAAATCGCGGGCTGGCGCGCAGAATGGGAAAAGTTCGTGGCGCCGAACTTCAATATCCACTCCACGCCGATCCGTCCCGAGCGCATCGTGGCCGACTGCCGCGCGGTCCTGCCGGACGACGCGATCATCTCGCTCGACTCCGGCATCCACCACAACTGGTTCATGCAGTTCTGGGAGGCGCGCCGGCCGCAGACCATGCTCAACACCTGGGGCTTTTCGGGCATGGGCTTCGGCCCGAGCGCGATCCTCGGCGCCAAGCTCGCCGCGCCCGACCGCCCTTGCGTATCGATCTGCGGCGACGGCGGATTCACCATGGTGTCGCACGTGCTGTGCACGGCGGTCGAATACGATATCCCGGCGGTGTGGGTGGTGTGGAACAACTTCGCCTGGGGGGCGATCCGCGACCTGCAGTACGCGTACTTCCAGGGCCGCGAGTACGGAACCGGTTTCTACTCGGGACCCGACCGCAAGCCCTACAACCCGGACTTCGCCGCGTGGGCGAGGGCGGCGGGCGTAGAGGGCCTGACGGTCACCAAGTCTCAGGACTTCAAGGGCACGCTCGAGCATGCGATCAAGCTCAACAAACCGTGCCTGATCGACGTGCACGTCGACGCCAACATCCGTCCGCCCGGTACCGGGGCCTGGGCGCTCCCGCCGATTCCGCACATGGAACCGGTCTTCGGCAAGAAAATCGTGAGGTAGAGAACATGAAAAATAACAAGGGCAAAGGCAAAAGCAAAGCGGTTGCATCGATCCGCAATATCGTCGAGACGCCTTGGCAGCAGTTTCCCGGCCATTTCGGCGGCGCGCTGTCCAAGCCGCTCGTGCGGCCCGAGACGGCGGGGTCGCGCCTCGTCGACTACCGCATCTCCACCTACCAGCCCATGGCGTACGTGGAAGTGCACACGCACAAGGTGCAGGAACAGATCTACCACGTGCTCGAAGGCGAAGGTTCGATGGAGATCGAGGGTAAGAAGCAGATCGTGCGCAAGCACGACGTGATCTTCATCCCGCCCGGTCTGTCGCACTCGATCGTGAACAACGGGATCACCGACCTCACCTTCATCGTCGTCACCACGCCGGTCGAGGACAAATAGCTCGTGGTCGCCACCGTCTCGATGCTGATCGAGGGGCAGTGGCGCGAAGGCGCGAAGACCTACGAGCGGGCGGCGATATTGCGCAAGGTCGCGCAGCTGCTGCTCGAGCGCGCCGACGGGATCGCCGAAATCATGTCGCGTGAGACCGGCAAGGCGATCAACGACGCCCGTGCCGAGGTGATCCGTTCGCAGGACACCATCAACCTGTCGGCCGAGGAGGCGATCCGCATCGGGGGCGAGCAGGTGTCGTTCGACGCGATCCGCCGCCTGCGCGTGGGTGGCGTCATCATCAACGGCACCTCGACATGGCGCACTGACCGTTCGCGATCCGCGACATGACCGACGAGAGGCCCGTGGTTTTCAATCTATAATCAAAAATGCCCGCCAAGAAAAAGCCCATCTCTCACGAAACGGCCGATGCCGCGCCCAAGGAGCGCGGTGGTATCCAGTCGCTTGAGCGCGCGTTCGCGATCCTCGAGGAGGTCGCCCGCAACATCGAAGGGATCAACGTGGCGGACCTGTCGAAGGCCGTCGGGCTGCACAACAGCACCACGTTCCACCTGGTCAAGACCATGGCGCAGCTGGGCTACATCAGCCAGGTGCGCGAATCCAAGCGCTACCGCATCGGCACGAAGCTCTTCACGCTGGCCGCGGGCGCGCTCGAGGAGAACTCCTACCTCGCCGTGGCCACGCCGGTGCTGGAGAAGCTGACCGGCGAGACCGGCGAGTCGGCGCATTTCGCCATCCGCTCCGGCAACAGCATCGTCGTGATCGCGCGCACCGCGGGTTCGGGGCTGCTGCAGATGGTCGATCGCAACGGCGGGCAGCGGCCCGCCCACGGCACTGCGCTCGGCAAGGTCCTGTTGTCGCCGCTCAACGATGCCCAGATCCGCCAGTTCCTCGGGCCCCAGCCTCTGCGCAAGTTCACCCCTAAGACCATCGTCGAGCGGGACGCGCTGCTGCGCGCGATCGCGGAGGTGCGCCGCACGGGCATCGCCTACGACGACGGGGAGTTCGACGAGGAGATCCGCTGCGTAGCAGTGCCGGTATTTGATTTTGCCGGGCGCGTAGCCGGGGCGGTAGGCATCTCCGGTGCCGTGTGGCGGCTTTCGCTGCAGTCCCTCCAGGCAAAGGCCGAGCAGGTTCGCGAGGCGGCGCGGTCGATTTCCGCGCAGCTCGGCTACAAGGATAAGAAGCCGATTCGCGCTGCCTGAGGTGCGCGCGAGGCGCGCCGTCTTCCGGCGGGTGCTATTCGGCTTCCAGCGGGACCTTGAAAGGCACTCCGGGCGTGTGAATCCCGTCGGGGCGGCCGCTGGCGGTCCTGCCCTGGAAATCGTTGGCCATGAAATGTGGCAACTCCGGACCGTCCTCGCAAGCCAGCCACAGACGCAGCAGATGCCGGCGCTTTTCCGGCTCCGGCCAATCCTCGTAGGCAGTGCGCGAGTGCAGGATGAAGTGATTGCATACGAACTGCATGTCACCCGGCTCGAACATCATGTCCAGGTGGATTTCCGAGTCGTGCTCGAGGTCGTCCAGGAAGTCGAGCGCCTCGACCTGCTGCGGTGTGATGCGCGGGACCTCAGGAAAGGCCTGCGCCTTCATGATGGTCATGCGCGTGTTCAGGAAGCCGATCATCCTGCCCGCGCACGGGGAGAATACCGGCACTTCGCTGTAGCGCTGGCGTCCGGCGGGAATTTCGCCCCAGCGGGTGTAGTGAAGCGGCATGGCCAGCGCCGCGGCCAGGTCGGGACGGCGGCGCACGAGTTCGTTCCAGAGCGTGGTCGAGCTGACGATGCTGGAAGCGCCTCCGGACTTCGACGTCTTGAGGCAGAGGAGGCCGACCACGTCGGAATAGTCGGTGTGGTATGCAAGGCGCGCACTGGTCTGGTAGCCGCGAGTATCCGGGTCCTTGAAATCCATGCCGAGGTTCTTCACGTGCCCCAGGATGTGGCCCTTGCCGTTTTGCGAGACGGGCTCGCCCAGGTGGTGTCCCATGCCGAAGAACGCGATCGACGCCTGCCTGGCGTCATACCGATGCACAGGAACGCCGCGCATCAGGAAGAATCCCCGGCCGTGCAGCATCTCCCGGCGCAACTGCGTGAGGGTGCGGCCCAGGTCGTCGAGCGGGAAATGCTCCTTCCTCATCCCGATCAGCTCGATCCCGGCGGACTCGAAGGACTGCACGGCCCGGTCGAGCTCATCCACCTGCCTGGGGGTGAGGTGGTAGATCCAGTCCGAGCGGCGCGCCAGGTCGCGCCCGTACCAGGCCTGGTCGTTTTCTAACACCTGCAGTGAAGGGGTGGATTCTGTCTGGGTCATGGCTTTTCCAGTCCGGAGGGATCGGGGGCGGGGCTCAATTGGCCTTTACGCCCGTTTCGGCCACGATCCGGCCGACGCGCTGGATCTCGGTGCGAATGAACTTGCCCGTCTCATCCACGCCCGCCGAAACGATCTTCACGCCGCTCTTGGCGAATTGCGCCTTGACCTCGGGCTGGCGCAGCAGTTCGTTCGTCTCGCGGTTGAGGCGGTCGACGATTTCCTTCGGCGTCCCGGCCGGCGCGACCAGCGCGTACCACGGGGAACCCGTCATGTCGGTATAACCGAGCTCGCGGAATGTGGGCGTATCGGGCAGGGCCTCGAGCCGGCTGTCCGTCGCAACCGCGAGGGGATGCAGGCGGCCGGACTTGATGTACTGCTGGACTAGGGGGAAGCTTTCCATGTGCACGTCGATCACGCCCGAAAGGAGATCCGGAATGACCTGTCCGGCGCCCTTGTAGGGTACGCGGTTCAACTGCACGCCGGCTCTCAGCATGAACAATTCGGAGAGCAGGTGGTGGAACGAACCGATGGAATTTATCGACAGGTTGACCTTGCCCGGACTGGCCTTCGCCAGTTCGACCAGCTGCGCGAGGGAGCGCGCCTGGAATGGCGTGGATGCCACAAGCAGGACGTCGGTTTCCCCGACCATGGCGATCCCCGTGAAGTCGTTGACCGGGTCATAGGGGACGCTCTTGTACATCTTTGTGCTGACCAACGGCCCGGCGGCGGAGAGCAGCAGCGTGTAACCGTCCGGGGCGGACTTGGCCACCGAGGCGTGCCCGACAAAGCCGCCCGCCCCGCTGCGGTTCTCCACGACCACCGATTCCTTGAGTGCGGCGCCGAGCGGGCCGGCGATGGTCCGCGCCACGATGTCGACCACGCCTCCGGGAGGATAGGCGACCACCAGCTTCACCGCCTTGGACGGGTAGGGCTGGGCCTGGGCGAATCCGCCGAATGCACAGAGGATCGCGCACAGGAAAGGGTGCAGAATTTTCATCCTTGTCTCCTTCGTCGGCGCTTCGAATTCGGTGACGAGCGCCTCTCTTATAGTTTTCACAATATAAAGTATTCAACGATATTGTGGGATAATTTTCCGCGATACGCGATGCAGTTGGCGCATACCGCAAAGGAGCGACTCGTGAAGGAAATGATGCATGCAGTCTGGCGTGCCGGAATGGTTGTCCTGGCATCCGCATCCTTTCCGCTCTGGGCGCAGTATCCGGACCGGCCGGTCACACTGATGGTTCCATATGCGGCTGGGGGGCCCACCGACCTCGCGGCCCGCAACCTTGCCTTCCATGCCGACAAGGCTCTCGGGCAGAAGATCATTGTGATGAATCGCCCCGGTGCGCAAGGCGCGCTGGGCTCCCAGCAGGTGCGCAACGCCGCGCCCGACGGCTATACCCTGCTCATTGCCCGGGTGGGCGCACAGGCGGCGCTTCCGGCCATTGATCCGGCCACGCCTTACAAATGGAACGACTTCACGTTCCTCTCGGTGCTCGAGCTCAATCCCACTGCCTGCGTCGTGCGCGCGGAGGAACCTGCCCGCTCGCTCGTGGAACTGGTCGAGTACATGAAGCGCAATCCGGGCAAGCTGAACTATTCGTCCTCAGGCGAAGGCTCGCTGCCTTACATGGCGACGCAGTTGCTGTTCTCCCTCGCCGGCCTCGGCCGCGACGCGGCGGTCAATGTGCCTTACAAGAGCGACCAGGACGTGGTGGTCGCCATGCTCGGCGGCCAGGTCAATTTCCACTGCGCCAGCACCACTGCGCTCGTGAATCCCGTGCGCTCGGGCAGGCTACGCGGCCTGGCGGTGTTCATGCCCGAGCGCATGAAGGAGTTCCCCGACGTGCCGACAGCACGGGAGCAGGGCTATGCGGATCTCGAGAAGGTGGTTGGCTGGAGCGCGTTGTACGGACCGCCCGGTATGGCGCCGGCCCTGATAGAGAAATGGACCAAAATCATGCGGAGTGTGGCCCAGGATCAGGGCTGGATCGACGGCAACACCAAATTTGGCGGCGTGCCTGCGGTCCGTTCGCCGGCAGATACGGAGCGGTTCGCGCGCGAGCAGTTCGAGGTCTATTCCGGGCTTACGAAATCGCTCGGCATCCGTCCGTAACACACGGTCGAAATTGGCAATCGAATGCCGGCGCGCCTTGTGCGTCCGGTGGGTTTATTCGATACTGTGAATTGAATTGCGGCATTGCGAAACATTGCGTAATCGGCGGGTTCAGGAGCATCCACAGCTTAGAGGAGGAGTCGAAATGAACGGAGACACCAAGAAGGGAAACATATCCCGCAGGACTGCACTCAAGGCAGGCGCGGCAGGCGCGCTGGCACTCGGCTTCCCGGCGATCGTGCTGGGGCAGTCGGACAAGATCAAGATCGGGCACCTCACGCCCCTCACGGGCTTTCTCGGCGCGCTCGGCGAGTACGCCGTGCTCGGCATGAGGATGGCGGAGGAAGAGATCAACAAGGCCGGCGGCGTGATGGGACGCCAGATCGAAGTGATGTCGGAGGACTCGGTCAACCCGGCCACGGCCGCGACCAAGGCGCAGCGCATGCTTGAGCGCGACGGCGCCACCCTGTTGTTCGGCGAGATCAACTCCGCTTCGGCCAAGACGATCATGCAGGTGGCGGCGCGCAACAAGCGCCTGTTCATGAGTGTGGGCGCGCGTTCCGACGTCCTGCGCGGCAAGGACTGCAACCGCTACACCTTCCACGTCGACATCCCGGTGACCGTGATGGTCAACGCGGTGGGCCAGGCCCTGATGCGTGACAATCTGGTGAAGGGCAAGAAGTTCTTCAGCCTTACCTCCGACTACCTGTTCGGGCACGACCTGTCGAAAGCGGCCAAGTCTTTCTTCGCCGCCAACCAGGGCAGCCTGATCGGCGATGAACTGATACCAACAGATGCCACCGACTTCAGCCCCTACCTGCTGAAGATCCGCCAGGCCAGGCCCGACGTGGTGTCGACGAACCTGGGCGGCAACCAGGTCACGAACTTCGTCAAGCAATACGCCGAGTTCGGCCTGCCCTACCCGGTCGTGGGGTTCAACCTGAACACCGCGGACGCGTGGGCGGCGGGCGACGGCAACCTCGGCGGGATCTGGCCCACCGTCTGGCATCACGACCTCGACGTGCCCGGCTCGAAAGCTTTCGTGGCCGCGTTCATGAAGAAGCACGGCAAGCGGCCCGAGAACCACGCGTGGATCGAATACGTCTCGCTCAAGATCCTGGCGCAGGCCATCAACGCGACCAAATCCACCGACACCGAAAAGCTGATTGCGTATTTCGAGACCCAGGCGGAGTTCGATCTGCTCAAGGCGCGCAAGGGGTATTTCCGCTCGTGGGACCACCAACTGGTCCAGGAAGCCTACCCGTTCACCGTCAAGCCCAAGGGCCAGGCGAAGGACAAGCAGGACTTCCTCGCGTTCGGTGCCGCGGTGCCTGCAGCGAACCAGTCGTTGGAGATCATCAACCCGCCCAAGGAGCAGAACTCCTGCGTGTTCTGAGCGGTTCGCAAACGGCGGCGCCTGGAATGGTTGCCGGCGCGCCGCCGCGTCGCTCTGCATCCCGGTACTGATCGTGCAACTCCTGTTCCTGCTCGAGCAGGTCGTCAACGGCCTCGTGCTCGGGGGCTACTACCTCCTGATCGCGCTCGGCCTGTCGCTGATCTTCAGCGTGGGCGGGGTGGTCAACCTCGCGCACGGCGCGTTCTATGCGCTCGGCGCGTACGTGTCGCTCGAAATCGCGAAGCACACGGGGTTCGGCCCCGCCGTCGTCCTCTCCCCGGTAGCCGTGGGGGGCTTGGGAATCCTGTTCGAGCGGTTCCTGCTGCGCCGCTTCTATACCTCCGACCCGATCCTGAGCCTCCTTGTGACCTTCGGCCTCGCGATGGTGGCCGAACAATTGATCCGCATGCTCTGGGGCGCCGCCCCGCTGTCGGCATCCATGCCGCCCGGGTTCAAGGGCCAGCTCATGCTGGGCGACTTCATGTTCTCGCGCTATCGACTGCTGCTGCTCGCCGTGGTCGCGGCCGTGCTCGCCGCCATCTGGCTGCTGCTGCACAAGACGTCGTTCGGGCGCGTGGTGCGCGCCGGCATACAGCGGCCCGACATGGTCGCCGCGCTGGGGATCCGCCTGCAACCCTACATGACCACAATCGTGGTGCTTGGCGTCGGCATGGCGGCGCTTGGTGGCGCGCTGTTCGCGCCGATCACGATCGTACACCCGGCCATGGGCGCGGAGATCATCACGGTCGCGTTCGTGGTGGTCGTGATCGGCGGCCTCGGCAGCTTCTGGGGCGTGGTGCTGGCCGCGCTGCTCGTAGGCGTGGTGCGCGGCATCACGATCCATTTCGCCCCGGCCGCGGGAGAGGCTTCGATGTACGTGCTCATGTTCCTGGTGCTCATGTTCCGTCCCCGCGGGCTGCTCGGCGAGCGCATCGAGAAATTCGAATGAGCCGCTGCACATGAACGAACCCGGCGCGCACTCGAAATACCGCCCGCTGCTGATCGCGCTGGCGGGCCTCGTCGCGCTTCCGGCGGCCATGCGGCTGCTCGGCCTGACCCTGGACAACGCCAGCGCCATGATCATCTTCGCCATGGCGGCCATGGGGCTCAACCTGCTGGTCGGCTACACCGGCCTCGTCTCATTCGGCCACGGCGCATGGTTCGGGATCGGCGCCTATGCCGCGGCGCTCGCGCAGAAGCACTGGCTGCACGGGCAGCTCCTGCTGCCGCTGCTTTTTTCGGTCGTGTTCGTCGCAGTGCTTTCGGCCGTGGTGGGGGCGCTGATCCTGCGCCGGCGCGGCGTCTATTTCTCGCTGCTGACCCTTGCGCTCGCCGCGCTGACCTACACGATCTGCTTTCGCTGGACCGAGGTCACCGGGGGGGAGGACGGGCTGGGCGGCCTCGTGCGCGGCGGCTACGGGCCGCTCGATTTCGGCGACTCGGTCACCTACTACATCCTGTGCGCCACGATCGGGTTCGGCGTGTTCTACGTGCTGCTGCGTGTAGCGCGCTCGCCCTTCGGGCATGTGCTCGTGGCGATTCGCGAGAACCAGGTGCGCGCGACTTTCCAGGGCTATCCCGTGGACCGCTACCGGCTGGTCGCATTCGTGATCTCGGCGATGGTCACGGGACTGGCCGGCGCGCTGCTCGGGTTCCTGCACTTCCTCGTGTCAGCCGACGCAGTGTCGGTGGCATTCTCGGGCGAAATGCTTGCCATCGTGGTCATAGGCGGCATGCACAGCATCCTCGGGCCGGCCCTGGGTTCGGTGTTCTTCGTCCTGTTTCGCGAGCTGCTTTCGATCTGGAGTTCCAACTGGCTGTTCTGGTTCGGGCTGGTGTTCGTCGGTTTCGTGATGTACTCGCCCGGCGGGCTGATCGGCATCTGGGCCCAGTTGATGCGGCGCTGGAAGCCGCCGCTCGAGGAGGCGGCGGCGATGAGCGCGCGCAAGATCATCGAGGGGCTGCCCTTGCCCGCGTTCCTGCGGCCCCCTGTGCAGACGGGCACGCTGCTCGAAGTCGACAGCGTGTCCAGGCATTTCGGGGGCATACAGGCCGTATCGAATGCCAGCCTGCGCATCGAGGCGGGCCAGATCCATGCGTTGATCGGCCCGAACGGCGCCGGCAAGACCACGCTGTTCAATATCGTCTCCGGGTTGTTCCCGCCGAACCAGGGCACGGTGCGGCTGCACGGCGAGGCGATCCAGGGCCTGGCGACGCACCGCATCTGCGAGCGCGGCGTGGCGCGCTCATTCCAGATTACCAACCTGTTCCGCGGCCTGTCGATCCACGAAAACCTGCGCCTCTCTCTGCAGGCGCGCGACCCCGGGCGCTTTAACCTGTGGCGCGATGCCGACAGCTATGCCGAGGTGAATGCCGAGACGGCGGAACTCGTGCGCTTCCTCGGGCTCGAAGGCATAGAGGGGATCCCAGGCGGCGACCTCTCCTACGGCGGCCAGAGGCTGGTGGACCTGGGCATTGCGCTCGGCTCCAAGCCCAAGGTGCTGCTCTTAGACGAGCCGCTGGCCGGCCTGGCCGCCGCGGAGCGCGAGCGAGTATCGAACTTGATCAAGTCCGTCGCAAACGCCATTCCCGTGCTGATCGTCGAACACGACATCGACCGTGTGCTGGGCTTTTCTCAGATCGTCACCGTCATGAACCAGGGCGAAGTGCTGATGGCGGGCACCCCCGACGCGGTGCGCAATGACGCTCGCGTCCAGGAGGTCTACACCGGCACCGGCACGCCACCTGTGACGGGGCGCGTCGCGGGCGAAGCGCGCGAGCGCGCACAATTGCTGCGCTTCGAGAAAGTCAACGCCTTTTACGGCAAGAGCCACATCCTGAACGACGCGACGCTGGACGTTCGCAACGGCGAGATTGTGGCGCTTCTCGGCCGCAACGGGGCGGGCAAATCCACGCTGCTCAAGGCGCTCGCGGGGTTGCTTGCGCCGGCTTCGGGCACGATCGAGTATGACGGCCGCAACATCGCCGGGTTGCCGGCGCCCGACATCGCACGCCTTGGCGTCGGGTACGTGCCGCAGGGCCGCGGCCTGTTCGCCGGGATGACGGTGGCCGAGAACCTTTCGCTCGGGCGCCTTGCGCGCAAGACCGACGGCAGCCAGGGCACGGTCTGGAGCGAGGAGAAGATCCTCGAGTTCTTCCCGCGCCTCAAGGCGCGCATGAACGTCGCCGCGGACTACCTCTCCGGCGGAGAGCAGCAGATGGTGGCGGTGGCGCGGGCGTTGTCGGGCAACGTGAAGCTGCTGTTGCTCGACGAGCCTTTCGAGGGCCTGGCCCCTTCCATCGTGCAGGAACTGTTCACCGTGTTCGACCGGCTGCGCGGGGAAACGTCGATCGTCATCGTGGAGCACAACCTCGACCTGGTGCTGGCGCTCGCCGACCGCGTCTTCGCGCTCGAGCGCGGCGCTGTCTTCCATAAGGGGCCCGCCGAGCCCCTGCTGACCGACCTCGACTACCGCAAGAAGATCCTTTGGCTGTGACCGGCCCCACGAAATGATTTCCAACTGAGAGGTACAGAGTGAAAGCTGACAATCGCGGCAAAGTGGCGCTGGTTACGGGCGCGTCCAAAGGGATCGGGCAGACGATAGCCGAGAGGCTTGCCGCCGACGGCGCTTCCATCGCGGTCCACTACGGAGAGGATGCTGCAGGCGCGGCCGAGACCGTGCGCCGCATCGAAGCGGCCGGTGGCAAGGCGAAGGCATTCAGCGCGAATGTCGCCGACGCCGCGGGCGTAAAGGCCCTGTTCGACGCAGTCCAGGCCGCGTTCGGGCGGATCGACGTGGTCGTGAACAACGCGGGCATAAACGTGGCCGCGGCCCCGATCGCGGATACGTCGGAAGCCGATTTCGACCGCGTCATGCAGGTCAACGCCAAGGGTGTGTTCCTCGTGATGCGCGAAGCCGCCAAGCGCCTCGCGGAGGACGGCCGGATCGTCAGCATCGCGACTACGCTGAGCCTGACCGCACGGCCCGGCTTTGGCGCGTATGCGGCGAGCAAAGCCGCGGTGGAGGGGTTGACGCGTGTCCTGGCGCGGGAGCTTGCCGGAAAGCGCATCACCGTGAACGCGGTGGCGCCGGGCCCGATCGACACGGCGCTGTTCCGCAAGGGCAAGAGCGAGGCGCAGCTGCAGTTTTCGGCGGGATTTTCGCCGCTAAACCGCGTGGGCAAGCCCGAGGAGGTGGCCAGCGTCGTTGCGTTCCTGGCCGGTCCGGAATCGAGCTGGATGACCGGGCAGGTGGTGCGTGCGAACGGTGGCTGGATCTGAAGCGGAGAAGAGATGAGCAATGCCTATGATGTGGTTGTGATCGGCGGCGGCAACGCCGCCTTTTGCGCGGCACTGTCCGCGCGCGAGACTGTGCAGCGCGTGCTCGTGCTGGAACGCTCCCCCGAAGACGAAGCCGGCGGCAACTCGCGCTTCACCGCGGGCCTCATGCGCGTGGCCTACAACGGGGTCGAGGACCTGAAGCGCCCGATCCCCGACCTCTCCCCCGAGGAAATCGAGCGCACCGACTTCGGCACCTACACCGAGGACCAGTTCCTCGACGACATGGCGCGGGTCACCGAATACCGCTGCGATCCGGACCTGACCGAGATCCTGGTCAAGAAGAGCCTCGACACCGTGGCGTGGATGCGCTCCAAGGGCGTGCGCTTCACGGCGGCCTGGGGCCGGCAGGCGTTCAACATCAACGGCCGGTTCAAGTTCTGGGGCGGGCTGACGGTGGAAGCCGTGGGCGGCGGGCCGGGACTGGTGGAGAACCTGACCAATGCCGCGAAGAAGAACGGCATCGAGGTCTGGTACGAGGCCCGGGCCACCAGCCTGATCGCCGACGACGACGGCGTGAAGGGCGTGAAGGTCAAGTACAAAGGCAAGACCACCGAGGTGTTCGCCAAGTCGGTCGTGCTCGCCGGCGGCGGCTTCCAGGCCAACCCGGAGATGCGCGCCCGCTACCTCGGACCGGGCTGGGAACTGGCCAAGGTCCGCGGCACGCGCTTCAACACCGGCGACGTGCTCAAGATGGCGATGGACATCGGCGCGGCGCCGACCGGCAACTGGTCGGGCTGCCACGCGGTGGCCTGGGAGCGGAACGCACCCGAGTTCGGCGACCTCGCGGTAGGCGACCAGTTCCAGAAGCACTCCTACCCCTGGGGCGTGTACATCAACGCCGAGGGCAAGCGGTTCGTGGACGAAGGCGCGGACTTCAGGAACTACACCTATGCCAAGTACGGGCGGGTGATCCTGAA
>CAMAXP010000047.1 GCA_945862265.1 Bordetella parapertussis
TGACCACTGCAATCAAGGAGTACATCGATTTGCACAATAAAAATCCCAAGCCTTTCGTATGGACTGCCAAGGCCAATGACATCCTTGCCAAGGTCATTCGCGCCAACAGCCGCTTAAGTTCCAAACAGAACGAAGCACTACACTAGCCGCGCTGCTCCGGCAGGGCCGGTACAGCGGCGGGTTTTTTCCTTCTGGCATAGGCCCGGATGTGGTGGCGCCGCGCCGGGGTAGCTGGTATTTTGCAATCCATAACAATTCAAATTCGAGGAGACAACGATGAGACTCGCCGGAAAGGTGTTGGGCGCGGCCTGTGCTGCGCTGGCCATTGGGGTATCGACGGGCGTTTGTGCCCAGGCGTTCCCGAACAAGCCGCTCAGGATGGTTGTTCCGTTTCCTGCCGGCGGGACCACGGACATCATCGCCAGGCTGGTGGCGCAGCGCATGAGCGAGGCCTTCGGCCAGCCGGTGGTGGTGGAAAATCGCGGCGGGGCAGGCGGCTCGATCGGCGCCGACGTGGTGGCCAAGTCCGCCCCGGACGGCCACACCCTGCTGATGCACAACATCACCTTCCCGATGGCTTCGGTCGCGCTGGCGCTGGCCGGGCGTTCGCCGTACAACGTGGACACGGATTTTGCCGGCGTGTCCATTGCCGCCAACGTGCCGCTGGTGATGACCGCCAGCACGGGCGTGGCTGCGCGCGACCTCAAGGAGTTTGTCGCGCTGGTGAAGAAGGAGCGGGGGACGGCCTTCAGCTACGGCTCGACCGGGCCGGGATCCTTCATGAACGTCATGGGCGAGGCGCTCAAGCGGGATGCGGGGATCGAGATGACCCATATTCCCTTCAAGGGGGCCGCGCCGCTGAAGCAGGAGTTGCTCGCCGCGCGGCTGCATATGGGCGGCGACCAGATCTCCTCGTCGCTGGCCGACATCAAGTCGGGCAAACTGAAGGCGCTGGCGACGCATTCGGGCAAGCGCGTCCCGGACTTGCCGGATGTACCTACCGTGCGCGAACAGGGCTTCCCGCTGCTCGAGGCGGATGGCTGGAACGGGATTTTCGTCGCGGCCAAGACGCCGCGCGACATCATCGACCGGTTGCAGAAGGAAACCGCGGCGGCAGTGCGCCACCCGGACGTGACCAAGCGCCTCCTCGACCTGGCTGCGGAACCGGTCGCTTCTTCGCCCGCGGAGCAGGATGCGATCCTGAAGAAACAGATGGACCAGTTCCGGCCCATCATCCAGACAATGAAACTCGAATAGGGGCGGTAAGCATGTCAGGCATAGCACTCATCACGGGATCGGGACGCGGCATAGGGGCGGCGAGCGCGCTGCTGGCGGCGAAGCGCGGCTGGGCGGTTTGCGTGAACTACCTCAACAAGCCCGAGCGCGCGGAGGCGGTCGTGGCCGAAATCCGCGCGGGCGGCGGCAAGGCGATCGCCGTGCAGGCCGATACCTCGAAGGAAGCCGACGTGGCGCGCCTGTTCGAGACCGTGGACCGCGAACTCGGGCGCCTGACGTCCCTCGTGAACAACGCAGGGATCACGGGCCGTGCCGGAAGGCTGGACACGTTCGATCCCGACACCTTGCGGCGCGTGCTCGAAGTCAACGTGATGGGGACGCTGCTCTGCACGCAGCAGGCGGTCCGCCGCATGTCGACCAAGCAGGGCGGGACCGGCGGCACGATCGTCAACGTTTCTTCGGTTGCGGCGCAACTCGGCGGCGCCAACCAGTGGATCCCGTATGCGGCAGCCAAGGGCGCGGTCAACAGCATCACCACGGGGTCGGCGAAGGAGTTCGCGGGCGAAGGCATTCGCGTCAATGCGATCATGCCGGGGCTGATCGAAACCGAGATCCATACCGAGGCGGGGGTCGCGGACAGGCTGGAGAAGGTTATTCCCCAGGTGCCCATGGGCCGGATCGGGACAGCCCAGGAATGCGCCGAAGCCATCGTCTGGCTGATGTCGGGCGAGGCGGCCTACATGACCGGGGCAAACCTGCTGATTTCAGGGGGAAGATAAGGATAAAAGCTGGTAAAATCCAAGGGTTACCAGCAAATAACCGTTCCGCCGGGATGCCCCGGTTACGCCGATACCCTGATGCCCCAGAACAAGAAGAGCCGCTTTGCGGCCCTGGTCACCGCCTTCCTTTCCTCCCTCGCAGTCTTCGGCACCCAGGCCCAGTCCCTCCGGACCGACCAGGACCTGGGCGCGCAATGGAAAACCAACTCCACTGCGCGCCTGATTTCGGGACTGTCGCCGATGTACCCGGCGCACGTCGAGTTCTCCGAGACCGAGGCCTGGAAGGAGCACAGCGCCCACATGAAGGCGGCCTGGGCCCGGATGAACGAAAAGCAGGTCGCCACGATGACGGCCTGGCGAGATACGGCGATCTCGAAGACCTGCCCGGACGGCAAGACCGTGCTGTATCCCTTCAGCGGCCCCGATTTCTTCAACGCCTACTGGCTGTTCCCCGACTGCGAGACCTACGTGATGTTCGGGCTCGAGCACATCGGCGACGTCCCCGATATCGAGGCGATGGGCGAGAAGCAGCTGGTGCGGATGGTCACGGACGTGCGCATGGCAACCACCGACTTCTTCGGCCGCAACTACTTCATCACCGAAAACATGTCGCGCCAGCTGCGCACGGCGCAGCTGCGCGGGGTGTTGCCGCTGTTCATGATTTCGATGGCGCTGTCCGGGGTCGACATCCTTCGCGTGCGCCCGTTTGAATTCCCGCCCGGGGAGCGTCCCACCGCGGCGCCCAAGGGCAAGCCGATGCGCCAGCTGCGCGGGGTGACGATCGAATTCCGCGCGCCGGGTTCGGCCGTCACGCGCCGGGTGCACTACTTCACCGTGGATGCGACCGATCGCGGTCTCGCGCACTACCCAGAGTTCCTTGCGTTCATCCGCAGTCTGGGCACCACGACGACCTTCATCAAGTCCGCCTCCTACCTGCTGCACGGCAACGAATTCCGCATGATCCGCGACGCGTTGCTCGATGCGAGCGGCTTCCTCGTGCAGGACGATTCCGGTCTCCCGTACGCCCAGCTCGAGGCGCGTGGTTGGAAGGTGCAGCTCTACGGCAAGTACGGCGTGCCTATCCCGCCGTTCGAGCGCGCCTACCAGGCGAGCCTGGACCGCGCCTTCAAGTCGCAGTTGTCCTCGCAGCTGCCGTTCACGTTCGGCTACCAGTTCCACGATGCGCGCGACGAGCGCTCCAACGTGCTGGTCGGGCAGCGTCCGGTGCAGACCGCACAGGCCGATGCCGCCGCGATCGACTCGCAGCGCAGCCGGGGCCTCGTGCTGCGCTCGACCGCCAAGCGCGTCCAGTGATGTGATTCCCGCAGCGCTCCTTGCGGCAGCGCTTGCAACCCTGGTCGCGGCGCTGCACCCTGCGCAGGTGGACCTTAAAAGCACCCATTTCACCACCACCGACGGCGTGCGCCTGCGCGTCATCGAGGCCGGCGAGTCGCGCCCGGGGGAGCCGGCCATCGCCTTCGTGCCGGGCTGGTCGATGCCGGCCTCGATCTGGCGCAGGCAACTTGAGGCGCTGGGCGCGAACCATCGCGTCGTGGCTCTCGATCCGCGTGGCCAGGGCGAGTCCGACAGTCCTGCCGAGGGGTTCAACACCGAGCGCCGTGCCGAGGACATCCATGAGTTCGTCTCCCGCCACGCACCGGTCGTGCTGGTGACGTGGTCGCTCGGTTCGCTCGAAGCGCTGCAGTATGTCCATGACCATGGCGATGCGGCGCTGTCTGCGCTGGTGATCGTGGACAGCTCGGTGGGCGAGGGGCTGGCGCCGGCACCGCGCAATCCCGCAGTGCCTGGGTTCCAGGATGAACTCCGGCGCGATCGCGCCGCCGTGGTCGACGGGTTCGTCCGTGCAATGTTCCGCTCCCAGCAGCCTGAGCCGGAACTGCTTGCGCTGCGTGACGGCGCGCTGCGCATCCCGCTCGAGCAGAGCCTGTCGCTGTTTCCCGGCGAACGCATCCCGCGCGAGCGCTGGCGCGACACGGCCCATCGATTCTCCAAGCCGTTGCTCTACGCGGTGACGCCGCAATTCGCCGCCCAGGCCGAAAGCCTCAAGGCCAACCGGCCGGGCACCCGGGTGGAGCTCTTCGAGGCGGCGGGGCATGCGCTTTTCGTCGACGAAGCGGTGCGCTTCAATGCGGTGCTCGCCGATTTCATCCGCCGGCATAAGCAAAGACCTGCAGGCACGGATTGATCCTGCGCGCGGTTCCCGCGTAAGCTTGTCACTTCACCCCTGAAGGACTCCCCCATGAAACGCCTGCTATTGAGTCTTGTTGCCACCTTGCTGGCGCTGCCGGCCCTCGCGCAACCCTGGCCCGGTGCCGCCCCGATCACGATTGTGATGGGATTCCCGGCCGGGTCGGGCGTGGACATCGTCGCGCGCCTTTTCCAGGTGCCGATGGAGCAGGCGCTCGGCGCGAAGATCGTGATGGACTACCGCACGGGCGCCGGCGGCAACCTCGCCTCGGAAACCGTGGCGCGCGCCAAGCCCGACGGCTACACGCTGCTCCTCAGCACGGCCGCCACGCACGGCGTGAATGCCGCGTTGTACAAGCGCCTGCCGTTCGATGTCGAAGCCGACTTCACGGCCATCGCGCCGATGGTCGACGTCTCCAACGTGCTGACCATCAACCCGGACATCATCGACGTGAAGACCGTGAAGGAATTCGTCGAGAAGGTGAAGGCCAACCCGGGCAAGTACAACTATGCCTCCACCGGCAACGGCACAGGAACGCACCTGGCATTTGCAGACTTCATTGCGCGCACCGGCGTGAACATGGTGCACGTGCCCTACAAGGGCGGCCCGGAGGCGCTGGCCGCCGTGGTGAAGGGCGATGTCTGCTGCATCTTCAACCAGGTGCAGTCGGTGCTCGGCCAGTGGAAGGCCGGCA
Organism: Bordetella parapertussis; assembly: GCA_945862265.1. Taxonomy (GTDB): domain Bacteria; phylum Pseudomonadota; class Gammaproteobacteria; order Burkholderiales; family SG8-39; genus SZAS-79. Next base: position 4,919 of record CAMAXP010000047.1, read on the forward strand.
AGGTGCGGCTGCTCGGCGTGACGACGAAGACCCGTGTATCGGCGGTGCCTGATGTACCCACCGTGGCCGAGGCCGGGGTGCCGGGCTACGAAAGCTACATCTGGTTCGGGCTGCACGGCCCCAAGGGCATGGATTCGCAGGTGCTCAACGCGCTGAACGCCGCAGTGAAGAAGGCGGTGGAAACGCCCGCCGTGCGCCAACGGCTGCTGGAACTCGGTAATACCCCGCGCTACGAAACACCGGAGCAGTTCCGCGCGACGGTGAAGGCCGACCGCGCGGCGTGGGCTGCGGTGGTCAAGCAGTCGGGGGCGAGCGTCGACTGAAAGCGCCCTAGCGCTTGTCCTTGGGCACGTAGTGCCGGGTCGGCTTGAGTTCTTCCTCTTCGTGGGCGAGCAGGGTGTCGAACAGCCTGTCCGAATCCGCTACGAAGAGGTCCCGCACGATCCCTTCCACCAGCCGGTTCGCGCCGATGGCGAGGCCCGGGATGTCGCCTGCCAGCGCCCCGTGGCTCATCGTGCAGCCCCAGTTGAAGACATGCACGTTGCGCACGCCCTGGTCGGCCTCGGGCGAGCGCGGCAGCAGTTCGAACCCTGCGCCGAGGTAAGGGAACCGCGCTTCCTCGGGATAGGCCTTCGCTTCGGCCGCCGGGACCCGGTCGGACCAGAGGGCGACCTGGTCGCGAAACGCACTGACCTCGGGCCGGTCCATCATGTTCACGTCGAAGCCGGTGGCCACGACAACCGTGTCGAAGTCCTGCCGGCCCTTGGGCGTGGTGACGGTGACGCGATCGGCGTCAGCCGCGAGGTCGGTCCAGGGTTCCCCGAGTCGTAGCGAAAATCCCGCATGCTTCTCGCAGCGCAGGACCGACTCGAACGGCGGCGGCACCTGCTCGGAAAAAATGTAGGTGAAGTAGTTCCAGCGCCGCGTGTCGTCGAGGCTGTGGAACCCGCGCAGGAATCCCGGGAACGCCGTCCACTTGGACTTGTTCACCTGCGGCAGGTAAGGGCGGCGCGCGAACATCGTGACCTCGGCCGCACCGGCTTCGAGGGCCGTGCCGGCGTTGTCGAACCCTGACGCCCCGGCGCCAAGCACGCCCACGCGCTTGCCTTTCAGGGCGGCGAAATCGATGTCGTCCGCCGAATGGAAGATGCGGGCCTTCGAATCTGCGCTGTCCGGCACGAAGGAGGGGAAGTCCGGCCAGCGCGGCGCGCCGCTGCCGTCGCGTCCGAGCGCGAGCACCACCTTGCGCGCGAAGAACGTTTCCTTGCCCCGTACGCCATCGAGGCGGACCCGGACGTAAGATCCGTCGAGGTCTAGGCCCGTGACTTCGGTCCCGTTGTCCACCGGCACGCCGGCCGCCTTGCGTACCCACACCAGGTATTCAGCCCATTCGCGCCGCGGGATCTTGTAAAGCGCATTCCAGCCCGATACACCGTGCTGCGCCTCGTACCAGGCGCGAAAGGTGAGGGCCGGTACACCAAGGTCGGGTCCGGTCAGGTGCTTGGGGGAGCGCAGGGTGTCCATCCGGGCGAAGGTCGTCCAGGGGCCTTCGAGCCCCTCGGGCTGGCGCTCGACGATGCGGAAGTTGCGCACGCCTTCGCGCATCAGCGCGTAGCCCGCCGCCTGCCCGCACATGCCGCCGCCCACCACCAGCACGTCGAGGACGGGCTGCCCGTCGGGCCCCGCCAATGGGGGCACCCAGTTGGGCGCCGGCCAGTTCAGCTGGTGCAACTGCCGTTTTGCCTCGATTTCGAGCGCTTTCAGTCCGTCGATCATTTAAACTCTGCCCCCTTCGAGGCGTGATTATCCCGCCGATCCCCGCATCGAGACCGTCCCATGATCGAAGTATCCTGTTTTTACAGCCTCTCCTCGCCGTGGGCCTACTTCGCCGGCCCCAAGATCCAGGACATCGTCCGGCGCCACGGCGTGAAGCTGGTGCTGAAGCCCTACGACTTCCAGGACGTGGCGCCGAAGACCGGCGGCGTGCCGATCCGCACGCGCCCGGAGCCGCGCCGCACCTATCACTCGCTGGAACTCGACCGCTGGCGCAAGTATCTCGGCATGCCGCTCGTGCTCGAGCCGAAGTTCTACCCAGCCGACGGCAAGCCCGCGGGCTGGAACAAGCCGCCCGGCTGGATGGTGATTGCCGCGCAGGATGCGGGGCTGGACGCGCTGCGCTTGTCGCACGCGCTCTTGCGCGCGTTGTGGGCGGAGGAGCGGGACACGTCCAACTCGGAGGTCCGCCGCGCGATCGCAAAGGAAAACGGCATGGATGGCGATGCGCTCGTCGCTGCCGAAACCAGCGCGGCCGTACAGGCCCTCTACAAGCGCTATAGCGACGAAGCCGTGGAATGCGGTGTGTTCGGTGCCCCGACCTACGTTCTCGACGGCGAGCGTTTCTGGGGACAGGACCGGCTCGACTTCCTCGACCGCACACTCGATGCAAAACGCGCGGCTTTACCCGCCGCAGGGAACTAGCCACTCATGCCGCTGATCCAGCTCTCCGAAGTCTCCCTCGCGTTCGGGCATGTGCCGTTGCTCGATCATGTGGACCTGGTTATCGAACCGGGCCGGCGCATCGGCCTCATCGGCCGCAACGGCACGGGCAAGTCCAGCCTGCTGCGCGTGATCGAAGGCACGTCCAAGTGCGATGACGGCAAGGTCTGGCGCGCGCCCGACCTCAAGCTCGCCACCGTCTCGCAAGAACCCCTTTTCGAGCCGGGACTCACGGTGTTCGAAGCCGTGGCCGAGGGCCTGGGCAAGGGCAACCAGTTGCTGGTCGAGTACCACGCGGCGGCGCATGCCTTCGCCGAGGACCACGAGAACGAGGCGCTTGCCGCGCGCATGCACGAACTGCAGGAGCAGCTCGACGCGACCAACGGCTGGAGCCTGCAGCACAAGGTCGACAGCACGCTGACGCGCTTGTCGCTCGACCCGGACCGCAAGGTGGACGAACTTTCCGGCGGCCTGAAGAAGCGCGTGGCCCTGGCGCGCGCGCTGGTGCTGGAGCCCGGCCTGCTGCTGCTCGACGAGCCGACCAACCACCTCGACGTGGCCTCGATCGAATGGCTGGAAGGCGTGATGCAGTCTTATCCCGGCAGCGTGCTCTTCGTCACCCACGACCGCAGCTTCCTCGACTCGGTGGCCAACGAGATCATCGAGCTCGACCGCGGCTATCTCACCACGTATTCGGGCAACTTCAGCGCCTACCAGATCCGCAAGGCCGAAGACCTCGCCACCGAGGCGGTCCACAACCGCAAGTTCGACAAGTTCCTCGCGCAGGAGGAGGTGTGGATCAGGAAGGGCGTCGAGGCTCGGCGCACCCGCAACGAAGGCCGTGTGCTGCGGCTCGAGCAACTGCGCCTCGAGCGCGCGGCGCGCCGCGAGCGCGTCGGCAAGGTGGAATTGCAGATCGGCGAGGCCGAGCGTTCCGGCAAGCTGGTGGCCGAGCTCGAAGGCGTCACCAAGACCTACGGCGGCCGTGACGTGGTGAAGGACTTCTCGTGCCGCCTGTTGCGCGGCGACAAGATCGGCCTGATCGGCCCGAACGGCAGTGGCAAGACCACGCTGCTCAAACTCATCCTCGGCGAGATCCAGCCCGATGCCGGCACCGTGCAGCTCGGCACCAAGCTGGCCGTGGCCTACTTCGACCAGTTCCGCGCCGGCCTCGACGAAGAGGCCACGCTGTCCGACACGATCAACCCGGGCGCGGATTTCGTCGAGGTCGACGGGATCAGGAAGCACGTCATCAGCTACCTCGGGGATTTCCTCTTTCCGCCCGAGCGCGCCAAGGCGCTGGTGAAGTCGCTGTCCGGTGGCGAACGCAACCGCCTGCTGCTTGCGCGCCTGTTCAGCCGGCCGGCCAACGTGCTGGTGCTGGACGAACCGACCAACGACCTCGACATCGAGACGCTGGAGCTGCTCGAAGAGTTGCTGCAGACCTACAAGGGCACGCTCTTCCTCGTCAGCCACGACCGGACCTTTCTCGACAACGTCGTGACGCAGACCATCGCGAGCGAAGGCGAGGGCGGCTGGAAGGAATATGCCGGCGGCTACAGCGACTGGCAGCGCTTCAGCAAGGCCGGGCGCGCCGAGGCCAAGGCGGAGGCGGTGCGCGAAGAGAAAAAAGCGGCCACCGCGCAGAAGAAGCCCGCCAAGGTAAAGCTCAACTACAAGGAAAGCCGTGAGCTGGCCGATCTGCCGGGCCGCATCGATACGCTCGAGAAGGAGCAGGCTGCCATCGCCGCGCGCCTCTCGGACCCGGCGCTGTACCAGGACAAGGCCGACGAAGCGGTGAAGCTGCAGAAGCGCACCGCCCAGATCGAGGACGAGCTGCTTGCCGCGCTCACGCGCTGGGAAGAGCTCGACGCGAGGAAGTAGCGCCGCCATGCCCGGAATCACAGTTCGCACGCACCGCCCCGGCGACATCGGTTGGGTGGTGTCAGTCCACGGCGAGCTCTACGCGCGCGAGTTCGGGTTCGATGAAACTTTCGAGGCGCTGGTGGCCGAGATCGCAGCGCAGTTCCTGCGCAAGTTCAACCCGGAGCGCGAGCGGTGCTGGATCGCAGAGCTCGGCGGCGAGCGCGTGGGCTCGGTGTTCCTGGTGCAGCAGTCCCGCACCGTGGCCAAGCTGCGCCTGCTGGTCATCGACCCTAAAGCGCGCGGGCAGGGGCTCGGCCACCGCCTGGTTGCGGAATGCATCGAGCATGCGCGCGCGCTCGGGTACCGCAAGCTGGTGCTCTGGACGCAGGCCAACCTGCTGGCCGCGCGGCACATCTACAAGCAGGCCGGGTTCACGCTGGTCGAGACCGAGCCGCACCACAGCTTCGGCGTGGACCTGGTGGGCGAGTACTGGGCCCTGAAGCTCAAAGGAAAAGCCAATTGAAGATCCTGCTGCTCTACGCCCACCCCGTTGCCGGGAGTTTTGCTTCGGCGGTGCGTGACTGCGCGATGCAGGCCCTGCGCGACGCGGGCCATGAGGTGGACCTATGCGACCTCTATGCGGAAGGGTTCGATGCAGTGCTGTCCTCTGAGGCGAGGTCCCTCTACAAGAAGTTCCCGGAAAATTCCGCCGGGGTCGCGGAGCACGTGACCCGGTTGCGGGCGGCCGAAGGCGTGGTCCTCGTGTTTCCCACGTGGTGGTACGGCATGCCGGCCATCCTCAAGGGCTACTTCGACCGGGTATGGGTACCCGGCGTGGCCTTCGAGTTCGGCTCCGGGGCCATCCGCCCGCTGCTGGGCCACATCCGGGTCTTCGGTGCCGTCACGACCTACGGATCGCCGTGGTGGTTCATGCTGCTGTACATGGGCAACCCGTCGCGCAAGGTGCTGATGCGCGGGTTGTCGCGGTTGCTGCCGGCCAGTGCGAAGCGGTTCTGGCTGCCGCTGTACGGGATGGAGAGCGCGTCGGCCGGGAAGAGGGAGCAGTTCCTGCAGAAGGTGAGGGCCAGGCTTTCGAGCTTGGACTGACATGGCGAGCGAATCTTCATACCGGGAAAGGGCCCTCAAGCTTTTCCCTTGGATCTGCGGCCGCTGCGCGAGGGAGTTCCCCGCTTCGCGTCTGCGGGAACTGACTGTCCATCACAAGAACGGCAACCACGACGACAATCCGCTCGACGGCTCGAACTGGGAACTGTTGTGCATCTACTGCCACGAGAACGAGCATGCGCGCATGGTGGATGCGCAGGCGGGCGGCGAATCCCGGCAAGCGGACAAGACGCAAGCCACGCACAAGGCGTTGGCCGGGTTGGAAGCCCTGGTCAGGAACAGGAAGAAGGACTGAGGGATCAGTTCGCTTCGAAAGTGAAGACCCAGTAGTACTCCAGCGCTCGGTATCGGCAGTTGCTGCCGAACCCTTTCACAGCAGCATGCAGTTCATCTTCGGTCGGGAAATTCTTCAGCACTTCATGCGTGGCGCCGCTGCCGAGCTTGCGCGCCTGCCATGTATTGCCTTCGGCATCGCGCCGCGAAATCGGCGAGCTGTTGCCTTCCACATAGAGGTTGTCCACGAGGATGACCAGCGCGCCGGGCGAGAGGCACTTGCGTAGCGACCCGAGGAAGGCACGACATTCCGCGGGCCGCAGGTGGGACCACCAGAACACCGCCAGTGCGCCGTCGAAGGGGCCGCGCTCGGCCGGCAGGTTGTACGCATCGGCGATTGCCAACTCGACGACGGCCTCAGGCAGGGACTTCGTGCGGGCGATCTGCAGCGTCTCGTCGGTGAGGTCGGTGGCGAGGACGCGCCGCGCGGTGCGAGCGATGTGCTGCGTCCAATAGCCCGTGCCGCACGCCACTTCGATGACGTCCCGTCCCGCGAGTGCGGCCGGGATTTCCGTTTCCAGGATCCGGAGGTCCGGCTGCCGTTCGGGCTTGGCATAGATGCGGTCGTATACGCCGGCGCGGTCGGCGTAGTAGGCCAGCATGGCCGGATCGGCTGGGGAGGGCTGCATTGTGGCAGTATCCCATGGACGAATTACAATTTGGAGACGTGGGATGAGCCGCGCAGCAACCATAAGCGACATTGAGAATTACTTCGACGCGGGCGGCTTCCTCGCCGACCTGACGCGCCGGGTGGCGATCCCCACCGAAAGCCAGAATCCCGAGCGTGCCGCCGCGTTGTCAGCCTACGTTAAGGAAGAAATGCAGCCCGGCCTCGAGCGCCAGGGATTCCACTGCACGATCCTCCCCAACCCTTCGCCCAAGGGCGGGCCGTTCCTCGTGGCCTCGCGGATCGAGGGCCCTACATTGCCGACAGTGCTGACCTACGGCCACGGGGACGTCATTCGCGGGCAGGACGAGCAGTGGCGCAAAGGCCTGTCGCCGTGGACGGTCACGCGCGAAGGCGACCGTCTCTACGGACGCGGAACCGCGGACAACAAAGGCCAGCACACGATCAACCTCGCTGCGATGGAGGCCGTGCTCAAGCAGCGCGGGCGCCTCGGCTTCAACATGAAGGTGCTGATCGAGACCGGCGAGGAGATGGGCTCGCCGGGCCTGAAAGAAGTCTGCGCGGCGAACAAGGAACTGCTTTCGGCCGACGTGTTGATCGCCTCCGACGGCCCGCGCCTGCAGCCCGGACGGCCGACGATCTTTCTCGGCTCGCGCGGGGCGTACAACTTCGATCTGACCCTCGACCTGAGGCAGGGCGGGCACCACTCGGGCAACTGGGGCGGGCTGCTGCGCAACCCGGGCATCGTGCTCGCGCATGCGATCGCTTCGATCACGGACGTGAACGGCGCGATCCGCGTTCCGGAATGGCGGCCGGATTCGCTGACGCCTTCGGTGCGCAAGGCGCTCTCTGACCTCGTCATCGAAGGCGGTGAGGAGGGGCCGTCGATCGACACCGACTGGGGCGAGCCGGGCCTGTCGCCCGCCGAGCGGGTGTTCGGCTGGTGCAGCTTCGAGGTGCTTGCTTTCGTCACGGGTAATCCCGACAAACCCGTCAACGCGATCCCGCCGCGGGCAAACGCCCATTGCCAGCTGCGCTATGTGGTTGGCGTGGACCCCGACGACATCGTGCCCGCGCTGCGCCGCCACCTCGATGCCAACGGGTTCTCGATGGTGCAGTTGACGCCATCGCGGGACGGGTACTTCGCGGCTACGCGCCTGGACCCCGAGCATCCGTGGGTCAAGTGGGCTGCGGCATCGATGGAACGCACGACGGGTTCGAAGCCCGCGATCCTGCCCAACCTCGGAGGCTCACTGCCGAACGACGTGTTCGCCGACGTGCTCGGGATGCCGACGGTGTGGATCCCGCACTCGTACGCGGCGTGCTCGCAGCATGCGCCCAACGAACATCTCCTGGCCTCGGTGGCGCGTGATGCGCTGCGGATCATGGCGGGGGTGTTCTGGGACCTGGGCGAAGCGGGCTCGCCGGGATGAAGTTTTAATGGTACGCTATTGCGTACGCTATAGGATCCTCCACCATGACTTCGCTCAAAGCCTCCGAGGCACGCTCCAACCTCTACCGCCTGATCGACGAGGCGGCGGAGCACCATACGCCGGTGCAAATCACAGGCAAGCGCAACAACGCCGTCCTGGTCGGCGAAGACGATTGGCGGGCAATCCAGGAGACGCTGCACCTGGTTTCCATCCCCGGCATGCGTGACTCGATCATGAAAGGCTTGAAGGCGCCGGTGGCCAAGCTTTCCAAGAATCCCGGCTGGTAGCGCAGCAGTGGCGTGGCAGGTCCTGTTTACCAAGCAGGCGCAGAAGGATGCGAAGAAGGCAGCGTCCGCGGGACTGCGGACAAAGATCGAGTCGTTGCTCGCCGTGCTTGCAAAGAATCCCTTCCAATCGCCACCGCCGTACGAAAAGCTCGTTGGAGACCTCGACGGTGCCTATTCACGGCGAATCACCATCCAGCATCGATTGGTCTATCAGGTGCTGAAAGAGGAGCGGATAGTGAAGGTCATTCGCATGTGGACACATTATGGAGATTGAGTCGGAAAAATCGGCAGGCTATATTTCGCTTGTTCCACGCCTCAAGGGCTTGCGCTTCCAGGCGACGCTGCCAGCGATTTCATCGATGCACTTTTGCACGAGTTTCGCCACCTCCGAGCATGCCAGCGTGGGCGGCCTGTAACGCGAGATGCACAGGGTCATCGTTCGCTCGATGCTGGGCGAGACGATTCTCGATGCCTGCAGGCGCCCGGTTTGCAGATCTTCCACCATCGCATGGGAGCCAAGGATCGCATAGCCGCCGCCATCGGCCACCACATCCTTCTGCATCGAGAGCGAGTCGCACTCCATCGCGATCGACAGGGCGATCTTGCGGCGCTGAGCCAGCTGGTCTAGCAGTCGTCGCAGGGTGTTCGGCTCGGAGGGCAGGATCAGCGGGAGGTGGTGCAACTTCTGGAACGCCACCGTAGGCGTTGCAGTGATTGGATCTCCGGCCGGACCGACGAGATAGGTATCTACGCTTGCGAGCGGATAGTCGTTCGGGCCGGTCTCCTTCGCATAGCGGAACAGGATGGCCACATCAATATTGCCGGTCTTGAGCCATTCACTCAGCTGGCCGCTGGGTGCATCCACGATGCGTAGCCGTATGCCGGGAAAGTGCTCGCGTGCTTTTTGGAATAGCAGCCGCGCAAGCAGGTCGCCTGTGGAGCGCAGCATGCCGACACGCACTATGCCGACCGGTACGCCGATCGATGCCTTGACGTCGTTTGCGAGCTGATCCGCCTCGCTCAGCCAGGCTTTTACCCGGGGAAGTATCCGCGCGCCCGCTTCGGTCAAGGCTACGCCCCGTCCGGTGCGGTCAAAAAGGCGACCCTGGCACTGCTTTTCGAGCAGCGCCACCTGCCGGCTGATGACCGGCTGCGCGGTATTGCGCACGGCGGCTGTCCGGGTGAGGCTGCCGGATTCGGCGACCTGCAGGAACAACCGCCATTGGTCCACGCTCAGTGCGTCGGGCTTCTTAGGCATATCTGAAAGAGTATAGCTGATCTACCTGTTATGACTCTACCTGCGCGGGCTCGGTAGACGTACGCTGTACCTGCGAATGCATATAAAACAGGAGTGAGGCAAATGGACAGGAATCGAAGAAGGTTTGTGGCTGCGGCCACGGGCGCCGCGCTGCTTGGCGCGCTTCCGGCAAGTGCTCAGGCCTTTCCCTCGCGAGCGGTGCGCTTGATTGTCCCGGTCGGCATAGGCACGACAACCGATCTCGTGAGTCGGATGATCGCGCAGCGATTGGGCGAGGCTTGGGGGCAGGGCGTAGTGGTTGAAAACCTGCCAGGTACCTCCGGCATCATTGCCCTGCAGCAGCTCGCAAAAGCGCCGCCGGACGGCTACACGATAGGCGCAGTTTCGAGCAATTTCGCGATCAACTCGGCCTTGTTCGCCAAACTGCCCTACGACCCGGTCAAGGATTTCCGGCCGCTGCTCAACCTGACTTCGAACTATTTTGTGCTGGTGGCGCATCCCTCGCTTCCGGCCAGGACCGTGCCGGAGCTGGTTGCGCTCGCGAAGTCCAAGCCGGGTGAGGTCGACTACGCGTCCACGGGCAATGGCGGGTCGCCGCACCTGGCGATGGAGATGTTCGCGCATATGGCCGGGATCAAGCTTGCACATATCCCGTACAAGGCGACCGGTCCGGCGGTCACGGACCTGCTGAGCGGGCGCGTGCCACTTCTTTTTACGTCGATCTCGACGTTGCTTCCTCATGTCCGTTCGGGCCGGCTGCGCGCGCTTGCGGTGAGCGGCGAGAAACGCGTCGCCCAGCTTCCTGACACGCCGACGATGGTCGAGGCGGGCGTGTCCGGGTACGACATGAAGCACTGGGTAGGCATGGTGGCGCCTGCAGGTGTGCCGGACGCGATCATAGCGAAGCTGCAGGCGGACATGACCCGGGCGCTCAGGATTGCGGACGTGGAGGCCCAGCTGAATGCACAGGCCGTTGAAATCGATCTGCTCGGGGCGGACCCTTTTGCCAAGCGCATCAATGAGGAAATCGCGCTGTGGACGCGCGTGGCCCGGCAGTCCGGCGCGAAGGTCGAGTAACCAGTGAATGGACAACCTATGACAGCAACCTCTACCGCCAGTGCGCATTCCCTTTCGGGCCTGCGCGTGCTGGATTTATCCCGCGTTCTCGCCGGTCCGTTCTGCGGTGCCATGCTCGGTGACATGGGCGCGGACGTACTCAAGATCGAGGATACCCGGGGAGGGGACGAAGCACGCACGTGGCCGCCCCAGCGTGAGGGTGAGTCGGCGATGTACGTCGCCAACAACCGCAACAAGCGTGGCATCTGCATCGACCTCAAGGCCCCGGAAGGCGTGGAAATCATCCTCGACCTGGTGCGCAAGTCTGATGTGGTCATCGAGAATTTCCGGACTGGCACCATGGAAAGCTTCGGGCTGGGGTACGAGACGCTCGCGCGCGAGAATCCAGGCATCATCTATTCGTCGGTTTCCGCGTTCGGCCGTACTGGTCCGCGCGCGGATAGCGCCGGATACGAAGCGCTCATCCAGGCGTTCAGCGGGATCATGTCGATTACCGGCGAGACGGACGGGCCGCCCACTCGCGCTGGCGTCTCCGCACTCGACATCATGACCGGGACGATGTGCGCTTTCGGCATCCTCAATGCGATCCTCTACCGCCAGCAGACCGGACTGGGACAGCGTGTGGACGGGTCGCTGCTCGACACATCCCTCAGCTTGCTGAACTTCCATATCCAGAACTACCTGTTTTCCGGAGTCGCTTCCAAGCGAGTCGGCGCGGCGCACACTTCCATCGTCCCGTACCGAAACTATCGCTGCAAGGATGCGGAGTGGATCTTTATCGCAGGTGCTAACGAGCGGCTCTGGGAGCGACTGGCCAAGGCGTTGAAGCTCGACTGGATGCTGCAGGACCCCCGCTTCGCCACCAATACCGACCGCGTGAACAACCGGCGGGCTGTGGACGTTGAGGTGGAGGCCATGGTGGCGCAATACGACCGGGAGGAATTGCTCGAGTTGCTCGATGAGGCGGGCGTACCGGTGTCGCCCGTGAATTCAGTGGATCAGGCACTGCGCGACCCGCAGACCGCGAACCGTACGGTGCTCAAGCGCATGTCGCATCCGATGCTGGGGGAGATCGATTCTCTAGGCCTGCCGCTTGAGTTTTCCCGCCTGACCAGCGCGATCCGCCGGCATGCGCCGCGGCTGGGCGAACACACCGACGAAGTACTCGCGGAGCTTGGGTATTCGGTGGAACGGATCGTCGGGTTGCGGGCCGGAAAGGTGGTCGCATGAGCGGAATCTCTGCGGGAGCCTCGGCCACCCGCATCCTGACCGTCGATGAGCAGCGTTGCATTGCCTTCATGGGTCGGGAGAACATGGTTTACGCGACCCCCCGGATGCTGAGCGACATGGAAGGCACCTGCCGCGACCTGCTGCTCGGATATCTCGCGCCCGGCCAGGATTCGGTCGGCACGCATGTAACCCTCGACCACTCGGCCGCGACCCCGCTGGGCATGGAGGTTTCGATCGAAGTGAAGGTGGTTGCAGTGGATCGACGCAGCGTGACATTCGAAGTGGTGGCCCGCGACGCGCTCGAAGAGTGCGGGCGCGCCAGGCACGTGCGCTTCGTCGTCGATAACGATAAGCGTGCGCAGCGGTTGGCGGAAAAGCGCTCTAAATATGAACTCAAGGAAGGAGGGGCGAAGTCATGAAAACTGTGACTGGAATTCTGGCAGCCGCAATAGTTGCGGTGGCGGGGGGCGCCAGTGCGCAGCCCGCCTATCCAAATCAACCGATCAAGTTCGTCATTCCGTTTGCGGCCGGGAGCGCGACCGATACTTTCGCGCGCGCAGTAGGGGCGCATATGTCCACGCAGTATGGGCAGCCCGTGGTCGTCAGCAACGTACCCGGTGGCAGCGGATTCATTGCGGCGAATTCGGTCGCACGCGCCACACCGGACGGTTACACCGTTTTCGTCACCTCATCGAGCACGCATGCGGCGAACAAGAGCCTGTTCAAGAAGCTCAGTTACGACCCGGTGGCGGATTTCGAGCCGGTGGCCAAGCTGGGGCTGCTCACGTTGGCGATGATCACGCATCCGTCCGTGCCCGCTTCCAACTTGCGCGAGTTCATCGCATACGCCAAGGCCAATCCCGGCAAGGTGAGTTTCGGCAGCGGCGCGAGCTCCTCACGGATCGCGGGGGAACTGCTCAAGATGATGGCCGGCATTGACATGTTCAATGTCCCCTACAAGAGCAATCCGCAGGCGGTCACCGATCTCGTCGGTGGCCAGACCTCTGTGGTGATTGCGGACCTCACCGTGACCATGCCTCAGGTCCGGGGCGGGCGTGCGAAAGGACTCGCGGTCACTAGCGCGAAGCGCTCGGCGCTCGCCCCGGAACTTCCGACCATGTCGGAGGCCGGTGTTCCGGGTTACGAACTCACCGCATGGCTTGCGGCCTTTGTCCCAGCGAAGACTCCGGGTTCGTTAGTCGACCGATTGAACGAAGGCTTCCGGGTTGCATTGGCGGACAAGGATACCGTCGCTACCTTGCTGAATGCCGGAATAGAACCCGAGTTCAGTTCGCCAGAACAGTTGCGCACCTTCGCCGCCGCCGAGACGAGGAAGTGGGCCGAAATTGTCAAGGCGTCCGGCATCCAGCCTGAATAGGTACGCGCCGTTTGCAGTGATAGCGATGTCAGTCGAGCGTGATGTTCGCGCTCTTGATGACCTTGGCGAACTTCGCGCGGTCGGCGCGCAGCAGCGTGTTGAGTTCCTCGGCTGAGCCCGGCGACGCGTCGATACCCTGGGGCGCGAACATGTCGCGCAGTTCGGGCAGCGCGGCGATGCGGCGGATCTCACCCGACAGGCGCTCAATGGCCGCCTGCGGCGTGCCACGGCGCGCGACCACGCTGTAGTAGGTGCCTGCGCTGAACCCGGGGTAGCCGAGTTCTGCGATGGTGGGCAGGTCGGGCATGGCGATGATGCGCTTTGCGCCTGAAACGGCGAGTGCGCGGAGCTTGCCCGAGCGTACGAACGGCATCGAAGTGATCGGCGTGTCGAACATCACCTGGACCTGGCCGTTGATGAGTTCGGGCAGGGCGCTGGCGCTGCCTTTGTAGGGGACGTGGTTCAGCTTGAGGCCGACCACCGAGAGGAAGCTTTCCGCCGCGACGTGGGTGCTGTTGCCGATGCCGGCCGAGGCGTAGTTGATCTTTCCCGGGTTCGCGCGGGCGAGCGCCACGAATTCCTGCAGCGTTGTGGCCTTCACGTCCGGGTTGACCACGACGATGAAACCCGAGGTCGCCACCTGGGCCACGCCGGTGAAATCCTTCTCGGCGTCGTACGGCAGCTTGGTGTAGAGGTTCGGGTTGAGCACCAGGCCGTTGAACGCCTCGAACAGCAGCGTGTAGCCGTCGGCGGGCGCGCTGAGCGTGGCCTCGTAGGCGACGATGGTGTTGGCGCCGGGGCGGTTGTCCACCACGACCGACTGGCCCAGCGACTCTGCAAGGCGCTGCGCCAGCGCCCGTCCGAGGAGGTCGGTGGAGCCGCCCGGTGGGAACGGCACGATCAGGCGCATCGCCTTGTTCGGAAAGCCCTGGGCGCTGGCCGTCAAGCTCGTGAAGCCGAGAGCGAGGGCGGCAAGGATCTGGAGAAAGTTTCGGATCATTTGTGTAGTCCTGTGGGTAGGTTGCGGGTTTTCAGGCAAAGGCAGGGGGGATCTCAAATGCGTGGTACTCGCGTTCGAGCAAACGGGCAAAGCGGATGCAGGTGCGGTCGCCGCCGGGCGGGCCGATGATCTGCAGCCCGATCGGGAGGCCCGCTGGTGAGCGCCCGAGAGGCGCGACCGTGGACGGCAGACCGAAGAGGCCGGAGTACCCGGCCCAGAAAAGGTGCTCGTTCACCGAGCGGCGCTTTCCGTCTACAAGCACCTCGCGCTGCCAGCGTTCGCCAGCGTGGTCGTGCGGGAACGCGGTAGTCGGCGCGGCGGGGCAGAGCAGCAGGTCGAAATCCTTGAAGAACTCGAGCCAGGCGCCGTGGAGCACGTGGCGGCGATTGTTGGCGACCACCCAGTCCCGGTGGCGCAGGGTGTTGCCACGCAACTGCTCGGCGTAATAGCTGTGGTCGGCGACCCGCAATCGGTCGGCGGCGGCAAGCGTCGCGGCAAAGGCCTTGCTGTCCTGGCTCTGCAGCGCCGAAGTGGACGCACGGAGCAGGTGGATATAGAGCGTGTTGACCTCTTCCGGTTGCAGCTTCGGCCTCGCCGTGCGGCTGACTTTCGCCTTTTCGCGGAGCAGAAAACGCGCCAACGCATCGATACTGGTTCGGATCGCGCCATCCACGGGAGCAACGGGCAGGGTGCCGACGACTGCTACGCGAAACTCGGCGAGGCGCGTGCGCCGCTCCGGTGGCAGGTGCAATTGCCAGCCCCCGGCCGTGGCGGCCTCGGGGCCGGCCAGCACACTGAGCGCGAGGTCGAGGTCGGCGGCGCTGCGGGCCAGCGGCCCGGCGACGTTGAGGTCGAGCGGCGCATCGCTGCCCGGCAGCGCATGGCCTGCGGTGGGCACGATGCCGTAGCTCGGCCGGTGCCCGTAGACGCCGCAGGCGTGCGCCGGATTGCGGATCGACCCGCCGATGTCGCTGCCCAGTTCCAGCGAGGTCAGGCCGGCCGCAAGCGCAGCGGCCGCCCCGCCAGAGGAGCCTCCGGGGGAGTGGTCACGCGACCAGGGGTTGCACGTCATCCCGTAGACGGGGTTGTAAGTCTGCCAGTCGGCGAGCATGACCGGGGTGTTGGTCTTGCCGAAAATCACGGCCCCCGCGTCGGCGAGACGCCGGACTGCGGTGGCGTCGTCCCCGGCGATGTTTCGTTTCAGTGCAGGCAGGCCCCAGGTCGTGGCAAAGCCGCGCAGGTCGAAGGACTCCTTCACCGTCATGGGCAGGCCGTGCAGGGGGCCGAGGGGCTTCCCGCGGCGGCGCGCGGCATCGGCCGCGCGTGCCTGGCGGCGCGCCGCTTCGACGTCCATTGCGATGATCGCGTTCAGCGTGGGATTGTGGCGGGCGATTCGCGCCAGGTAATGGTCGAGCAGCTCGAGGCTGCCGAGGCTGCCGCTGCGCAGGGCGCGCACCAACGAGCTGGCGGAGCGGAAGGCAGGTTCAGTCATCGGTACGCCTTATAGGTATCAGTACCGATACAGGAACTGCCTTTCCGGCGGCTCCCAGAGCGGACTTTTAGATTCGAATGTTCAGGATTCATGATTTCTCGGCGCGGCGGCGAACGCTGCCTCCGCAGCCTGGTGCACATGCCGCGTGGCGAGCAGCGCGGCCAGTTCCTCGTCGCCGTCGATGACCGCAGCGAGGATGCGCGAGTGTTCCTCCCAGTCCTCGCGGGAGCGCCGGTTGGTGTTGGCGGCGAACACGAGGCTGGTGCGCTCGCGCAGCGTGCGCATGATGTCCCACAGTATGCTGTTGCGCCCCGCCTGCGCGAGCTTGTCGTGGAAGGCGGCGTTGAGGCGCACGAGGTCGTCGACGTTGCCCGACTGCGCGGCGGCATTGCCCTCGGTGAGGACCTGGTGCAGTTCGGTGACGATGGCAGGCTCGTGGTGGCGCGCGGCGAGGCGGGCGTTCAGGCCTTCGAGTGTGGCGCGTACCTCGACGAGGTCGTGGGCGATGGCGGGCGAAAGCTGCGCCACCGACGCACCGCGCCGCGGCGGCAGGTCGACAAGCCCCTCCGCCGCGAGCGTTCGCAACGCCTCGCGGATGGGTACGCGCGAGACGCCGAGTTCCGCCGAAAGTCTGTCCTCGACCAGACGCTCGCCGGGCTTGTGTTGGCCGGTGAGGATCAGGCGGCGCAGCTGCTCGGCAACGGTCTTGCCGAGCGAGCCGCGGCGGCGGGCGGGGACGGGGGCTTCGTTCATCCGGCCACTTACTCGGTCGTGATGCCGGCGGTGCTGAGGATCACGCGAATGGGCTTGTTCGGGTACGACTGGGCAGTGGCGAGGTTAGGCAGGGTGAGCAGGCCTGCCGCCAGCGCCGTGAGGACGCGAAATTTCATCGAGATTTCCTCTTGATTGTTTTTTACTTCTTGATGTCGGCCTGGACGAGCACCGTATGCTTTTGCGGGGCGAGGAGGTCGTGCAGCGCCTGTAGTGCCGCCAGACCGCAGGCGATGTCCTGCTCGCCGTTGCCGCCCGAGAGGCCCACGCCGCCGACCACTTCGCCGTTGACGACGATGGGGAAGCCGCCGACGAAGATCGCGAACTTGCCGTCGAAGCTCCACTGGATGCCGAAGGCCTCGTTGCCGGGCAGGGCGGGGCCGTTGGGCGGCGTGTTGAACAGGTGGGTCGAGCGCTTGTGCCCGGCCGCGGTGAACGCCTTGTTCCAAGCGATCTGCGGTCCGGTGATGCGCGCGCCGTCCATGCGCTCCAGCGCGATCGGGTAGCCGCCGTCGTCGCAGACGCAGACGGTTTCGGGCACGCCGATCGCCGCGGCCTTGGCGAGGGCCGCGGTGCACATGGCTTTCGCCTCGGACAGTTCCAGCTTGAATGCGGTCTTCAAGGGATCAGGCCTGCGCCAGTTCGGCTTCGCGTGCCGGTTCGGTCGACTCGGACATGTCGAGTTCGGTGATCGGGATGTCCTTGGCGACGTAGTCGTTGTAGAGCGCCGTGGTGTAGAGCAGGCGCATCTGGGCGCCGACCTCGCAGATCTTGAGGCAGCGCTGCTGCATCTCGACCGTGTTCGCGTGCTCCAGAACGATCTGGTAGCCGCGCTCGCCGTGGATCTCGTCCGAGACGATGTGCAGGTCGAAGAACTCGATCTGCTCGTCGGTGAACTTGTATTTCTCGCGCAGCGTGGGCACCTGGCGGCGGTAGATGGAGGGCACTTGGGACTCCAGGCC
The DNA here is from genome assembly GCA_945862265.1 of Bordetella parapertussis. GTDB lineage: Bacteria > Pseudomonadota > Gammaproteobacteria > Burkholderiales > SG8-39 > SZAS-79. The sequence continues at coordinate 22,255 of CAMAXP010000047.1, forward strand.
GACGACGAGGCCGGCTACCGCCACGATGGGGTCTTCGCGCATCGCAACTGCGTAGCACCAGCTTTGCAGGCCACGGGTGGTGGCGGACATGTTGTCCGGGTCGATCACGCGGGCGCGGGTCGTGCCGCAGACTTCGGCAAAGCGGATCAGGAGGTCGGTATGGCGGTCGCCGCCGATTTCTTCCTCATACATGTTGGCCAGCAGGAAATCCTTGGCCTCGATGTATTGGGCCGGCATGCGCGAGTAGATGGCGGCGAGGTAGTCGGCGAACGGGCCGACATAGTGATAATGGTTCTCAGCCCAGCGGCACATGTGCTTGCGGGAGAGTTTGCCGCTGGCCCAGGCGACGCTGAACGGGGCTTTGTTGGCGCTCTTGCCCTTGATGGCGGTTTCGAGAGCGGAGCGGAATTCCTCCGGGTTCATGAGCTTCGACATGGCGTCTCCTGGTCGGTAGGTGAGGGGTAGGGGGATAATAAGTGGCGTAAATTGTATACTAAGTTGAATGAATATCAATACCCATCGAATAAGATGGCTGGCTTTTTAGTGGCTTATTTAAAAATATAAAACTATATAAAGCATATATTTAAGTAATATATATCAAGTGATTTATGGAATACCGGCAGTCTGCGAATGAGTTTGATTTCGCAGAAAAGCCGTATACTATTGCCTTGAGTCCAGCCTGAAGTCCCGCCCGATGCCCAAGATCATCCTGCACAAGAACGGCCAAGTTCACGAAGGCGAGGTCAAGGAGAACACCAACCTCGTCGTCCGCGCCGGGATCAAGCAGTTTCCCTACCCGAACCTGGCCTACGGGTGTGCCATGGGCAAGTGCGGCAAGTGCACCAGCCGGGTGATTGCGGGCGGTGAGCACCTGCCGGAGCCGAACTGGAAGGAAAAGCGGCTGCTGGAAGGCAAGCTGGAAGACGGGCTGCGGCTGGTCTGCCAGCTGTTCATCAACCATGACCTCGAGCTCTCCCAGGACGGGATCCCGGCCATCCTGCCGCCCCGGCCGGCGCCGGCCGCCTGAGATGTTCCTGATCCTGACCTCCAAGCCCGGCCAGTTCCGGACCGAACTCACGGCCGGCCTGCGCGAAGTCGAGGCCTGGGAATACCACGCCCACGGCCGGACCCGGGCCCGGTTCGTCATCGCCGAGCTGGAAGGCACGACGAAGGTCCGCATCGTGGACGAGGGCGCCTACCCGGTGGTGAACCAGGTGCCGTCCAAGTTCTTCCCGAAATTCGACACTATTGAGGCCGCGCGTGCCGAGCTGAACCAGCTTTCGGGTGCTTCCAGCAGCGGCACAACCCTCGTCAAGCTCTAGATGATCACCGTCACCTTCGTCACCAACGACCACAAGTCCGTCACCGCGCCGGACAACAGCAACCTGCTGCGCGTGTCCCTGCGCGAGAAGGGCGGCATCCCGTTCAAGTGCGGCGGGGGCCTGTGCGGCACCTGCAAGTGCAGGATCGAGGCCGGGCTGGAGAACCTCGACGCGATCAAGGACAAGGAAAAGCGACACCTCACCGAAGCGGATTTCGCCGCGGGCCACCGCATGGCCTGCCAGACCTTCATCCTTCAGGGCGAGGTCAGTGTTTCGTGGGTACCGAAGCCCAAGCCCGGTACCATAGCAACCCCACCCACCTCCGGAGACGCCGCATGACTGCCAGGGATCGCATCGCCAGCTTCCACCAGGAAATGACCACGTGGAGGCGCGACATCCATGCGCACCCCGAGCTCGGCTTCCAGGAGTCGCGCACCTCCGATATCGTCGCCGCCAAGCTCGCGTCGTGGGGGATCGAAGTGCACCGCGGCCTCGCCAAGACCGGCGTGGTCGGTGTGCTGAAGGTCGGCAAGAGCCCACGAACCATCGGCCTGCGCGCCGACATGGACGCGCTGCCGATCCAGGAAGCCAATACCTTCGGCCATACGTCCACGCACAAGGGCGTCATGCACGCCTGCGGCCACGACGGCCATACCACGATGCTGCTCGGCGCGGCCAAGTACCTCGCCGAAACGCGCAACTTCGACGGCACGGTGAATTTCATCTTCCAGCCGGCGGAAGAGGGCCTGGGCGGCGCGAAGGTGATGGTCGATGAAGGATTGTTCGAGAAATTTCCCTGCGAGACGATCTTCGGCATGCACAACCGGCCGAGCGTGGTGGTGGGCAAGTTCAACGTGAAGTCGGGCCCGATGATGGCCGGCGGGGCGTTCTTCGACATCCACATCACCGGCAAAGGGGCACACGGCGCGCGCCCCGAATCAGGCGTGGATTCGGCGCTGGTGGCCGCCCAGATCGCGATCTCGCTGCAAAGCATTGTGTCGCGCAACGTTCGGCCGGTCGACACGGCCGTCGTGTCGGTCACCAAGATCCACGCGGGCGACGCCTATAACGTGATCCCCCAGACCGCCACCCTTGGCGGTACCGCGCGCGCGTTCACGCCTGAGGTCATGGCGAAGATCGAGGCTTCGATGAAGCGCATCGCCAAGGGCGTTGCCGAATCGCATGGCGCGACGGCTGAAGTCGATTTCCGCGTGCTGTTCCCGCCCACCGTCAACAACGTCGAGCAGGCGGAGTATGCGGCGGGCATCTGCGAGGAACTGGTCGGCAAGGACAACGTCAATCGCAATCCCGAGGTAGTCATGGGATCGGAAGACTTCGCCTACATGCTCGAAAGGGTGCCCGGCTGCTACATCAACATCGGCAACGGCCCGGGCGAATCCGGCTGCGAAGTGCACAACCCGGGGTACGACTTCAACGACGACGCGCTGCCGCTGGGCGCGGCGTTCTTCGGGAGGCTGGTCGAGGCCAAGCTCAAGGCGTAGCGATGGCGAGGAAGGCGGTCACGAGGAGGCCGCCCGGCATCGCTGCCCAAGCGAGCCTGACCGACCGCGCCTATGGAGCCCTGGAAGAACTGATCGTTACGCTCAAGCTGCCGCCAGGCAGTGCCGTGTCGGAGGCCGAGTTGTCCGAACGCCTCGGCATCGGGCGCACCCCGATCCGGGAGGCCCTGCAGCGGCTGGCGCGGGAGCGGCTGGTCACCATCCTGCCGCGGCGCGGCATCATCGTTTCGGAAATCAATATCCGCAGCCAGCTGCGCCTGCTGGAGGTGCGCCGCGAGGTGGAGCGGCTGGTGGCGAGGAGCGCGGCCCGGCGCGCGACGCCGGAGGAGCGCGAGCGCTTCGGGCAGATGGCCCGCGAGTTCGAAAAGAGCGCCAGGAGCAACGACGAAGTGGCCTTCATGCGCATCGACCGCGAATTCAACGACCTGACGGTAGTCGCCGCGCGCAACGAGTTCGCCGCGGGCGCCATGGACCTGGTGCACTCGCTGTCGCGCCGCTTCTGGTACATCCACTACAAGCAGGCGGCCGACATGCCGCGTGCCGCCAAGCTGCATGCCGACGTGGCGCGGGGCATCGCGGCGCAGGACGAGGAGGCCGCGGGCGCCGCCTCGGACCGCCTGATCGCGTACATCGAGCAGTTCACCCGCGACACGGTCAGCGCGGACTATTGAGCGGGCGCTTGATATGCGCGGCCCGGACGTAGCATAATAAAGATATACGCCTGATATATCAGAAGGCGAATGCAGGCAGACACGTGCGAGGAGACGCCCCATGATGTCCGAACGCCAGAAGCAGTACCGCGCGGAGTACCAGGCCCAGATCCACCCGTACTACAGCGGCCTCGTTCACGTTGGGGTTATGTACGCGGTCGGCCTTTCGGTGATCGCCTTCTGCCTCTGGCGCATGCAGGGCGCGGCCTGGGAGTGGCTGCTGGTGGTGCCCGTGTTCGTGGTGTCCAACCTGTTCGAGTGGTGGATCCACAAGTACGTGATGCACCGCCTGGTGGACGTCTGGGCGCTGCGCGCGATCTACGATCGCCACACCCGCCAGCACCACCAGTACTTCACCGACGGGGAGATGACCGTGGATTCGACGCGCGAATTCCGCATCATTTTCTTCCCGTGGCGGGCGCTGTTCACGTTCATCGGCATGGGCGTGCCCGCGGCGCTGGCCTTGGCCTGGCTGGTCAACGCGAACGCGGGCTACGTCCTGATGGTGACGATGGTCGGCCAGTACCTGATCTACGAGACCTTCCATTTCTGCTGCCACGTCCGCGAGAGCTGGTTCGTGCGCACCATGCCGCTGGTCAACACGATCCGGCGCCACCACACGGCCCACCACAACCAGGGCCTGATGATGGGCTACAACATGAACCTGACTTTTCCCGTCGCCGACTGGCTGATGGGTACCAGCGACCTGAAGCGCGGGCTGCTGGGGCACATCTTCAACGGCTATAACGAGAAGTACATCAAGCCGGAGCTGAAGGAGTCAATCGGGAAGCACACGCTGAAAGGGCAACCGCCCGGCCCGCTGGTCGCCTGACACCGAAGGGAACCAACCCGCTGTAAACCACTGAGGAGGGGAGAGATGAAGAAGCGCGATTTCCTGAAAGGCGGCGCGGCTGCGGCCGTGCTTGCACTGCCGGCCGCGAGCGTGCGCGCACAAGGCGCCAGCTACAACTGGAAGATGGCCACCGCGTGGGGCGGCGGGCCGCTGATGGACATCGGCTCCAAGGCCTTCGCCGAGAAGATGGAGCAGTTCTCCGGCGGGCGCTTCAAGATCCAGGTGTTTCCCGGCGGCGCGCTGGGCAACGCGCTCAAGGTGGCCGATACGGTCAAGAACGGCGTGGCCGAAATGGGCCACACCTGGATCGGTTACGACTGGGGCAAGGACCCGACCACGGTGCTGTTCGGCGGCTACGCGGGGTCCTTCGACACCGAGCGCATGCTGCACTGGCTCTACGAAGCCGGCGGCGCGGACATGCAACGCAAGTACCGGGAGGAGGCTGATGGCATCGTCTCGATCCCGATGTTCATCCGCACGGCGGAGGCCTTCCTCCACTCGAGAAAGCCGGTCAAGACGCTGGCCGACCTGAAGGGCCTCAAGATCCGGACCGCGGGTGCCTGGCTCGAAATGGCCAAGGACCTGGGCGCCGCGCCGGTGACCACGGCCGGGGGCGACGTGTTCCCGATGCTGGAGCGCGGCGCGATCGACGCGACGGAGTGGGGCACGCTGTACGAGAACATCTCGATGGGCTTCCACAAGGTGGCCAAGTACATCATCTATCCGGGCGTGCACCAGCCCACGGCGCCGTTCGAGCTGTGCATCAACAAGGATGCGTGGGCCAAGCTGACCGACGCGGACAAGAAACTCGTCGAGACGGTGGCCAAGCTGGTGACCTTCGACACCTGGCTGAAGATCGGCCAGGAGGATGCCAAGGCGCTCGAATTCTACAAGAAGGCCGGTAACACGATCATCGAGCTCTCGCCCGAGGTGCAGTACGCCGGGCGCAAGATCGGCCTGGACTGGGCCGAGAAGACCGCCAAGGAAAACAAGTACCCGTGGTTCGCCAAGGTGCATGCGAGCCAGAAGGAGCTCGATGTGCTGTGGAAGGGCGCGTCGGGATGGCGGACCGTCAAGGTCAAGGACTGAGCCCATCAGGCAACGCCTGCGGGGCGCCGCGGCAGTAGCAGCGGCGCCCCAATTTTTTCGATCGCCCCGGGGAGAAAAGCGCCATGAACGCGCTCATTAAAACAATCGAACGCGTGACCGGCAGCGTCGGCATCCTGGCGTCGCTCGCCATCGTGCCGCTGGTCCTCGCCACCTGCTACGAAGTCTTCGCCCGCTACCTGTTCGGGTCGCCCACGATCTGGGCCTACGAGGTCGGCTACATCCTGACCGGCGCGCATTTCCTGCTTGGCATGGCCTACACCCTGCAGACCGGAGACCACATCCGCATCGACATCTTCAGCACGAAGTTCCGGGCGCGCACGCGGGCCGCGATCGACCTGCTCGGCTACGCGGTGACGTTCCCGCTGATGCTCTGGCTCACCTACGCGCTGTTCCAGCACCTGGTCACCGGGTACCAGCGCAACGAGCACAGCGGCCAGTCGGCGATGAACCTGCCGGTGTGGCCGTTCCGGCTGGTGTTCCTCATCGCATTTACCCTCTTCGCGCTGCAGATCCTCGCCGAGATCGTCAAGTCCGTGCGCGGCTTCAATGCGGCCGCAGCGCGCGGGGATACCGCCTGATGGACTACCTGCCGTTCCTGATGCTGCCGGTGGCCTTCGGCCTGATGTTCCTCGGGGTGCAGGTCGCGTTTGCGATGATGATCACCGCGGTGCTGTTCGGCCTCGGGATCTTCGGCAACCGGGTGATCTTCCAGTTCATCGAGAAGATCGAGGACATCTCCTCCAACTTCGTGTTTGCCGCCGTCCCGCTGTTCGTGTTCATGGGCGCGATGCTGGAAAAATCCGGGATCGCCGAAAAGCTGTTCGAGGCGATACACATCTGGACCCGGCGCATGCCGGGTGGCCTGGCGATCGCGACCATCCTGATGTGCATCATCTTCGCGGCCTCGAGCGGCGTGATCGGCGCGACCGAGTCGGTGGTGGGGTTGCTCACGATCCCGGCCATGCTGCGCTACAAGTACGACAAGCCACTGATCTCCGGAGCGATCTGCGCCGGCGGGTCGCTGGGGACGATCATCCCGCCCTCGGTGGTGGCGGTGGTCATGGGCCCGCTGGCCAACGTCTCGGTCGGCGACCTGCTCTACGGCATGGTGTTCCCGGGGTTGATCATGGCCTTCCTGTACATCACCTACATCTACGTCCTGTGCGTCCTGAAACCGGAAAAGGGACCGCGCATCCCGCCAGAGCCGGGCGACCCGGATTTCCGGGAAAAGCTTTGGATCACCACCCGCAACCTGGTACCGCCGCTGTTCATGATCTTCGCGGTGCTCGGGTCGATCCTGTTCGGCTGGGCTTCGCCCACCGAGGCCGCGGCCATCGGGGCCCTCGCCTCGGTGGGCCTCACGGTGCTCTACGGGCGGTTTGCCTGGGGCGGCCTGTACGAAGCCCTGATCAAGACCCTCAAGATCACCACCATGATCATGACGGTGCTGCTCGCCGGCACGCTGTTCACCGGGGTGTTCATCGGCGGGGGCGGCATCAACACCGCGAGCATCCTCATCAACAAGCTGCAACTGACCCCGTGGATGCTGCTGGGGCTGATGATGCTGATCATCTTCATCGCGGGATTCTTCCTCGACTGGATCTCGATCGTGCTGATCTTCGTGCCGCTGTTCACGCCGTTGATCGTCGCTGCCGGGTTCAACGCGGTGTGGTTCCTGATCCTGTTCCTGATCATGATCCAGACCTCGTACCTGACCCCGCCCATGGCGCCGGCGATCTTCTACCTGCGCGCGGTCGCGCCGCCCGAGATCACGATCCGCGACATGTACCTGGGCGTGGTCCCGTTCATCACGATCCAGTGCGCAACGCTTGCGGTCGTGATGGTCTTCCCGGTGCTCGTCACCTACCTGCCGAGCGTGATGCTCAACTTCAAGTAAGGAGGCTTATACATGACACCCGAACAGATCCTTGCGCTCACCCCGCGCGTGCTGACCCAGTCGCAGCGCGAGGCCTACTTCAAGGACGGCTTCATCATCCTCGAGAAAGTCATCGGCGACGAGTGGGTCCGCAAGCTGCGCGACGCCACCGACGAACTCATCGAGCGCAGCCGCAAGGTGACGAAATCCGACACGGTCTACGACCTCGAGCCGGACCACACGCCCGGCAGTCCGCGCCTGCGCCGCGTCTCGAACCCGGTCGAGCACCACCCGGTGTTCTGGGACTACTGCACAAAATCGCCGATGCCGGACATCGTCGCCGACCTCGTCGGGCCGGACGTGAAGTTCCACCACTCGAAGCTCAACTTCAAGTGGTCGCAGGGCGGGGAGGAGGTGAAATGGCACTACGACATCTCGTTCTGGCCGCACACGAACTATTCGCCGCTGACCATCGGCACCTACATCTACGACTGCACGATGGAGCAGGGTCCGGTCGGCTTCATCCCGGGAAGCCACCAGATTGACCCGGTGCTCGACCAGTACGATGCCGACGGCAAATGGGTCGGCTGTCTCTCGGACGCCGACATCGCGAAAATCCACACGGAGAAGGCGGTCTACGCCGTGGCGCCGGCCGGCTCGCTCACGCTGCACAACTGCCGCACGATCCACGGTTCGCCACGCAACGATTCGGACCTCGGGCGGCCGCTGCTGCTCTACACGCTGACCTCGGCCGACGCTTTCCCGTATACGGTGAACCCGATCAAGCCCGCGCACGACCAGGCGATCATCCGTGGCAAGCGGGCGCAGTTCGCCCATCACGACCCGCGCCCCTGCCTGATCCCGCCGGACTGGTCCGGCGGCTACACCTCGATCTTCGCCCTGCAGCAAAAGGAGCAGCAGGGCGGGGCGACGATGTAGTCAGCCACCAGCGAGGAGGCGCTGGAGTTTCTCGGCTTCCTCGGGCTTCATCGAATAGCTGTGCTCGGCATCGGGAAACTGCCCGCCGCGCACTTCCGCCGCATAGGTCCTGAGCGCCTCCACCGCGATTCCCGAGAGGTCCGCGTAGCGCTTGGTGAACTTGGGCTTGAACTGGTCGAACACGCCCAGCAGGTCGAACGCCAGCAGGAGCTGGCCGCAACTCGATGGACCCGCCCCGATACCGAAAGTAAAGATGTCCACGGCGGCATTGACGGCCTCGGCCACCGGCGCCGGCACCGCCTCGATCTCGAACCCGATGCAGCCGGCCTCCTGGATGGCGCGCGCATCGTCAACTATCTTCAGGGCCTCTTCGGCGGTCTTGCCCTGCAGCCTGAACCCGCCGTACTGGTGCATGAAATGCGGGCACATGCCCACGTGGCTCATCACCGGCACACCGGCATCGGCGATGGCCTTGAGGATGGGGAACTTGTCGCGCCCGCCCTGCATCTTCACGCAGTCGACTTCGCCTTCCTTCATGAACCTGAGCGCGTTGCCGACGGCCACGTCCGGGTTGGCATAGCTGCCGTAGGGCATCGCCACCAGGTTGAAGGTGTTCGGCGCGCCGCGCCGGACCGCCAGGCAGTGCTGGATCATCATGTCCATGGTGACCGGCAGCGTGTTGGCAAAGCCGTAGCTCACCATCCCGAGGCTGTCGCCGATGCCGATGATGTCCAGTCCCGCGCGCTCGGCCCAGACCGCCGAAGGGTAGTCCGGGATCGAGGCCATCACGAGCTTGCGCCCGTCCTTCTTGGCCTGCTTCAGGTCCGGGACGCTGAGCTTCTTCCTGTCTTCTGCCATGTCCTGCCTCCTTGCGCGCCTAGGCGCGGAACTCCTGTTTTTCAGTCCCCGAATACAACGCCTTGACCTGGCGCGCGACCGAGTCGGCGTGCGCGGCGAGCGCCGCCGCGTCGAGGTCGCCTTGGGGGCGCGGTTCGTAGTCGAAATGGTGGTACTTGTCCGTCCCGCGCACGAGCATTGCCGCGTCGCGCACCTTGGTCTGGCGCACGTAGGTGGGGATGTAGCGGATGGCGAGGCCGATGCGCCGGTCGCTGGTGCGGTTGGGCTCGGAGCCGTGTACCAGCTTGATGTGGTGCAAGGACATCTCCCCGGCCTTCAGCGCGATGCCCACGCCTTTGGATTTGTCGACCTCGACCGCGATCTCCTGCCCGCGCGACAGCAGGTTGTGCTGGTGGAAGGTATCCACGTGCGGCAGCTGCTCGGTCCGGTGGCTGCCGGGCAGGAACTGCATGTAGCCGTTCTCCGGCGTCGCGTCCGTGAAAGCCACCCACGCGGTGACCACGTCGTCCGGTTCCAGTCCCCAGTAGGTCGCGTCCTGGTGCCAGGAGACGAACCCCGGGTGGCTCGCCTCCTTGATGAAGAAATTCGTGGTCCAGCACAGGATGTCTGGGCCGATCAGGTCCTCGACGGCATCAAGGATCTTCGGGTGGTGCACGAGCCGGTCGGCCCAGGTGAAGAGCAGGTGGGTCTTGTGGCGCCAGTTACCCTGCAGGGGCTTGCCGGTGCTGGCCTCGTGCTGCTCGAGGCAGCGGCGATAGCCAGCGGCCTCCTCGCGCGAAAGGACCTGCACCGGGAAGCAGAATCCCTCGGACTGGTAGCGCTCGACCGCGTCGTCCCCCAGCAGTTTCGACATCCGGACCTCCCAGCGCAGGTTGAAGTATGCGACTAATATATCATTCGACATGGCCCTCATTTTCGACAAGCTGCATCCCGGTTTCGCCGCCTCCGTGGACGGGGTGGACCTGCGCGAAGTCCACGATGCCGCGACGCTGGAGGTCATCCGCGCAGGCATGGACGAATACGCCGTGCTGGTGTTCCGCGACCAGAAGTTCAGCAACTCCGGGCAGCTGGAGTTCGCCAAGCGCTTCGATGGCGAGTTGCATTCCAAGACCGGCGCCTCCGTCCTTGGCAGGAACCGCCTCGGCGACGAGGCGCTGTCCGACATCTCGAACGTGGACGAGAACGGCGAGATCATGGATAGCAACGACCGCCGGCGCATGTACGCGCTGGGCAACCGGCTGTGGCACACCGATGCCTCGTTCCAGGACCCGCCGGGGCGCTACTCCATGCTGTTCGCGCAGGTGGTACCGACCGTGCCGGCCAACACAGACTTCGCCGACATGCGCGCCGCCTGGGAGGGGCTCGATGCTGAAACCCGCGCACGCGTGGCAGGCCTCGAGGTGCACCACACGATCACGCATTCGCGCGCCCAGCTCGGGTTCGTGTTCTCGACCGAGGAGCAGGAGAGGCTTAAGGGCGCGGTGCACCCGCTGGTGGTGGCCAACCCGCGCACCGGGCGGCAGGCGCTGTACCTGGCGTCGCATGCATCGAAGGTCATGGGCTGGCCGGTGCCGGACGGGCGCCTGCTGATCCGCGACCTCATGGACCATGCCATCCAGTCGGAGTTCGTCTACAGCCACGCGTGGCGCGTCGGCGACCTCGTCATCTGGGACAACAAGGCGACCATGCACCGCGGGCGCTGGTACGACGATTCGAAGCACCGCCGGGAGCTGCGGCGCGTGACCACGCTCGACCTGCCGGCCTGAAGGTGCTCAGTCCAGCGCCGGGCGCACGTCCCTGAGGAACACGGGCAGGTCAGTCGTAGGCGGCCGGGCCGGCACTTCGCAGATCATCTGAGCAACGAAGCCCCGGTGGTAGCTGGTGTGGTTCACGACGTGCTGCAGGATCTCTCTGCGTGTCATGCAGCCGTCGCCGCCGCCAACGAAAGTGAATCGCACCTCCTCTTCCAGTTCGGTCCCGGTAACCCGGTCGCTCCACGCCACGTACCACCCGTCGATCTCCTGCTGGGCCTTCCACAGGTCCGCCAGCGGCGGGCTGTCCGGGGTGTTGCGCGCGGTGTAGCCGTGCGGACGGCCTTCGAGGTGGGCCTGGAAAATCCTGTCGATCACGTAGTTGTGGTTCAGCGTATGGACCATGCTCCTGAAGATGGACTGCCGGGGTTTCTCCGCTTCGCCTGGCGGCAGCGCGGCCACGGCTTCGAAGACCAGCTTGTCGGCCCAGGCGTTGTAGCGGGCGAGGGTCCTTGCGGTGTTCAGCGTTGTCATTGTATAGTGTATCTGTATCAGTACTAAATTGACAGGAAATCGGCCTGTGGAGCGGCCCAGGTTCAAATACGAAGTGCAACTAAGTCTAGCTTTTGAAAGGGGGTAAGGTGCGAAAGCGTCCGCGCCCCTTCAATCGCCAAATCGGAGTTGCACAGATGAATACTGCTACGCACCTTACCTTAGCCGAACGATATCAGATCG
>CAMAXP010000048.1 GCA_945862265.1 Bordetella parapertussis
TGCGCAAGCTTCACCAGCTTCTCCCGTTGCGCGTCGTCCAGTTCGATCGTACTTGCCACTCGCATCGTCGTCTCCAAAACGCTTCTGATAATCGTTGGACTCGACGAAACGCATTTGGTTCTATTAATTACGAAGCACTACACTAGCGCCTCTGCGTCCAGCTCGACATGCCCCGAGGCAAACTGATGGGTGTTGCGCAATTCGACCACGCTGCGCCCCCCCTTCTCGCTCAAAGCAACCACCCCGCCCCGGACATCCGCCGCCAGCGCCTGCTCAAGCTTCTTGTGCGGGGTCAGCGATGGCACCGTCGCCGGCAGTTCGACCTTGGCCGGCGTAACTCCCTGCACCGCGACGGCCGGCGCGGACACGGGAGCGGGTGCAGGTTTTTCGAAGGCCGTGTAGCCAAGGAACAAAACCAATCCCGCGACCACTGCTCCCGCCGCAACGCGCCACACGCCTGACGGCGCGGCCTTTTCCGGATGCACAGGCGCCGTCTTTTTCGGCAGGGACCCCGGCGTGGCGCCTCTCCAGCGCGCAGACAGCCCACCTGAGGGAAGCGCACGACGTTCAGAGACCAGCGCATGCAGGTCGGTGCGGACCTTGCCCAACTGCGCAGCACCGCCGTCCACCCCGCGAAACCGTCCTTCGAACCCCAGTGCCAGGCAGACATACATCAGTTCGAGCAGTTCGGCATTGTCTTCCGGGCTCTTCGACATGTCGGCCAGCAGGGAAAAGAACTGCTCACCGCCATTGGACTCACCGCGCAGCTTTTGCAGCAGCCCCGTCGTCTCCCAGTCACGGCCCCAGGCGGTCGCGGCGGCGGCATCGTCCACCATGCAGCACAGCGCGTAGATCGAAGCCTCGACGACCGCATCCGGCGTTCCCGAATTGGCGGCGCCCGCCTCGAAGGCCTCGACCAGGTCCTCGAGCGTCTCCATGAGCAGTTCAGGCGCCGGGTGCTGGAGCGACTCCCGGATCTGCGGGACCGCACTGAGGATGGGGTTGGCGTAGGCGATCAGCGGGTTCAGTCCGCCAAGCGCAGCAAGGTTGGCCTGCAATGCCTCAGGCAGCGCCTTCGGTGCAAACGGGTTGGCGCGCCGGCGCATGGCCGGCGGGCTGGAGACCGTCGCATCCGGGTCGAAGTCGGCGAACGCGCCATTGAAGGTGTCTTCCGGGTCATCCACGCGGGGTTGCGGCTTGAGCGTGTCTTCCGGGTCCTGGTCCCCGAGCTTCATCAGGGCGGCCATCGGACCGGTGACCGTGGCATCAGGATCGTCGCGCGGCGCCAACGGACCGGAGATCGTCGCATCCGGGTCATCCACCCGCGAAAGCGGTCCCGAGATCGTTGCGTCGGGGTCATCCACCCGCGAAAGCGGCCCGGAAATGGTCGCGTCCGGGTCCGTATCCGGCCCTGGACGCAGACCCTGCTTCTTCGGGTCGGTGGGTTGGTCGCGGTTTGCAGTCATCCGGACGCTATTCTATGGGCCTTTTGCCACCTGGGGCGGGACTTGATGAAGATTCACGGCCTCACGCCGCCGGGCGCGTCCAGGTCTCCGACCAGGCCAGGACACAACTCGAGGCCGGCTTGCCGAACCTGTCCTGCAGGAACACCTTGGCCGTGGCCGCATCGCCGTTGACGGCGAGTTGTGCACCGCGCGCGGGCACGAACGTGCTGTAAACACCGATCGGGCGATCCATCGCGCCAGGCGGGACTGTCAGTACGAACGGCGCCATCAGATCCCACCAGCTCATGATGATCTCGCCATCGTCCGAAACAATGCGTTCCTCGACGGTGCTCAGGCAATCCCCCGCGCGTGCGAATTCGGCATCGATGACCGGCAGTGATTCGTCCGCGAAGGGCTTGTGCAGCAACACCTCGATCGTGCGCTGCAGGAAACGCGTCATGCCGATGTTGTCGGAATACACTCGCGGGCCCTTGCCGGTCAGCGGGCTCTCGATGAACAGGGCGTGCCCCTGCCCGGCCGGCGACCACAGCACGCGCCAGTGGCTCACACGATCGGCGACCGTCTTGCCTCCATCGTCCGACAGGCGGATGAACGAGTTCTCCCCGGTCATCACGACGTTGTGGGGATCGACCATTTTCTGTTCAGCCATTCTGCACCTCCGCTCGGGGAGTTGAAGGATACCACCCGTGTGTGTCTTCCACCGGGCGCGATCACCCGCAGCGCGCCTGCCTTACGCGAGCGCCAGAAGGGCTCGATGCGCCGGATCGAGGTGACACCACTCGCCCTCGGCCAGGTCGAGCGAGGCGAGCGTAAGGCCGCCGATCGCCGTCCTCTGCAGACTGGTGCAGTGATTGCCGGCGGCAACGAGCATGCGCTTCACCTGGTGGTACTTCCCCTGTTCGAGCACGACCTCGATCCGGTGCGCATCGACCTTCCGGCAGACCTGGGCCCGCAGCGGCGCCGGCTCATCGTCGAGTTGCACGCCGCCCAGCATCTGGGCAACCAGTGCATCGTTCACTTCATCCTGCACCGTGGCGAGGTAGGTCTTGGGCACCTGGCGCTTCGGCGACGTGTGCGCATGGATGAACGCACCGTCGTCGGAGAGGAGGAGCAGGCCGGTCGTGTCGTGGTCGAGGCGCCCGACCGGCTGCGTATCCCGCCAAGTGAACTGCTCGGGAAAGAGAGAAAGCACGCCGGGATGATGGCTGGGCTTGCGCGAACACTCGTAGTTCGGCGGCTTGTTGAGCACGAAATAGAGGTGCTCGTGGTACACCCACGGGTCACCGTGGACCGTGAATTCGAGTCCCTCAGGGTCCAGAAGCGTGTCGAACGAGGTCGCCACCTCGCCCCCGAAGGAAACTTCGCCGTCACGCACCAGGGCGCGACAGCCCTTGCGCGAGCCGAAGCCCTGCGACTGGAGGATCCTGTCGAGCGTAAGTTTCTTCATGCCGCGCCTCGGCGGCGCATCCCTCTTACTGCGCCGGCCGCAGGACGATCACGACGCGGCGATTCTTCGCGCGTTTTTCGGCGGTGTCGCTCGGCGCGACCTGCTGGGAATCGCCGGCCCCTTCGCCTTTCACACGCTTGGGATCGCGCAATTTGCCCGCAATCAGCCTGGCAACCGACTCGCCCCGAGCCGCCGACAGCGCCTGGTTGGAGGGGAACTTGGCGTTGCTGCTGGGCTTGGCGTCGGCGTGACCGGTCACGACGATGCTGCCCGGCACCTTGTCCAGCGCAACCGCAATTGCAAGGACGCTGCCCGCCAGCTTTGCCTCGATATCGACGCCGCCCGATGCAAACTGATTGACGCTGGTGAGCGTGATGGTCGTTACGCCCCCCTCCTCGGCAATGGCAATGGAACCGCTCTTCACTTGCGCGGCGAGGAGACCCTTGACGCCGAGCGTCTTAGAGGGTGCTGCCGGGGCGGCGGGGGCCGGAGCGGCGGCTTCCGGGGCGGCTGCGGCCGGGGCTTCGGGCTTCTGCTCCGCCGGCGGGGGGGGCTTGCCGCCACCCAATACGAAATACAAGGCAACCGCCACCACCACCAGGCCGCCGGCAATCAGCGGCATGCGCGAGGTATCGGCCGTCACCGGGGTCGACCGTTCGGGCGCCGGGGCGACCGGCACCACGGGGACGACGACAGGCGCGCTGGCCGCCGTGGCGGGCGCGGGCTCCGGCTCCGGTTCCGGCGGCGGGGCACCGATCACCGTGGCGTCGGGGTCCTCGTCGCGCTGGAAAGCCGCCATCGGCATGCGCTTGGGTGCCTCGGCAGGCGGCTCGCCCTTGCCCAGGCCCGCGGGCATCATCACCGTCGCGTCCTCGTCGCCACCGCCCAAGGCACCGGGACGCATCATGACCGTGGCGTCTTCGTCCGGCGCTACCAGGTCCTTGCGAGACCCCATCATCACTGTCGCGTCAGGATCGTGCCCGGGCGCTTCGGCCGGTCGCGGTGCGGACTGCATCACCGTGGCGTCGGGATCGAAATCGGCTGGCTTGTCTTTCTTGTCGCTCATGGCTCTGGCGCTTTCGAGTGCGGGAGGGGAATCCGATCATTTATACCACTTCCGCTGACCGGTTTCGACTCCGGCACGGGCGCAAACGGCGGTTTAGGGGTACGCTCGGTGGCTTCCCTTCATCCCCAACGGATCGAGCCTGCCATGTACCCAAATACCCAGCTCTTCATCGACGGCGCCTGGTGCGCTGCCGCCTCCGGCAACACCCTCCCCGTCATCAATCCTGCCACCGGCAAGGAAATCGGCCGGCTGGCCCACGCGGAGAAGGCCGACCTCGACCGGGCGCTCGAAGCGGCGCAGAAAGGCTTCAACGTCTGGCGCAAGATCTCCGCATACGAACGCTCGAAGATCATGCGCAAGGCCGCCAACCTGATGCGCGACCGCGTCGACGCGATTGCGCCGCTGATGACCCAGGAGCAGGGCAAGACCGTGGCCGAGGCGAAGATGGAAATCCTCGCCGGCGCCGACACGATCGACTGGTTCGCCGAAGAGGCGCGCCGCACCTACGGCCGTGTGATTCCCGCCCGCGCCGAGGGCGTCTACCAGCTGGTGGTCAAGGAGCCCGTGGGCCCCGTCGCCGCATTCACGCCGTGGAACTTCCCGGTCAACCAGATCGTCCGCAAGCTCTCGGCGTCGCTGGCCGCCGGCTGCTCGATCATCATCAAGGCGCCTGAAGAGACGCCCGCCTCGCCCGCCGAGCTGATCCGCGCCTACGCCGATGCCGGCGTGCCGGCCGGCGTGGTCAACCTCGTGTACGGCATCCCCGCCGACATCTCCAGCTACCTGATCCCGCACCCGGTGATCCGCAAGATCTCGTTCACCGGCTCCACCGTCGTCGGCAAGCAGCTCGCCGCGATGGCCGGCCAGCACATGAAGCGCGTGACGATGGAACTGGGCGGCCACGCACCCGTCATCATCTTCGACGATGCGGACGTGGAGCTCGCCGCCAAGACCATGGCCGGCAGCAAGTACCGCAATGCGGGCCAGGTGTGCGTCTCGCCGACCCGCTTCCTCGTGCAGGAAGGCATCTACAAGAAGTTTGTCGACAAATTCGTCGAGGCGACCGAGCAGCTCAAGGTCGGCAACGGGCTGGATGCGGGCGTCACGATGGGCTCGCTCGCCAACCCGCGCCGCTCGTCGGCCATGGAAGCCAACGTCGCGGATGCCGAGAAGCACGGCGGCAAGGTGCGCACCGGCGGCCACCGGATCGGCAAGGAAGGCAACTTCTTCGAGCCGACCGTGATCACCGAGCTCTCCAACGACGCCAAGGTCATGAACGACGAACCCTTCGGCCCGATGGCGATCGTGAACCCGTTCAACACCTTCGAGGACGCGGTGAAGGAAGCCAACCGCCTGCCTTTCGGCCTCGCGGCTTACGCGTGGACGAAGTCGGCCAAGACGGCCAACGCCATCGCAGCCGCGGTCGAGACCGGCATGATCACGATCAACCACCTCGGCCTCGCGATTCCCGAGGTGCCGTTCGGCGGCGTGAAGGATTCGGGCTACGGCTCCGAGGGCGGCACGGAAGCGATCGAGGCCTACTTGAATCCCAAGTTCATCTCGCAGGCCGGTCTGTAAGTTCGCGGTCTCAGGGAGGCGGCATGGCGAGAACCCGCGTCGGGGTCATCGGCCTCGGCATCATGGGGTCGGCCATGGCCGCCAACCTGGTCAAGGGCGGGTTCGAGGTCATCGGGTACGATCCGGTGGCCGCCAGCCGCGCGCGGCTGAAGAAGTCCGGCGGGACTGCGGCGGGGAGCGCGCTCGAAGTTGCGCGCTCGGCCGACATCCTGATCACTTCGCTGCCTTCCACCAAGGCACTTGCGCAGGTGGCGCACGACATTGCCGGCGCGAAGAACCGCCGGTGCTTGGTGATCGAGACCAGCACTTTTCCGATCGCGGACAAGGAAGCGGCGAAGAAACACCTGGCGAAGTCCGGCGCGATCCTGCTCGACTGTCCGTTGAGCGGCACGGGCGCGCAGGCCCGCACGAAGGACCTCGTCGTCTACGCGAGCGGCCCGACGGCCGCCATCAAGCGCTGCCTCCCCGTCTTTTCCGGATTCGCGCGCGGCCACTACGACCTTGGCCGGTTCGGCAACGGCTCGAAGATGAAGTTTGCGGCCAACCTGCTCGTCGCGATCCACAACGTCTCTTCGGCAGAGGCAATCATCCTCGCGCGCAAGTCCGGCATCAACGCCGCGCTGGCGGTGAAGGTCCTCGGCGACGGCGCAGGGTCCTCGCGCATGCTGCAGGTCCGCGGCCCGATGATGGCCAAGCGTGCCTATAAGGACGCCACGATGAAGGTCGAGGTCTGGCAGAAGGACATGAAGATCATCGGCGAGTTCGTGCGTGTGCTCGGCAGCCCGGCGCCCCTTTTCGATGCCACCAAGAAGATCTACAACAAGGCCATGAAGCTGGGCCTCGCAAAATCCGATACGGCCGCAGTTTGCGCAGTGCTCGAGGCGCGTGCACCGCGCAAGGCGAAGAGAACGCGCTCCTGAGTTTCCTTATATGGCAATAAACTTGCCACGGAGCCGGCCACTGGCAAGGTTCTTCCCCAATGGATGTTGAAGATTTTTACGCCACACCCATGACTACCCGCAGCCTGCCGCCCCACGTGCGAAACGGGGGCTTGCAAAGCGCGGATCTACAGGCCAGTCTGTGAGCGAAGGCTACCTAACCTTAGCGGGGACTCAAATGATCCGATCAAGCGCCGTATCTGCAGCACTGCTGGCCTTCGCCGCCCTCACCGCCCTGCCGGCCGCGGCCCAGGACGCGTTCCCGTCCAAACCGCTGCGCATCGTCGTCACGTTTGCCGCCGGCGGCGGCCCTGACATCGCGGCGCGGATCATCGGCCAGAAGCTCTCGACCAACATCGGCCAGGCCGTAGTCATCGACAACCGCGTGGGCGCGACCGGGATCATCGGCGCGGACCACGCCGCAAAGTCCGCGCCCGACGGCTACACCATCCTGCTCGGGACCCCTGGCCCCCTGACCGTGGCCGGAGGCGCGGGACGCAAACTCGGCTATGACCCGCTCAAGGATTTCGCCGGCGTGACCCAGGGCGTGTACCTCATCCCGATCATGGTCGTGGCGCCGAACTCGCCCTACAAGACCGTGGCCGACCTGATCGCGGCCGCGAAGGCGAAACCCGGCATCCTGACCTTTGCCTCGGCGGGCATCGGCAACTCGCAGCACCTGGCCGGGGAACAGTTCAACCAGATGGCGGGCATCAACACGCTTCACGTCCCGTACCAGAGCGGCGTGATGGGCATGGCCGCCATCGTCAGCGGCCAGACGGACTTTTTCTTCTCCGATCCTTCGGCGCTGCCCCAGGTCCGCTCCGGAAAGCTCAGGGCGCTGGCGGTGGCGTCGTTGAAGCGTTCGGGGCAACTGCCCGACACGCCGACGGTGAGCGAATCCGGGCTGCCAGGTTACGAGTACACGAATTGGTACGGGTTCCTCGTGCCCAAGAAGACGCCCCGGCCCATCGTGCAGCGCCTGTTCAAGGAGATCACCGCCGTGCTGAATTCGCCCGACGTGCGCGAAAAGCTGATTACTGCCGGCATGGAGCCCGCGCCGTCGTCCTCGCCCGAGGAACTCGACGCCTACCTGCCCAAGGACCAGGAAAGATGGGCGCAGGTCGTGAAGACCGCAAAGATCACCTTCGACTGAACCGGACGCGCCCATGACCTTCTCGATCCTCGGTTACTGCAAACGCACCGGCAAGGCCGGCTTCTGCCAGGCCACCAGCACCCCCGCAGTCGGGTGGCGCATCACCGACGTCATACCCGGGCGCGGCATCGTCACCGTGCAGGCGATGGGCGACTATCGCCGCCTGCAGGTTGCCAAGAAGCTGATCGAGTTCGGCCACACGCCGGACAAGGTGCTGAAGGACCTGTGCGAAGGCGACCCGTACTTCGAGTTCCGCCAGTTCGCGATCCTCGACTTCTACGGCCATGCCGCGGTGCGTACCGGCAGCAAGACCCGCTCGTGGGCGGGCGAAATCGTCGGTCCGGGCTACGTCGCCACCGGCAACGTGCTGGTCGGCGAAAACGTCGTCAAGGCAATGTCGGATGCGTACCTCGCGAGCGAATCCGAGGAACTCGAGGAGCGCCTCATGCGTGCGGTCGAGGCCGGGCGAGATGCCGGCG
The DNA here is from genome assembly GCA_945862265.1 of Bordetella parapertussis. GTDB lineage: Bacteria > Pseudomonadota > Gammaproteobacteria > Burkholderiales > SG8-39 > SZAS-79. Next base: position 8,131 of record CAMAXP010000048.1, read on the forward strand.
GGCAGGAGGAAGGCCAGACGTCTGCGGCGATCGTCATGTACGGCCGCCACGAGTTTCCCCTCGTCAACCTGCGCGCCGACGTCAGCGCCGAGCCCGTGGGCGAATTGCGCCGCAACTTCGACTGGTTCAAGCCGCTGATCGAGTACTACGAAAAGCGCACGCTCGACCCTGAATCCGTCCCGCCCAAGAAAGCCTACCTCGAAAAACTCGGCCTCAAAGCCAACCCCTACCGCTAAACGGAACCGACACACCATGACGTTCACCATAGTGGCACGCGACGCGAAGAACGGCCTCCTCGGCATCGCCCAGTCCACCAACCCCATGTCCGTCGGCGGCCGCTGCCCGTTCATCCGCGCCAACGTCGGCGCCGTCAGCACGCAGGCCTATACCGACCCCGGCCTCGGGCCGCTCGCGATCGAACTCCTCGCGCTCGGCCATTCGCCGGAAAAGGTCATCAAGGAACTCTCCGAGACCGACGCGCACTTCGAGTACCGCCAGATCGGCATCGTCGACCGCCACGGCCGCAGTGCCGTGCATTCCGGCAGCGAGTGCAAGACACACACCAAGGCCATCACCGGCGAGAACTACGTCGTGATGGGCAACATGCTGGTCAGCGACAAGGTGGTGCCCGAGATGGACCGCGCCTGGCGCGAGACCGAAGGCCAGTTGTTCGAGGACCGCCTGCTGGCCGCTGTCGTCGCCGGCCGCGCGCAGGGTGGCGATGCGGGCGGCCACCGCTCGGCTGCGCTGATCGTCTACGACACCGAGCCCTGGACGCGCACCGACCTGCGCGTCGATTTTGTACCCAAACGTGCCGGGCAGCCCGATGCGGTCGATGCGCTGAAAGACCTGCTCGACCACTGGCGCGACATGATCCCGTACTACAAGGTGCGGCCGCACAATCCTTCGATGATCGGCTGGCACGACTGGCTCGCGCAGCAGGGCAAGCCGTTCAAGGACTAGTGATTCAGAAGAAGTACCGCAGCAGCACCTGCGAGACGCGCCGCTCGGAGAGTGCGCCGAAGTTGGTGCCGGGCTTGCCGGCGTTGATCTGGCTTTGCAGCGCGACATCCACCTTGGTCCAGTGATAGCGCGCCTCGAACCACTGCAGCCGGCTCGAATCGACCGCGTCGTAGCGCACCATGGCCGTGAGGTCGAGGTGCTTCATCATGGCGTCGCTCCACGTTGCATACATGAAGACGTTGTGGCGCGTCGCCGGGTCCTGCGCGCTTCCGAGGAAAGTCCTGTAGCGGCCGTACGCCGCTGGTGAGCCACTCCGCAAAGCATTCCAGCCGTCCCTGTCAAGACCCCCGCCGTTGTAGTCGTACTCGAACGTGAGCGACAGGTTGTCCGCGGTCGTGTAGGTCGCTCCGGTGGCAAGGCGATTGCGCCAGGCCGTGTCGTCGGGTCCACCGGCAGCCTGTGAAAGGAGAGACATCGAGCGCCCGCCAGACCACTCCGCATAGGCCACCGTCGCGTCGTTCAGCAAGGCGGTCAGGTTCGCGCCGAATTGTGTCGACTGGCCCGCGCCGCCCGACACCAGAAGCTGCGGGTTGATCGAGTCCGACAGCTTGTGGCTCGCCGCCACCTGCCAGCGGTTGCGCGAATTGGTGGCACCCGGATCCAGGTTGTACGCGCCGAGGTTGCGGTTGTCGGCCAGCTTGGGCGACACGATGCCGGTCACGGAGCCGCCGTCCCACAGCGCCTGCCCGCGCAGCATTGCACTGCCCTGGCGGTTCTCGCGCAGGCTGGCTGGGTCGAGCGAGGTGACCGAGCGCAGCGCCCCGGCGCGGAAGTAATCCGTGGGGTTGTAGCCCATGGCCACGCCGTTGCGCACGTTGATGCGCCCGAGATCAGCGATCCGGTCCGGCTGCGCCTGCCAGCTCACATAGGCTTCCCGCAGCGTGTTGATGTTGCCATCGCCCGTGCCGCTCGCCGTCTGCAGCCCGAACCGGTTCAGGTCGAGGCGGTCGGAGATCACCGCCCGCCACCCGGGCGCAAAGGCCTTGTCGTAGCGCAGGTCAAAGGAGAGCCTCTCACCGTGGAATGCGCGCCCGTTCGCCTGCCGGGTCGATTCGCGCAGGGCGGCTTCCGTGTAGACCCGCCAGTCGCTGCCCTGCTCGGCCGCCATCGGCGCCTGGTCGGCAATCGACAGCGCGTCTTCGTCTGCTGCAAAAGCGCTGCACGAAGCAGCCAGCAACAACAGCGCGGCGATGTGCGACTTCGCCTGCACCGGCTACTCGGGCTTGAACCGCGGCAGGTAGTCGCGCTGCAGCCAGGCTTCCGGGATGTCCCGGTAGGCATAGTCGCTGTAGCGCATCACGGTCACCCAGTTGGGGTCGAGGCCGTCGATGATCACCGCCTCCGTCGGACGCTCCACCCCGAGATTCGCCTGGTAGCGACGGTAGTACGCCGTCTTCAGCAACTGCCCGCTTTCCGTGTAGAAGCGCGCCTTCACCGGGCGGCTGTTGGCGACGTCGATCCACATCTCGATCTTGTTGTACGTCACGTCGGGCGCCACGCCAACGAGGGCCAGCTTGTAGCACTTCCGCGGCTGGCGCTCACCGTCCTGGACGGTCTCCTCGCCCGCCAACTCGGCCTTGTAGTCCTTGGCGAGGTTCACCGTGACCACGTCGCCGTTGGAAGCCTGCCCGAGAAGCCGCTGCTGCGGGGAGAGCCGGATGCTCGCCTTGCTGGACGGATCGAAGAACCACAGGTCGTTGCCGTTCTTCAGCATCAGCTTGTTGGCGTCGCGGGCCGGCGCCACGAAACGGATCAGGCTGCGGAACTGGCCGCTGTTGGTGTCCGCCTTGGAATAGACACTGAGCGTGTTGCCGTCAGTCTGCCTGCCGTTCTTGTACTCGACCAGCGCCACGGTCAACGAGAAAGGCTTGTCCGGATTCCTCACGGCATCGCTCGCCGCCAGGATCGCCTGTGCGGTCGGGGCCGCGTGGGCGGCCAATCCCAGCGCGGCGAACACCATCGATACGGCAAGCCTCTGCAGCGTCATCCCTGTCTCCTTAAACATGGCGCAGCGCCTCGACGATCATCATCCGCGAAGCTCTGCGAGCCGGCCACCAGGCCGACACCACCGAGACGATCGTAAGGCCGATCCCCGTCGTGAGCATCATGCGGAACTCGCCCCACACCCGCACCGTCAGCGGCGACTTGTCCACGGTGCCGGGGGGCTGCCAGGTGAGGCCGGCATTGTTGATCAGCCACGCGAACGCCAGCGCCATCAGGACGCCCGTCGCCGCGCCGATCAGACCGAGCAGCAGCCCTTCGCAGACGAAGAGGCTGCGAATGCCAGAGCGGCGCAAGCCCATTGCGCGCAGCGTGCCGATCTCGGTCGTGCGCTCGAACACGGCCATGCTCATCGTATTGCCGACGGTGAAGAGCACGATCGCACCGATCAGCACCGCCATGAACCCGAAGATCGCCGCGAACATGCCGTTGGCCTGCCCGTAGAACGGATTGAGGGCCTCGAAGTCCTGCACTTCGAGAGGCTCGCTCTTCAGCGTGGTTTGCAGCAGTTCCTCAAGCCGCACCCGCGCCGCAGGCATGTCCTTGGTGTGCTTCAGTTGCAGCACGACGGCCGTGGCCTGGGGTTTCTCGCTGCCGTACAGCAGGCGCTGCGCCTGCGAAAGGTGCATGCCGACGAACATGTCGTCGACTTCCTTGAACCCCTGCCGCTCGGCCTTGATCACGTTCAGCGACGCAACGTTGGGCGCGCCATGCACGTTGGCGGCCAGCAACTCGATGCGCGTGTCCGGACGTTTCTCCGTGGGCTTGGCTTCGAGTTCGATCAGCGCGGCGATGTCCGCCGGCGCACCGGGCCCGGCGGGCGCCGCAGCCTTGGGCTTCGACACGCAGTTCGGCACCGCCAGCGGCCCGCACAGTTCCAGCACCCGCGCGACGCCCGTGCCCACCACCACCGCGTCGGGTGCGGAGCCGGTCAGCGGCGAAGGCTGCACGTTGAACTGCATGCCGTAGTCGTTCCACTGGCGCATCTTGTTGCGGTCTTCCACCGCCACACCGGAGCCGATGATCGTGCGCGACACGCCCGCCGCGAAGTTGCCCGCGATCCCTCCAAGGGAAATCGTCGGCGTCACCACCGTCAGCAGGGGCTGCAGCACCGGATCGGCCTTGATCACGTCGATGACCTTCTGGTAGTCGACGATGCCGTAGGCGGCCGGGTTGCCGGTGCCGTACAGGAAATAGTCCTTCTTCTGCACCTGCAGGTGGCCGCCCCGGAGCACGTAGCCGGTCTGCAGCCCGTAGGTGATGTCGCGGCTGAAGCCGCCGAAGATCAGGATCGTGACCGCGCCGATGACCATGGCGAACAGGGTCGTCAGCGAACGGCGGCGGTTGCGCAGGAGGTTCCGGAGCGCGAGCGAGAGGGTCCTCATGCCGTCCTCCTTTCAACCTTCTCGATCCTGCCGTCGCGGATCATCACCGCGTCGTCCGCCGCGGCGAGCACTTTCGGGTCGTGGGAGGAGAAGACGAACGACACGTGCAGGTCGCGCTGCATCTGGCGCATCAACGCGATGATCGAGTCGCCGGTCACGCTGTCGAGGTTGGCGGTGGGCTCATCGGCCAGCACCAGCCTGGGCGAAGGCGCCAGCGCCCGGGCGATCGCCACGCGCTGCCGCTGGCCGCCCGAGAGCTGTCCCGGGTAGTTGCGGGCACGGTCCGACAGGCTCACCGCGTCCAGCATCGCATCCACCCTCTTCTTTCTCTCCGCCGCCGGGACCTTCGACAGCAGCAGCGGGTACTCGACGTTCTCCCAGGCCGTCAGCACGGGCAGCAGGTTGAAGTTCTGGAACACGAAGCCGATGTGCTTCGCGCGGAAGTCCGACAGCGCGTCGTCCGAAAGTTTGTGCACCGCCTCTCCTGCGACCTCCACCTCCCCTGTATCCGGCATGTCAATGCAGCCGATCACGTTCAAGAGGGTCGTCTTGCCGCTGCCCGATGCGCCCGAGATCACCGTGAAGCAGTCCGGGCGAATCTCCAGGTTGATGTCCACCAGCGCCGGCACGTCCACGGCGTCCAGGTGGTAGGTCTTCTTTATGTCTTTCAGGGCGACTACGTGCATGGCGTCCTCGGGCAATCGATTGGGTACAAGCGTATCTTAGACAGGCGTCGGAACGGGTACAGGCGAATGCGACGAAATGCCGGATTGCAGGCATGAGTCGCCGCAGGGGCGCTCCGGGCGGGTCATCCCAGGGCCAGCGCCATCACCCCAAACGCGATGCAGACTGCCCCCGCGATCCTCGGCAGCCGGTCTCCCTCGCCCAGCAACTGGCCGCCGATCAACGCGGCGAACAGCATCGACACCTCACGGGCCGGCGCCACGTGCGACAGCGGCGCCACCTGCATTGCATACAGGACAAGAACGTACCCGACGGGACTGATCGTCGCCACCGCCAGCGCGTGCTTCCACTGCTTGCGCCAGAGTTCAGCTGCGACGACGCGGTCGCGCAGGACGGTCGGCACCAGGAAAACCAGCCGCACAAGGTTGCCGAAATAGTCCAGCAGGATCGGGGACATGAAAATGACTTTCACGGCGTAGCCGTCGATCACCGTATAGCTGGCGATGAAAACGCCCGTCAGCAGCCCGTAGGCCATGCCCTTGCGGACCATCGCCTTTTTCGCCGGGTCGTGGGCGGCACGGAAAAGGCCGGGACCGCCGGCGATGAAGAACACCCCGGCGACCACGGCAAAGATGCCTGTAATCCCAAGCGCCGTGATCTGCTCGCCCAGCAACACAATGGCGACCATCGACGACAGCAGCGGCCCGGAGCCACGCGCAAGTGGATAAACGACGGTCAGGTCGGCCTTGCGATATCCGCGCAGCAGCGCAACGTAATAAAACACGTGCACGATGCCGCTCGCGGCGATAAAGCCCCACTCCACCCAGCCCCAGGTCGGAAGCACGTCCCACCCGAGCCAGATCCCCAGGGGGGCCCAGATCACGGCGCCGATCAGCCCGGTGAACGCGGCAAAGCGCACATCGCCGCCCGCCTTCTTGGCGATGATGTTCCAGATGGCGTGAAGCAGCCCGGCGAGGATGACAAGGGCGAGCGAAGAAGCGGGCATGGGCGAAATGTAGCGGAACCCGGGACGGGCCGCTTTCTTCCCGCGCATTACCTCCCTACAATCGAGGCCATAACAAGAACCAAGGAGACCGCATGAACCTCAGGATGCTCGCGCTGGCCGCGCTCTTTTCTGCAACTGCCTACGCCGCCGATTTTCCCGAGCGCCCGGTGCAGATCATCGCGCCCTATGCGGCGGGGGGCGGGCTCGATACGATCACGCGCACGCTGGCTGCTCGTCTCTCAACGCTTTGGGGCCAGCAGGTGATCGTCGAAAACCGTCCTGGCGCGGGCGCGACCATCGGCACGCAGGCCGTCGTCAAATCCAAGCCCGACGGCTACACGCTGCTGGTCGGCTCGACGCCGCTCGGCATTGCACCGGTGGTCTACCCCAGCCTCGCCTACGACGCGCGGCGCGACCTGCGCCCGATCAGCCTGATCGGTACGACGCCTGAAGTGCTCGTCGTGACGCCCGGACTGAATGTCGGCACGGCAGCCGAACTCGTAGCCGCGGCAAAAAAAGACGGGAAGAAACTCAACTTCGGCTCGGCTGGGTCTGGCACGCTAGCGCACCTGGCAGCGGCTGCTTTCAACCAGCGGCTGGGTCTTGGAGGAACGCACGTGCCTTACAAGGGCAGCAACCCTGCGTTGGTAGACCTGATCGGCGGCCAGATCGACTGGCTGTTCGACACGCCGAGCGCGGTCCAGCAGCACGCCCGCTCGGGCAAACTACGCGCGCTGGCGGTCGCCGCACCCCAGCGCTCCCCGCAGATGCCCACCGTCCCAACGCTGGCCGAAGCCGGCTACCCGGACATGGACTTCCGCATCTGGATGGCGCTGCTGGCGCCGGCCGGCGTGCCGGACCCGGTGATGAACCGGATCGAGGGCGGCATCGCCGAAATCATGAAAGACCCCGCCCTGCGCGCAACATTGACCACCCAGGGCTGGGACATCGTGGGCAGTTCGGCGAAGGACTTCGCCACTTTCCTCGAGAGTGAACTCCCCAAGCTTGCGGCGGCGGCGCGCGCCGCCGGGGTCAAGGCAGACTGAGCGACGACTAGTCCACCTGGATGGCGTTGTCGCGAATGACCTTGCCTAGCTTGTCGTATTCGGCACGAACAAAGGCAAGGAACTCTTCCGGCGTACCACCCACGATATCGAAGCCCGCGTCGTTCAGCTTGCGCCGCGTCTCAGGGTCGGCAAGCGTCCGGAGCATCTCCCTGTTGATGCGGCCAACCGCCTCGCGGGGCAGGCCGGCCGGCCCCACGATGCCCGACCACGCGAGCAAGGAGATTCCAGGGTAGGTTTCCGAAAGGCTGGGAACGTCAGGCAACTGGGCAATCCGCTGCCGGCTACCGACCGCCAGCGGCTTCAACTTCCCGGCTTTGAGATGTTGCATCACCAGCGGCGCCGAGATGAACATGATGTTCACCTGCCCGCCAAGCAGCGCCTGCACCATGGGCCCGCCGCCCTTGTAGGGTACGTGCGTAAACTTGATATCGGCGGCCTGCTCCAGCATCAATCCGCTCAGGTGGTTGAAGGTGCCGGCGCCCGGCGTGGCATGGGTGACGGCACCCGCGGCTGCTTTGGCGGCGGACACCAGTTCCCTTACGTTCCCCGGTGCAAATGCCGTGCTGGCCACGAGAAGGCTCGGGGAAGTCGTCGTCATGACCACATGATCGAACGAAGCAAAGATGCCGGGGCTCTGCTTGTACAAATGATTCATCACGGCGTATGGGTCGGCAACGATCATCAACGTGTAGCCATCGGGCGCGGCTCGCGCCACCTCAGCAGCCCCGATCGCGCCCGCGGCCCCGCCTTTGTTGTCAATGACGACCGGCTGGCCCATGAACTCGGAAAACTTCGGCTGCAGCATCCGGGCGAGCACGTCGGACGTCCCGCCTGGCGGAAACGGCACGACGAGGCGCACCGGCTTTGCCGGATAGCCCTGCGATTGAGCTGGTGCAACGGACGCACCGCAGCACGCCATGCATGTTGCGACCACTTGCAGAATCCTGCGAAACCGACTGATGACAGCCATCATTGCCTCCGTATCCACCGCTGGTGAGGTAAGTATGCGATGGTGAAACTGCGCCCAACCGCTATTGCTAGTACTCTGGATTGACTGCATATTCCCCGAACCACCAGCTCTGGAACAGGGAGTTTCACCATGTTGAAGATGTGGGGCCGACCGACGTCGACGTGCACTCAGCGAGTGCTTTGGACACTCACCGAAGCCGCCGTTCCCTACGAACTGACGCTCGCGAGTGCGACGATGGGCGACAAGGGCCACATCTGGCTCGGTCATACGCCGTACGGGATCGTGGATAGCCCGTCGTACCGCGCAATGAACCCGAACGGGTCGATCCCGGCAATCGACGACGACGGTTTCATCCTCTGGGAATCCAACGCGATCGTCGCCTATATCGCCCGACGATACGCTCCTGCAAAGCTCTTCGGTGCCAGCGAACAGACCTTCGCGCTCGCGCTGAAATGGATGATGTGGGCAAACTACAGCCTCGAGCCCGCCATGAGTTTCCTGATCAACCATCTTGAGCGCCTGCCCGTGGAAAAGCGCTCCGCCCAGGTCATAGAGGAACAGCGGCAGGAGATGCTGCGCAAAATGGCGGTGCTGGAGGTGCAGCTTGAAAAATCCCGTTACCTGGCCGGGGACGCCTTCACGATAGCTGACATTCCCCCTGCCATCGGGATACATCGCTTCATGCTATGCAATCTTGGCCCCGCGAATCTTCCCCGGGTTGAGGAATGGCTGGCACGGCTCGGTGAGCGCGACGCCTTCCGGGAGCACGTCGCGCCGCGGGACAAGCACTTCAGCTGAGACTGAGCAGCCGCCCGTACCCCGGCACCGGGGTGGTCACGCCTGCGGTGCGCAGCGCATTCCACATCATTGCGGATGCGCTCGACAGCGCGGGCTTGCCGCAGTCCTTTTCGAGCTTCTCAAGGATATCGAGCGTGGGCATGCCCACGCCGCTGAGGAAAATCGCCTGCGCCTCAGGCACGTCGACCATCTTGCCGAGACCGTAGGCCCGCTCAGGCGTTTCGTCGTAAATATTGGCCACGTTTTCGAGGTTGCCGAACCCCGGCACCTGCAAGCCATGCAGCTCAAGATGCGCCTTGCTTTTCAGCATGGCCTCGCGGGCGTACGGCGCGCCGAGCGCCAGGCGCTGCGCGCCCAAGTGCCTGAGTGCCGCCAGCACGCTGCCAAAGGCGGTCAGGAACCGCGCGCCCGTGCCCTTCTCCATCCGTGCCACCAGGTCCGCCTCGCCCTGCTGCCCGAGCGTGTAGCTGCTCGCCGTGTGCGCCATCACGATCACCGCGGGCTTCACCATGTTGAGCAGCGCGACGTTCTCGTCGAGGTGCGCGATCTGCGTGCGGTTGCGTTCTTCCTGCCCGTCGTGCGATCCGGCATTGCCGTGCGCGACCATGCGCGTGAAATGCACCGTGACGCCTGGGGGCGTGAGGCGGATCACCTCGGGCTCGCAGGTGGGGTTGCCCGGGGGCACCAGAAAACCGATGCGGATGGGACGTGCCATTACTTTTCTCCTGAAGTGATACTGAGGGCGACGGCTTCGGCCGCTTCGATGCCGTCGACCGCCGCCGAAAATATCCCGCCCGCGTAACTGGCGCCTTCGCCGGCCGGGTAGAGTCCTGCGGTATTGATACTTTGGTAGTCGTCGCGGCGGCGGATCCGGATCGGTGACGAAGTCCGGGTCTCGACGCCGGTCAGCACGGCATCGCCCATCGCAAACCCGCGGATCTGCCGGTCGAACGCCGGCAGCGCCTCGCGGATCGCCTTGATCGCGTAGCCCGGCAACGCAGACGACAGGTCCGTCGGCGTAACGTCCGGCGTGTACGAAGGAATGACCACCCCCAGCTTCGTGGACGGCCGACCGGCGAGGAAATCGCCGACGCGCTGCACCGGGGCCTTGTAATCGCCGCCGCCGAGCAGGAAGGCCTGCGACTCCCAGGCGCGCTGGAAGGCGATCCCACCGAGCGGCCCGCCGGGATAGTCCTCCGGCGTGATGCCGACCACGATGCCGGCATTGGCGTTGCGCTCGTTGCGCGAATACTGGCTCATCCCGTTGGTCACCACGCGCCCAGGCTCCGACGTGGCCGCAACCACCGTGCCGCCCGGGCACATGCAAAAGCTATACACCGAGCGGCCGTTCTTGCAGTGGTGCACGAGCTTGTAATCTGCCGCACCAAGGATATCGTTGCCCGCGTAGGCGCCGTAACGACTCGCGTCGATCAGCGACTGCGGATGCTCGATCCGGAACCCGATCGAAAACGGCTTGGCTTCGAGGTACACGCCGCGCGCCTGCAGCATCTCGAAAGTGTCCCGCGCGCTGTGGCCGATGGCCAGCACGACGTGGTCGGACTCGATGGTCTCGCCGCCTTCGAGGGTGACGCCGCGAACCTGCCCTCGCGCATCGTCCGACGCATCGTCACGGTCGATCTGGATGTCGACCACCTTGCTGCGGAAGCGGAACTCCCCGCCGAGCGACTCGATCGTCGCGCGGATCTTCTCCACTATACCGACCAGCCGGAAGGTGCCGATGTGCGGCTTGCTGACGTAAAGGATTTCCTCAGGCGCACCGGCCTTCACGAGTTCGTGGAAGACCTTGCGGCCGTAGAACTTGCGATCCTTGGTCTGGCTGTAGAGCTTGCCGTCCGAGAACGTGCCCGCCCCGCCTTCGCCGAACTGCACGTTGGACTCCGGGTCCAGCGTGGACTTGCGCCACAGGCGCCAGGTGTCCTGCGTGCGTTCGCGCACGACCTTGCCGCGCTCGAGGATGATCGGGCGGAAGCCCATCTGCGCGAGGATCAGTCCCGCAAACAATCCGCAGGGCCCGGTGCCGATCACCACCGGCCGCTGCTTCATTCCCGCCGGCGCCTTCGCGACAAAGCGGTAGTCCATGTCCGGCGTGGGCGAGATGTGCGCTTCGCCGGCAAGGCTTTCGCGCACGCGCGGCTCGTCGACCACTTCCGCGTCCACGGTGTAGATCAGGAAGATGGCGGAGCGCTTCCTCGCGTCGACGGCTCGGCGGAAGACGTTGAAGCTCACGAGGTCCGCTTTCTCGATCCGCAGGCGCTTCAGCACGGCGGCCTCGACCGCGCCTTCGGCGTGGTCCAGCGGCAGTTTTATTTCAGTGAGTCTCAGCATGGGGCGTAACAGTAACAGGAGTCGGCAGTTTAGAATGCCCCATGACAGCCCCCGAACCCGAACGCCTCTCCAAGCGCATGAGCGCGCTGGGCCTTGCCTCGCGCCGCGAAGCCGACGAATGGATCGAGCGCGGGTGGGTCAAGGTCGACGGCACCGTGGCCATCCTCGGGCTCAAGGTGCTGCCGCACCAGAAGATCACCATAGAGAAGCAGGCGGTCGCGCAACAGGCCCGGCGCGTCACCGTAGTGCTGAACAAGCCCATGGGCTATGTCAGCGGCCAGGCCGAGGACGGCTACCAGCCCGCCTCCGTGCTCGTGACCCCGGAAAACCAGTGGCGCAACGCCGGCTCGAAGAATGCGCCGGTGCGGCGCCAGGAGCTGCTCGGGCTCGCCCCCGCCGGGCGTCTCGACATCGACTCGACCGGCCTCCTCGTCCTCACGCAGGACGGGCGCATCGCAAAACAGCTTATCGGCGAGGACTCCGAGGTCGACAAGGAATACCTCGTGCGCGTGAAATACACCAGGCCCGGCAAGCTGCCCACCGCGGAGATGAACAGGCTGCAGCACGGGCTGTCGCTGGACGGCAAGCCGCTGAAGCCCGCCAAGGTCTGGTGGCAGAACGATGACCAGCTGCGCTTTGTGCTGCGCGAAGGCAAGAAGCGCCAGATCCGCCGCATGTGCGAACTGGTGGGCCTTCAGGTGCTGGGTCTCAAGCGCGTGCGCATCGGCCAGGTGATGCTGGGCGAATTGCCGCAGGGCAAGTGGCGGTTCCTCGGGCCGAGCGAGAAATTTCTCTGATCCCTACCTGACGCCCTGCAGCCGCGGCAGGATCACCTCCAGGCCACGGTCCGCAATGCGCATGCGCCGGTTGATGGACGGCATGGCGCGCAGCGTGGCGAGGAACACCGGCTTCATCCAGGCGAACTGCGGCGGGCAGGTGCGGCTGATCCAGTCCCAGCGAAGGGCCCAGTTCTGCGTCATGTCGCTGACGAAACGCACTGCACTCTCCCACTGCGGAAGCGCGGCATCGACCGACTGCGAGCGCTCGAGTGCCTCGGCCAATGCCCGCGCGTTCATGATCGTGAGACCCGCCCCCTGCCCCAGCGTGGGCGGCATCCCGGTGGCCGCATCGCCGACCAGCGCCACGCGCCCCTTTTGCCACCGCGGGCTGCGCACGAGGCAGTATTGGAAGGACGTGCCCCCGGTCGCACGCAGGTCCTCGAACAGGTCGCCCAACTGGGGGTACTCGGCGAGCCAGTTCTCCACCGGAAAAGGCAGGACGTTGGAGGCCGCATCCGACAGCGGGCTCACTGTGAACACATACGTCAGCGCCTCGCCCGAAGGCGTGATGCCGATGCGGCGCTGCCCAGCGTAGTGCTCCGTGGTCACCGGCTCGGGCGTGAAGCGCCGGTGCGGCAGCAGGAACCGGTTGATCACGGTGGGCAACTGCGAAGCCCGCGCCCGGAGCGAGAGCGACTCGCGCACGCGCGACCAGACCCCGTCGCAGCCCACCACCAGGTCGGCCTTGCAACGCTCGCCGTTCTCGAGGATCAGCGCGCCCCCAGGATCGGCACCACTCACCGTCGAACCGGTGACCACTTCCACGCCTGCAGCGAGAGCGGCGTCGCGCCACTCCTCGATCAGCGCCTGCCGGGAAAAGACGTAGACCCGGGTCGCATCCGTGTCGTGCGGCCGGGTCAGCAGCACGTTGCCTTGCGGATCCTTGAGGCGGGCCTGCTGCAACCGCGTGCCGCGCGCGGCGAGTCTCGGGAACATCCCGACCTCCTCCATCACGCGGATGCTGTTGTCCTTGATATAGATCCCTGCGCCGATCTCGCGGATCTCCTCCGAGCGTTCGTGCACGCGCACCGTCCAGCCGCGCTGGCGCAACATGGTCCCGAGCGCGAGGCCGCCAATGCCGCCTCCCGCGATTTCCGCGTGTCCTTTCATGACGCCGCCTTCTTCAGCAGCGAGATGCGCCGGGCCGCGCCGGCCGTAAGCAACGGATGAATGCCGAACTGGTCGCGCATCTTCGCCTCGTCGAACACCACAAGCGCCGCCTGTTCCTCGGCTGCCAGCTCGTAGCGGGAGGCAAACCCCTGCGGGTCCGCAATAAAATCCGCAGCCGCCTTTGCGTCGATCCGGAGCGCGTGCAGAGCCAACGACAGCTCGACGCGCTGCGTGGGTGTTGCCATGTAATGCAGCTTCGGCACCGGCTCGGGCGCAAGCGCAGTCCAGCCGAAGGTCCCGTAGGTGTGGTGCCAGTTGGGTTCGAATTGCGCCACATCGGGCTTCCTTTCGCCGATCGCCCCTGCCAGCACGAGCCAGGAGCGCAGTTCGATGTTGCCGCTCGCGTCCAATGCCTTCTCGTCCATCGACAGCAAGTGACGGAGGTTGCCCTCGGACAGGCGTTCAAAGATCTTCCGGTCGGTCTCGAGGTCCGGCCCGGGATCGGCATAGGCCGGCGTGCCCGGGTAATGCGAGAGCCCGCCACTGGCGATCAGCACGGCACGGCGCCCGGCGCGCTCCACCGCACGCGCAAGCGCCGCCCCGAAGGCGTAGCAGCGCGACGGGGGCGGCTGCGGTGGAACATAGGAGTTGATGAAAAGCGGCAGCACCGCGGTCTCCCGCGAGTACCCCATGAACTCGACCGGGATCGTAAAGAACGTGCCGAGCGGCGCATCCAGCGTGAATGCCGGATCGAACCCCTCCTGCTGCATGAGCTCGAGCAGCCCGTAGCCGGCCTCCCCGTCCACCTTCCACCAGCCCTTGTGCCCGTCGCGCCCCGCCGCGCGGGGACCACAGTGGAACATGAAAGCCGGCACCGAACGCAGGATGAAATCGTCGCCATGGTCGTTACCGATCACGATGACGAGGTCAGGCTGCAATTGCCTGAAGCCGTCTCCGATCTTCTTCATCGCTTCGCGCACCCGCGCCACCTGCGCCGCGTCTTCCGTCTTGGGCAGCGACAACAGCTGCGGCGCGTGCGGCACGGCCGCTGCGCCCACAATTCCGTAGCGATTTTTCATCGCTTATTCCACTCTGGCGTTGACCCGGCGAGCGACCACGCCCCACTTGTCGGTCTCGGTCTTGACGTAGGCAGTAAGCTCCGCAGGCCCCATGTCGAGGACTTCGCTTCCCATCGTCTGCAGCGTGTTCTTCAGTTCCGCGCTCTTCAGCAGGGCGCCGGCATCACGATGGATCTTTGCCACCACGGGAGCCGGCATGCCCGCCGGTCCGAGCAGGCAATTCCACGACGAAGACTCGATGCCCTTGTATCCCGCTTCCGCGATCGTCGGCACGTCGGGCAGCAGGGGCGAGCGGCGCGCGCCCGAGATGGCCAGCGCGCGGACCTTGCCGCCCTTTGCGAGCGGGGCAAGCGTCGAGACCGGGTCGAAGATCGCAGCGACTTCGCCCGCCATCACGGCGTTGAGCGCCGGCGCGCTGCCCTTGTAGGGCACATGGACCATCTTCAAGCCCAGCGCGAACGCGAAGTCCTCCATCGCGAGGTGGCTCGAGATCCCCGCGCCGGGCGAGGAAAACGCAACCTGCCCCTGGCGCGCTTTCACATACTCGACGAATTCCGCCAGCGTCTTCGGCGCAAGACCGGCATGGATGCCGATCACCGAAGGAGTGCTGGTCAAGCCCATGATCGCCGAGAAGTCGCGGTTGAAGTCATAGGGAAGCCGGGTATACACACTCGGCGCGATGGCCGTCGGCCCGCTCGAGCAGACGAGCAGCGTGTAGCCGTCCGGCGCCGACTTGGCCACCAGGTCGGTGCCGATCGTGCCACCCGCGCCAGCGCGGTTTTCGATCACCACCGACTGGCCCCAGGCCTTGGTGAGTCCCTCGCCGAGAAAACGCGCGACGATGTCCGTCTGCCCGCCGGGCGGGAATGGCACGACCATGCGCACTGGCTTGGACGGGTAGGTGCCCTGCGCGAGCACGGACGACGCGGCCACCAACACCATGCCGGCGGACATGCCGGCCACGAAATTTCGAACGATGCTCTTCATGCGTTTCTCCTGGCTTCCTCGGCATCGCCGATATAGGTGCGCGACCCAGCCCCCGGGCCGGTCGCGCGGTTGAGTGCTTCCCAAACCGCGTTGGCGGTCATCGGCACTTCCTTCACGCCGATGTTGAGTTCCGCCAGGGCATTGCTGACTGCGTTGGCAATCGCGGCAGGCGGGCCGATCGCGCCCCCCTCCCCCGTGCCCTTCATCCCGAACACGCCGAAGGTCGAGAGCGTGTGCTGGTGTTCAACACGGATCGAAGGGACGTCCCCGCTGCCTGGCATGGCGTAATCCATGAACGATCCCGCCAGCGGCTGGCCGGTGGCGTCGAACCGGAAGGCCTCGGAAAGCGCTTGGCCGATGCCCTGCGCCACGCCGCCCTGCACCTGTCCCTCGACGATCATCGGGTTGATCTGCTGGCCGCAGTCCTCGACCACCAGGTAGTCGATCACCCGCACAGCGCCAGTGTCCATGTCCACGGCGACCCGCGCGGCGTGCATGCCGGACGCAAAAGTCCCCGTCTCGATCTCCGGGCGGTACAGGTGCAGGAATTCCAAGCCGGGCTCCGCTCCCGGCGGCAGCTTCTGGATGTTCTGCCACGCGATGTCCGCGATTTGCGCGTAGGTCATGCGCTTTTCGCCACAACTCGCCTCGCCGGCCTGCAGCCCCACCTGGGCGGGCTCGCAACCAAACTGGGACGCAGCAATCACCCGCAGCTTGCCGGTCAGCTTGAGGCAGGCATGGTAGACGGCGCCGCCGGCCTTGACCATCGAGCGCGAGGCCACTGTGCCCATGCCGTAAGGCGAGACGTCCGTGTCGCCCTGGCGAATGCTGATGGAGTCCATGGGCACGCCGCTGACGGCGGAGGCCACCTGGGCCAGCGTAGTCTCAAGGCCCTGGCCTTGCGAGAGCACGGCCACTTCCACGGTGAGCGAACCACTGAGGTCGAGCTTCACTCGCGCCGACTCGAAGCCGTACAACACCGACGAACCGCGCGCCACGAACTCTGCCGCACCGTGCGCGGTCTGCTCCACGTACATTGCATAGCCTACGCCGAGACGCTCGCCAGGTCCTGCCTTCATGCCCTCGGTCGCGCGCATCGCCTCTTCAGCGATGCGGATCAGTCCCAGGTAGTCGCCGCTGTCGTAGGTCAGCGCAGTGGCTGTCCGCCACGGGAAAGCCTCGGGCGGGATCACGTTCTTCATGCGCACCGCGTTCGGCACAAGACCGAGCTCAAGGGCCAGTTCGTCGACGGTCCGCTCCATGGCATAGACCGCGCCGGGGCGCCCTACGCCTCGATACGGCCCAATAGGCGTCTTGTTGGTGCAGGCCGAGCGCGCGCGGAACTTGTAGTGGGGCACCTTGTAGGGGCCCGACAACACGCTGACCGCCATGTTGGCTTCAATCGCACCGGTTGAGGTGATCATCGAGTACGCCCCGCCGTCGCCGATGATGTCCACGTCCAGCCCGACCAGGGTGCCGTCGCGCATGGCGTGGGCCGTCACCGTCTGGATCTGCTCGCGCGCATGGCAGGAAGTCAGCATGTGCTCTGAGCGAGTCTCGATCCAGCGTACCGGGAAGTCCACCTGGGTCGCGATCGCCGCGATCGCGAGCTCCTCGGGATAGAAGTTAGTCTTGCCACCGAATGCCCCCCCAACGTCGGGCACCACCACGCGGATGCGCCTCTCGTCGAAGCCCACCAGGTGCTGGGCGAGGAAGCTGCGGATGAGGTGCGGCCGTTGGGTGGACGTCCACACGATGAGCTGGTCGCTGCGCCGGTCGAGCCAGGCGATGCAGCCGCGCGTTTCGATCGGCATCGGCGCGAGCCTCGCCATGCGAAAGCTTCGCGTCATGTGCACGTCGGCCTTGGCCACCGCCTCGTCGAACCCGGGTGTGGCGCGCTCGAGCGACAAGTAGTTGTTGTCAGGCCACGCCGGATAGAGGCGCGGCGCCCCGGGCTGCAGCGCCTTCACCGCATCCACAACGGCCTCGAGCGACTCGATGTCCACTTCAACCGCCCCTGCCAGGTCCTCGGCGCCCGCTCGCGTGTCGGCGATGACGGCGGCAATGGCCTCGCCGACGAACCGCACGGTGTCCGTCGCCAATGCCGTGTAGTTCGCGCGCCGGAATCCTTCGCGCAGCAAGGCGCCGACCATTGGGCGGGCCAACGTCCCGAGCTCACGCGCGGTCCACACCTCTCCGGACTGCGCCGTCCCGGGAGGCAGGATCGCGCCAACGCGCCCGTGCGCAACGTTCGAACGCACGAAGGCAAGTTCGCGCATTCCGGGGACCTGCAGGTCCGCGAGGTAGCGGCCGCGGCCGGTCAGATAGCGGATGTCCTCATGCCGACGCACGTCTGCGCCGATGAGCGTGGCATCGGCCAGCTTGTCCCAGCCTATGCTGGATTGCGTCGGTGCGCTCAAAATTCGCCCCCTCCCCACCGCTGTTGTCGGAATCGCCCACTTTACCTGCCACGCCCCCGTGCGTGGACGGCTGGTTCGCCATTCCTTGCGCCACCCGTCGGAGGCGCATCTATTCCGATGTACCTCGGGGGCCATCCTGGAGAAAATCACGCATCAACCAGGCCGCCGCCGACGGGGAATTCACGACCACCGCGGATGTCGCTCAGGTAGCATGGATGTTTGCAGCCTTCCCCAACAACGCGCTGACCGGCCAATCCCTGGTCGTCAGCCACGGCTGGTTCATGGAATAGGAGTTCCAATGTCCGTCCATAAGCTTTCGTCCTCGCGTGCAGCCGACCCCGTCCGCCAGGAGAAGATCCACCTCGCCGCCGCGCACCGCCTGGCCTTCCTGCACGACCTCGAGGAAGGGATCGACAACCACTTCACGGTCACGGTGCCGGGATACACCGATCGCTACCTGATCCTGCCGTTCGGGCTGCACTGGTCGGAAGCCCGCGCCAGTGACGTGGTTGTTTTCGACGAGACGGGCCGCACGCTCGAAGGCGAAGGCGTGGTCGAGCTTTCGGCCCAATGCATCCATGCACCTATCCACAGGATCACCGGGACCCGAGTGGTGCTGCACACGCATCAGACATGGGCGGTCGCGCTCAACATGCTGAAGAACAACCGCCTGCTCCCGGCCAGCCAGACCGCCGCGTTCTTCCACGGCCACATCGCCTACGACGACCACTACGCGGGCACCGCCGACACGCTCGAGGAAGGCGAACGCCTTGCCAGGCTGATGGGCGATAACCACGTAGTCTTCATGAAGAATCATGGCGTTCTGGTCACGGGCGACACCGTGGCGCAGGCCTTCCGCCGGCTCTACAAGCTGGAGCGCGTATGCCGCGCGCAACTGCTCGCCATGGGCTCGGGTCAACCGCTCGAGGTGCTGTCGGAGGCGATCGTCGCCCAGGTGCAATCGCCGCCTGTGGACGACCGCCATACACGCACCGAACGGGAGCGCCTGTACTTCGAGGCGATGATGCGCGTGCTCGACCGGGAACTCCCCGGATACGCGGACTGACCCTGCAGCCGGGGCGGCAGCCCCGGCTTTACAACCGGTTTGTAAACTATGCGGTGCGGGCCGGGCGCTCCACGCTAGAATCGCCGCTCGATGACTGAGCCCCACCACGAATTGCCGCCTGAAGCGCGGCCCGAATCCAGCCTGCTTGCCAGCTCCGGCTTTTCCGTGGTCGAGCTCGCGCTGCGCCGGCCGTACACGTTCATCGTGATGGCGATGCTGATCCTGCTCGCCACGCCGTTTGCGCTGATGAAGATGCCCACGGACATCTTCCCGGAGATCGACATCCCGGTGATCAGCATCGTGTGGAACTACGGCGGCCTGCCCGCGCAGGAAATGGGCCAGCGGATCGCCGCCGCCAACGAGCGCAGCCTCACGACGACCGTCAGCGACATCGAACACATTGAGTCCACATCGCTGCAAAGCGTCACCGTCGTCAAGGTGTTCTTCCAGCCCACCGCCAACATCCAGACCGCGCTCGCCCAGGTGGTGGCGATCTCGCAGACGCTGCTGCGCCAGCTGCCCCCGGGCGTCACCCCACCCCTCATCATCAAGTATTCGGCATCCAGCATCCCGGTGATCCAGATCGGCGTGTCGAGCCCGACGCTGCCCGAGCAGGCCGTGTTCGACGCCACGATCAACCAGCTGCGTCCGCAGCTCGTGACCATCCCCGGGGTGGCCATCCCCTTTCCCTACGGCGGCAAGCAGCGCGTCATCTCCGTCGACCTCGACACCGAGGCCCTGCAGGCACGCGGCCTTTCGCCCGTCGACGCGGTGAATGCGCTCAACGTGCAGAACCTGATCCTGCCCTCGGGCACAGCCAAGTTCGGCGACGTCGAGTACGCCGTGCGGATGAACAGCTCGCCAGACGCAATCGCCGGCCTCAACGACCTGCCCATCCGCTCCAGCGGCGGCGCAACCACCTACCTGCGCGACGTGGCCCAGGTGCGCGACGGGTTCAACCCGCAGACCAACGTGGTCCGCCAGGACGGCGAGCGCGGCGTGCTGCTGTCGGTCCTCAAGAACGGGGGCGCATCGACGCTGGACATCGTGGCGAACCTGCGCGCGCTGCTGCCGCGCGCCACGCAGATCCTGCCGCCGGACATCAAGGTCACCACGCTGTTCGACCAGTCGGTGTTCGTCAAGGCCGCCGTGATGGGCGTGGTCGTCGAGGCGCTCATTGCCGCCGGCCTCACCGCGCTGATGGTGCTGCTGTTCCTCGGCAACTGGAGGAGCACGCTGATCATCGCGCTCACCATCCCGCTGTCGATCCTCTCTTCGATCCTCGTGCTGCAGATGCTCGGCGAAACGCTCAACCTGATGACACTGGGCGGCCTCGCGCTGTCGGTGGGCATCCTCGTCGACCAGGCCATTGTGACGATCGAGAACATCGAGCGGCACCTGCACAAGGGCACGGAACTCCACGAAGCGATCCTCGTCGGCGCGGGCGAGATCGGCGTGCCGGCCTTCGTGTCGACGCTCTGCATCTGCATCGTGTTCGTGCCGATGTTCTTCCTGTCGGGTGTGGCCAAGTTCCTCTTCGTACCGATGGCCGAAGCCGTGGTGCTGGCGATGATCGCCTCGTACATCCTGTCGCGGACGTTCGTGCCGACCATGGTGATGCTGCTGATGCGCGGCTCGCATGGCGAAGGCGCGCAAACCGGCGGCAAGAGCCTGCTGCAGCGCCTGTACCGCAGCTTCGACGCGCAGTTCGAGCGCTTGCGCGGCGCCTACACGGTCGTGCTGACCTCCCTGCTCTCCAAGGGTCGCACGTTCTGCTGGCTCTTCATGGGGTTCTGCGCCCTCTCCTGCCTGCTCTACCCGGCGCTCGGGCGCGACTTCTTCCCGTCCGTCGACGCGGGCCAGATCCGGCTGCACATGCGCGCGCCCACCGGTACCCGGATCGAGGAAACCGCCCGCATCGCCGACCAGGTCGAATCCGCCATCCGCGAGATGATCCCGGCGAGCCAGCTCGAGACCATCCTCGACAACATCGGCGTGCCCAACAGCGGCATCAACCTCTCCTACAGCAATGCGGGCACCATCGGCACGCTGGATGCCGAGATCCTGATGTCGCTGAAGAAAGGCCACGACCCGACCGACGAATTCGTCACCAAGCTGCGTGCGGAACTCCCCAAGCGGTTTCCGGGCATCGAGTTCTTCTTCCAGCCCGCGGACATCGTCACGCAGATCCTCAACTTCGGCCTGCCCGCGGCGATCGACGTGCAGTTCACGGGCCCCAACCTCGCGGCCAACGCGGCGCTGGCAGCGGAACTCACCAAGAAGATCCAGAAGATTCCGGGCGCGGTGGATGCCCACGTGCACCAGCGCATGGACGGCCCTTCAGTCAACCTGCAGATGGACCGCACCAAGCTGCAGCAGCTCGGACTGTCCGCATTCAACGTCGGGCAGAACGTGCTGCTGTCCCTCTCCGGCAGTTCGCAGACCGCGCCCGCCTTCTGGCTGAACCCGCAGAACGGCGTGGTCTACAACATCGCCGTGCAGACCCCGCAGTACAAGGTCGGGTCGCTCGATTCGCTGCTGAACCTGCCGGTTTCCGCTCCGGCGGCGCCAGGCGGCGCAACGGTCGCGCCGCAGCTGCTGGGCAACCTCGTCGAAGCCTCGCAGGGCAAGCAACTGCCCATCGTCTCGCGCTACAACATCCTGCCCGCGGTCGATGTCTACGTGAGCGTCCAGGGCACCGACCTCGCGAACGTGGCCGGCCAGGTGCAGAAACTGGTCGATGAAATCCGCCCGAAGCTGCCGCGCGGCAGCGAAGTCGTGCTGCGCGGACAGGTGGAGACCATGCAGGCCTCGTTCCTCGGCCTCGGCGTGGGCCTCGCGATGGCCATCGTGCTCGTATACCTGCTGGTGGTGGTCAATTTCCAGTCGTGGATCGACGCCGCGGTGATCATCGCAGCGCTGCCGGCCGCGCTGGCCGGGATCGCATGGATCCTGTTCATCACCGGCACCACGCTGTCGGTCCCGGCGCTCACGGGCGCAATCATGACCATGGGCGTGGCCACGGCCAACAGCATCCTGCTGGTGTCGTTCGCCAAGGACAGGCAGGAAGCCGGCGTCGGAGCTGTGGCCGCAGCGCTGGAAGCGGGTTCCACGCGCATCCGCCCGGTGCTGATGACCGCGCTTGCCATGATCATCGGTATGATCCCGATGGCACTCGGCATCGGCGAGGGCGCCGAGCAGAACGCCCCGCTCGGCCGCGCGGTGATCGGCGGGCTGCTCTTCGCCACGCTGTCGACCCTCCTTTTCGTGCCCGTGGTCTATGCGGGCGTCCATGAGTTCCTGGCGCGCAGGGCCCGGAAGCGCGCCACCACGAGGCCGCGCGGCGGCCTGCAAGAGGAGTCCTGACCCCATGCAAGACGATCGCAAGGTCCTCCGCCGGGCACGCGTGCTCATGCTCGTCATGCTGGTGCTGCTTGCCGCCGGCGCCGGACGGACGATACTCAGCCGCATCTCCAACGCAAACGCGCTCGAAGCGGGCACTGCGGAGCGCGCGAAGGTCTACGTAAAGACCGCGCTGCCGAAATCCGACGCCGCGGGCCAGACGGTCTCCCTCCCGGGCACGCTGCAGGGGTATGTACAGTCGCCGATCGCCGCGCGGG
>CAMAXP010000049.1 GCA_945862265.1 Bordetella parapertussis
CGGCGATGACGCGCGGCTTGCCCATCCGCTTGGCGAGCATCGCCTGGCCGATGGTGTTGTTGATCTTGTGAGCGCCGGTGTGGTTGAGGTCCTCGCGCTTCAGGTAGATCTGCGCGCCACCCAGCATGCCCGACCAGCGCTTGGCGTGGTACACGGGACTCGGACGCCCGACAAAGTGCTTCAGTTCGTAGCGGAACTCCTCGATGAAGTCGGGATCCGTGCGATAGCGCTCGTAGGCGTCGCGCAGTTCTTCGAGCGCCTGGGTCAGGGTCTCGGCAACGAAGGATCCGCCGTAAGGGCCGAAGTGGCCCTGCGCGTCGGGCAAGTCATACATCTGCATTTTTGACCTCTTGGATGAACGCTGCGATTTTCGCAGCGTCTTTGATACCTTTTGCGGATTCGACCCCGCTCGATACGTCCACCGCCCAGGGCCTGACCCGGCGAATCGCCTCCCGGACGTTGTCTATCCCCAACCCCCCGGACAGCACCAGCGGCCGATCGCGCTCGGGCGGCACCAGCGACCAGTCGAAGCTCTGCCCCGCCCCGCCGTACCCTTCGACATAGGCATCCGCCAACCAGCCTGAGGCGCCGGGATACGAGCGGAAGTATTCTAGCAAATCGACTCCCTCCCTGACCCGGCAGGCCTTGATCCATGGGACAGCAAATCCAGCGCAGAATTCCGGCGCCTCCTCGCCATGAAACTGCAGCATGGAGGGGCACACCTGGCGTAGGACAGCGTCCACGAATTTTCGTTCCGGGTTGACGAACAGAGCCACGGTCTGCACGAACGGCGGCAGGACGTTGCGCAACTCGATCGCCTGCTCGATGGAAACGAAACGCGGGCTCGGCGGATAGAACACGAACCCGATGGCGTCAGCCCCGGACTCCGCGGCAGCGATGGCATCCTCGACGCGAGTGATGCCGCAGATCTTGACCCTCGTTCTCATACCGCAGGGGCCAGCGAGTTGCGGGCGACGGTGCACGGCACGGGCAATTGCCACTCCGACCCGTATTCGACCGCCTCCAGGCACAGGCCTTCCGGTGCGAAGGTGGGTGCGGCTTTTGAACGGTTGCGCGATTCGAGCACTTGCGCAGCCCAGCCTGGGGCGTGCCGGCCCTTCCCTACATAGACCAGCGTGCCGACGAGGTTGCGAACCATGTGCTGCAGGAAGGCGTTGGCACGGACCGTGAATTCGATCCGCCCTGCCTTTTCGGCGACCTCGAGCGAGTGGAGGGTTCGCACAGGACTCTTCGCCTGGCACTCGCTGGACCTGAAGGCGCTGAAGTCGTGTTCGCCGACGAGGTGCCGTGCGGCCTCGCACATTGCGTTGACGTCCAGCGGCCCATGGACCCAGCCGACGTACCGCGCCTCAAGTGCCGGGCGAACCGGCCGGTTGATGAGACGATACCGATAGGTGCGCGAACGCGCCGAGTACCTGGCGTGGAAGTCGGCGGGCACCTGGGCCGACCAGACCACCGCCACCGAGTCCGGCAGCAGCGCGTTCACGCCACGCACCCAGGCCGAGTCTGGACGATCGGCCTCGGTGTCGAAATGAACGACCTGACCCCGCGCGTGAACCCCGCGGTCGGTGCGCCCCGCGCAGGTCACGCCCACTTGCGGCACTGCCGCGATGGTCGCAATGGCGGATTCAAGCGCGTCCTGCACGGTCCCGCCCCCAGGCTGGGTCTGCCAGCCGAGGAAGCGGCTACCGTCATATTCGATGCCCAGCGCAATTCTCTTCATGTCTATCGCAGGACTCCGGAAAATAAAAAGGCCACGGCGTGCGGCCGTGGCCTTCGATTGGGCGTGCGGCCGGTCAGCCCAATTTGGCGAGCATCTGCGCCGCCTGGTTCTTCTGGGCTTCGTCGCCCTCCTTGGCGACTTCGTTGAGCAGGTCGCGGGCGCCTTCCTTGTCACCCATCTCCTCATAAGCCTTGGCGAGGTCGAGCTTGGTGGCGACTTCCTGCCATCGTGCATCGCCTTCGGCGGCCGGCGCAGCTGCGTCCGGCGTACCCAGGTCGAAACTGATCTCAGAGAGGTCCACTTCAGGCGCCTTCAACGAAGCGGGCATCATAACCGTCTTGTCGACATCGCCGCCATCGAGGTCGAGGTTGAAGTCGAGTCCGCCCCCGGCGCCGACAGCCGGCACCGCAGGCAGCGGCGCGAGCTCAGGCTCAGGTGCCTTCTCCGGCTCTCCCATCCCGAGGTCGAAGTCGAGACCGCCCGAAGCGCTCTGTGCTTCGGACGAGTCCATGATGATCGTCCCACCAGGCGCGAAATCAGATTTCTCTTCCGCTGCCGGGTTCGCAGGCGCATCGTCCGCCCCGAGGTCGAAGTCGATCGAGGCCAACTCCGTAGGTGCCGCCACCGGAGCCTCGGCCTCAAGGGCGATATCCGGGGTCGTGGCGGGTGCCGCGGCGTCGAGGTCGAAGTCGAGCGTAGGCGCAGCGCTGGCTGCCGGCGCGGGCGCCGGGCGCAGCACTATCGTGGCCTCGGGATCCCCACCGTAAAGCGCATTGCCCGGATCGGCAGTACGACCAAGGACGATTGCCTTGTCCCAGTCCTCCCCTTCCCCGCCGGTCAGTTCCTTGATCTTCATCGCGCTCTGCTCGAGGTTCTGCACGTCGCGACGACCGGCGTAGATCTCGAGCAGCTTGGAGTGGATCGCCAGACGGCCCGGATCCTTGGCGAGTGCGTCCTTGAGGATTTCCTCGGCCTGCGTGTCGCGCCCATAGGCCATGTACACGTCGGCTTCGGCGATCGGGTCGACCTCGTCTGCATCTCCGGCCCCGACGCTTACGTCACTGACCGAAGCCTGTGAGACCGCAGCGCCCGTATCCACTTCCTGGGCGCCAGCACCACTGAATACGGATGCCGCGCCAAGGCTGGCCGCGGCGGGAGCGCCCATTACGCTGTCCTGGAACTTGGACTGGGTAGCCTTCTTGCGCTTCCAGGCCCACGCGCCGTATCCAATCAGCCCCAGAAATGCTGCGCCCAGTGCGCCCAGTGCGGCCGGGTTGTCGAGAAATTCGTCGACGAGGCTCGGCGGCGGCGGGGGCGGGGGCGGCACCATCTTGGGCTTCGGCTTCGGCGGCTCGGCCGGCGGCTTCGGTGCTTCAGCAGCAGGTTTGGGCGCTTCAGCCGCAGGCTTGGTCGCTTCTGCGGCAGGCTTAGGCGCCTCGGCAGCAGGCTTGACCGGTGCAGCCGGAGCAGGCGCAGGAGTCGGAGCCGGCGCTGCGGGCTTGGCGCTGCCCTTCTTCTCGAGCTCAGCGAGCGACTGGTTCTTGAGCTCCAGCAGCTTCTGCAGGTCCTGGACGCTCTTCTCGAGGTCGGTAACGCGGCTCTGGGACTCCCTCAGCGCCTTATCACGAGCGGACGCATCATCGCCTTTTGCAGCCTTGGAGCGTGCCCCCTTGCCCTCCGGGTCGGCCTTCGAAAGCTTGACCTGATCTTTTGCTTCAGCGGGTGCCGGCTCGTCGGGCTTCGCCGTAATCTTTCCAGAGGCACTGCGCTGCGCTGCCGACGCCTCGGCCGGTGCCGCAGCCACCGCGCCAGCCAGTTTGCCTTGGTACGCACGGAAGTCCTGGGACTGCGCGACCACGAGACGGCGGGCGTCTTCCTGGTCGACGGTGCTCGCCGTGACCTTGTCCGGCACGTTGAGGATCCGGCCGGCGCGCAGGCGGTTGATGTTGCTGCCGACAAAGGCATCCGGGTTGGCGCGATACAAGGCGATCAGCATCTGCTCCAGGCTGACACCGCCCGGGTTGGTCTGCGTCGCGATCTTGGCGAGCGTGTCGCCTTTCTTCACCTCGTACGTGCCGCTCACCTTCGCCGCGGGCGCCGGGATGGGACGCTCCTCGACTGCGCGCGGCGCGACAGGTGCAGCGACTACCGGGGCCTGTGCTGGCGCCGGACGGGCCGCAGGAACTGGTGCGGGCGCCGCAGCTATCGCCTGCGTTCCCTTGTACTCGGGGGGGTCAAGCAGGAACGTGTATTCGCGCACCAGGCGGCCGGTGTTCCAGGACAACTCCACCAGCACGTTGAGGAACGGCTCGCTGACCGGCGCGTTGGACGCAAGCCGGATCACCGTCTTGCCGTCTTTGCGGTCGACCGAAAAACGCACATTGATCAGGGCGGCGTTGAATTCGATACCCGCCTGGCGGTAGGCCTCGGTAGGCGCGAACCGCGCAGCCAGGGAGTCTTCTTCGCCGGGCTGCAGGGAAACAATCTCGATCTCCGCCGACAGTGGCTGGCCCAGCGCCGAGAGCACCGTCAGCTTGCCCAGCCCGGCCCCGAAGACATGAATCGGAGCCAGCAACAGCAATGCCGCGGCCACGCGCCTTGCGGTTACAGATTTTCCCACGGATCCACCCTGAGTCTTATTCGATGGGACAACTAACATAACATCATAGTGTTAGCCTTGCAAGCTGATAAATATTCTACGTTTTCTCAGCTTCAGCCCCGATCTGTTTGCGTAAATGGGCAGCATCCGGCACCCCGCTCCGTCTTGCGCCCCCCCCCCCAAAAAAACTAATGCGCCACCCCGCGTTCCAGCAGGATGCGCAGCATGCGGCGCAACGGCTCCGCAGCCCCCCAAAGCAACTGGTCGCCGACGGTGAAGGCGGAAAGATACGCCCCCCCCATCGACATCTTGCGCAACCGTCCGACGGGAACCGACAGCGTCCCGCTGACTGACGCCGGCGTCAGCTCCGCAAGACTTTCTTCGCGCCGGTTCGGCACGACCTTCGCCCATGGATTCGCTTCCGCCAGCATGCCCTCGATCTCGTCCAGCGGCACGTCCTTTTTGAGCTTGATGGTCAGCGCCTGCGAATGGCAGCGCATGGCCCCGATTCGCACGCAGATACCGTCCACCGGGATCCGTTCGACAGTGCGGCCGAGGATCTTGTTCGTTTCCGCCTCGCCCTTCCATTCCTCGCGGCTCTGGCCGTTGCCGAGATCCTTGTCGATCCAGGGCAGCAAACTCGCAGCCAGCGGATGACCGACATTGCCCGTCGGCATTGCCCCGTTGCGAAGGGAGTCCGTCACGGTCGAGTCAATCTCAAGGGCCGACGAACCCGGGTCGGCGAGCAGCACGCGCGTGCGATCGCCGAGGTGCGCCATTTGCGCCACCAGCTCGCGCATGTTCGCCGCTCCGGCGCCGGAAGCCGCCTGGTAGGTCATGCTCGTCATCCACTCGATAAGGTTGCTCTTGAAGAGGCCATCAAGCCCCATCATCATCAGGCTCACGGTGCAGTTGCCGCCGATGTAGTCCTTGATGCCGCACCCCACGGCCGCATCGATGACCGGCATGTTCACCGGGTCGAGGATGATGATGGCGTCGTCCTTCATGCGGAGCGCGCTGGCCGCGTCAATCCAGTAGCCGGTCCATCCTGCCGCGCGCAGCTTCGGGTGGATGTCGTTGGTGTAGTCGCCGCCCTGGCACGTGATGATCACCGGGAGCTTCTTGAGCTCGTCGATGGACCTGGCATCCTTCACCAGCCCGACGTCCTTGCCGATCGAGGGTCCCTTGCCGCCGGCCTGGGAGGTGGAGAAAAACACCGGCTCGATGAGGTCGAAATCCTTCTCCTCGCGCATGCGCTGCACGAGGACCGACCCCACCATTCCGCGCCAACCGACGATACCGACTCTCAGCATGATCCTTCCTAAGCGACTACCCCAGCGCGGCAACCACGGCCGCGCCCATTTCCTTCGTCCCGACCTTCTTCGCACCCGCCTCGAAAATGTCGGCGGTGCGATACCCGTCCTTCAGCACCTTCTTCACCGCCGCCTCGATGCGGTCCGCGGCGTCGGGCTGGCCCAGCGAGTAGCGCAGCATCATCGCCGCCGACAGGATGGTCGCCAGCGGGTTGGCCACGTCCTTGCCTGCAATATCCGGGGCGGATCCATGGATCGGCTCGTACAGCCCCTTGTTGTTCGAGTCCAGCGAGGCCGACGGCAGCATGCCGATCGAGCCCGTGAGCATCGATGCCTCGTCGGACAGGATATCCCCGAACATGTTCCCGGTCACGATGACATCGAACTGTTTGGGTGTACGGACGAGCTGCATCGCGCAGTTGTCGACATACATGTGCGACAACTCCACGCCGGGATATTCCTTAGCGACCTCGATCACGACATCGCGCCACAACTGGGAGGTTTCCAGCACGTTGGCCTTGTCCACCGAGCACAGCTTCTTGCCGCGCTTCATTGCGGACTGGAAGCCGACGTGCGCGATGCGACGGATCTCGCTCTCCGAGTAGCGCATCGTGTCAAAGCCTTCGCGCTGGCCGTCGGCCAGTTTCTGGATCCCGCGCGGCTGGCCGAAATAGATGTCCCCCGTCAGCTCGCGGATGATCAGGATGTCGAGGCCCGCCACCACTTCGGGCTTCAGCGCAGAAGCGGAAGCCAGCTCCGCATAGACCTGCGCCGGGCGCAGGTTGGCAAACAGCCCGAGGTGCTTGCGCAGCCCGAGGATCGCCTGCTCGGGGCGCTTGGCGCGCGGCAACTGGTCGTACTGCCATCCGCCTACGGCACCGAAGAGGATCGCATCGGCCTCCTTCGCCAGCTTGAGGGTGGCCTCGGGCAGGGGATCGCCAGAGGCGTCGTACCCCGCGCCGCCCACAGGGGCCTGCTCAGTTTCGAGGGACAGGTCGATGCGCTTCAGCACGCTCAGTGCCTGCACAATGATCTCCGCTCCGATCCCGTCGCCGGGCAATACCGCAATTTTCATTTTCGTCCTACCGGAAAAACCAGGGGAACTGCTGCGTGCGCATGGCCTCGAACGCCCGGATCTTGTCGGCATGGCGCAAGGTCAGGCCGATCTCGTCGAGGCCGTTCAACAGGCAGTACTTGCGAAAGCCGTCGACCTCGAAGCGAAACGACAGGCTGCCGTTCTCGGTCGAGACCGTCTGCTTGTCGAGGTCGACCACCAGCCGGAAGCCCGGGAACGAGGCCGCTTCGTAGAACAGGCGGTCCACTTCGGACTCCGCCAACGCCACCGGCAGAAAGCCGTTCTTGAAGCTGTTGTTGTAGAAGATGTCGCCGAACGACGGCGCGATCACGCAGCGAAAGCCGAAGTCCTGCAGCGCCCACGGCGCATGCTCGCGCGAGCTGCCACAGCCGAAATTCTTGCGTGCAATGAGGACCTCGGCGCCCTTGTAGCGGGGCTGGTTGAGGACGAACTCCTCGTTGAGGAGGCGCTTCGAGTTGTCCATCCCCGGCTCGCCGTGGTCGCGATAGCGCCACGCATCGAACAGGTTCGGCCCGTAGCCGGTACGCTTGATCGACTTGAGGAACTGCTTGGGGATGATCGCGTCGGTGTCGACGTTCGCCCTGTCCATCGGGGCGACCAGGCCTGTCAGTACGGTAAATTTTTCCATGGTGTTAGCGCCACTGCCTGACGTCGACGAAATGCCCTGCAATCGCCGCGGCGGCGGCCATCGCAGGGGACACGAGGTGCGTGCGGCCGCCGTCGCCCTGGCGGCCTTCGAAATTGCGGTTGGAAGTCGATGCGCAGCGCTCGCCCGGCTCGAGGCGGTCGGCGTTCATTGCGAGGCACATCGAGCAGCCCGGCTCGCGCCATTCGAAGCCCGCGTCCTTGAATATGCGATCGAGGCCTTCCTTCTCGGCCTGCGCCTTCACCAGGCCCGAACCCGGCACGACCATGGCGACCTTGATGTTGGCCGCCACGCGCTTGCCCTTGGCGATGGCGGCGGCCGCACGCAGATCTTCGATGCGCGAGTTCGTGCACGACCCGATGAACACCTTGTCGAGCAGGATGTCCTGGATCGGGGTGCGGGGCTTGAGGTCCATGTACACCAGCGCCCGCTCCATGCCTTCGCGGCGCGTCGCATCCTTTTCCTTTTCGGGGTCGGGCACAGTGGCGTCCACGGGCACCACCATCTCCGGGGAGGTGCCCCAGGTGACCTGCGGCACGATGTCGGCAGCGTTGAGCACGACCTCGCGCTCGAACTTCGCATCCGGGTCGCTCTTCAGGGTGCGCCAGTAGACCACGGCCTGGTCCCATTCCTGGCCCGTCGGCGCGAACGGCCGGCCCTTGAGGTATTCGATAGTCGTCTCGTCGACGGCCACCATGCCGGCGCGCGCGCCGGCTTCGATCGCCATGTTGCAGACCGTCATGCGGCCTTCCATGGACAGCGCGCGAATGGCCGAGCCCGCAAACTCGATCGCGGAACCCGTGCCGCCGGCCGTCCCGATCTTGCCGATCACGGCCAGCACGATGTCCTTGCCCGTCACGCCCCGAGGCAGGACGCCGTCGACCGTAACGCGCATGTTCTTCATCTTATTCTGCACGAGGCACTGGGTGGCCAGCACGTGCTCGACCTCGGAGGTCCCGATGCCGTGCGCAAGGCACCCGAAGGCCCCGTGCGTGCTGGTATGCGAATCGCCGCACACCACGGTCATCCCCGGCAGGGTCGCGCCCTGCTCCGGCCCGATCACGTGCACGATGCCCATCCGCTTGTCGCGGAACGGGAAGTACGACTTGGCGCCGTACTCGCGCATGTTGGCGTCGAGCGTCTCCAGCTGCAGGCGCGAAGTCGGGTCGGCGATGCCTTCGATCCCCTTGTCCCAGCCGGTGGTCGGCGTGTTGTGGTCTGCCGTGGCCACCACTGACGAAATCCGCCAGGGCTTGCGCCCGGCCAGCTTGAGACCGTCGTAGGCCTGCGGGCTGGTCACCTCGTGCACGAGGTGACGGTCGATATACAGCAGTGCGGTGCCGTCTTCCTCGACGTGCACCACGTGGCTGTCCCAAAGCTTGTCGTAGAGCGTCTGTGCCATGTTTGTCCCGGTGCACCAAAAATGCGCTGAGTGACCTGAGATTATCGCACAGGGGAGCCTCAACCAAGAAGGCAGACGACCGGGATCAGCGCCCCTGTCGCGCCCGATCGTAGAGGGGGAGGACGCGCGCAGACACTTCGCGCAGGTCGGACGCGCGCGTCTGGCTGGACGGGTGTGTGGAAAGGAACTGTGGCGACGCGCTGCCGCCCCGCTGCGCCATCTTCTGCCAGAGCGTGATCGAAGCACGCGGGTCGTACCCCGCCCGCGCGGCGAGTTCGACGCCGATGTGGTCAGCCTCGGTCTCGTCCTCGCGCGAGTTGGGGAGATTGAAGGTCAGGTCCAGCACCAGTTTCGACAGGTCCTGGGTCGCCCCTGACAACCCGGCCGCCGCACTCACGAAGTTGATCAGCACGCCCTGGGCCATCGCCTTTGACGCCCGCTCCCGGCCATGCTCGCGCAATGCATGGGCGATTTCGTGCCCCATCACTGCCGCGAGTTCGTCGTCGGTGAGCCTCAGCCCGTCAAGGATGCCGGTGTAGACGGCGATCTTGCCGCCCGGCATGCACCAGGCGTTTATCTGGCTCGAGGAAATCACGTTCACCTCCCAGCGCCACCCCGGTGCGTCCGGACGAAAGGCCGCCGTCTGCGGGATCAGCCGGGCGGCCACGGCACGCACTCGCGCAACCGCGGACGGGTCGCGATTGAGCAGGCCCTTCTGCGCAGCCTGCTGGATCGTCTGCGCGTAGGCCTTCTGCGCGCTGTCGTTGATCTGCTTCGACGAGACCAGCATGCTCTGTGTCCGGCTTACGCCGACGACGCCGGGTTGCGTGGTGTTTACGCTCTGGCAAGCCGCCAGAGCGAGGACTGCGCCGAGCAGAATTGTTCGAAGCCAAGGCATTGCAGACTCCTGCATAAAAATCAAACCCGCACCCGCCACGCCACTAGCGCTGCACCAAAAAAACCGAACAGGGCGCTGATGCCGAACGTGATCGTGGAGCCAAGAGGCGCCCAGGTCGCGCCCGCCAGCAAAGTGCCCGCCACGCCGCCCAGGCCGTAGCAGAGGCTCATGTAAAGGGACTGGCCGCGCACTTGGAGCGGCCCGGCGAATACGCGATGCACCACCGCAAGCGACGCCGCATGGAACGAACCGAAGGTGGCCGCGTGGAGCACCTGGGCGGCCACCAGCACCACAAGCCATTCCACGCCCAGGCCAATGGCCACAAACCTCACGCCCGCAGCGATGAAACTGGCCAGAAGGATCGCGCGCAGGCTGAAGCGCCCCACCAGTTTCGGCATGATCAGGAACACCCCGATCTCCGCCACCACGCCGAGCATCCAGAGGATGCCGACCACGGACTTCGAGTAGCCGTGGTCGACGAGGTAGAGCGAATAGAAGGCATAGAGCGCACCATGCGCTATGGTCATGCAGGTGCAGGCCGCAAAAAAAGCGACGACCTCGGGCCGCCGCAGGATCGCCCGGAGGCTGCCCTTGACCTGCGCGGCTTTCTCGACCGCTGGCGCAGGCAGCTGGAAAGCGATGACGAAGCTCGCGAGGCTCAGGCCGAACAGCACCCAGAGGAGCTTGCGCACCGGCAGCACGTCGAGCATCGCGCCGGTCGCCAGCACCGCGAAGATGAAACCGACCGACCCCCACATGCGCACCGGGCCGTAGCGATGCGTATGCGGTGCCAGCACCGAGAACGCCAGCGCATCCACGATCGACAGAATGGCCGCGGAGCACACGCCGACCAGCGCGACGGCCAGCGCCGTGGGCAGGAAGCCGGACACGAAGAACAACAGCCCCACTGCGAGCGTCGTCAGCCCGCTCGAAAGTGCCACTACCCCCCGGCGCGAGCCGGTCGCATCGGACAGCCATCCCCAGGCCATGGGCGCAAAGATCCGCGCGAACTGCGGCAGCGCCAGGATGGCGGCAATTTCGCCCGCTGCAAACCCCTCGCCCGCCAGGTACAGCGAAAAGTACGGCGCGTAGGCGCCGAGATAGCAGAAGTAGGCGAAATAGAACGCAGCGATGCGCGCGGGCTGGGATACGGCCAAGGAGGGATCCGGTTCAGGGTCGGAATGAAATCGCGGGTATATTACAGCCCCTGCTCCTCCGCACTCGTGGCCCCCGGGTTGAACCAGCACTCACTGACTGCATGAACGGGCCGCGCATCCTCTGCGTGGGCATGGCCACGATCGACCATGTATTCCGTCTGCCTGCGATTCCCCGTGAGCCGACCAAGGTGCGCGCCACCGAATACGTGCGCATCAGCGGCGGCATGGCCGCCAACGCAGCCGTGGCCGCCGCGCGCCTCGGCGCCCGGGTCGAGTTCTGGGGCCCGGTCGGCGACGATGCGACCGGCAATGACATCCTCACCGAACTGGCCGCCGAAGGCGTGGGCGTTTCCGGCGTCATCCGCGTGCCGCAGCGCTCGGCGGTGTCGGCGATCATGGTCGATGAGGCCGGCGAGCGCCTCGTCTGCGGATACACGGACCCCAAGGTGTACGACGCCGAAGCGACACTGCCGCTGGACAAGCTGGCCGGATTCGACGCGGTGCATGCCGACTGCCGCTGGTGGAAAGCCGCGCGACAGGTGCTGCCGGCCGCTCGCGCGCTCGGTATCCCGACGGTGTTCGACGGCGACATCGCGCCCGGCGAGATCCTGTCCGAAGTCGCCCCGCTCGCCCAATACCCGATTTTTTCCGAAAAGGGCCTCGTCCTCGCCACGCCCGGCATCGGGCACGACGACCGGCTCGCCCACATTGCCCAACGCGCCGGCGGATTTGCCGGCGTGACCCTCGGCGCACGCGGCTTTGTCTGGCACGACGGGACAGGCCTGCACAAGCTGGGCGTTCCCGACGTCAAGGTAATCGACACCCTCGGGGCGGGTGACGTTTTCCATGGAGCGTACGCCTATGCGCTCGGATTCGGGATGGACAGCGCGACGGCCGCTCGGTTCGCATCGGCAACTGCGGCGCTGAAATGCACCCGGTTCGGCGGCCGCAGCGGCACACCGACACACGCCGAAGTCGATGCGCTGCTCGAGCGCTGGGACGCCTGAAGCAAAGATGCCGGCCACCGCCCTCCCATCCCGCACCGCGTTCTACCTGCTGTTCACCGTCTCGGGCTTCGCCGGCCTGATCTACGAATCGATCTGGACGCACTACCTCAAGCTGTTCCTCGGCCACGCGGCCTACGCCCAGTCGCTGGTGCTGGTCGTGTTCATGGGGGGGCTCGCCGCCGGCAGCGCATTGATGGGCCGCTGGTCCTCCCGCATCCGCAACCCGCTCCTCGCCTACGCGCTCGTCGAAGGCATCGTTGGGCTCCTCGCCCTGGTGTTCCATGAACTGTTCGTCGCGTCCACGGGTTTCGCCTACGCCACCCTGCTGCCGGGTCTCGATTCCGATGTCCTTGCGCTCGGCGCAAAGCTCGCGCTGTCGGCGCTGCTGATCCTGCCGCAATCCATCCTGCTCGGCATGACCTTCCCGCTGATGAGCGGCGGCCTGGTGCGCGCCGTTCCTGCCGCCGCGGGCGAATCCGTCGCGATGCTTTACTTCACCAACAGCCTCGGCGCGGCCGCGGGCGTGCTGGTCAGCGGGTTCGTCCTCATCGAATGGGCCGGGTTGCCCGGCACGCTGCGATTCGCCGGCGCGATCAATCTCGTGCTGGCGTCCTGCGTGTGGCTGATCGCGCGCCCGATGGCCGCGGCCTCCGTCCCGCCGCGCCACGACGCGGATCCCGGCGCCGCCGGGGTACTGCTCGCCGTTGCATTCTTCACCGGGCTCGCTTCGTTCATCTACGAAATCAGCTGGATCCGGATGCTCGCGCTGGTGCTCGGCGCATCGACCCACTCTTTCGAGCTGATGCTCTCGACGTTCATCCTCGGCCTCGCCCTCGGCGGCCTCGCGGTGCGGCGGCTGGTCGACCGCGCGGGCAACGTCGAACGCCTGCTCGGCTGGGTGCAGATCGCGATGGGCCTGTTCGCGCTCTCGACGCTGCTCGTCTACGACCGGTGCTTTTACCTGATGGAATTCCTGATGAAGGGGCTGACGCGCACCGACACCGGGTACCTCTTCTTCAACCTGTCCGGGCAACTGGTCGCCGCCATCGTGATGCTGCCGGCGACATTCTGCGCCGGCATGACGCTGCCGCTCATTACCGGCGCCCTGCTGCGACGTGGCGCGGGCGAGTCCGCGATCGGCAAGGTCTATGCGGCCAACACGCTTGGGGCCATTGCAGGCGTCCTGCTCGCGGTTCACGTCGGCCTGCCCATGCTCGGGCTGAAAGGCGCGATGGTGGCGGGCAGCGCGATCGATGCGCTCCTGGGACTCGCGCTGCTGTGGCGGTTCGTCCCGCGCAGGCGCGAGCTGGCGGGTGCCGCACTCGCATGCGCGCTGCTGTTCCTGCCGGTGACGCTCGCCTACCGGCTCGACGCCAACAAGATGACCGCCGGAGTCTTCCGCTACGGCGACCTGGACAACTCCGGCGGGGCGAAGATCCTGTTCCAGAAGGACGGCAAGACCGCGACGGTGCACCTGGTCGACTACTCGGGCACCTACAGCATCCGCACCAACGGGAAGTCGGACGGCTCGATCACGATGACCGAGGGCCCGGGCGGCAGGCAGCGCGGGACCGACGAGATCACAATGGTGCTGACGGGCGCGATCCCGCTGGCGCTCAAGCCGCACGCGAAGAGCGCGGCCGTGATCGGCATAGGCACCGGCCTCACCATGCACACGCTGCTGCAGAGCCTCGAGATCGAGAAGGTCGAGACCGTGGAGATCGAGGCCGCCATGGCCGAGGCCTCCCGCGGGTTCTCGCCGCGCAACGGCGCAGCATTCGCCGACCCGCGCGGCGCCATCATCATCGACGACGCAAAAAGCTTTTTCTCCACGCACAACCGGCGCTACGACATCGTCGTGTCCGAGCCGTCGAACCCCTGGGTCAGCGGCGTGTCCGGGCTGTTTACCACCGAGTTCTACCAGCGCATCCGCACCCACCTGAACCCGGGCGGCCTGCTGGTGCAGTGGCTCCAACTCTACGAGACCGACACGGCACTGGCGGCTTCGGTGCTGTCGGCGCTGGGCGGCACCTTCCCGCACTACGCCATCTATGCGCCGAGCGACCACGACCTGCTGATCATCGCCAGCGACTCACCGGTGCCGCCTCCCTCATCGGCGCAACCGTTCCTGCACCCGGGACTCACCCGGGAGTTGTTCGGCGTGCATGTGATGTCGCAAGGCGACTTCAATGCCCGCTATCTCGGCAATCGCGCCACGCTGGAACCCCTGTTCCAGTCTTACGGCATGCCCCCGAACTCGGATTACGCGCCGATCCTGGACCTCAATGCCGCCCGCGCACGCTTCCTGGAAAGGACCGCCACCGAAGTCGTCGCCCTCGGCAACCTCCCGGTGCCCGTGCTCGAGATGCTGGACCCCGGCCGCGGCCACCTGCCGCCCAGCCCGCTTTTTGCGGCAGCCGCGGTCTTCGAGCGCATCGACA
Organism: Bordetella parapertussis; assembly: GCA_945862265.1. GTDB lineage: Bacteria > Pseudomonadota > Gammaproteobacteria > Burkholderiales > SG8-39 > SZAS-79. Next base: position 14,304 of record CAMAXP010000049.1, read on the forward strand.
CCGCGCGCATCGCAAACTACGCGCGCGAATTCCTTCTTGCGGACAAGCCGTCCATCCCCAAGGGCACTTCACTGCAACTGCAGAAGGATCTCGAACTCGTGAAGCTGCGCCTCATCGATTGCCGGTCGCCGCGCGAGCAGGACGTCTGGCTGCATTCGCTCTGGCGCGTCGCGGAAATCGTCAATCCGGGCCTGCCGGCGGCGCAGGCCGGGGAAGTGTGGGCGCGCATAGCCGCAACGCCGTGCTACGCGGGACTGGAAAAGTACCAGCAGCAGTGGATCGAACTGTTCCGCGCCGTCGGCGCGCGCGACGCAGCGCAAATGGCCGACCTTGGCGGGAAGGTGCTGGCCAGCGCAGCGGAAATCAACGCCGAAAGCGTCGAGTACGTGTGGATGGCGGGTCTCACGGGCCATGTCGCCTCCGGCGACCGGGCCGGCGCCAAACGCCTCTGGGAACAGCATGCGCCGCGGCTTGCGAAGAGCGCGCCCAAGGCCGCCTTCAGGCTGCTGCGCTGCCACGCCGAGAACGAAGAAGCCGCAGTGCGCGCCGCTGCGTGTGCAGCGGAGTTCAAGAGGTTCGCGAGGCGTGCACCCTAAGACCGCACGGCGTCGAGCAACGCGCGGTTGAATTCCCCGGCGCACTCGTAGTTCACCCAGTGGCCGGCATCCTCGATCACGGTCAGTGTGGCCTGCGGGTCGGTACGGCGCAGGATGGGACCGACTTCGCTCATCCGGTTCGCGACGGTCGTGTCGTGACGCCCCCAGATCCCATGGATGGGTGCCTTTACCCGCGAAAGCGGCTCCAGCAGCACGTCGCCCCGCGAAAACGGCCCGCTGTTGATCCGCGAGCGCTGGGCATTGGTCGACTGGATGTACAGGGCCAGGGCATCGATCTTTGCCTCGTCCCACAGCATCAGGTTGGCGAGGTTGTGGCGATGCGCAGCCTCGCGCTCCGCCGGGCTCTCGAGGTGGCGCCATGCCACGAGCGGCAGCTTCTTGCCCTCCCGCAGCCCCAGGCCACCGGCACCGACCAGCACCAGCCTGCGAACGAGTTCCGGGTGCGCGGCGGCGAGATTGCCGGCCACCAGCCCTCCAAAAGAGAATCCGACGAGCTGCACCGGGCCGCCCGCCAGCTGGGCAACCCCTTTTGCCACTATGTCTGCAATGGTCGGCACGCCCTCCCCCTTGGGCAGTGACGCAGAGTCGCCAGACCCGGGCATGTCGGGCACCAGCACGGTGTGCGCCTCGGCAAGGGCAGCCACGTTCCTCGCCCAATGGGTCCATGACCCGGTGCCGCCATGCAGCAGCACCATGGCCGGCCCGGACCCCCAGCGATGCCAGACCAGGTCGCCATCCGCGCAAGGGGTGACCAGGCGCTCGGAGCGCGCCTCCAGCTGTTCAATAAACTTTTCTTTTTCTGGCATGCCAGTTACCTGAACGTCCGCATCCATTCTTGATTTTTACTTATGAATGTTTAACTTTTATCCGCCGGAGAAGGGTCGATCCCGAGTTCGGCGCAGACCCTGCCCACAAGCGCCCGCAGCGCGACAACCTCGGACTCCAGCCGCGCAACATTGGCCTTGAGCGCCGCAACCTCCCCGACCGATACGTCGGCGTTCGGGGTGGCGCGAACAGCAGGCTGGTCCACTTCCGGCATACCTGAAAGCAGGTGCGCCCAGCGATTTTCGCGCGCGCCAGGCAGGCGCGGCAGCTCCATGAACAGAGCACCTGCCGGCCGTTCCGCCAGTTCATGGAGGAACGCCTCCACCGCGGAGATATCGGCGAACTTGTGCAACCGCTCGCTGGCGATGCGCAGTTCCCCCGCGGTTTGCGGGCCGCGCAGCATCAGGATCCGGGACCGTGCGTTCCTTCTCTGAAAGCGTGCCGAGGATGCGGGTTTCGAGGAGGGAAAGCGTCGCGAGTGCCATGTCCCTGTTTTACACAGGGACGTGACGCAGCGCAATTCATGGATCGCTCGCCACTGCGCCCCGCGAAGCGACCTGTCCGGGCAAACCAGCCACATGCACATCAGCTACGAGAAGCTGCTGTGGGAGATCCACTGCCACGGGGGTTGAATCCCCCTACTTCGCCCGCGCAGCGAATGGGTTGCGCCCCGTCCTGAACTCGATCCGCATCGGCGTGCCTTCCAGCGCGAACTGCGTCCTGAACACCCCTTCGAGGTAACGCTTGTAGGTGTCCGGCACGTGGTCGAGCTGGGTGCCGTGGATGATGATGGTCGGCGGGTTCTGTCCGCCCTGGTGGGCGTAGCGCAATTTGGGCCGCCCAGCCCCGCGGCGCGGCGGCTGCTGCCTTTCGACCGCGGCAATCAGCGCGCGCGTGAGCTTCGGCGTCGGCAGTTTCACCAGCGCCGCCACATACGCCTTGTCCACCGCCGTCATGACGTCGCCGAGGCCCTTCTTGTCCTTCGCCGAGATGTACAGCGTCTTCGCAAATCCGAGGAAGCCGACCTTCCAGCCCAGCTCGGTCTTGAGCTTTTCGCGCTGGTCGCGGTCGGCCGCGTCCCATTTGTTGACCGCCACCACCACCGCCCGGCCACGTTCGAGGATGTACCCGGCGACATGCGCATCGTGCTCGGTAATGCCGTCATGCGCATCGATCACGAAGATCGCCACGTTGGAGCGGTCGATGGCCTGCAGCGTCTTGATGACCGAGAACTGCTCGATGTTCTCGCCCTGCTTGCCGCGCTTCCTGAGGCCCGCCGTATCGACCAGCGTGTATTTCTTCCCGTTGCGCTCGAAGGGCACGTCGATCGGGTCGATGGTGGTCCCCGGCTTGTCGAAGGCGATGACGCGGTCCTCGCCGACCAGCGCGTTCACGAGCGTCGACTTGCCCACGTTGGGCCGGCCGACGATGGCCACGCGCGGCCAGCGGTCGCGCTCGTCGAGTTCCTGCTCGTCATCCTCGGGGAATTCTTCCAGCACCGCGTCGATGAGCTCGCGGATGCCCTCGCCGTGCGCGGCCGAGATCGATACAGGGAAACCGAGGCCCAGCTGCTGGAAATCCGCCGAGGCCGTATCCGGCTGCATGCCCTCGGCCTTGTTGACGGCGATCCACATCCGCGGCCGCAGTTTGCGCAACTGCTCGGCGATGCGCCGGTCGTCGGGCGTCAGTCCCGCGCGGGCATCGGTGAGGAAGATCACCGCGTCGGCTTCGGCGATTGCCTGCTGGGTCTGCTTCGCCATCTCCGCGAAGATGCCCTCGGTGGTGCGGGGCTCAAGCCCCCCGGTATCGACCACGTGGTACGGGCGGCTGCCGAGCAGGCCTTCGCCATAGTGGCGGTCGCGCGTCACGCCGGGCACGTCCACGACGATCGCATCGCGCGTGCGGGTGAGGCGGTTGAAGAGGGTGCTCTTGCCGACGTTGGGCCGGCCGACTAGCACTACGACCGGTTTCATGGGGAGCCCTTAGAGGGAGACGGCGAACAAGCCGCCATTGAGGGTCTGCACCAGCACTGCGCCATTGGGCAGGCGCAGCGGCGCAGCGCGGATCTTGGAGCCGTCGGTGGCGGCGCGGGCGAGGAACGCACCCGAATCGCGCGCGACGAAATGCACGTAGCCCTGCAGGTCGCCGAAGACAACCTCGCCGCCAACCGCCAGCGCCAGCGTGAGTTCCCGGTTCGCAAGCCGGTCCTGCTTCCAGACACTGCGCCCGTTGGTCCGGTCAAGGGAATGCACGGCGCCCTTTTCGTCGGCCACGTAGGCATAGCGCGCGTCGACGCTCATGCCGTTCAGCGTAGACATGTCGCGCGCCCAGACCGGGCTCCCGTTCTGCAGTTCAAAGCACGCGGCGCGTCCCTGGTAGGACGCCGCGCACACCTCCCTGCCCTGCACCGCGGGGTCGCCGCTCAGGTCCGACACGCGCTCCAGCTCAGTCGCCCCCTTGGGCTGGGATACCGAGACCTCCCAGCGCAGCGCGCCGGTCTCAAGGGTCAGCGCCACCAGCTTGCCGCCGGCAAATCCGGCGTAGATGTTGCCCTCGTTCACCGTCATGCCGGCGGGCGAACGGATGATCAGCGACGACGCCGCGCGCTGGTACACCCAGCGGCGCTTGCCGTCGGCAACATCGAACGCAAAGATCCGGCTGTCGGCCGTGCGCGCGAGGACCAGCCCGCCTGCGACCCGCGGTGCCGCCAGCACTTCGGATGAGACCCTCGCCCTCCAGCGCAGCGTGCCCTTCTCGGCATCCAGCAGGACGAGTTCGCCCTTGTCCGTTCCGACCGCAACCAGCTTCCCGTCGGCGCCCACGCCGCCTGACAGCTGCGCACCGGCGGAAACCTTCCAGAGCACCTTGCCCGTGGCGGCCTCCAGCTTCGTGACCGTGCCGTCGCGCGCGGCGGCGTAAATATTCCCGGCAACCATCGTCGGGCTGAAAATGAAGATCCCGGCGCCGCCCACGCTGGCCTGCCAGAGCGTCTTCACCGGCTGCGCGCTGGACAGCGGCGGCAGCTCCGCGGGCTTCGCCGCGGTCGACGCGCCCTTGAACCAGTCGATCGGGTTGAGGCTGGGCATGCTGCTGCACCCGGCCGCCAGCAGCGACAGGGCGGCCGCTGCGGCATTCAGGCGGGAGGACATTCGCACGCTCAGCCCCCGAGCGCGTCAAGGCGCATCTGGATGCTGTCGCTCGCACCGGTGTTCTTCTTGTCGGCCTTCTCGAGCGCAGCCTTGTAGGCGGCCTTCGCCTCCGCCGGCTGGCCCTTGGCGACCAGCAGGTCGCCCTTGAGCGTGGCGAACTGCGCGTCGAACGCTTCGCCGTGCTTCTCCTCCAGGACCTTCAGGCCTTCGTCATAGGCCTTCTCGTCGAGGAGGACATTGGCCATGCGCAGGCGCGCCACGTCGCGGAATTCATCCGAATTGGTCTTGTCGACCACCCACTGCAGTTGCGCCTTGGCGGATTTCAGGTCGGCCTTTTCGAAGAAATACCGCGCCGAGCCCAGCGCGCCCATGGACGCATACAGGGTGCGGGGATACTTCTCGAGCAGTTCGCCGGCCGCATCGCGCACTGCCTTGGGCTCGCTGCCCTGCATGGCCTTGCCCAGGGTCTCGAAAAGGTTGCTGGCTTCGGTGGACTGGCGCTCCTGCCAGTAGCGCCAGCCCTGCCAGCCGGAGAACACCACGGCGGCAAGCACCAGGCCCATGACCACCATGCCGCCGTAGGTGTCCCACCACGACTTGAGTTGCGCGAGTTGTTCCTGTTCTTCGAGGTCTAGGTGTGCCATGGATTTCTCAGGTGTCTTTCAGTGCGTCATTGAAACCGGCGACGAGGTCATCGCGCCGGATCTTGGCCTGCGGCCGGTCGCGGCGCAGGTACTTTAGGGTCAGTTCGCCGGCACGGATCTCGTCCTCTCCCACGATCAATGCAATCAGCGCGCCGCTTGCGTCGGCTTTTTTCATCTGCGACTTGAAGCTGCCGCCGCCGGCATGCTGGATGACCGCGTGGCCCGCGCCGCGCAGCAGTTCAGCGGCGAGCAATGCGAATTCGGCCGCCCCCTCCCCCTGGTGGATCAGGTAGGCCTGCGGCACTCGCGGTGCCGGCACCCGGCCGGCGTCCTGCCAGAGGGCGATCAACCGCTCGACTCCTGCGGCAAATCCCACCGCGGGCGTCGGCTTGCCGCCGATCTGCTCGAACAGGCCGTCATAGCGGCCGCCCGCGCAGACGGTCCCCTGTGCGCCGAGCTTGTCGGTGATCCACTCGAACACGGTGAGGTTGTAGTAATCGAGACCGCGCACCAGGCGGGGATTCACGTTGTACGGGACTGCCGCAAGGTCGAGCAGCTTCTTCAGCCCTTCGAAATGGGCCAGCGACGCCTCGCCGAGGAAATTCATCAGCACCGGGGCGTCCCGGGTGGCGTCCTGCACCACCGGGTTCTTGGAGTCGAGCACCCGCAGGGGATTCGTGTGCATCCGGCGCTTGGCGTCGCCATCGAGGGCATCGACCTTCGTCTCGAGGAACCTGATCAGTTCGCCGCGATAAACGGCGCGCTCCTCGAGCGAGCCGATGCTGTTCAGTTCGAGGCGGATGCCCTCGAGCCCGAGTTCCCTCCACAGCGCGGCGCACATCACGATCAGTTCGGCATCCGTGTCGGGGCCGGCGAAGCCGAGCGCCTCGGCACCGAACTGGTGGAACTGCCGGTAACGCCCCTTCTGCGGGCGTTCGTGGCGGTACATGGGACCCGCATACCAGAGGCGCACCGGGCCGTTGTACGTGAGGCTGTGCTCGATTGCAGCGCGCACCGTCGAAGCGGTGGCCTCCGGACGCAGCGTCAGCTGCTCGCCGTTCAGTTCGTCCTTGAAGGTATACATCTCCTTCTCGACGATGTCGGTGACCTCGCCGATCGCGCGCCGGAAAAGGCCGGTGTGCTCGAGCAACGGCGTGCGGATGTTGCGAAAGCCGTAGCGGTGCATGCAGTTGCGCACGATCTCCTCGAACGCAAGCCAGCCGGCCGCCTCGTCGGGAAGGATGTCGTTCATGCCACGAATGGCCTGGAGGGTCGCTGCTGCCATCGGGCTACACCGCCTTGATCGGGATCTGCTTTGCGGCGGCGCCCTCGCCGTGGGATGGGCGCTTGCGTACCGCCCCAGCCGTGTAATTCGCAGTCACATAGCGCGCTACGAGCGCCTGGAATTCCTCGGCGATGTGGCCGCCCTTGAGCGTCACGGTCTTCTCCCCGTCCACATAGACGGGGGCCACCGGGACTTCGTTGGTGCCGGGCAGGCTGATGCCGATATCGGCGTGCTTTGACTCGCCCGGCCCGTTCACCACGCAGCCCATCACCGCCACCTTCATGTCCTCGACACCAGGGTATTGCGCCTTCCACAGTGGCATCTGCGCCCGCAGGTACGACTGGATCTTGTCGGCGAGTTCCTGGAAATAGGTGCTCGTAGTGCGCCCGCACCCGGGACAGGCCGTGACCAGAGGCGTGAAGCTGCGCAGCCCCATGGTCTGCAGCAGTTCCTGGGCGACGATGACTTCCTTGGTCCGATCCCCGTTCGGCTCGGGCGTAAGGCTGACCCGGATCGTGTCGCCGATGCCTTCCTGCAGGAGCACTCCCATCGCGGCTGTGGACGCGACAATGCCCTTGGACCCCATGCCCGCCTCGGTGAGGCCGAGGTGCAACGCGTAATCGCAGCGGCGCGCGAGTTCGCGGTAGACGGCAATGAGGTCCTGTACCGCGCTGACCTTGCACGAAATGACGATCCGCTCGGCCGGCAGACCCCACACCACCGCCTGCGCCGCGGACTCGAGGGCCGAGGCAATCAATGCCTCGCGCATGATTTCGGTGGCATCCAGCGGCGCCGCGCGGCGCGCGTTCTCGTCCATCATGCGGGCCAGCAATTCAGGGTCGAGCGAGCCCCAGTTGACGCCGATGCGCACGGGCTTGCCGTACTGGCATGCGGCCTCGATCATCGTCGCGAACTGGTCGTCGCGCTTTTTGCCGTGGCCCACGTTGCCTGGGTTGATGCGGTACTTGGCGAGCGCTTCGGCGCAGCCGGGATACTGCTTCAGCAGCCGGTGGCCGTTGAAGTGGAAATCGCCGACCAGCGGCACATTGCATCCCTTGGCATCCAGTTGCTCGCGGATCGCGGCCACCTGGGCTGCCGCCTCGGGCGAGTTCACCGTGATGCGCACGAGTTCCGATCCCGCGCGAGCAAGGTCCATGACCTGGGCCACGGTCGCCGCGGCGTCGGCCGTGTCGGTGTTGGTCATCGACTGCACGACGATGGGCGCGTGTGCGCCAATCGCGATGCCGCCAACAAGGACTTGCCTGGAATTTCTGCGCTGGATCATGGGTCGTGCCGGATTCGCTGACTCGGTGTTCGCCTGCGCTCAGTTCAGAGTCAGGCGGGCCACATCGACCTTGAAGTGGGGCTTGAGGTCGACGGGCAGCTCGTTGTAGGTCACGCGCACATTGGGCGCATTGCCGATGGTGACGAGGAACGGAGGTTCGCCTTCCACCACCTTTTCTGTGCCCGCAAAATTCATCTGCGACAACAGGGTCTCGCCGTTGCCGGCCTTGATCTCGACCCACGACGCCCGGTCGAAGGAGAGGATTATCCTGCGCTTGCCGCCCGCCATGGGGAAGCGCTTTTCCACGGTCCGCGGCGTCGTCTCCGGCGGGGGCACGGGACCGGCGCTGGCAAAAGTTGCCGGCGCCTCCGCGGCGGGGCTTGCGGGCTCCGCGTCGGGCGAATCCTGTTGCGGGGCGACAAACGCAAGCTTCGGCGGCGCGCTCTTTTCGTGATACCACCCGAATGCGATGAAAGCGACGACCGCAAGGATGACCACCGACAGCACCGTATAGATCAGGTTGACGTGCTTGCCTCCCTCGGAAAACGGGATCGGCGTGCGTAGCGAGACGGCATGTTCGGGGCCGGGCTGCGGCCCGATGCCGGCGGCGACAAGCTGGGCAAGTACCGGCTCCGGATCGAGCTTGAGGAGCCTGGCGTAGCTGCGCAGCATTCCACGCGCAAACGTGCCGCCCGGGAGCTTGCCGAATTCCGCCGCCTCCAGCGCTTCGATCTGGCGCGGCGCGAACTTAAGCTGGTTGGCCACATCCTCGAGCGACATGCCGAGTTCGGCCCTGCGCGCGGCAAAGACCCCCGTGGCGGGCTGCACCACCGCCCCGGCCGCAGCGCCGTCACCGGCTTCCCGTGCGGCGAGCGTGTCGTGGCTGCCCGCAGGAGCGACCCGCAGTGCCGACTCGGCATCCCGCTCCGACGACTCAGTCATAGTCCCCGCGCTGCATCTGCTGGTACTCGCGTGAGCTCGGGAAACGGCGCCGCAACTGGTTGGCGTAGCTGTTCTCGGCGGTCTTGTCGCCGAGCTTGCGTTCGATGCGGACCGCCAGCCAGAGACCCTCGGCAGTCGGTTCCACGACGCGGCCGTAGCGCCCGATCATCCTGCGCGCCTCGTCCAGCTGGCCCATGCGGAAATTGATCCCCGCGAGATGCAGCAACGAGGTCGGCTCGTCCGGGTCGAACTTGAGGGCGCGGCCGAAGTAGTCCGCCGCATCCTTCAGGTTGTCCTTCTTCAGGGCGCACTGGCCGGCGGCCGAGTACGACTTCCACGGCGTCGGGTACAGCGGGTTGCGGATCGCCGTGAGGAAGAAGCGCGTCGACTCCACTTCCTTGCCGGTCTGGCAGAGGAACCAGCCGTAGTTGTGGTTGATGTCCGGGTCGTTGGGCGCGTAGCGCAGCGCACGCTCGAAACTCTGCTGGGCCAGCTGGTTTTCGCGCAGGTCCATGTAAACGATCCCGAGCATGCCATGTGCGGGCGCGTAGCCCGGATCTGCACTCGTCGCAACGCGCAGCACCTCGAGGGCAACCCCCAGGTTGCCACGCTCATAGTAGAGCGAAGCCAGTTCGGTGTTGGCCCGGGCACGGTTGCGGCCATCGCCCTGGTCGGTGATGTCGGTGCGCGACTGGCCGATCTCCAGTTCGGCCAGCGGAGAGCCACCGAAGCCACCTGCGCATCCCGCAAGCAGCGCGGGCAGGAGCAGCAGAAGGTGTTTGAGCCGCTGGAGTTTCATGCGCGCACCTCCTTGATTGGCACAACGATGTCCCTGCGGATGGCCGTCCGCCGGGTCCGGTCGGCGACATCGCCCGCGAGCTGCCCGCAGGCCGCGTCAATGGTCTCGCCACGGGACTTGCGCGTGGTCACGGTGATGCCATCGCGTTGCAGGATTTCCGCGAACTGCCGGATACGCTCCGCGCCCGGCCGGCCGAACCCTGAATCCGGGAACGGGTTGAACGGGATGAGGTTGAACTTGCACTTCACCTGGCGGGCAATCGCGAGGAGCTCCTGCGCATGCTTGTCGGCGTCATTCACGCCCTCGAGCATGACGTATTCAAATGTCAGGAAATCGCGGGGCGCCCGCTTGAGGTAGCGGTTGCAGGCCGCAAGCAGGTCCTTGAGGGGGTACTTCCGGTTCACCGGGACGAGCTTGTCGCGCAGCGCGTCGTTCGGGGCGTGCAGCGAAACGGCCAGGGCGACCGGACACGCCTCGGCCAGCCGGTCCATGCCCGGCACCACGCCGGAAGTGGACACCGTGACCCGGCGGCGCGAGAGCCCGTAGGCGTTGTCGTCGAGCATCAGCCGCAGCGCCGGAATCACGTTGTCGAGATTCAGCAACGGCTCGCCCATCCCCATCATGACCACGTTGGTCACGATGCGGTCTTCCTTGCTTTCCCGGCCAAGCTCGCGGTTGGCGATCCACAACTGGCCGATGATCTCGGCCGTGGTGAGGTTGCGGTTGAAGCCCTGCTTGCCAGTGGAACAGAAGGCGCAGTCGAGCACGCAACCGGCCTGGCTCGAAATGCACAGCGTGCCGCGGCGTTTTTCGGGAATGTAGACCGACTCCACCGCATTCGCGCCGTCCACCTTGATCAGCCACTTGCGCGTACCGTCCTCGGAAGACCCGTCCCCGACGACCTGCGGTGCCTCGATGCAGGCGTTCTCCTCCAGCTTCGCGCGCAGGGTCTTCGCGAGGTCGCTCATCTGCCCGAACTGCGACGCGCCGCGCTGGTGGATCCAGCGCAGCACCTGCGTCGCGCGAAACGGCTTCTCGCCCAATTCGGCGAAATACCGCTGCAACGCTACAGCGTCGAAGTCGAGGAGATTGGTGGCCATGGGGAGGGAGGCTCGCGGGTCCGCTCAGCGCGAGTGGACGGAAGTACCGGCGAAGAAGTAGGCGATCTCGACCTTGGCGGTCTCCACGGCATCCGAACCATGCACGGCATTCGCGTCGATCGAGTCGGCGAAGTCGGCGCGGATCGTGCCCTTCTCGGCCTTCTTCGGGTCGGTCGCGCCCATCAGTTCGCGGTTCTTGGCGATGGCGTTCTCGCCCTCGAGCGCCTGCACCACCACGGGACCGGAAATCATGAAGTCGACGAGGTCCTTGAAGAAGGGACGCTCGCGATGTACCGCGTAGAAACCCTCGGCCTCGGCACGCGAAAGGTGCCGCATCTGCATTGCAATGACCTTGAGGCCGGCGGCCTCGAAGCGCGCAACGATCTGTCCGACGACGTTCTTTTTGACCGCATCGGGCTTGAGGATGGAAAGCGTACGTTCAACTGCCATGTTCTACCACTCCGTGAACTGTAAAAGGAAACCCGATATTCTAGCACGGACTGGCGGGAAATTCGTAAAAACAAAGGCTTGCGGTCAATCCCGCAGGGATTCCTTCGACAAGGGCACCCAGGCCGGCTGCAGGCCCGGACACCCCTTCCCGGCCCGGTAGCCTGCCGCAATCCCCAGCCCGGGCACCCAGACCAGGTCCTCTCCGAAGTAGAGGAGCGGCAACCTGTCGCGCTCCCAAGGCGGGATGCCGGCTTCCTGGAAGAGGTTCTTGAGCGTGCGGCTCGGCCGGTTTGCCGCAAGTCGAAGGCGCTCGCCGCCCTGCCGGGCGCGCAGCGTCATGCCCGCGCCACCCAGCCGGGCCGCATCGATCCCCGCCCCGACTCTGGGGAGGAAAGTCACCTCGCCGCCAAATTCGGGCAGCGCGAGCGAAGCCTCGCCCCGCCAGCGCGCCACGCCCGGCAGCGCACCGCGACCCAGGCTCGTCGCAACAACGACCTGGCCTCGATAGCGCCGCAGCACGCGCCCGTCGTGGCGCAACTGGACGCCCGAATCGGAGGGCGCGCTTCGCAGCTGGCGCAGCATGTCATCCAGCCGGGCCGCGCCCGGGGCACGCATCCCCTGCCCGCGCAGGAAGGCACGCAGGAGAAGTTTCGCGCGCGGCACGCTGGCCTTGCGCAATGCTTCCACCCGCAGCGGCTCTTCCGGGGCCGTCGCAGGCGCACCGAGCAACCCCTGCGCCTCGGCAAAATGGGCCGCCGCGCGAGCGAGGCCTTCCCTCCAGCGCGGAAAGCGCGCAGCGAGCAACGGCGCGACCTTGCGCCGCACCCAGTTGCGGGTGAGCATTTCGTCGGCATTGCTTTCGTCCTCGACCCAATCAAGCTCCCGCTTGCGGGCGTAGGCCAGGATGTCTTCGCGCGCAACGCCAAGCAACGGCCGCAGGGCCAGCCTCCCGGTGCCGGGGGCACCATGCAGCGGCCCGCACTCCGCCATGCCCGAGGCGCCGGGCAGTCCCGCGCCCCGCAGCAGGTTGAACAACACCGTTTCTGCCTGGTCGTCGAGCTGGTGCGCGAGCGCGATCACCGTGGCGTTCGCGCCGGCCAGTGCCGCATAGCGCGCCTCCCGGGCCGCCGCTTCCAACCCACGCCCGCGGAGTGCGGGCTTCACCCGGCGCACCTTGAGCGGAATGCGGAGACGCTCGCACAGCGTGCGGCAGAAGGTTTCCCATTTCCGGGCGTTCGGGCTGATGCCGTGATTGACATGCATCGCAGTCAGGGTCAGCCCGTGACGCGCGGCGACTACGCGCATGCCATGCAGCAGCGCTACGGAATCGACCCCGCCGGAGAGCGCGACGCAGACCGCCGCCCCGTGCACCGCATTGCGCTCGAGCGAAGCGTCCAAGGCACCCTCGATCAGCGCTTCGATCGAAGGGACAGCCGCCTTGCTACTTCGAGCCGGTTTCCTTGAACTTTCCATAGCTCATCAGGCGCTCGAGGCGCTCTTCGACGAGCAGCGCGGGCTTCTTCGACTGCAGGGGCCTGAGCGCCTCGGCCAAGGTCTTCCTGAGCGACTGCGCGGCCGCCTCGGGGTCACGGTGCGCCCCGCCCAGGGGCTCGTTGACGATCTTGTCCACCAGCCCCAGCGTCTTGAGGCGTCCGGCGGTGATGCCAAGCGTCTCGGCCGCATCGGGTGCCATGTCCGCACTCTTCCAGAGGATGGACGCGCACCCCTCGGGCGAAATCACCGAGTAGGTCGAGTACTGCATCATGATGGTGATATCGCCGACCGCAATGGCCAGCGCACCGCCCGACCCGCCTTCGCCGATCACGGTGCAGATCAGGGGCACCCGGAGGGAGGCCATTGCGTAGAGGTTGCGGCCGATCGCTTCCGACTGTCCCCGCTCCTCGGCGTCGATGCCGGGATAGGCGCCCGGCGTGTCGACGAACGTGAACACCGGCAGGTTGAACTTCTCCGCAAGCTTCATCAGGCGCAGGGCCTTGCGATACCCCTCCGGCTTGGGCATGCCGAAATTGCGCGCGATCTTTTCCTTGGTGTCGCGCCCCTTCTGGTGGCCGATCACCATGCACGATTCGCCATTGAACCGCGCCAGCCCGCCGACGATCGACTGGTCGTCCGCGAAGAGGCGGTCGCCATGCAGCTCCTCGAAGCCGGTGAACAACCTGTTCACGTAATCCAGCGTGTAGGGACGCTGCGGATGGCGGGCCACCTGCGCAACCTGCCAGGGCGTGAGCTTGGCGTAGATTTCCTTGGTCAGCGCCTGGCTCTTCTTCTGCAGGCGCGCAATCTCCTCGGAGATGTCGACCGCAGAATCGTCCTGCACGAACCGGAGCTCTTCGATGCGCGTCTCGAGCTCGGCGATCGGCTGCTCGAACTCGAGGAAAGTGGTTTTGCTTGCGGGCGGCGGCATGCGCAGAGTTTACGCTACTGTCGCCACACGGGCGTGCGGCGGAAAATCAGGTTCACTCGCGCCTAATACTCCACCGGCACCGGATCGAGGCTGCGCCACAGGTACCAGGTGGCCACCGAGCGGTACGGCCGCCACATCTCGCCGTGGGCCCGCAGCCTTTCCAGCGCAATGCGCTCGTCGTTGTAGTAGTGCAGGTGCACCGCCTTCTGCAATCCCAGGTCGCCTACCGGAAACACGTCCGGTCGCAGGAGGTTGAACATGAGGAACATCTCCGCCGTCCAGCGACCGATTCCTCGCACCTGCACGAGTTCATCGATCACGTCTTCATCGCCCATGGAATCCCAGCGGTGTGGATGGATCGCGCCTGCGGCGAAGTGCTTCGCGAGATCGACGATGTATTCCACCTTGCGGTCGGAAAGCCCGGCGGCCTTGAGCCGGCGCTTGCGCGCGCGGAGCGCGATGATTTCCGCGGGCTGCATCCCGGGCGCAAGCGCGGCCACGCGGTTCCAGATGCTCTGCGCGGCTTTCACTGAAATCTGCTGGCCGACAATCGACCGCGCGAGCGTATAGAACGGCTCACCGCGACGTTCGATTGACACTTTGGGATACGCCCGGATGATCTTCGCGAGCACCGGGTCGTTGCGCGCCAGTTCGCGCTTGGCCTTCAGCCAGAAGTCGGGCCTCAAGAGCGCGGCGCCAGCGGCAGGTTGACGAGGAGGTTCTGCGGCTTCATGCGCACCCGGTCGTCGTCATTGGCCGACAGCGCCATGTACACGGGCCGACCGGCGATGTCCGGACGCATGTCGCCGGGATTGTCGAACTCCATCCTGAAGAGCGAGAGCAGGCGCCGCATCCGCCCGTGCTCCACCTCGGTCCCGTTGTAGAGGTCGTTGAGGATGCCGGTCGATTCGGCGTCAAGCCCGATGTGCCAGGCCCAGCGAGGCTCATCGATGCGCGCGAGTGGCTTGACCCTGACTTTCACGCCATGGAAATGCGCGACCCAGGCCTCGATCACGCGACACAGTGCTTCCAGCGCGGCACGACCGTTGTTGAGGCTGATGACCGTGTCGAAGCGCGACTCGCGCTGCCAGTACAGGTCGGCGTTCTCCCGGTCCAGCACGTCGAGCTCCACGCTCTTGAGGCTGGTCTGTGCCTCGACGATCAACCGCCCGATACTGCCGTACGCATTGCCTGCAGCGTGCATCTCCACGGTTTCGAGGTCGGCGACGAGGATCGCACCCTCCTGCAGCGTCAGTTTCTGGTCACGGAAGAAAAGCTCTGCCGCGCGCAACTGGAGGGGCTGCTCGCACCCGTCCAGCACGTTGCGCAGGATCACATGGACCATCTGCTCGATGAAGAGCGGCGGGATGTCCACGCCACCCGACCGGAAGAGCTCGAGGTAGGCGCCCTCGATCGTGCCGGCGGCAAGGAGCCGCTCCCGGAACCGCAGCACGACCTTGTAATTGTCGCGCGCGTCCTCGTCCACGATCGCCGACAGATCGGCCTCGGTGACGGCGCGGCGCGGCGCCTCCATCAGCGCCGCGTGCAGGGCGCGCTCGGCGTCGCAAGACTCCTCCACGGGATGGACCTCGGGACGCAGGTAGTAGGCGCGCAGGAAATCGTCGCCGATGGCGAGCCAGCCCCTGGCATCGCGCTCGAGCAGGTGGAAACCGCTATTGCGCCAGAAATCAGGCAGGGGCAAGTACCAGTCTGCTGTGCGCCGACACGTGCTGCTTCAGGAATTCCATCTGGTCGGCGTAGATCCGTCGATTGGTGAGGATCAGGTATTCGGCCTTGTTGGGCACGTACGGAGCGTAGAGCAGTTCCATCCCCGCCTCCTCGGGCGTGCGGTTGCGCTTCACCCCGTTGCAGTGGCGGCAGGCCGTGACCACGTTCATCCACGTGTCGTTTCCGCCGCGCGACAGCGGTGTGATGTGATCGCGGGTCAGCCTGAAATAGTGGAAATCGCCGCCGCAATACGCGCAGAGTTGCCGGTCGCGGCGGAACAATTCGCGGTTGTTCAGGGGCGGCGTCTGGTTGAACCCCTTGCGGGCCATGGCCTTGCCCCGGATCGCGATGATGGAGTGCGCGGTGATGCTGGAGCGCTCGCCCGTGATCCTCGATACACCGCCGTTGAAGGTAAAAGTGCGTTCGCCCATCGTCCAGGCCACAAGGTCCTTGGCGTAGTAGAAACAGGCCTGCTGCCAGCTGATCCAGCGATGCGGCACACCCTGCATGTCAAGCGAGAGAATCAACGGGCTGTCCATGACCTTTTCCAAAGCGACGGAGTCTTCCAGCTACCGACCGATTCTGCCGAATACTTTGGGACTTGGCAACGCTCGCTAAAGCAAATCCTAACGCTTGCCGCGGCCCGCCTTGCCATTTGCGCCGGCGCCGTCGA
>CAMAXP010000050.1 GCA_945862265.1 Bordetella parapertussis
GGTGCCGGCGGGACCCGGTCCGCAATGCGGTCGATACGAACGAGAACGACTCCGCGGCATCTGCAGCTACCAGTGATGAGTACGCGGCCAAAGTGCTTCCGCGAAACCATGATGACCGGATCCGCGCACTGGAGATTGATCCAGATCAACCAAGCCACCTGTGAGTGAAGGCGCGCGCGGTGCAGGCGTGATGTACTGATCCCGATACGCCAACTACCCGGAAAGCCAATACCCGCGCGGTCCACAGGAATTAAATCTGACGAAATATATGAATTAAATCAGGGCTGGGGTCAGGTGCGGACGGCGATGTACGCCTTCACCTTCGCCGCATCTGCCTCGATCACCTCGAAGCGCTGGGGCAGGCCTTCGATGTCCTCATAGCCGGCGGGACGCTCCGGGTCACGACCGAGGGCCTCGCGGATGGTCTCTGCGAACTTGGCGGGCTGCGCGGTCTCGAGGCAGATCAACGGCACGCCCGCCTCGCGGTGCTCCATCCCGACCTTGATGCCGTCGGCGGTGTGCGTGTCGACAACCACCCCGTAGTCCTTGCTGACCGCGCGGATGGTGGCGAGGCGATCTGCATGCGTGCTCGAGCCTGAAGAGAACCCGGTCGCCGCGATCAGGTCCTTGAACCCGTCCCCGGAGAGATCGAATGCGCCGGTGGAGTCGAGTTGTGCCCAGAGGGCCTTCATCCTGCCGGTATCCCGCCGCAGGATGTCGCAGACATAGCGCTCGAAATTGGAGGCCTTGGAAATGTCCATCGACGGGCTCGAGGTGGCGTGCACCTCGGCGCTCTTCCGGACGCGGTACTTGCCGGTGCGGAAGAACTCGTCCAGCACGTTGTTCTCGTTGGTCGCGAGCACCAGCCGCTTGATCGGCAGGCCCATGCTGCGGGCGATGTGCCCCGCGTAGATATTGCCGAAGTTGCCCGAAGGTACCGAGAAGGTCACGACCTCGTCGTTGGTCTTCGTCGCAGCGAAGTACCCCTTGAAGTAGTACACCACCTGTGCGGCAACCCGCGCCCAGTTGATCGAGTTGACCGTGCCGATCCGGCGCTTCGCCTTGAACGCGGCATCGCCCGACACCGCCTTGACGATGTCCTGGCAGTCGTCGAACACGCCTTTCACCGCGAGGTTGAAGATGTTCGGGTCCTGCAGCGAGAACATCTGCGCCGCCTGGAACGGGCTCATCCGCTGGTGCGGCGAAAGCATGAACACCCGGATGCCCTTCTTGCCACGCATCGCGTATTCGGCGGCCGAGCCGGTGTCGCCCGAAGTGGCGCCGAGGATGTTGAGCTCGTCGCCCTTCTTTGCCAGCGCGTACTCGAACAGGTTGCCGATCAGCTGCATCGCGAGATCCTTGAACGCGAGCGTGGGACCGTTCGAGAGCCCGAGGATGTGCAGGCCCGGTTCAAGCGTCTTCAGCGGGGTGACCTCGGCACTGCGGAAGATCTCTTTCGTATACGTGCGATCGATCATCGCGCGCAGGTCGTCCGCGGGGATGTCGGTGGCGAACTTCGACAGCACGGCGAAGGCCAGCTGCGGGTAGGTCATCTCCCGCATCGCCTTCAGTTCGGGCAGCAGGATCGTCGGATAGCGCTCGGGCAGGAACAGCCCCCCGTCCTCTGCGAGGCCTTCCAGCAGGATGGAGGTAAACGCCTTCGGCGCATCCCCGCCCCGGGTGCTGACGTACTTCATTACAGGAGTTCTTCGAGGCGGATGCGGGTGACCTTGCCGACCACCGACTTCAGTTTCTCGATCTTCGCGATCGCGCCGTTGACGTTCTTCTCGACCGCCTTGTGCGTGAGCAGGACGATGTCGACGCGGCTCTCACCCTCACCCGGTTCCTTCTGCACCATGGCGCCGATGGAGATCGAGGCCTTGGCAAAGATCCGGGTCAGGTCGGCCAGCACGCCGGGCTTGTCGATGACGCGCATGCGCAGGTAATAGGACGTCTCCACCTCGCCCATCGGCAGCACCGGGATGTCGGACATCTGGTCGGGCTGGAAGGCGAGGTGCGGCACGCGCGATTCCGGGTCGGCGGTGATCAGGCGCGTGACGTCGATGAGGTCCGCGACCACGGCGCTCGCCGTAGGCAGGCTGCCTGCGCCCGCGCCGTAGTAGAGCGTCGGGCCGACGGCGTCGCCCTTGACGAGGATGCCGTTCATCACGCCCTCGACGTTGGCGATCAGCCGCCGCGTGGGCACCAGGGTCGGGTGCACGCGCAGCTCGATCCCTGTCTTGACCCGCTTGGTGATGCCGAGCAGCTTGATGCGGTAGCCCAGCTGCTCGGCGTAGCGGATGTCCTCCTGGGTGAGCTTGGAGATCCCCTCGGTGTAGGCCTTGGAGAACTGCATCGGGATGCCGAACGCGATCGCCGACATGATCGCGAGCTTGTGACCGGCGTCGATCCCCTCGATGTCGAAGGTCGGGTCCGCTTCGGCGTAGCCGCGCTTCTGCGCCTCGGCCAGCACCGCGTCGAACGGAAGGCCCTTGTCGCGCATCTCGGACAGGATGAAGTTGGAGGTGCCGTTGATGATGCCGGCGATCCACTCGATGCGGTTGGCCGCGAGGCCTTCGCGCAGCGCCTTGATGATCGGGATGCCGCCGGCCACCGCGGCCTCGAACGCCACCATCACGCCTTTCTTCTGCGCCGCCGCGAAGATCCGGTTGCCCTGCGTGGCGAGCAGCGCCTTGTTGGCGGTCACCACGTGCTTGCCGTTGGCGATCGCCTCGAGCACGAGGTCCTTGGCGATCGTGTAGCCGCCGATCAGCTCGATGACGATGTCGACGTCCGGCGAGCGCACGACCTCCCAAGCGTCGGAGACGACCTTCGCCTTGCCCTTCACGATCGTCCGCGCGTGCGCGACGGCCTTGTCGGCGACCATCGTGATCTGGATCGCACGACCCGCGCGGCGCTGGATCTCGTCGGCGTTCCGGCGCAGCACCTCCCAGGTGCCGCCGCCTACGGTGCCGATGCCGAGCAGCCCGACGCGGATGGGTTTCAGGGTTTGCTTTGCTGCGGCTTTCATTTGATCAGCCCATCCTTCTTGAACATTTCGCGTATCCCGCGCACGGCTTGGCGCAGGCGGTGCTCGTTCTCGATCAGCGCAATGCGCACGTGATCGTCGCCATAGTCGCCGAACCCGATGCCCGGCGAGACGGCGATCCTGGCGTCCTGCAGGAGCTTCTTGGCGAACTCGAGCGAGCCGAGCTCGGCGTAGAACTCGGGAATCTTCGCCCAGACGTACATCGAGGCCTTGGGGTTCTCCACCATCCAGCCGATGTCGTGCAGGCCCTTGACCACCACGTCGCGGCGCTTCTGGTACTTGAGGCGGACCTCCTCGACGCAGTCCTGCGGGCCCTCGAGCGCAACGATGGAGGCGATCTGGATCGGCGCGAAGGTCCCGTAGTCGTGATAGCTCTTCATGCGCGCCAGCGCATGGACGAGCTCCTTGTTGCCGACCATGAAGCCGATCCGCCAGCCCGCCATGTTGTAGCTCTTCGACATGGTGAAGAACTCCACCGCCACGTCGCGGGCGCCCGGCACCTGCATGATCGACGGCGCCTTGTAGTCCTCGAAGGTGATGTCCGCATAGGCGAGGTCGTGGACCACCAGGATGTCGTGCTTCTTCGCCAGCGCAATGATGCGCTCGAAGAACTCGAGGTCCACGCACATCGCCGTGGGGTTCGACGGGAAGCCGAGCACCAGCATCTTGGGCTTGGGGATCAGCTCGCGGATCGCGCGCTCGGTTTCCTCGAAGAAATCCACGCCGGGTGTCATGCGCACCGAGCGGATGTCCGCGCCGGCGATGATCGCGCCGTAGATATGGATCGGGTACGAGGGGTTCGGCACCAGCACGGTGTCGCCGCGCTCGAGCGTCGCGAGCATCAGGTGCGCGAGGCCTTCCTTGGAGCCGATGGTGACGATGGCTTCCGACTCGGGATCGAACTCCACGTCGTAGCGCCGCTTGTACCAGTCGCAGATGGCCTTGCGCAGCCTTGGAATGCCTTTGGAAACCGAGTAGCCGTGCGTGTCCTCGCGCTGCGCCGCCTCGACGAGCTTGTCGACGATGTGCTGCGGCGTGGGCCCGTCGGGGTTGCCCATCGACAGGTCGATGATGTCCTCGCCGCGCCGCCGTGCCGCCATCTTGAGCTCGGCGGTAATGTTGAACACGTACGGCGGCAGGCGCTTGATTCGGCTAAACTCGTGCATGGTTTCCGGTGCGGGAGCAAGTGATCGGGCCGTCGCCCGGTTGAGGCTTAAGGCCCTGAAATAAAGATAGAATTCTACGTCACCACGCCCTTTGCCTCAATTACCGCAGTAAGTGAAACTCCACGCCCCCACCCTCTCCGCCCTCAACACCTTCACCGGCTACGGCCCGGGGTTCGTGCTGGTCAACGACGAGCGGCACCAAACCAGCCTGATCGTCATGCCGGAGCACCTGCAGCCCTGGGACGCCCGGGACTTTTCAAGTCTCGAGGCGGCGCATTTCGGGCCGATCCTCGCGCTGAAGCCGGAGGTGGTGCTGCTGGGGACCGGCGACAAGCTCCGGTTCCCCCACCCTTCGCTCACGCGTGCGTTCGCCGAAGCCCGCATCGGCATCGAAGTGATGGACCTGCAGGCCGCCTGCCGAACGTACAACATCCTGATGGCCGAAGAGCGCAAGGTCGCGGCCGCCCTCCTTTTCCTCTAGAGAGACTCCCGACATGACCGACTCCCTCGGCTGGCGCAAGAAATTCGCGGTACTCATTCCCTCCACCAACACCAGCGTGCAGCCCGAGTTCGACGGCATGCGACCGGAAGGGGTCACCAACCACACCAGCCGGATCCGGATCCCGAACGACCCGTTGAACAGCGACGAGGATTTCAAGAAACTCGTCGACAACATCGCCGCCGCGCAACTCGAGGCCGTCGACAGCGCCATGAGCTGCGAGCCGGACCACATCGTGCTCGGCATCTCGGTGGAAACCTTCTGGGGCGGGCTGGCGGCCAGCAGGAAGCTCAACGCCGACCTCGAAGCGCACACCAAGCTGGGCGTGACCGGAGGCGCCGAGGCCTGCGCCGCGGCGTTCGCCAAGCTCGGCGTCAAGCGGATCGCAGTGATGACGCCGTACTTCCCGGTGGGCGACAAGAACGTGAAGCTGTTCTTCGAGGAGTCGGGCTACCAGGTGGTGCGGATCCAGGGCCTCAAGTGCGCCTCGCCGGTGCTCATCGCCCACGCAACGCCCGCGCAACTGCGCGCCACGGTCGAGGCACTCGACGGCGACGACGTCGACGCCGTGATCCAGGTCGGCACCAACCTGGCGTTCGGCGCGCTGGCCGCCAAAATGGAGGCGGAGCGCAAGAAACCGATCCTCGCGATCAACACCGCGATCTACTGGCACGCCCTGCGCAAGAACGGGATCGCGGACAAGGTGCCCGGGTGGGGCAGCCTTCTCGAACGTTACTAAGCACCGAGTCCTTCCAGGAGCCCTCCATGCAGCGATTCGCCCAGCTCGACGAAGCCACGCTCACCCCGGAGCAGCGCAAGGCGCGCGACGCCATCACTTCGGGGCCGCGCGGTGCGGTGCGAGGGCCGTTCAACGCGCTGCTGCGCAGCCCCGAGCTTGCCGACCGCGCGCAAAAGCTCGGCGAATACGTACGCTACAACAGCTCTCTGACCCCGCGACTCAGCGAACTCGCCATCCTGGTCGTCGCCCGGCACTGGACTGCCCAATACGAGTGGTATGCACACAGCCGGCTCGCCCTGGCCGCCGGCCTCCCACCACAGGTCGTGGCCTCGATCGCCGAAGGTAAACGGCCCGCCGGCATGCAGGCCGACGAAGCAGCGGTCTACGATTTCTGTCGCGAGTTGCATGAGGACAAGTCGGTGAGCGATGCGGCCTACAAGGCGGTGCACGACCTTTTCGGGGAGCGCGGCGCGGTCGACCTGATTGGAATCTCCGGGTACTACACCCTGGTTTCGATGGTCCTCAACGTGGATGGCGCCCCCCTGCCCGCCGATGGCGTGCCCCTTCCCGGACTGTGAATAACTATTTCCTTTTTATTTCAGGGTCCTGCGCAGAAGGAAAAATATTTTTGGCGGAACGCTTGCAGTCGCAAAAAAAATTGTGTTCAATGAAGTTGTTGCAACGCACCGCCAAGAAGGTTTGAAAAGAAAACCCGGCATGCTAGGAAAACCCGTCAAGGATTTCTCCCTTCCGTCCACAGGCGGCGCGACATTCAAACTGTCCGAGCACAAAGGCAATAAGCTGGTGCTCTACTTCTACCCCAAGGACAACACTCCCGGCTGCACGACCGAGAGCGTCCAGTTCGGGGAATTCCACAAGCAGTTCGCGAAGGCCGGGTGCGAAATCTTCGGGCTGTCGCGCGACTCCCTCAAGTCACACGAGAACTTCAAGGCCAAGTTCGGCCTGCCGTTCGGGCTGCTGTCGGACGCCGAAGAGGCCGCCTGCGCGCAGTTCGGCGTCATCAAGATGAAGAACATGTCCGGAAAGAAGGTCCGCGGCATCGAGCGCAGCACGTTCGTCCTCGACGGGAAGGGCGTGCTTGTGCGCGAATGGCGCGGTGTGAAGGTCCCCGGCCACGCAGAGGAGGTACTGAGCTTTGTTAAAACCCTATGACCGTCCCGGCAGCACAGACGACGTCCGCAGCGAATTGACCGAAGCCCCTACCGCCCCCGCCTCCTTGATCAAGAAAAAAGCCGCCAGCAAGAAGAAGATCCGCGTCACCAAGCTGTTCGTGCTCGACACGAACGTGCTGATGCACGACCCGACGAGCCTGTTCCGCTTCGAGGAGCACGACGTCTACCTGCCGATCGGCACCCTCGAAGAGCTCGACGACCACAAGAAGGGCCTCTCCGACGTTTCACGCAACGCCCGCCAGGCGAGCCGCTTCCTCGACGAGATCGTCTCCACCATCGCCAAATCCGGCGGCGTCGCGGGCGACATCAGCAGGGGCATCGCGCTGACGGCCAAGGCCGGCGAAGCGCCCACGGGGCGCCTGTTCCTGCAGACGGAAGCCATCGCCAGCGACCTCCCCGCCACCCTCCCCATGGGCAAGGTGGACAACCAGATCCTCGCGGTGGTGCGCCACCTGCAGCGCGCCAACCCGCAGCGCCAGGTGATCCTCGTCACCAAGGACATCAACATGCGGATCAAGGCGCGCGCGCTCGCGCTCGCCGCCGAGGACTACTCGAACGACAAGGTGCTGGAGGACAGCGACCTCCTCTACACCGGGGTGCTGAAGCTCCCGGCCGACTTCTGGGACACGCACGGCAAGGACATGGAGTCCTGGAAGAAGGAAGGCCACACCTATTACCGGGTGCGCGGCCCCATGGTGCCGCAGCTGTACGTGAACCAGTTCGTCTACGACGAGTCCGGCGACCGCCCGCTCTACGCCGTGGTGAAGGAGCGCAGCGGCCGGGTCGCGGTGCTCGAGACGCTACGCGACTACTCGCACGCGAAGAACTCGGTCTGGGGCATCACCTCGCGCAACCGCGAGCAGAATTTCGCCCTCAACCTGCTGATGAACCCTGCGGTGGACTTCGTCACGCTGCTCGGCCAGGCCGGCACCGGCAAGACCCTGCTCGCGCTCGCCGCGGGCCTCACGCAGGTGCTCGACGAGAAGCGCTACACCGAGATCATCGTCACCCGCGTCACTGTCCCCATCGGCGAGGACATCGGCTTCCTGCCCGGCACCGAGGAGGAGAAGATGACCCCGTGGATGGGCGCCTTCGAGGACAACCTCGACGTGCTGAACACCACCGACGACTCGGGCGGCGAATGGGGCCGCGCCGCCACGCGCGACCTCGTTCGCTCGAGGATCAAGATCAAGTCGCTCAACTTCATGCGCGGCCGCACGTTCATCAACAAGTTCCTGATCATCGACGAGGCGCAGAACCTGACGCCCAAGCAGATGAAGACCCTGGTCACCCGCGCGGGCCCCGGCACCAAGGTCCTGTGCCTCGGGAACATCGCGCAGATCGACACGCCCTACCTCACCGAAGGGTCTTCGGGCCTCACCTACGTGGTCGACCGCTTCAAGGGCTGGGGGCACTCGGGCCACGTGACGCTCGCCCGCGGCGAACGCTCGCGGCTGGCTGACCACGCGGCCGAGGTGTTGTAAGCTTTCGCCTTCCCTTCAGCACTCACCGAGGTTCGACAGAAATGAAACTGCAGCGCCTGTTCACGTTAGCGGCCATTGCCGCCCTGTTGTCCGGTTCCGCCCTCGCACAAACCAAGGATTACCAGCCCCAGGTCGGCCAGCAGGGCAAGGACGTCATCTGGGTGCCGACGCCCGACGAGGTCGTCGACCGCATGCTCACAATGGCACAGGCCAAACCGTCCGATTACGTGGTCGACCTCGGCGCGGGCGACGGCAAGATCGCGATTGCTGCCGCGAAGAAGTTCGGCGCGCGCAGCCTGGGCATCGAGTACGACCCGGCGATGGCGAAGCACGCCCAGGGCAACGTCGAAAAAGCCGGGGTGGCGGACAAGGCCCGCATCCTGCAGGGGGACATCTTCGCCACCGACTTCAAGTCGGCCACGGTCGTCACCATGTACCTGCTGCCCGCGCTGAACCTCAAACTGCGCCCGACCATCCTTGCGATGAAGCCGGGCACGCGGATCGTGTCGCACTCGTTCACGATGGACGATTGGGAGCCGGACGAGACCTCGAGCATGGACGGGCGCCGGATGTTCTTCTGGCTGGTGCCGGCCAGCGTGCAGGGCAACTGGAAGGTCAGTCTGGCCGGCGGCGAGGCCTTCGATGTCACCCTCGAGCAGCGCTTCCAGAAGCTCGAGGGCAACGTCAACCTCGGGCCGATCCTTGGGGGACTGCGGGAGACGCGCCTCTCGGGGGCGAACATCAGCTTCATCATCGTGGATCCCGCGGGCCTACGCCGCAGCTACAGCGGCACGGTGAACGGGACGACGATGGAAGGCGCCGTGCGGGCCGACAACGGCACCGAGGGCCGTTGGAGCGCAGTCCGGCGCTAGAGCGCTAGAGGCCGGAGTGCGAGCCGTCGCAGAACGGCTTGCCGGCGCTGCGCTTGCAGCCGCACAGCCAGACGCGCTGCGCTTCGGTCACCGTGAATTTCATCGGGTCGATGCCGCTGCCCTTGTGCGAGCCATCGCAGAAAGGCTGGCGCTTCGACTGGCCACAGGCGCACCACCAGTAATCGCCGGGGGCGAGTTCGACCGCATAGGGGGATTTCTGCGCGACTTTCGGCTCGGTCATGGCTGCTCCTTGCGTGAACACTGACTAGTATCCCCCTGAACTGGCGCGGTTCTCGAAGCGGGTGTACTGGCCGAGGAAGGTCAGCTCGACCTTGCCGATCGGCCCGTTCCTCTGCTTGCCGATGATGACCTCGGCCAGACCGCGCGATTCGGGCTTGTCGGGAAAATACACCTCATCGCGATAGATGAACAGGATCACGTCCGCGTCCTGCTCGATGGCGCCGGATTCGCGCAGGTCCGACATCATGGGACGCTTGTCGTTCCTCTGCTCCAGCGCGCGGTTGAGCTGGGACAGCGCAACCACCGGCACCTTCAGTTCCTTGGCCAGCGCCTTCAGGCCGCGCGAGATCTCCGAGATCTCGGTCGCCCGGTTCTCGGTGGACCCCTGGTTGGACCCCGACATCAGCTGCAGGTAGTCGATCACGATCAGGCCGAGCTGGCCGCACTGGCGCTGCAGGCGCCGCGCGCGTGAGCGCAGTTCCATCGCGTTCAGCGCCGCGGTCTCGTCGATGAAGATCGGCGCGTCGTGCAGCTTGCCCATCGCGCTGGAGAGCTTGCCCCATTCGTCGTCATTGAGGCGGCCGGTGCGCATCCTGTGCTGGTCGACGCGCGAAATGGACCCGAGCATGCGCATTGCGAGCTGGGTGCCGCCCATTTCCATGCTGAACACCGCCACCGGCAGGCCGGTGTCGATGGCGACGTTTTCCGCCATGTTGAGCGCAAACGCGGTCTTGCCCATCGACGGGCGCCCGGCGACGATGATCAGGTCGCCCCCCTGCAATCCCGCGGTCTTGGAGTCGAGGTCGATGAATCCCGTGGGCACGCCGGTCACGTCGGACGGGTTCTCGCGATGGTAGAGCTCGTCGATCCGCTCCATCACCGTCGCAAGCACCGGCTGGATCGCGAGGAACCCCGTCTGGCTGCGCGAACTGTCCTCGCCGATCTGCAGGATGCGGATCTCCGCCTCGTCGAGCAGCTGCCTCACGTCCTTGCCCGACGGGCTCAGCGCCGTTTCCGCTATGTCGGTGGCAACCTGGGCGAGCTTTCTCTGCACGGCCCGCTCGCGCACGAGCTCCGCGTACCGGCGGATATTCAGCGCGCTCGGCGTGTTCTGCGAAAGGGAGCCGAGGTAGGCGATGCCGCCGGTCTTGTCCTTGTCCTCGCTGCCTTCGATCGATTCCAGCACCGTCACGACGTCGGCCGGGCGGTTCGCGTCGATCAGCTTGGCGATATGCCGGAAGATCCGCCGGTGGTCGTCGCGATAGAAGTCATCGACGGACACGATGTCCGCGATCTTTTCCCATGCATGGTTGTCGAGCAGCAGGCCGCCGAGCAGCGACTGCTCGGCCTCGACCGAATGCGGCGGGACGCGCAGCGCGAGAAGCTGCGGATCCTGCGGTTCGGCGTTGAATGAAGCGGTCTGGGGTGCGCGTGCCATGGGGGAGGTCATGCTACACAAAACGAAAAGGCCTGTCGCCAGGCCTTTTCGGGTACGTCGCAACTCGCGGGAGTTGTTGGTTTTCTTTAATCCCGAGCATTGCATTGCGGCACCACCGGTGCCGCCGTGCAATGCATCGTTGTTCTTCCTACGTCTCGCCGAGCACCGAAACGGTGATGTTCACCACCACGTCGGTGTGCAGCGCGACCGTGATCGCGCTGTCGCCGATCTGCTTGATGGGGCCGGACGGCATGCGCACTTGCGCGCGCTCGACCTCGAAACCCTGCTTCTGCAGCGCCTCGACGATGTCGACGTTGGTGACCGAGCCGAACAACCGACCGTCCACACCCGCCTTCTGCGAGATCTGCACCATCAGGCCTTCGAGCTTCGCACCGCGTTCCTGCGCCTGGGCCAGCTGGTCGGCCTGGGCCTTTTCGAGCTCGGCGCGCTTCGCCTCGAATACCTTCAGGTTGCTTTCCGTCGCCCGCTTGGCTTTGCCCTGCGGGATCAGGAAGTTGCGCGCATAGCCGTCCTTGACCTTGACCACGTCGCCCAGGGCGCCGAGGTTGACGACTTTTTCCATGAGAATGACTTGCATGTCCGGCTCCTCTTAGTGCAGGTCGGTGTAGGGCAAGAGCGCGAGGAACCTCGCGCGCTTGATCGCCACGGACAGCTGGCGCTGGAAGCCCGACGTCGTCCCGGTGATGCGCGCCGGGATGATCTTGCCGTTCTCGTTGACGAAGTCCTTGAGTATGTCGATTTCCTTGTAGTCGACCCACTCGACCTTGTCGGCGGTGAAGCGGCAGAACTTGCGGCGGCGGAACAGCGCCTTCTGGCCGCGGTCTTTCTTGTCCTTGCCCTTGCCCTTGCCTTTGCCCTTACGTCCAAAAGCCATTTTAAATTTCCCCTTCCATGAATTCGATGTCGGTTACGTGCAGCACGATCTTCGCGCTGCGCTGACTCTTTGCTGCCAGGAATCCCTGTGCCCTGAGTGCCGTCCCAAGCCCTGCCGCCGCCACCTGCCTGGCCACTGCGTCGAACGCGAGTGCGGCGACTTCAGCCCGCACTGTCCGCTCGGTCCCGGCCTCGACCCTTTCGGATTCGTGCCGGATCAGGAACTCGACTGCCGGCAATCCTGCCGGCGTGTAGCGCAATGCGCCGAGTTCCGCGAGTGTCCCGCTCAATGAAACCTGGTTGGCAACCGCCTGGCCCAATGGGCGCTTAGGCTTCTGCTTCGGCCGCGGCCTGGGGCGCCTCGGCAGGCTTGTCGGCCCCCTGCTCACCCCGCTGCTCACCCATCAGCGACTTCGACTTCTCCTCTTTCATCATCGGGGAGGGCGTCGTGTGGGCCTTGTCCATCTTGACCACCAGGTGGCGCAGGACCGCGTCGTTGAACTTGAAGGCGTGCTCGAGTTCGGCCAGCGTCTCGCCGTCGATCTCGAGGTTCATCAGCACGTAGTGTGCCTTGTGCATCTTGGCGATCGGATAGGTCATCTGGCGACGGCCCCAGTCTTCGAGGCGGTGCATCACCCCGTTGCGGGAGGCCACCAGCGCCTTGTAGCGCTCGACCATGCCCGGAACCTGCTCGCTCTGGTCCGGATGGACGATGAATACCACTTCGTAATGTCGCATGCATTCTCCTTGTGGGTTGTGGAGCCACCCGCCATGCGATAGCGGTGTGGCAAGGGTGCGGAACGTTCACCCCGGGAAATTGCCCGGGCCGCGGAAAGCTTTGAATTATATCCCGAAATGGGCCTTTTCCTCAAGCACCCCCGGTTTTGCCTTGCGGCAGGGTCTTCGCGAAGGCGGCCAGGTTGTCGAATGCACTGCCAAAATACAGCTCGTACCCGTCCTTTTCCACGTAGCCGAGGTGGGGCGTGCAGATCGCGTTTGCCAGCGCCAGCAACGGGTGGGCCGCGCCCTGGACGGGTTCCTCTTCGTACACATCCACCGCTGCGAAGCCCGGACGGCCGGCCACCAGCCCCGCCGCCAAGGCCCCGGGCGCCACCAGTTCGGCCCGGCTGGTATTGACGAACACTGCGTCCGGCTTCATCAGCGCAAGATCCCGGCCGGTCACCATCCCCTGCGTTTCGGGTGCGAGGCGGATATGGATCGTCAGCACGTCGGAAGTTGCAAACAGCGCCTCGCGACTCGCGGCCGCCTCGAAGCCGGCGGCCTTGGCGCGCTCGAGGCTCCCCTCCCGCCCCCAGACCTGGACCTTCATGCCAAAAGCCCGGCCATAGCCGGCCACCACGGACCCGATCTTCCCAAAGCCGTAGATGCCCAGCGTCCTCCCACGCAATGCACGCCCAACCGATTGCTGCCACCCGCCTTTCTTGAGGTTCTCGACTTCATGGGGGATGCGGCGCATCGCGGCAAGCACGAGGCCCCACGTGAGTTCGGAAGTGGCATAGGGCGAACCGGAGCCTTCCAGCACTGCAATGCCGAGCTTGTTGCAGGCGGCGAGATCAATATGCGCCCCGGCCTTGCCCGTCTGGCTGAGGGCGCGCAGCTTCGGCAGCCGCTCGAGCAGCGAAGCGGTGAACCGGGTGCGCTCGCGGATCAGCGCCAGCGCCTCGAAATCCTTCAGCCGCGCCACGAGCGCATCCTCATCCTTCAGCGTGTCGCGGAACACAGTGACGTCATGGCCCGCGAGCTTCGTCCACGCGTCGAGCGTGCGGCATGCGTCCTGGTAATCGTCGAGGATGGCGATCTTCACGTCCTTTTCTCCTTGATTTGCCTTCGGCGCACGGACTCGAACAACACTATCCCGGCGGCCACTGATACGTTGAGGCTCTCGACCATGCCCCGCATTGGGATCCGGACGAGGAAATCGCAATGCTCACGGGTGAGGCGACGCATGCCCTCGCCTTCCGCGCCGAGCACCCACGCCACCGCGTCCGGGAAATCAGCGGTGTAGAGGTCGTCTTTCGCATCCGCGTCGGTGCCCACGATCCAGATGTTGCGCTCCTTCAACTCGCGCAAGGTCCGGGCCAGGTTGGTGACAGGGAAGAACGGCACGGTCTCCGCGGCGCCGCTGGCCACCTTGCTGACGACGGAGGTGAGCCCCACGGCGCGATCCTTGGGAGCGATCACCGCATTCACGCCTGCAGCATCCGAAACGCGCAGGCACGCGCCCAGGTTGTGCGGGTCCTGGATGCCGTCGAGCACCAGCAGGAGGGGCGGCCCCTCCACGGCATCGAGCGTGTCGTCCAGACTGTGGCTGCGGGGCGCCTCCGTCACGCGTGCGACGACCCCTTGGTGGCGCCCGTGGCCGGTCAGGCCATCGAGCCGCTCGCTGGTCGCGGCCATTACGCGCACGCGCTTTTCTGCGGCGAGCTTCAGCAGGTCGCGCATTCGCCCGTCGGCGCGCTCGCTGGAGGCATGCAGTTCGATGATGGCCTGCGGCCGCTGGCGCAGCAGCACGGTCAGCGCATGGAACCCGAAGACAATCCGTGCCTGGCTCACTTGTCCACCGGCACCAGGTCCATCTTGCGGGTCTCGAGGTCGACGCGCACGAGCTTGACCTTCATGCGGTCCGCGAGGCGATAGCGCTTGCCTGTGCGCTCGCCCAGCAGCACGTGGCGCGCCTGGTCGAACTGGAAGTAGTCGCGCCCCAGCTCTGAAATATGCACCAGGCCATCGACAAAATACTCGTCGAGCGTCACGAAGATGCCGAAGCCGGTGACGCCGGTGACGCGCCCTTCGAAGACTTCGCCCACCCGGTCCTGCATGTAGTGGCACTTCAGCCAGTTCTCGACGTCGCGACTGGCATCGTCGGCGCGTCGCTCGGTCTCCGAGCAATGGCGGCCGAGGTCTTCCCAGTCGATGCCGTCGTATTTCTTGTTTGCAATGCAGGCCTTGATCGCGCGATGCACGAGCAGGTCCGGGTAGCGCCGGATCGGCGAAGTGAAGTGAACATAAGCCTCGAAGGCCAGGCCGAAGTGGCCCGCATTGTCAGGGCTGTAGACGGCCTGCTTCAGCGAGCGCAGCAGGATCGTCTGCAGCAGCGTGAAGTCCGGACGCTCGCGGATCTTGGCCAGCAGTTCCGAATAGTCCTTGGGGCGCGGCTTGTCGCCCCCGCCCAGGTTCAGGCCGAGTTCGGCGAGGAAGGCGCGCAGCATCACGACCTTTTCCGGCGCGGGCACGTCGTGCACCCGGAAAAGCACCGGCTGGCCCCGGTCGACGAGGAAATCGCCGGCACACACGTTGGCCGCCAGCATGCACTCCTCGATCAGCCGGTGCGCCTCGTTGCGTTGTTCCGGCACGATGCGCGCGATCTTGCCGCGGGCATCGAACTCCATCCGGGTTTCGACCGAGTCGAAGTCGATCGCGCCACGCAATTCCCTCGCCTGCAGCAGCACCTTGAACACCGCGTGCAGCGTCTCGAGGTGCGCCAGCAGGGGCTCGCGCCCCGGGGTGGCCTTCGATTCGGAGAGCATCTTCCAGACTTCGGTGTAGGTGAGCCTCGCCTGGGAGCGGATGACCGCAGGGTAGAACTCGTAGCGCGCCACGGCCCCCTTGGGCGTGATCGCCATCTCGCACACCATGGCGAGGCGGTCCACCTCCGGGTTGAGCGAGCACAGCCCGTTGGAGAGCTTTTCCGGCAGCATCGGGATCACGCGCCGCGGGAAATACACCGACGTCCCCCGCTCTTTCGCATCGGCATCCAGCGAGTCGCCGTGGCGCACGTAGTTGCTGACGTCCGCGATGGCCACCCACAGCCGGAAGCCCTTGCCTTCGCGCACCGCGTGCACCGCGTCGTCGAAGTCCTTGGCGGTCTCGCCGTCGATCGTGACGAGCGGGAGCTTGCGCAGGTCCTTGCGCCCGGCCGCATCCTCTTCGCGCACGGTGTCGGGCAGGCCCTTGGTCTGGGTCAGCGCCTTTTTCGAGAATTCGTACGGCAGGTCGAACTTGCGCAGCGCAATCTCGATCTCCATGCCGGGGTCCTCGGTGTTGCCGAGGATCTCCGCGACGCGGCCGATCGGCTGCGCGTGCTTGGACGGCTGGGACACGAGTTCGACGGTCACCACCTGCCCGGCCTTGGCCTTGCCGACCTCGGCCGGCGGCACGAGGATATCCTGCGCGATCCGCCGGTCTTCAGGGACGAGGAACAGCACGCCATGCTCGGCATGCAGCCGGCCGACCACGCGCCGGTTGCCCCGCTCGAGAACGTCGACGATCTCGCCGGCCGGCCGGCCGCGCGGGTCGCGCCCGGTCACCTTCACCGATGCGCGGTCGCCGTGCAGCACCTGGCGCATTTCGGGCGAGGACAGGAACACCGACTCGCCAACCTCGTCCGGGACGAGGAACCCGTGGCCATCACGATGCCCTTCGACCCGGCCTGAGAGCAGGGAAAGCTTTTTCGCGGCAAGCACGGCGCCGGCGCGGTTCTTCACGATCCGGCCCGTCGCCTCGAGCACGGTCAGCGCCGCCTCGAACGCGGTGCGTTCGCGCTTGCCGAGGCCGAGGCGCTCGACAAGTTCGTCCGGCATCAGGGGCGTCGCGGCCCGGTTCAACTCCTCGAGGACCGCGCTTGCATAGCCTGCGGGCGCCGCAGACTTGCGCGATTTTGGGGTGGTGGCGCGGTTTTTTGACACGGGCAGGTTCAGCCTCTAGAATTCGGTCCGCTGCCGAGGTGGCGGAATTGGTAGACGCACATGGTTCAGGTCCATGCGGTGGCGACACTGTGGGGGTTCGAGTCCCTTCCTCGGCACCATCTTTGCATCAGCGATCGATTCTAACCGATCGACTCCCGGGCAGCGGCGGTAAGTTGGCCGCACGCCCGGCGGGATCCGCGGGTCAACCGCTTAGCAGGCACTCGTTGACCGTCCCCCAGCAGCGCCCTGCGG
The DNA here is from genome assembly GCA_945862265.1 of Bordetella parapertussis. Lineage (GTDB taxonomy): Bacteria > Pseudomonadota > Gammaproteobacteria > Burkholderiales > SG8-39 > SZAS-79. The sequence continues at coordinate 16,533 of CAMAXP010000050.1, forward strand.
CGGACACCTTGTCCATGGGGATGATGAAACGCACTTCCTGAGCACCGGCCTGCGCCCGGCCGGAAAGTCTGACGTGCCTGTCCTTCAAGCCGCCATTCATATCAAATTTCGCGATCGCAGGAGTGGCGACCTCCCAACCGATCAATGGGTTGGGCAGGAATCCCTGACGGGGCTAATGTTCAGCGGCGGCCGGCCGATAAGGTGCTGGTGAACATCCCCGTGCAGGGCATGAGGCTCATACGACCATGACGACAGAAGAAACGACACGCATCCTGCTGGTGGAGGATTCGGAAGACGACGCCCTGCTGCTTGAAACGGTGCTCGCCCCGGTGATGCCCGGCTTCCAGATCCACCGTGTCGACTGCGCAGCCGACATGACGGAGGCGTTGAACCAGTCCTGGGACCTGGTAATTTCCGACCATTCGATGCCGCGTTTTGACGCTTTTCGCGCCCTGCAGGTCCTCAAGGCCTCCGGCCAGGACATCCCTTTCATCATCTATTCGGGCGCCCTCGAGCACGATCGCGGCAACTCTGCAATGCGGGTCGGGGCAGACGACCATATCGACAAAGGCAACTTCGGGCGGCTCGTGCCGGTCGTGCAGCGCGCGCTGCGGCACGTTCGTACCGCCCGGGGGATGCGCGCAGCCGAACAGGGGCGCTCGCGCCTCGAGAACTACGACGGGCTCACCGGCCTCGCCAACCAGAAGCGCTTCCTGGAAATCGCGGGTGCCGGCCTCGAAGCCGGATGCGCGGTGCTTTACGTGGACCTCGACCGGTTCATGCGCATCAACGACTCCTTCGGCTACGCCACCGGTGACGCGCTGATGGGGCAGATTGCGCGGCGCCTTGAACGCTGCGGCGAGTCCGGCGAAGTGGTGGCGCGCATCGGTCGCGACGAGTTCGCGCTCCTGGTGGCCGCGGCCGGCTCGCGCGACGAGGCAAAGCAGCGCGCCGAGCGCCTGATGCAATGCTTTTCCGAGGCTTTCCACGTCAACGGGCAGAGCCTCTTCCTCACCATCAGCGTCGGGATCGCGCTCGCGCCCTGGCACGGTGAGGACGTGCCGACACTGCTGAAGAACGCCGAGTCCGCGATGTTCGACGCGAAGCGCCAGGGCCGCAACATGCTGCAGTTCTACCGGCACGAACTGAACGTAGACACCGGCATGCGGCTCAAGCTGGAGAACGCCTTGCGCCATGCCGTGGAACGCAATGAACTGTTCCTGGTGTACCAGCCGATCATCGATGTCGAAAGCCGCTCGATCTGCGGCGTCGAAGCGCTTGTACGCTGGCGCCATCCCGAACTCGGCACGATCCCGCCCGACAAGTTCATCGGCATCGCCGACGAGTCCGGCCAGATCATCGCGATCGGCGAATGGGTCCTGCGCACCGCGTGCGCCCAGGCACGGCAATGGCACGATGCGGGCTTTCCCAATCTTGCGGTGGCGGTGAACTTTTCCGCCACCCAGTTCAAGCAGCCCGGCCTGCACGACACGATACGCAAGGTCCTGGAGGGGGCCGGCCTTGCGCCCCGGCACCTGGAGGTCGAGATCACCGAATCGCTGGCCATGCAGGACGCGGAAGCCACCGCAACCACGCTGCGCGGATTGAAAGACATGGGCGTCAAGATTTCCATCGACGATTTCGGCACCGGGTATTCGAGCCTCGGGTATTTGCGCCGCTTCCCGATCGATATCCTCAAGATCGACAAGTCCTTCGTGCGCGACGTGGATTGCGAAGAAGACAGCGCCGCCATCATCCGCACGGTGGTGGGCCTCGCCCGGGGCCTCAAGCTGACCGTGCTCGCCGAGGGCGTCGAGACCCAGAACCAGCTCGACTTCCTGGCCGCCGAAGGGTGCGACCGAATGCAGGGCTACTACTTCGCCAAGCCCTGCGATCCGGCGACGCTGCTCAAGCTCCTTCGATCCCAGGGGGCCGGGATGCCTGCGCAGGAGCCCTTGTTCGCCGCCGCCTGAAACATCGACCGATCTCGACCGCCTTGACCGCGCCGTCGCCGAACCCGTGAATTTAAATCCGGTTGCCCGCGAACGTGGACACCAGGCGCGCCAGGGTGCGCCCGGCGATGGCCTGGAGCGGAAGCACCTCGTGGACCGCGCCGGCGGCGATGGCTTCGCGCGGCATGCCGAACACCACGCAGGTCGCCTCGTCCTGGGCGAAGTTGTAGGCGCCTGCATCGCGCAGCTCGCGCATCGCGGTCGCGCCGTCCTTGCCCATGCCGGTCAGCATGATGCCGATCGAGTTGGGGCCGGCGCACGCCGCGCCCGAGCGGAACAGCACCTCGACCGACGGTCGATGGCGGTTGACCGGCGGACCGTCGCTGACCGAGGCCATATAGTTGGCGCCGCTGCGCGTGACCGCCAGGTGGTGGTCCCCCGGCGCGATATACACGTGGCCGGGCAGCAGGCGTTCGCCGTGCACCGCCTCGCTCACCTTCAGCCTGCACTGGTCGTTCAGGCGCAGCGCGAAACTCTTGGTGAATCCGGCCGGCATGTGCTGGGTGATCGCGATCGCGGGCGCATCCGGCGGGAACCCGACCAGCAGTTCGCGGATCGCTTCGGTGCCTCCGGTAGAAGCGCCGACCAGGATCAGTTTCTCGGTGCTCGCCAGGCGCATCCCGGTGCGCGGCGCGGCCGGCAGCGCGGCCCCCGCCGGGCGCGGCCCGCGCACGGTGGAGCGCGAGGCGGCGCGGATCTTGTCGCACAACTCGTCGGCATACGCGGCCAGCCCGGCCGCCACGTCGAGCTTGGGCTTGGACACGAAATCGACCGCCCCCAGTTCGAGCGCCCGCAGCGTGGTGTCCGCCCCGCGCTCGGTCAGCGTGGACACCATGACCACCGGCATCGGGCGCAGCCGCATGACCCGCTCGAGGAAATCGAGCCCGTCCATCTTGGGCATCTCCACATCCAGCGTCATCACGTCCGGGTTGAGGTTGCGGATCATCTCGCGCGCGACCAGCGGGTCGGGCGCCGCGCCGACGGCCTCCATGTCCGGCTGCCGATCGACGATCTCGGACAGCATTTTGCGCACGAGCGCCGAATCATCCACGATCAGAACCTTGATTGCATTCATGGGTTTCCCTGGGTTTTCCACCGGCACCGATGGCGCGTCATGCGAACAACTCGACGTCGCCGCCGACGCGCGAGCCCTTGAGGCGCGAACCGTAGACCTGCTCGCGCTCGAAAATCGTGCTGTTGTGGATATCGCGCAGCTTCTTTACCATCACCTTGCCGCTCGCCGGGAAGTAGTAGACCTTGCGTGGAAAAACGTCGACCAGGTCCTGCGCGACGACGCGGATCTTCTCGGTGTGCAGAAACCCGAGCACGAACTCGGCGTTGCGTTCACCGACATTCGCCACCGTCAGTCCCGGCAGCACGTTGCCGCCGCCGAACACCTTGGCTTCCAGGTTCGCGCGCCGCGCGCCGAGCTTGGTGATGTGGTTGATCAGGATCTCCATCGCGTACGAGCCGTAGCGCGCCGAGGTGCTGGCGGGATTGTTTTCGTCCGTGCCGCCGTCGGGCAGCATGAAATGGTTCAACCCGCCGATCCCGCTCTGGGTGTCGCGGATGCACGCCGCGACGCACGAGCCCAGCACCGTGACGATCAGCATGTCCTTGCCGGTCACGTAGTATTCGCCGGGCAGGACCTTGGCCGCCTGCGTGTCGAAACTGCGGTCGTAGTAGAGGGTCGTCGCCAGCGCCTCCTCATAGCCGTCAGACATGCCGCACGCCGCCCCGGGCCGCCAACTCGTACACCGTCTTGCCGCGCAACTTGAACAAGTCGGCCGCGTGGAAAAAACTCTCGGAGTGTCCTGCGAACAGCAGGCCGTCCGGGCGCAGCAGCGGGGCGAATTTCTCCAGGATCGCGCGCTGCGTGTCCTTGTCGAAATAGATCATCACGTTGCGGCACATGATCACGTCGAACGGGCCGCGGATCGGCCATTTGGCATCCAGCAGGTTCTGGGGCCGGAACGTGATCAGCTTGCGCAGCTCCGGGCGCACCTTGACCGACCCGGACCGGGCGCCCGTGCCGCGCAGCAGAAAGCGCTTCTGGCGCTCCGCGGAGACCGGCTCGATCCGGTCGAGTTCGTAGACCCCCGCGTCGGCCTTGGCAAGCACGTTGGTGTCCACGTCGGTCGCGAGGATCCGCACCTGGGAGGCGCTGCTTTCCAGGGCCTCGATCGCGGTCATTGCGATGGTGTAGGGTTCCTCGCCCGTGGAGGCGGCGCAACACCAGATCGATAGCGGATCGCGGGTCGCGCGCCCGCGCTGCGCGAGGTGCTGGGCAAGGAGCGGGAAATGGTGCGCTTCGCGGTAAAAGGAGGTCAGGTTCGTGGTGAGCGCGTTGGTGAACGCCTGCAATTCGGCCGCGTCCCCACCGTCGACCAGCTCGAGATACTCCGAAAACCGCGACAGGCCTTTTTCGCGCAGCCGCCGCGACAGGCGGCTGTAGACCATGTCGCGCTTGTTGCCGGACAACGAGATCCCGGCGTGCGCATAGATCAGCTTCGTGACCTGTTCGAAGTCGCGCTCGGTGAAATCGTATTCGCGGGTCTTGCCTTCCAGTGCCTGTGCATTTTCCATATCGATTACCGATGGTTGAATCTCATGTTGAACGGCGGCCGCCATTGACCGCGCGGAGCACGGGCCGGGTGGCCCGCTCGCCTGCAACTGTCTGCGCCGCACATAACGCCGGCGCGGCCGGCACATCTATCGGGTTGCGGACCGGGCACCCCAGGAACAGCCGCGAGACCGTGCCCTCGAGCTGCGCGCGATGCTCGCCCGCGCTGGCGCGCAGCCCCGCCATCGCCCCGTGCAGCATCTTCTGCGCGATCCCCCGCGACAGCTTTTCCAGCACCGCATCGACGGTTTCGCCACGCAGCAACGACCTGCGGGCGCGCGCCAGTTCGGTGGCGCGCCAGTCATCCGCCTGCGCCTGGAGCGCCTTGATCAAGGGGACCGTCGCGCGCTGCTCGAGCCAGTGCGCAAAGCGCCGGACACCGGCCTCGACGATCGCCTCGGCCTGCTCGACCGCGGCATGGCGTTTGGCGCCGGCGCTCTGCACCAGCGTCGACAGGTCGTCCACTGTGTAAAGGCTGACTTCCGGCAATCGGGCGACTTCGGGTTCGATATCGCGCGGCACCGCGAGGTCGATCATCAGCATCGGCCGGCCGCGCCGCACCTTCAATGCGCGCTCCACCGCACCCAGGCCGATGATCGGCAGCGTGCTGGCCGTACTGGAGATCACCACATCGAACTCCGCCAGTCGCACCGGGAGATCGGCCAGCCGCAGGGTGCGGGCGCCGACGCTCGCGGCCAACCGTGCGGCCCGTTCGGGCGAGCGGTTGGCCACCGTCATGAGCCCCGGGGCGCGGGACGCGAAATGCCGGGCGACGCGCTCGATCATTTCGCCGGCGCCGATCAACAGCACGGCCCGGTCCTCGAGGCTCCCGAACTGCTCCACGGCCAGGCGCAACGCGGCGGCCGCCATGCTCACCGAATGCTCTCCAATCGCGGTGCCGGTGCGCACCTCCTTGGCCACGGTGAACGAATGCTGGAACAGGCGGTGCAGCGTGCTGCCGAGCGTACCGGCGGCTGCGGCCTCACGCACCGCCTGCTTCATCTGGCCGAGAATCTGCGGCTCGCCCAGCACCATCGAATCCAGGCCGCTGGCCACGCGCGACGCGTGCCGGGCCGCCGCCGCGCCTTCGAGCACATACGCATGGCGCATCAGTTCCTCCCCGCTCACGCCGCCCATGCCAGCCAGCCAGTCGATCGCCGCCTGCGCGAGCGGCCCCTCACCGGCGCAGTACAGTTCGGTCCGGTTGCAGGTCGAGAGCAGCGCCACCTCGGGATGCGCCGGCGCGTGCCGGAAACGTTCGCGAAATCCGCGCAGCGACGGGGTGAGCTGATCGAGCTTGAACGCAAACCGGCCGCGCAGATCCAGCGGCGCGGACGTATGGTTCAGACCCAGCGTGAGCAGATTCATGGCATGTCTCGCATTTGTGCAACCGCGTTGGTCACTCGGCGCCCCTCAGAAGGGGGAGAGCTCAACCACCCGCCCTAAACCGCCGCCGCCTTGGTCTTCACGCTCGTCAGCCTTCCCGCGTTGGAGGGGCGGGTGGGCGCGCGGCGCTCTGCGGTGGCATTGCGAGCCACGGCCTGCTCTTCCAGCCGGAACGTGGCCACCGCCACTCCCAGGTTCTCGGCCTGCTCCTGCATCGATTCGGCCGCCGCTGCAGCCTCCTCCACCAGCGCCGCGTTCTGCTGCGTCACCTGGTCCATCTGCGTGATCGCCTGGTTCACCTGCTCGATCCCCGCGCTCTGCTCCTGCGAGGCCGCCGTGATCTCGCTCATGATGTCCGTCACCCGCTTGATCGACCCGACGATCTCCTCCATCGTCTTGCCCGCCTGGTCCACCAGCTTGGTGCCCGAATCGACCTTCTCCACCGAGTTGCCGATCAGCGTCTTGATCTCTTTGGCCGCCGCCGCGCTCCTCTGCGCAAGGTTCCTCACTTCGCTTGCCACCACCGCAAACCCCCGCCCCTGCTCGCCGGCCCGCGCCGCTTCCACCGCCGCGTTCAGCGCCAGGATGTTGGTCTGGAACGCGATCCCGTCGATCACGCTGATGATGTCCACGATCTTCTTGGAGGCCTCGTTGATCGAGCCCATCGTGTCCACCACCTGGCTCACCACCTGCCCGCCCTTGACCGCCACCTCGGAGGCCGACACCGCAAGTTGATTGGCCTGCTTGGCGTTCTCCGCGTTCTGCTTCACCGTGCTGGTCAGCTCTTCCATGCTCGAGGCGGTTTCCTCGAGGCTGGAGGCCTGCTCCTCGGTGCGCTGCGACAGGTCCGTGTTGCCCTGCGCGATCTCCTTGGAGGCCGTCGTGATCGACTCGGTCGCTTCCTTGATCTGCGTGACGATCGTGGTCAGCTGGCCAGCGCCCCCAGCACCCGCACCACCTCGTTCAGGCCCACCGAGCTCGTCTCCATCAGCTGGTTGATCCCCTCGCCCAGCGCCTTGAAGAAGCCTTCCTTGCCGTCCATCTCGATGCGCCGCGTGAAGTCCCCGTCCACCGCCGCCTTCACCAGGCTGGCAACGTCCTGCTCCACCAGCACCTCGGCCGTGCGGTCCTTCCACTCCACCACCGTCCCCACGCGAGTGCCTTGCGCGTCCACGATCGGGTTGGCCACCAGCCCGAAGTACAGGTTGCCCACCTTGATCTCGGTCTTGTAGGTGCTGCGCAGGTTCGCCAGCATGCTCCGCTGGTGCGACGGGTTCTTGTGGAAGATGTCGATGTTCGCCCCGATCAGCTTTCTCGCGTCGAACTGCGGCAGCGATTTCCTCAGGTCGGCCTCGTTCTTCATCCTCGACAACGCGTCCAGCAGGCTCTTCACCTGCGCGGTGCAGTTCGACGCGCCCGCGGACACCTTGGTTTTCTTTGCAACGACTTTCATGAATTTCTCCTCGATCCGGTTTAAGTAAGTGAAGGTGAGCGCGCGGGCTAGTGCACCGCGGCGCTGTCGATCAATCCCATGTCCCGGCTGGACATCAGCTTTTCGATGTCCATCAGGATCAACATTCGCTGCTCCACGGTGCCCAGGCCGATGATGTAGTCGGTGTCCAGGTGCGCGGCGAAGTCCGGCGCGGGTTTCACCTGCTCCGCGGACAGCGTGATCACGTCCGACACCCCGTCGACCACGATGCCCATCACGCGGCCCGAAACGTTCAGGATGATCACCACGGTGAACTCGTCGTACTCGACCTTGCCGAGGTTGAACTTGATGCGCATGTCGATGATCGGGACGATGATCCCGCGCAGGTTCACCACGCCCTTGATGAAGGCCGGGGCGTTGGCAATGTGCGTGATCGCGTCGTAACCGCGGATTTCCTGGACTTTCAGGATTTCGATGCCGTACTCCTCGCTTCCCAGGATGAAAGTGAGGAACTCGTTGGCGGACTGGCCGACCGCCACAGCGGTCGATCCGGAGGCAACTTCGGTCTGCGGTTGTGACATGTGCATACTCCCCTTTTAAAGTGACCGGTGGCCCGGCGTGCGATGCGGTTTGGGCGGCTTCAGGCCGCCATGGCGTAAATCTGTTTGGGTGTGCTGATCAGCCCGGCGACATCGAGGATCAGGGCCACGCGGCCGTCGCCCATGATGGTGGCGCCCGACACGCCCGGCACCCGGCGGTAGTTGGTTTCCAGGCTCTTGATCACCACCTGGTGCTGGCCGAGCAGTTCGTCGACGAACAAGGCCGTCTTGGCGCCCTCGGACTCGAGCACCACCATGATCCCCTTGTCGAAATCGGTGACCTTCGGCTTCAGGTTGAACACTTCATGCAGCGCAAGCACCGGCAGGTAGTCGCTGCGCACCTGCACGACCGAGCCCCGCCCGGCGATGCTGTTGATGTGATCCTTGGCCGGCTGCAGGGATTCGGTGATGTTGGTGAGCGGGATGATGAACACTTCGTTGCCCACGCCCACCGACATGCCGTCGAGGATGGCGAGGGTCAGGGGCAGGCGGATCGAGATCCGCGTGCCCGCGCCGGGATTCGAATCGATCTCCACGCTGCCGCCCATCTCGCGGATGTTCCGGCGCACCACATCCATCCCGACACCGCGCCCCGAGACGTCGGTCACCTTTTCGGCGGTCGAGAACCCGGCCTCGAAAATGAGCCCGTAGACCTCCTGGTCGCTCATCGCGTCGGAGACGTTCATGCCGCGCTCGCGCGCCTTGGCCAGCAGCCGCGCACGATCCAGTCCCGCCCCGTCGTCGGCCACCTCCACCACGATGTTGCCGCCGCGATGGAACGCGCGCAGCGTGATGGTGCCCTTGGCGGGCTTGCCTGCCGCCTCGCGCGCCGCGGCGGACTCGATGCCGTGGTCCAGGCTGTTGCGTACCAGATGCGTGAGAGGGTCCGCGAGCTTTTCGATCACGCCCTTGTCGAGCTCGGTGCCCTCGCCCTCGGTCTTCAGCTCCACCTGCTTGTCGAGCTTGGCGGCGAGATCCCTCACCACGCGCGGGAAGCGGCTGAACACGAACGAGATCGGCATCATGCGGATCGACATCACCGACTCCTGCAGCTCGCGCGTGTTGCGGTCGAGCTGGGCCATGCCGTTGAGCAGCTTTTCGTTGAGCACCGGGTCGAGCTGCGAGACGTTCTGCGCGAGCATGGCCTGGGTGATGACGAGTTCGCCGACCAGGTTGATCAGGGTGTCGACCTTTTCGATGCTGACGCGGATCGAGGAGGTTTCGCCCTGCGGCGCCACGACCACCTTGTCGGTGTCGCGCCGTCCGGCGACCCCGGAGGTGACGGTCGGCTGGTCGGTGTAGCGGCGGCCCGGGCTGGGCGCCGCCACCGCGGCCGGTTCCGCCGGTTCCGGCGCAGCAGGCGGGAGGTCGCCGAAGAATCCGTAGCCCGCGTCTTCGGCGGCCTTGGGCACGCCCGGCGCTTCGTCGAAGAACCCGAACCCGGCGTCGACTGCGGTTTCGGCCGCCTGCGCGGGCGCGGCGGCCTCCAGCGGGACGGCCATCCGCAGCGCGATCTCGACTGCGCCTTGCGTGCCGAGGAATTCGAACGCCTCGCGCAGCTGCGCTTCCGCGGCAGTCGCGATCAACGTGAGTTCCCAGCGCTGCGGCGCCTTGCCGCGCTTGCGCGGTTTCGGCTGGGCCACGATCTCCAGTTCGCCCAGCGCGCGCAGGCTCTGCAACGCCGGCTCCACCGCCGTCGCCGCGGCGGCGGTGCTGAATGCGATGTGGTAAGTCGACAGGAACCCATGAGCCTTTGCCTCCGGGACTGCGACGGCCGGCTTGGGCACGCCCGCATCGCTGGCCGCGAGCTTTTCCAGCCGCGCGCACACGGTTTGGGCCGGCCCGGTGTCGGCCAGTTCGCCGCCGCCGCGATGCGCGTCGAGCTGCGACTTGATCACGTCCCCCGCCTGCAGGAACCCGGCCGCCGGCAAGAGGGCCTTCTTCGCGTCCAGGTTCACCTGGATCGTGCCGGAGGTCGTCGGGTTCGCCGAAACCTGCGCGGTGGAGACCTGCAGCATTGCAAAGCTCGCCGTGCTGACCACGCCGTTGGCGCCGGCCGCATAGCCGGTCAGGTTGTCACCGGCCGAGTTGACGATGTAGCCATTCTTGTCGAGGGAAAACTGGCCGTTGCGGGTGTAGGAGATCACGCCTTGCGTATCGAGGCGGTAGAACCCCTGGCCGTTGATCGCGAGGTCGAGCGGGTTGTTGCTGACCGTGATGTTGCCCTGCGCGAAGTTGGTCTTGACCGCCGAGATCGACGTGCCGATGCCCACCTGGGTCTTGTCGCCGCCCACGCTGCTTGCGAACACGTCGGCGAATTCCGCCGCGGCGCTCTTGTAGCCCACGGTGTTGGCGTTGGCCACGTTGTTGCCGATGATGTCGAGATTCTTGGTCGCGGCGTCGAGGCCGGAGAGTCCCTGCTGAAAGCTCATTGCATGCTCCTTAGAGGATGTGCTTGACGCTGGCCAGGGGAACGTCCCCGAGCCCGCCGATGGCCAATGTGGTGCCGGTGGCGGCCGGCGTGACGCCGTCCACCCGGCCGAGCGTCAGCGTGGCGGCGGACACGTTCGTCGTGCCGTTCTTCGCGGTGACCGCGAAGGAATACGCGCCGTCCGCAGCCTTGGCGCCGCTGTGCGAGCTGCCGTCCCAGTGGAAGACCGACAGCCCGGCAGCCTGCTTGCCGAGGTCGGCGGTGTAGACCACCTCGCCCGCGGCGCTCTTGACCGAGACGCTTACGTTGTCCGCCGCCGCGTCGAGCTGGAAGCCGCCGGCGGCCTGGCCGCCCGAGAGCTGCATCGCATTGCCGTCGACCAGCACCTGGTTGCCCACCAGCGTCGCGGCCTGCAGGGCCTGCGTGGCGTTGAATCCCATCGACATCGTCGACAGCGTCGCGTTCAGCTTGCTGATCCCGTCGACGGTGCTGAGTTGCGCCATCTGGGAGGTGACCTGGGCGTTGTCCATCGGATTCAGCGGGTCCTGGTTGGTGAGTTGCGCAACGAGCATCTTCAGGAACTGGTCCGCGCCGCTCGGCGCGGAGGCCGCGGCCGGCGTGGCGCCGAACAGCGAACTGGCGGTCGGGTTCTGCACTGTGGAAGGGGTCATGGGGGTGTCCTTGGAGGTTCAGGTGCCGGGATCAGGAGCCGAGCGAGAGCGTTTTGAGCATCAGCGACTTGGCGGTATTCATCACTTCGAGGTTGGTCTGGTAGGAGCGCGAGGCCGACAGCATGTTCACCATCTCCTCGGCGACGTTCACGTTGGGCAGCGTCACATAGCCGGTGTCGTCGGCCATCGGGTTCTTGGGGTCGTGCACGCGGCGCGGCACCGACGGGTCCTGGGTCACGCCCTGCACGGCCACGCCCTGCGAACGCGGGTCCCTGCGGTCGAGCTGCACGGTCTGGAAGACGACCTGGCGCGCCTGGTAGGCCTTGCCGTCCGGGCCGGCGGCCGAGTCCGCGTTGGCGAGGTTGCTCGCAGTGGCGTTGAGGCGCTGGCCCTGCGCGGTGACGCCGCTCGATGCGATTTCGAAGATCTTGAAGAGGGACATGTCGTTAACTCCGTCTGGGTCAGCCCTGGATGGTGCTCAAGAGCGTCTTGATCTGGCCGTTAAGGAATTTGAGGGCGGCTTCGTACTTGACCGAGTTCTCGGCAAACCGTGCCCGCTCCAGGTCCATGTCGACGCTGTTGCCGTCGGCCGAAGGCTGCGCAGGCATGCGGTATTGCGTCGTGTAATCGGTCGAGATCCCCGCATAGGCGCTGCGCGAACCGGTTTGGTGGCCAGCGGCGGTGACGACGGGCGCCGAGGCGGCCGGCCGGCCCGCAGGGGCATGGGCCGGATCGCCCGCCGGGGAAATCGCCGCGCGCAGGGCACGCGTGAAATCGAAGTCCAGCGCCTTGTAGCCGGGCGTGTCCGCGTTGGCGATGTTGGCGGCGAGCACCTGCTGGCGTTGCACGCGCAGGGCGAGCGCCGTGCTCTGCACGCTGAGGGCCTGGTCGAGTTTGCCGGTGATAGGAGTGGAGCTCATGTTCGGGATTGGGGCTGCGGTATGGGACGGAGTATGGGTAGGACCTGAGGGCTGCCATCGATGGAATAGCAGCGGATTTGGCGCGTTATTCACGACACCGTCGCGGGCTTGCCTGCGTAGAGTGGGACCCTCCAGAAACTCCTGCGCCGGATGCCATGAAACGCCTACACGCCCTGCTGTCCACGGCACTGCTGTCGACCACGTTGCTTGGCGCCGCGCCGGGCGCGGCAGCGCAACCACAGGACGTTCCCGACCAGCTGCGCCTGTTCCTCGAGAAGGAAACCTCCGGTGTGGCCGGGCGCGTGGAGGTGACGATCGGTGCGCCGGACTCGCGCCTGCAGCTCGCGCCGTGCGCCAGCATGCAACCGTTCATTCCCACGGGCGCTCGACTGTGGGGCCGCACCACACTCGGCGTGCGATGCGTCGGCGGTCCGGTGTGGCAGGTATTCCTGCCGGCGCACATCAAGGTGTTCGGCCAAGGGCCGGTCGCGGCGCGTGCACTGAACGCAGGCGACAGCCTCGGCGAAAACGACGTGCGCTACGAGGAGGTCGAGCTCAGCCGCTTCCCGATGGGCGCCCTCGCCGACATGGCGCAGGTGGCCGACAAGCAACTGTCCCGCCCGGCCGTGGCCGGCCAGCCGCTGCTGCGCGACCAGTTCCGCGCGCGCCAGGTCGTCGCCCAGGGCGACGACGTGAAAGTGCTCTACACCGGCCCGGGCTTTGCCGTTTCCACGCAGGGCCGCGCCCTGTCCGGCGCGACCGAAGGCCAGACTGTGCGAGTTATCACGGATTCCGGCAAAACGCTCAGCGGGACGGCGCGTGCCGCCCGGGTAGTAGAGATAAAAGGTTGAAATAAAACAGTTAAATAACCCTAAAGTCGCGCTTGGGGCGGCCGATAAGAGCAGCATCCGGCAGGCCCGCCATCCGTTCGGTCAGGCCTGCCGAAAAAAAGTTCCAGGAGAAAGCCCGTGAAAATCAGCGATTCCAAGTCCCTTCCCCAGTCCCTCGACATCACTGCAGGCAAGCCCGCCGCCCGCAACGGCGCAAGCGCGGCCGCTGCGCCCACGGCCGGCGAACCGATCCAGCTGTCGGCCATGTCGGGGCAACTTTCGGCCCTCGAGACCCAACTCTCCTCCAGCCCCGCATTCGATTCGGCCAGGGTCGAGGCGATCAAGCAGGCGATCCGGGACGGTCAGTTCACGATCAATTCCGGTGCAATTGCCGACAAGCTGCTCGCCGGCGTGCAGGAATTCCTCAAAAAACCGCATTATTGATCTTTCCTAAATACATGACAACCGATCGTTCGCTCATGCGTTACATTTCCATAGGGTTGAGTGGAGATGATGGGCATGGCAAAGAAGCGGTTGGACGAAGCAACAAAGAAGCGGTTGCGCGCCGGGCGCATGTTGCTGGCGG
>CAMAXP010000051.1 GCA_945862265.1 Bordetella parapertussis
AGCCGAGCGGGCAACGTATGGGATAACTCCGCCATGGAGAGTTTCTTCTCCTCATTAAAGACGGAACGCACAGCTCGCAAGGTCTATCGTACCCGGCAGGATGCACGGGCCGACGTGTTCGACTACATCGAGAGGTTCTACAATCCGACTCGACGCCACTCGACCATCGGTTACGTCAGTCCGGTCGCGTTTGAAAAGGCGCAATTAGCTTAGGTCGGTGTCCACGGAACCGGCAGCAGCCCAGTTGAGGGCCTCCTCGCCAGCATCTGCGGCCCGGTCCGCCCGGTCCGCCTCATGCTCGGCCTGGGATCGGTGCATGCCGCAGTCGCATCCCGAGCAGCACGACGACGACGACCGCGAACAGCGCCGGTTCGGTCAGGTCGCGCTTCACGAGCCACCAGAAATGCAGCACGCCAAGCACTGCAATGGCATACGCAATCCGGTGCAGCCGCTGCCAGTTGCGCCCGAGCTTCCTGACCATCGCAGTGTTGGAGGTCACCGCCAGCGGCACCAGCAGCACGAAGGCGGCAAAACCCACGGTCACGAACGGGCGCTTGATCACGTCCTTGAAGATCTCGCCCATGTCGAACCAGTGGTCGAACCAGATGAAGGTGATGAAGTGCGCCAGCGCATAGAAGAACGCAAACAGCCCGAGCATGCGCCGCAGCCGCAGCACCCAGTTCGCCCCCGTGAGCTTTCGCACCGGTGTTACCGCAAGCGTCACAGCCAGCAGGAACAGCGTCCACCACCCTGTGGAGCGGGTGATCGCCTCGATCGGGTTGGCCCCGAGGCTGTTGGTGAATGCGCCGTGGAACAGCCGGGCCATCGGGACCAGGCATGCCGCGAACACCCCGGCCTTGATCCAGCCAAGCGGGCCCGGTCGGGGCTGCCAGGCCATCAGAAGAACTTCTTGAGGTCCATGCCAGAGTAGAGACCGGCGACTTGGTCGGCGTAGCCGTTGAACAGCAGCGTTTTCCTCTTGGGCTGGAAGAAGCCGTCCTCGCCGATGCGCCGCTCGCTTGCCTGGCTCCAGCGCGGGTGGTCCACCGCCGGGTTCACGTTCGAATAGAAACCGTACTCATGCGAAGCCGCCACGTTCCACGAAGTCTTCGGCATCGACTCCATGAACGTGATCCGGACGATCGACTTGATGCTCTTGAAACCGTATTTCCACGGCACCACAAGCCGCACGGGCGCCCCGTTCTGGTTGGGCAGCACCTCACCGTAAAGGCCGAACCCCAGCAACGTGAGCGGATGCATCGCCTCGTCCATGCGCAAGCCTTCCACATAGGGCCACTCGAGCACCGGCAGCCGGAGGCCGATCATGGTTTCGGGTTGGGTGGCGGTCGCGAACGCCACGTACTTGGCTTTCGCGGTCGGCTCGACGCGCTTGATCAGCTCAGACATCGAGTAGCCGACCCAGGGGATCACCATCGACCAGCCTTCGACGCAACGCATGCGGTAGATGCGCTCCTCCATCGGGGCGAGCTTGAGGAGGTCTTCGATGTCGATCGGCTTGCGGTTCTTCACCTCCCCATCGACCATCACCGACCACGGACGGGTCTTCAGCTTGTGCGCGTACTGGGCGGGCTGCGCCTTGTCGGTGCCGAACTCGTAATAGTTGTTGTAGGTCACTACATCCTTGTACGGGGTGGCCTTGTCGGTGGTCGACAGCGGCGACGGCTTGCCGGGCAACTTGGCCAGCTTGCCCGGCTCCGTCACCGGCGCAGCGGTCTGGGCAAAGGCGCCCCCCGACGCTGGCAGCATGGTCCCGGCAAGCCCCAGGGCGGCGGCCTGGCGCAGGAATTCGCGCCGGCGCAGGTAGAGGGCCTGCGGGGTGATCTCGGAAGGCAGGATGTCCGACGGTGTCCTGATCAGCATGGGGTGTCCTCCAGTGGGTCCCTGCGCATTGGTCGCGACAGGCCGGGATTGCTTACGCTCAACCGGGCCGGCTCTTCAGGGGTTGAGCTGCTTGTAGGCCGTGTTCGCCGCCGCGAGGAGTTCTTCGCGGTTCAGGTCGGCGGACGAAAGCGCATACCCGACGTTGCGGTCGATCCAGTAGAACACGCCGACATTACCCTCGCGCGCATACCGGAACGCGGTCTCGGTGTTGTTCGTCGCCTCGGTGCGCACGTATAGCGTCAGGCGTCGCCCGCCTTGGGTCTGGTACATGAACTGGGCCACCGGCGAAGGCCCGCCCGCAGGCTTGGCGTCCCCGGGCAGCAGGCGGCCGCCCACCAGGTTGAATCCGCTTGCCTCGAGCTTGGGCACGCGCAGGGTCGTGCCCAAGCGCTTGGACAACCACGCGACAAGATGCGCCTCCTGGTCGGCGCCGACCTCGACGGGATGGCGGACTTCCGGCGAGTAGGTGGCGTGCGCGACGGCTGCGTTCTTCGCTATCCCGACCGGGCCACCCGCCGGCACGCGCATCGCGTGCAACTGCCATCCGGCGAGGGCACCCACGCCCAGCCCCACGACCAGGAAGCCGGCCGCGATCGCATAGGGGCGCCATTTCGACGGGCGCTCGGAAAAGCGCGCCAGCCGCGCCGGGACTGGTTCATCAAGCACTGGGCCAAAGAGACGCTTCAGGTCCTCGTCCTGGCTCCGGTACGCCGCAATGCGCTCCGCCTCTTCCGGCCGCGCGGCGAGCCATGCCTCCACCTCGTGGTTCCTAGACGAGGGCAACTGGCCGTCGACATAGGCCAGCAGGTCGGCTTCGGCAACCGGCGACGTTGTCGATTCGGTCATTTCACCACCTGCAGGCGTACGTTCATCGGCGTGCCGTGCATCAGGGCGCGCAGCTTTTCGCGGGCCCGCGAAAGGCGTGACATGACGGTCCCGATGGGGATGTCGAGCATAGCGGCCACTTCCGCGTAACTCATGTCCTCGAGCGCGATGAGCAGCAGCACTTCGCGCTGCTCCGGGGACAGCACGGCCAGCGCCCGCTCGAGGTCGCGAATCTCCAGCGACGCGCCCTGCACGGCGGCCACTGCCATCTCGGGACCTTCGTCGTCGAGCACCGCATGGTCGCGTGAGGCGCGCACCTGGTTCACGTGGACGTTGTGCATCACAGTGAAGAGCCAGGCCCGCAGGTCCGACCCCGGGCGCCAGAGGTGGAACTTGTTCCACGCCCGCTCCAGCGTGTCCTGCACGAGGTCGTCTGCGCGGGCGCGATCGCTGACCAGCGCGCGCGCGTAGCGCCGCAGGCGCGCAATAAGTTCGACGATGCGGTGAGCTTCATCCACGAACCGGATTATCGCTCACTGCCGCTCGGCAGGGTACGACGTCCGGGCACTCTGGAAAATGGTGGAAAGCCATGGTCGCGCAGCCTCCTGGCTTGTGGGCTCATATTCACTAACAAGCACGCTCGCCCGGTATTCCCGTCCCGAAAATGAAAAGCCCCGCCAGGCAGCGCCGGGCGGGGCTCGCGTAGAACCTTGGGTAAGGCTTACTTCATTCTGAAATCGTCGTGGCAGCCGGCGCACGACTTGCCCGTGGCACCGAACTGAGTCTTGATCGCTCCCATGTCGCCACCTTTTGCCACCTGAGCGAGCTTGGAAATTTCGCCCTGCATCGTTTCCATGGCCTTGTCGAACTTGGCCTTGTCCGTCCAGACTTCGGGCTTGGCCTTGGTTTTCTCATCCTTGGTGCTGGGCTGGAAGCCTTCGCCCGGCATGCGGGACAACACTTCGAGGTAGCCGGCGTTGCGTGCCACTACTGCGGCATCGAACGGCCGGTCGCCGCGCATCATCGCGCCGATGGGGCCGAAGTACCAGCCGATGAGCGCCATGGCGGACTGGCGCTGCTTCACGAGCTGCTCGGGCTTGGCCTGGGCAGCGGCCTGGAACGAGGCGCCGGCACCGATGGCAAAGGCGACTGCGGCCAGCAGGATCTTCTTCTTCATTCGGTTCTCCTAGAAAGGTCGTTTGACAATCAAGATTACGGCGACAAGCGCCAGCACAAAAAGGCCCAGCGCCCGCCATGAACTGACGAAGCGCACAGCCGGTACCTCGGTGGATGGATCCAGTTTCTTGATCCCGGTGACCATGGCCGACACGAGGTTTTCCTTCTTCACGAACACATGGAACACGACCGCCGCCACATGAATGGCCGCGAGCGCGAGCAGGACGTAGAAATTGTAGTAGTGGAACGAGGTCAGCTGGTCCGACCAGTCCTTGCTCACGAACTTATAAAGCGGGCCTTCAATGGAGATGTCGTCGTTGGCGAAGAGCCCCGTCCCGGCCTGCGCCAGCATCACGAGCAGCAGCACGAGCACCATCCAGCCGCCGAGCGGGTTGTGCCCCGGCACATGGGCCGGCGACTTCGACAGCAGCTTCTTCATGAAAGCGATGCAGGCGCCCGGCCCCGCCAGGAAGCTTGAAAACCGGGCGTAGGTGCTGCCCGCGAAGCCCCACAGGATCCGGAACAGCACCAGGGCGAGGATCATGTACCCCGAGTACATGTGCCACTCCATCCAGTTGCCCTTCATCTTGCCGCTGAAGAGCATGAAGGCGAACAGGGCGACCAGCACCCAGTGGAAGAGGCGGACGGGCAGGTCCCATACTTTGACAGCATGGTGCGGTTGGCTCATTCCCATTCCCCTGAAACAGCGCGGCCGGGAATTCTATTCCACCGGCGCGCCCAAACGAAGAGGGGCGGCTCCTCGCGGAGCCGCCCCTCGGTCGTGCAACCGCTTTGTTACGCGGGTTACCTCAGCCCGGCCGCATAGTCGGCGACGGCCTTCATTTCGGCCTCGGTCATGCGCGCCGCAACGCCGCGCATCATGCCGCCCGGGTCGTTGGCACGCGTCCCCGCCTGGAAAGCCTTGAGCTGGGCTTCGATGTATTCGGCGTACTGGCCCGCGATCCGCGGATATTGCGCCGGGATGCCGGCGCCATCCGGCCCGTGGCAACCGGCGCAGGCCGCGACGCCGGTGGCGACGTTGCCGCCGCGCCAGAGCTTCTGGCCGGCCGAGGCGAGCTTGCTGTCCTTGGCCGTCGCAGGCTTCAACTTCTGCCCAGCGTAATAGGCAGCGAGGTTCTTCATGTCGTCGGGCGACAGGGCCGCCACCATCCCGCCCATGACGGCGTTCTCGCGCTCGGCCTTCTTGCCGCCCTGCGGCTTGAAGTTCGTGAGCTGCTTGTTGATGTACTCCGGAAACTGGCCGGCGAGCTTGGGATTGGCCGGCGCTGCGCTGTTGCCGTCGGCACCGTGGCACGCGACGCACACTTGCGTTGCAATCCCCTGGCCTTTGGCCGGGTCCGGCTTGGCCGCTTCTTTCTTCGCCGCAGCGTCAGCGGCAAATGCCGTATTTCCCGCAACTGCGAGGGCTGCGCCGGCGAACAGCGCCAACCTGGCCAAGTATCGCTTCATGATTTCTCCATAGCTACCCGTCGAAACCCGTTATTCTATAACACCTTTGGTGTCCCCCATGCCCACCCCCAAGCCCCTCTCCCCCGCTTTCGCCAACATCCAGTTCCTGATCTCCGCCAGCCAGATCGAGGGCCTGCCGCAGGACGAGTTGCCGGAAGTCGCCTTCGTCGGCCGGTCCAACGTGGGCAAATCCAGCGCCCTGAACATCCTCGCCAACCGCCGCAGGCTGGCGTTCGTGAGCAAAACGCCCGGCCGCACCCAGCTGATCAACTTCTTTTCGCTGGGCGAAGGCGCGCGGCTCGTCGACCTGCCGGGCTACGGGTATGCAAAGGTGCCGCACGGCCTGAAGGACGAGTGGGGCAGGCTGGTGGCCAGCTACCTGCAGACACGGCGGTCGCTCCTCGGCGTGGTTTCGCTGATGGATGCCCGCCGGCCGCTGATGCCCCTGGACGTCCAGTTGCTCGGTTGGCTCGCGCCCCTCCAGGAAATCCAGCAGCGCCGGTTGCTGCTGCTGCTCACCAAGTCGGACAAGCTGACCAAGAGCGAACAGGGCCGGACCCTGATCGCCACGCGCAAGGAACTCGAAAAGCTCGGCATCCGCGGGGAGTGCATGCTGTTCTCGAGCCAGAACCGCCAGGGCGTCGAGGAAACCCGCGAGCTCATCGACGGATGGCTCGCGGGCAAGGAATAAAAGGCCCCCGGTAAAGGGGAGTAAACCGGGGGCGAAAACGCCTTAACTTTAAATTAAGGCATCCCGCTCAGGGAGGAGAAGCGGGAGACGACTCACATCGCCTGCACATAAGAGTCCGGTGCGCGCCAAAAGTTCCGAAAAATATTTCCCGCGCGAAATCAGTACACTGGCATCGAAGGCGGATTTAAAATCCCACAAACCTCCTGCGGTCTTTCAATCCCATGAATATATACGGCAATTTCCCCGCGGTGCGCATGCGCCGGATGCGGCGCGACGATTTCTCCCGGCGGCTGATGCGCGAAAACGTACTCACCGCCGACGACCTGATCTACCCCGTATTCGTGCTCGACGGGAAAAACCGCACCGAGAAAGTGGCCTCCATGCCGGGGGTGGAACGCGTCACGCTCGACCGCCTGCTGCCCGTGGCCGAGGAATGCATGAAGCTGCGCGTGCCGGCGATGGCGCTGTTCCCGGTCATCGACCAGAAACTGAAATCGCTGGACGGCCGCGAAGCCCATAACCCCAAGGGGCTGGTGCCGCGCGTCGTGCGCGAGCTGAAAAAGCAGTTCCCCGGCCTCGGCGTGATGACCGACGTGGCGCTCGACCCGTATACCTCGCACGGCCAGGATGGCGTGATCGACAAGAACGGGTACATCATCAATGACGTGACGCTCAAGGTGCTCGAGAAGCAGGCGCTCTGCCAGGCCGAGGCGGGTGTCGACATCGTCGCGCCCTCCGACATGATGGACGGCCGCATCGGGCGGATCCGCACCGCCCTGGAAAAATCCGGGCGCATCCACACGAAGATCATGGCGTACTCGGCCAAGTACGCGTCGGGCTTCTACGGCCCGTTCCGCGACGCGGTCGGTTCAGCCAAGAACCTCGGCAAGGGCGACAAGAAGACCTACCAGATGGACCCGGCCAACTCCGACGAAGCCTTGTGGGAGGTCGGCCTCGACCTCGCCGAGGGCGCCGACATGGTGATGGTGAAGCCGGGGATGCCGTACCTGGACATCGTGCGGCGCGTGAAGGACGAATACAAGGCGCCTACGTTCGTCTACCAGGTGTCCGGGGAATACGCGATGCTGCGTGCCGCAATCGCCAACGGCTGGCTGGCGGACAACGTCATCATGGAATCGCTGGTTGCGTTCAAGCGCGCGGGCGCAGATGGCATCCTGACCTACTTCGCGCTCGAGGCAGCCCGCGCGATCAGGAAAGCCGGCTAGCTCTTGCCCGCCCGCTCGAGCACCACCAGGAACCTGTCGGCCTTCTGGTAGCCGATCACACGCAATCCGCGGATCTCGGCACCGCGCGTGTCGAAGAAGATGATGCCCGGCGGCCCGAAGAGCGAGAACCGCTTGAGCAGTTCCTTGTGCTGTTCGGTGTTCGCGGTCACGTCGACCTGCAGCAGCAGCATGTCGCCCAGCCTCTCCTTCACTTTGGCATCCGTGAAAGTAAACGCCTCCATCTCCTTGCACGACACACACCAGTCGGCGTAGAAATCCAGCATCACGGGCTTTCCGGGTGCGCGCAGTTTCTCGTTCAGTTCCTCGACCGAGTTGATCCGCTCGAACTTGAGCCCGTGCGGCTCGGGTCGCGGCATGACGAGCGGGGAGATCACCGGCCAGGCGATCCACACTGCGACGGCGAGAAGCAGCACGCCGAAGAACTTCTTCACCTTCTCCATCCACCGGCCGGACTTGGGCAGGAACGCGCCTTCCGAAACGCCCACCACCAGCAACGGCACGCCCATGCCCATTGCCATCGAGAAGAGCGCCCCGCCGCCAAGCAGCACGTCCTTGGTCTGGCTGATATAGAGGAGCGCACCCGCAAGCGGCGCAGCCACGCAAGGGCTCACGATGACCGCCGACAACACACCCATGCCCGCGACCGAAGCCACATGCCCGCCGCGCAGCTTGTGGTGCGTGGAGGACAGGCGATCCTGCAGGAATGCGGGCAGTTGCAGGTCATGGAAACCGAACATCGACAGCGCCAGCCAGACGAACACCAGCGCGAACCCCGACAGCACCCAGGGGTTCTGCAAGGCTGCCGCGATCAGCGTCCCCGAGTACGCGGCCGCCACGCCGGCAATCGCGTAGGTCACCGCCATGCCAAGCACGTAGGCGAGCGACAGGATCAAAGCGCGCACCTTGTTGAGGTCGCGCCCCTCGCCCGCGATGATGCCCGACAGGATCGGAATCATCGGCAGCATGCACGGCGTGAACGCGAGCAGGAGGCCGAAGCCGAAGAAACTCGCGAGCACCAGCCAGAAGCTGCCCGATTCGAACAGCGCAACGATGTCGAAGTCAGTGGCCGACCCGGACAGGCGGGCCGCAGTCGAGGACGAAGGCGGCACCAGTTCCGGACCCTGCGTCACCGCTGGCACGCTCGAGGTCCCGGACCCCGCCCCGGCCAGCTTCACGCTCGCCCGCGTCTGCATGGGCACGTAGCACACGCCCACGTCCGCGCACCCCTGCGAGGTCACCACGAGCTTCAGGGTATCTCCGCCCCCGGTCTTCTCGACCGGCAGGAGCACGATAAGTTGCTTGCGGTAGGTCTCGACTTCGCCGAAGAACTCGTCTTTCTTCTTCACGCCCGCGGGGAAATCCGGCGTGCCGAACTTCACGCTCGCGCCGCCGATCCCGGGCTCGGCCTCGAACTTGAAGCGCTCCCGGTACAGGTAGTACCCGTCCGCGATGTCGAACTTCACCTCGACGGTGCGGTCGTCTACGGCGCGGGTGGACATGCGAAAGGCCTTCTCGGGTTCGAGCAGATCGGCTTCGTTGACAGCGGCGTGGGCAAGGCCTGCGCTCAGTGCTACGAGGAGGGCCAGCAGGCGGACGAGGATCATGGACGGGTTTCCTGCGCGACCCAGCCGAGATATTCGGGCAGGCCGCGTTCGACTGGGACAGCGATGATTTCGGGAAGTTCGTAGGGATGATTCGCGCGGATCGCTGCTTCAAGCGCAGGATACCGCTCTGTGCTGGTCTTGATCAGCACCGGGGCGAGGATGGTGAAGACCAGCAGCACGCTCATGCTGCGCGCCCCGTCACCGGGACACCTTCGTATACGGTCGGGTAGGCCAGCTTCACGCCGAGGCGGTCCTTCATTCTGCGGTTCACCAGTCGCCGCGATTCACCCATGAACGAAAGCATCATCGCCGGGATGCGCTTTGCCGCCTCGGAACGCGCGATGCGCGGCGGCTTCGGCAATCCGAGCCTCTGTGCAACGAGGTCGAAGTACTCGCCCATCTTCATCGCTGAGTCGTCAGAGGCGTTGTAGACGCCGGCAGGGGCGCCTTCACCCAGCGCCGCCAGCGCAATGGCGGCCAGGTCGTCGGCATGAATGTGGTTTGTGTACACGTCGTCCCGCTCTTCGAGCACCGGCGTGCCTTTCATGAGCCTTTCCACCGGCAGGCGGTCGGCCGAATAGATCCCGGGCGCGCGCAGTACCACTACGGGAATGGCATGCCGGCCGCCCCAGGCCAGCAGTTGCTGCTCGGCGTCTACTCGCCGCACCGCGCGCGGCGTTTGCGGATTCACGGGCCGCGTTTCGTCGACCCGTTCACCGCCGCAGTCGCCGTAGACGCCGCTGGTACTGATGTACACCAGGCGCCTTGGTAGAATGGCCCCCGCTTCGAGGCATCCCAACAGGGCCGTCGTCCGCGGATCGGTCTCCCCCGCAGTGGGCGGGGGAGCGCAGTGCAGCACCGCATCGGCCCAGCCGGCAAGCGTCGCGAGCGTCTCCGGACGGTCGAGGTCGACACCGAGACGGCGCGAAACAGCGCGCACCTCAACCCCCTCGGGCAGCAGGGCGGCGGTACGATGGGCGATATCGCCATAACCAATCACCAACAGGCGCTTCATCCCGCCATTTTACGGCCATGCACACCATAACCCTCTCCCCTGGCGGCCAGACTTTCCCGGCCGAAGACCACGAAACCGTCCTGGCGGCCGCCGTCCGTGCCGGCCTGGTGATTCCCTACGGCTGCAAAAACGGCGCCTGCGGCTCTTGCAAGGGGACGATCGTCTCCGGCACGGTCGACTACGGCAAGTACCAGGAAAAGGCGCTGCCGGCCGCCGAGCGCGAACAAGGCAAGGCGCTGTTCTGCCAGGCCACGCCCCTGTCCGACTGCACGCTCGAAGCGCGCGTGGTCGGCAAGGCCGGCGACATCCAGATTAAGACCCTGCCCTGCCGCGTGCACAGCCTGCAGAAGCTCACCGACGACGTGATCGTGCTGCAGCTCAAGCTCCCGGCGAGTGAAAAGCTGCAGTTCCTCGCCGGCCAGTACCTCGAGTTCCTGCTGCGTGATGGCACGCGCCGCAGCTTCTCGATGGGCAACGCGCCGCACGACGCCGAACTGGTCGAGATCCACGTGCGCCATGTCCCCGGCGGGCAGTTCACCGACCACGTCTTCGGCAAGATGAAGGAGAAGGACATCCTGCGCTTCGAGGCGCCGCTCGGGACCTTCTTCCTGCGCGAAACTTCCGAGAAACCTATCGTATTTGTTGCCTCGGGCACCGGCTTCGCGCCGATCAAGGCCATCATCGAGCACGCGATCCACAAGGAGATCGTGCGGCCGATGACGCTCTACTGGGGCGGCCGGCGGCCGAAGGACCTCTACATGCACGAGCTCGCGCAGAAGTGGGCGGCGGAGTACGGCGCCTTCTTCGACTACGTGCCGGTGATCTCGGATGCGCAGCCCGAGGACGGCTGGACCGGCCGCGCCGGCTTCGTCCACCGCGCCGTCATGGAAGACCTTCCCGACCTGTCGGGCCACCAGGTCTACGCCTGCGGCGTGCCGATCATGGTGGATTCGGCGAAGAAGGATTTCGTGGAGAAGTGCAAGTTGCCGGAAGAGGAGTTCTACGCCGACAGCTTCACCACGGCGGCGGATCTGGCGAAGGCCTGAATTCGGAAACTTCTCTCCAAGGCCCAC
The DNA here is from genome assembly GCA_945862265.1 of Bordetella parapertussis. Lineage (GTDB taxonomy): Bacteria > Pseudomonadota > Gammaproteobacteria > Burkholderiales > SG8-39 > SZAS-79. Next base: position 11,004 of record CAMAXP010000051.1, read on the forward strand.
ATGATCCTCCCTTCAAGATTGCGCCCCACCCGCTTCCTCGCCATTGCCGCGTTCGCCGCGCTCCCGTTCCTCGCCTTCGCGCAGCCCTACCCTTCCAAGCCCCTGCGACTGGTGGTGCCCTTTCCCGCGGGCGGGGCGACGGATGTGCTCGCGCGCATCGTCGGCGCCAAGCTGGCCGAGGGCCTGGGGCAGGCGGTCGTCATCGACAACCGTGCCGGGGCTTCGGGGGCGATCGCCACGGAATTCGTGGCCAGGGCGCCGGCCGACGGCTACACCCTTTTGATGGCGACGGCCAGCACGCAGGCGATCAACCCGGCCGTCTCCAAGGTCCCTTTCGACCCAGTCGCCGATTTCACTGCGGTGGGCATCGTCGGCACGGCACCGCTGGGCCTGGTGATCCATCCCTCGGTGCCAGCGAAGAACGTAAGCGAGCTGGTCGCCCTCGCGCGCAAGGCGCCGGGCAAGCTCGACATGGCCTCCTTCGGCACGGGCACCGCCTCGCACCTGGCGGGCGAATTGTTCAAGTCGATGACCGGGACCTTCATGGTTCACGTCCCCTACAAGGGCGGCGCGCCTGCGATGACCGACCTCATCGCAGGCCAGGTCTCGGTGTACTTCGACACGCTTTCCAACACGCTGCAGCCGGCCAAGGCCGGGCGCATCCGCCTGCTGGCGGTCACCAGCGCGCAGAGGAACGCCGCCGTCCCCGAGGTGCCCACCGTGGCCGAAGCCGGCGTGCCGGGTTACGAGGCGGTGACCTGGTTCGGCCTGTTCGGCCCGGCCCGACTGCCGGGCGAGGTGGTCACGCGCGTGAACGCGGAGATCGCCAAGGTCATCGGGCTGGCAGACGTGAAGGAAAAACTCCTCTCCCAGGGCACCGACCCGCTCTCGGGCGCGCCCGAGGTGCTGGGCGACGCCCTCAAGCGCGACTACGCCAAGTGGGCGAGACTGGTGCGGGAGCGGGGGCTGAAAATGGATTGAGGAAAGCGGGCCGGCTACCCCTTGAGCTGCCGCGCCTTCCACCCCGGCACGCTGGATGCAGTACGGCACCATGGGTGCGAACCGGTCCCACAGGCGGCGCAGTTCCGCCTCCGGCGCGTCATGCCCAGGGACTCCTTTTCGCTGGCCTCGAACGAAGCCGCGATCGCATCCACGACCTGCGGGCCCACCATCACGTTGCCGGCGCAAGCGTAGCCTTCGCCCGTCTTGTGACCTGCCCACTTCGCTTTGCGCGCATTCGAAAAAATAGAGGCAATCATTCAACACGAACGTTTCAAGGGCATGCTCTTCATGCTGGGCGCCGCGGTCTGCTTCTCGACCGGGGGCCTGCTGGTCAGGCTCGTCGAATCCACGCCCCCCGCGGCGCTGGTGGTCTGGCGCTGCGCCGTCATGTTCGTTTTCCTCGCAGGGGTGCTGGCGTTCCGGCACGGCGGCGGCCTCGCGCTCAAGGTGCGCGAAGGCGGCGCTTCCGGCGCGGTGTCCGCGCTGTTCCTCGGGGCGACGTTCTGCCTGTTCATCTTCGCGGTGACGCGCACCAGCGTCGCCAATGCGGCCGCGCTGATGAGCACCGGCCCGTTGATGCTGACGGTTGCGGCGTGGGCGTTCCTGGGCGAAAAGCCGCGTGCCGCGACCTGGCTGGCGATCGCCGCGGCGCTCGGCGGGGTCGCGTTGATGTTCGCTGACGGGATCGGCAGCGGCGGAGTGGTCACCGGCAACCTGCTTGCGCTGTGCATCCCGGCGAGCTTTACCGTGAGCTACATCCTGTTGCGCCGCGCGCCGGCCAGGATGGATCCGACCGCCACCTCCATGCTCGCCGCGCTGTTCGCGGCGCTCGCCGTCCTGCCGTTCGCCTGGCCGGTCGCGTGGCCCGCGCACGACTTCCCGGTGATCCTCGCGATGGGCGTGGCACAGACCGGCATGGGGATGGTGCTGATGTCTCTGGCGATCAACCGCCTGTCTGCGGGCGAACTGGGCATGGTCGGGCTGCTGGAGATGGTGCTCGCACCGGTCTGGGTGTGGCTGGTGCTGGGTGAGCGGCCGGCTGACGCCTCGCTCGCGGGCGGCGCGATCGTGGTCGGCGCGGTGTTCGCCAACCAGTTGTACGCGCTGAGAACCCGCGCGGGCGGGCCCTGACCGCCGGCGAGCCGGCTTACTCGATCCGGATCCCCGCCGCGCTGACGACCTTCGCCCAGCGCGCGGTGTCGTCCCGGATGGTCTGCGCGAACTGCTCGGGCGTGCCGCCGGTCGGTTCCGTCCCGAGGACGGTCAATCGTTCGCGCACCTCCGGCGCCTGCAGCACACGGTTGATCTCGGCGTTGAGCTTGCGCACGACCTCCTGCGGTGTGCCCGCCGGTGCGAGGAGCCCGTACCACGACAGGACCTCAAGGCCGGGATAGCCGGATTCGGCGAGCGTCGGCACGTCGGGCGCTCCGGGCACTCGTTTTGAAGAAGTGAAGGCCAGGGCGCGCAGCTTGCCGCCCTTCAGGTGCCCTTCGACCGTGGGCAGCGCGGTGACCAGCATCTGGATCTGCCCGCCGAGCAGGTCCTGCACGGCCTGCCCGCCGCCCTTGTAGGACACGTGCACGATGTCGATCCCGGCGCGGCCGCGAAACAGCTCGCCGGTGAGGTGTCCCGTGCTGCCGTGCCCGGCCGAGGAGTAGTTGATGCGGCCCGGGCTCGCCTTAGCCAGCGCCACGAATTCCGCGATGTTCTTCGCCGCGACCCCCGGATGCACCACGATCAGCAGCGGCACCTGCGCGACGTTGGCCACCGCGACGAGATCCTTCTGCGGGTCGAAGGGCATCTTCGCGTAGGTATTCGGGTTGATGGCCATCGTGCCGTCGAAACTCATCACCAGCGTGTAGCCGTCGGCGGGCGATTTCGCGGCGAGTTCGGTGCCGATGTTGCCCCCGGCACCCGGCTTGTTCTCGATTACGAACTGCTGGCCGAGCGAGTCGGAGAGCTTCTGGGCGAGCAGCCGCGCGAGCACGTCGGTCGTGCCGCCCGGCGCGAACGGCACCAACAGCCGCACCGGCTTCGAAGGATAGGTCTGCGCGGACGCCGGCAGCGGCAGGAGCAGCGCGGCGAGGAGGTAAAGGAGGGTCAGAGTCGACTTTTTCATGGGGCATTTCATAGCACGGATTGCCCGCCAAGTAACGAATTGCGAGCAATGGCACCCCCTGCTACCCTCGGCGCATGCTATTTCCCACCACGCTCGTAGGCAGTTACCCCCAGCCCGAATGGCTGATCGATCGCAAGAAGCTCGCCGGGCGCTTTCCGCCGCGCGTGCGCGCACAGGAGCTATGGCGCATCCCCGAGCCCTTCCTCGCCGAAGCGCAGGATGACGCGACCCTGGTCGCCATCCGCGCGCAGGAGGAAATCGGCATCGACATCGTCACCGACGGCGAGATCCGGCGCGAAAGCTACTCCAACCGCTTCGCCACGGCGCTCGAAGGCGTGGACCTCGACAATCCCGGCACGGGCCTCGACCGCTCCGGGCACCCCAACCCGGTGCCGCGCATCACCGGCCGCATCCGCCGCAAGCATGCGGTCGAAGTCGAGGACCTCAAATTCCTCAAGCGCCACACCACGCGCCAGGTGAAGATCACGGTGCCCGGCCCGTTCACCATGAGCCAGCAGGCGCAGAACGATTTCTACAAGAGCGACGCCGAGTGCGCGATGGACTACGCGGTCGCGGTGAACGAGGAGATCCGCGACCTCTTTGCCGCCGGCGCCGACATCGTGCAGATCGACGAGCCCTACATGCAGGCGCGGCCGGAGAAAGCGCGCGAATACGGCCTCGCGGCGACCAACCGCGCGCTGGAAGGCATCAAGGGAACGACCGCGCTGCACATCTGCTTCGGCTACGCGCAAATCATCCACGCACGGCCCTCGGGGTATTCGTTCCTGCCCGAACTCGCCGGCTGCAGCTGCAACCAGATTTCCATCGAGACGGCGCAATCCAAGCTCGACTGCGCAGTGCTCGAGAAACTCCCGGGCAAGCAGATCATGGTGGGCTGCGTCGACCTGCTGGACCTCTCGATCGAAACCCCGGAACTGATCGCAGAGCGGATCCGCAAGGCCCTGCGCTACATGCGCCCGGAGGACGTGATCCTCGCCCCCGACTGCGGCATGAAATACCTGCCGCGCGACGTGGCCGACGGCAAGCTCCGCTCAATGGTGGCGGCGGCAAAGATCCTGCGCTCGGAGTACGGCGAAAAAGCCTGAAGCTCTTTCCCTAGCGCGGGCGGCAGGCGGCCGCAAACGAAGCCGCGAGCGCCGCGATTTCGCCGTGGCGTGGTGAAACAGCATCTCGAAACAATCTTGCCTGACCGCATCCTCGGCTACCATTTGACTGCAAACGAGGAGGTGCAATGAACAGACGCAGCTGGCTGGTCCTGCTTGCGTGCGCAGCGGCCGGTGTATTCGCGCCGCAGGCTGCGACCGCCCAGGCTTACCCGGACAAGCCTGTCCGGTTGATCAATCCCAATCCCGCCGGTGGGACGGCCGACTTCCTGGCCCGCGCAGTGGGCGATGAGCTTTCCAAGGGATTGGGCCAGTCCGTCGTCGTCGAAAACCGGCCGGGCGCCGGCAGCACGGTGGGCACCGAAGTCGGCGCAAAGGCGGCGCCCGACGGTTACACGCTGATGATCACCTCGAGTCCTTTGTTCGCCGTCGTGCCGCTGCTCTATTCCAAGCTGGGCTTCGACCCGTTCAAGGATTTCGCTTCGGTGATGGTGCTGGCGTCGTTCAACAACGTGATCGTCGTCCACCCCGACCTCAAGGCGTCGACCGTTAAAGAACTGATCGCCCTGGCCCGGGCGGAGCCCGGCAAGCTGACGTACGGCTCGACCGGGAGCGGGACGACGACCCACCTGTCGGGCGAGCTGTTCAAGTCGATGACGGCCACCGACATCGTCCATGTGCCGTACAAGGGAGCGCCGCCGGGCCTGAACGACCTGATGGGTGGGCGTCTATCCATGATGGTCGTCAACATTCCGTCGTCGCTGCCCCTCGTGAAGGCCGGGAAATTGCGCGCGCTCGCGGTGACTGGAACCCAGCGCGAGAAAGGCCTGCCGGATGTCCCCACCGTCGAGGAAGCCGGTGTCCCGGGCTACCAGGCCGCCGGGTGGTTCAGCCTGTCGGTGCCGGCCGGAACGCCAAGGCCGATCGTCACGCGGCTCAATGCGATCCTCGCGCATTCGATGAAGACGCCCGAATTCATCCGGCGCATGACCGACCTCGGATTCGGGATCGTCGGCGGCACGCCGGAACAAATGGACGAGATGATGAAGGTCGAAGTGCAGCGCTGGGCGCCGGTGGTCAAGGCTTCCGGCGCGAAAGTGGACTAGGTGTCGCAAGTAGCCCGGCGGTAAATCTGGCTGACGAAGGAATCTGAAGGAAGGAGTCCAAACGATGGGCAAGGTTCTGAGCGGGTCCGATATCGAGAGCTACCGCAAGAGCGGCATCCATTTTCCGCTGCGCGCGTTTTCGACCGTGGAGGCGGGCGAACTGGCCGGCAAGGCCGAGTCGACCAAGGCGATGATGGGCGGCAAGTTCGCCGGCCGCTACAACCAGAAGCCGCACCTGCTGTTTCCCTGGCTGAATGAGCTGGTCCGGACGCCGAAGATCCTCGATGCGGTCGAGGACGTGCTCGGCAGCGAGGACATCCTGTGCTGGGCGGCGAGCTTCTTCGCCAAGGGAGCGGGGGACGGCAGCTTCATCTCCTGGCACCAGGACGCGACCTATTGGGGCCTGTCCTCGCCCGATGTAGTGACGGCCTGGGTCGCGCTGACGCCTTCCACCGTCGAATCCGGCTGCATGAAGGTGGTGCCGGGTACGCATCTCAAGCAACTCGAGCACAAGGACAGCTTCCACGAAAAGAACCTGCTTACGCGAGGGCAGGAGGTCGCGGCCGAGGTCAACGAAGCCGACGCCGTCAACGTCGTCCTCCAACCGGGCGAACTCTCGCTCCACCACGTACTTCTGGTGCATGGCTCCGAGCCTAATCGCGCCGCGCTGCCGCGCATCGGATACGCAATCCGCTACATCCCGCCGCATCTGCACCAGATCACAGGCGAGCGCGACTGCGCCACGCTCGTGCGTGGGCGGGATCGCTTCAACCACTTCGACCACGAAGAGCCGCCAAAGGCGGACATGGATGCGGCCGCCGTCGAGCAGCACGCTGCGGTCATCGACGCCAAGACGCGCATCCTCTATCGAGGCGCCAAGAAGCCGGCCCGCAGCGCAAGCTGAAGAAATCGCCGGACACGAAACAAGCGCCACAGCAGATGTCATCAGCCCGGTGCGCGAAGAGAGGGCGGATTGATTCGGCTATCGCCATTCGGCATCCCCTGGATGGGCAATTCTTCGAAGACATGGCCGGGCACTGCTGTCCGGACGTTGCGTGGCCGCCAGTTCCTTTGCAGGATGTCGTTCAGGCCTCCCCCGATCCGTTCAGAAACACCCCGATCTCGTCATTCAGGAATCGTGTTTCCTCCTCTGCGGCCCCGCTGGTCGACTGGTGCCCCATCTGCGAGGGGATCTCGATGTGGCGCGACCTGGGGATGGCAAGCTGCGCCTCGCGCGCCGACTCTACGGGGTTGTAGAGATCCAGCGGTGGCGAGAGCAACAGCGTAGGCGCTGTCACCGCGGCAAGCGCCCGAGCCGTATCGCCACGGAAGCCCGGGGTCCAGCCGACGTCGTGCGCGTCGTACGCAAGGCTCTGGAAATACCAATCCACGGGTGCCAGGCCGCCGCCCGCCTGCAGGCGGACGCGCTCGTCCAACCCACGCACCATGTCCTCGACCGTCCCTGCCGCACCTGAATACGCCAGCGGCGTGCGGCCGGCGAGAGACTGCATCAACGGCACCCAGGCGCGCCATGCAGCCTCGGCGCCCGAGGGCTCGAGCCAGTCCGCGCGCGCGGACAGCGCCCGGCGCGCGGTCTCGTTGACGAGCTGCGCCCAACGGTGCGTCCTCGCCATCGGCGTCATCGCTACGAGTCGCGCCATCGTCCGAGGATGACTCACACCCCACTGCAACGCCTGCATGCCGCCCATCGAGGCCCCCACGACCGCGTGCAGGCGCTCGATCGACAGCGCATCGAGCAGGCGCCTCTGGCTGGCCACCATGTCGCGCATCGAAAAGCGCGGGAACGCGAGGCCGGGCTGCAGCGCGCTGTTCGAGGGCGAACTGCTCAATCCGTTGCCGATCGCGTCCACCGCGAGGATGCAGTACCGGGCCGGATCGAGCGCGCGACCCTCGCCGATGAGGAAATCCAGCCGATGATGGGTACTGCCGATGGCGCTGAGGACGAGCACGGCGTTGCTGCGCCCCGCGTCGAGCTCACCATGCATGACATAGGACAAACGGCACTGGCGGATCCGCTCGCCCGATTCGAGCGGGAAGTCGCCGAGATCGAGCTCGCGGTGCGGCCGGTCGATCCAGCCCGGTGCGAGCGGTGGGTGGCCCGGCATGGCGCCCTCAGTTCGCGAACGACACCACGGCGCGCACGATTTCCCCCCTTGTCATCGCCGCGAACCCTTCGTTGATCTCCTCGAGGCGCAGGCGGCGGGTGATGAGCTCATCCAGCTTGAGCACCCCGTCCAGGTAGAGTTTCGCCAGCCAGGGGAAGTCGCGTTGTGGGCGGGCGCCGCCATAGCTGGAGCGGATGATGCGCTTCTCGCCCATCATCGCGCCGAACCGCAGGCTCACCTGGCGGTTCACGTTGGTCTTGCCGAGAATCACTGCCTGGCCCCCGGGCCGCACGAACTCAAGCATCTGCTGCAGCGCCGACTCCGCGCCAGCCGACTCAAACACATAGTCTGCACCGCGGCCCGCAGTGAGTGACTTGACCGTTTCGAGAGCGCCCTCGCCGGCCAGTACCGTGTGCGTCGCGCCAAAGTCGCGCGCCATTTCAAGCCGGCCCGGGTCGGTGTCCACCGCGACGATCGTGGCGGCGCGCTGGATGACCGCGCCCTGCAGGCAGTTCAGGCCCACGGCGCCGCAGCCGACGACCGCGACACTCGAACCTGCCTCGACCCGGGCCAGCCTCACAACCGCGCCCACCCCCGTCATCACGCCGCAGCCGATCAGGCACGCGCGGTCGAACGGGATCTCGCGCGGCACGCGCACCGCCCCCGACTCGGGCACCACGCAATACTCCGCGTGCGAGGACATGACCGAGAAGTGGTGCAGCGGGCGTCCGGCGAACTCATAGCGGGAGGCTCCGTCGAGCAACAATCCGCGCCGCACGTTGCCGGTGTACGGCTCGCAAAGGATCGGCTGGTCGCGCTCGCAGTAAAAACAGTGGCCGCAATGCGGGTTCCACGAACACACCACGTGATCGCCGGGTGCGACCTGAGTCACGCCTTCGCCCACCGCTTCGACCACGCCCGCCCCCTCATGGCCTAGCACTATGGGCAGCGGATAGGCGAGGCTTCCCTGGATGACCTCGAGATCCGTATGGCACAAGCCGCTCGCCCCGATTCGCACCAGTACGTCCCCCCGATGCAGTCCGGTCATTCGAATCCGCTCGATCACGAGCGGCGCGCCCACGTCGTGAAGAACCGCCGCGCGAAACTCCATCAGCCCACCGTCGGCTTGCGCGTTTCGCGATAGAAGAGCTTCTTCTGGTTCTCAGCCACTCGGGCGTGCTGCGCCAGCGCCGCCGCATCGAGGTCGGAGCGAGGAAGCTCTTCGAGGTCGAAGTTCCCGTAACGGTCCACACCGCGCACGAGCGTCGCGCTGTCGCGATATCCGGTGACCTGGCGCAGGCTCGTCGGAATGTAACGAATGGCGAAGCCTATGCGCGGCAGCGCCGCGCGATTGGGTTCGGATCCATGCACCAGCAGCACATGGTGGAGCGAAAACTCCCCAGGCTGCAGCACAACGTCGATAGCTTGCGAATCGTCGACCTCGACCGCGATCTCCTGGCCCCGGCTGAGCAGGTTGCTCTGGTGCAGGGTGTCCTTGTGCTCCAGCTGGCGCAGGTGGCTGCCGGGCATGACCCGCATGCACCCTGACTCCACTGTCGAGGGCGTGAGGGCCACCCAGGCCGTGACAACATCCGTGCTGGACAGGCCCCAGTAAGTCGCATCCTGGTGCCACGACACAAACTTTCCGTCGCCCGCGTCCTTGGCGAACACAGTCCCCGACCAGCACAGGATGTCCGGCGTCCCCAGGACATCTTCCACAGCGTCGAGGATCTTCTCGTTCCTCGCGAGGTCTGCGAGCCAGGGAAACAACAGGTACGGTTTCTGATTCATGCTTCCGCCGAAACGCCCGCCCATCATTTCGCGCGTCTTCGCCACATTAGGCCGGATCCTCGCCAGCCCCGCCTCATCGAGAATGCGCAGCGGAAAGTGGATGCCGGTCTTACGATACGCCGTGACCTGTTGCGCGCTCAATACCTTGCCCATGCTCGCCTCCGCTTGCAGTAATGGACGGTCCACGAAAACCGCCTCACTCGACGCTCGCCCCGCTCTCCTTGACGATCCTTCCCCAGCGTTCGTATTCCGCCTTCAGGTGCGCACCGAATTCCGCCGACCCCGCGGGGCGCGTCACCATGCCGAGCGAGGTCATGCGTTGCTCGAACTCCGGCGTGCGGACGATCCTGACGATCTCGGCCCCGAGGCGTTCGCGCAATTCGCGCGGCGTTCCCGCGGGCACCGCCGCACCGACCCAGGGCCCGGCCTCGAACCCAGGAAAGCCGATCTCGGCCAGCGTCGGCGTATCCGGATAGGCGCTCATGCGCTTGGCGGAACAGACGGCGAGCAATTTCATCTTGCCTGCCTGGATGTGCGTCTGGGTCACCGCGACGGCGTCCATGCCGAGCTGCACATTGCCCGCCACGAGGTCGAGCATGGCCCGCGGACTGCCTTGGTACGGAACGTGCACCATCTTCACGCCAGCGCGACGCTTGAAGTCTTCCATCGCCAAGTGCGAAATCGTGCCGTTGCCCGATGAGGAATGGCTCAGCTTGCCCGGGTTGTCTTTCGCGTACTTGACCAACTCGGCCACGCTGTTGACTGGCAGTGAGGGGTGCGAAACGAGGACGATGGGAATGTCGAGGATCAGGGCAACCGGGTCGAAATCCTTCAGCGTATCGTACCCAACACTTTTGTAGAGATGCGGATTCGCCACATAAGCTGCGAGGGCCGAGATCGTCATCACGCTGCCGTCCGGCGGCGACTTCGCCAGCAGCGCGAGCGCGAGGCTGCCGCCCTGACCGGGACGATTTTCGACGATGACCGGGTAGCCGAGCGACTGGCTGAGGCGCTCCGCAACGATACGGGCGACAATGTCCGTAGTCTGCCCGGCGGGAAATCCAACCAGCACCCGCAGTGTCTTCTGGGACTGTGCGAGAGCCGGTGCCGAAATGGCAATGGCGAACGCACCGGCCAACGCCGCGATGCCAGCAGCCACCCTACCGAACCTGCCCACCATGGTTTTCTCCCCTGAAAAAACAGGTAACCGCAAGCACCTTACACACTATTCTCCATTTCTGACTGGTATGGCGCGAAACAGGGGCTCGCGCCTTCCAGTCACGTCGGCTCGATCGCTGCCAGGCGGCACGCAGACCGGCTCGCCTCCTTCCCCTCCTTCCTGCGATAGGCGAATGCACCCGCGGCCCTGGAGAGGATCTCTGTGCCCGTCGGCTCTCCGTTCCGAAAGCGGTGTCGTCGCTCGCGCCCAGGTGCGCAATCTCGCTGATGTGATTGTGTCCCGGTAAGTCGCGCGTTCGCGGGCAAGCGCCGGCGTCGCGCTTGCACAGGCCCTCACGCAGCTTCGCCGCCTCATTGCGGAACGGTTCCGGGTCGAGCTCGGCAAAGGCGAGGTCATCCATCCGACTCACTTCCGGCGCCGCCGCGGGCACCTGTGCGATCGCCTGTGCCGCCGCCAGCATCGCCACCATCAGGAACGTTTTTCTAATTTTCAACGTCTCCCGTCTTTTCTCGACGGCGTATGGCAGTTTTCCGTCACTGCGCGGCCTATCGCTTACAGAGGTACCGCCAGCATCGTATCGATGCCGAACGAATCGACCACCACCGCCATGCGCCGGATCAAGTGCTTGCCACCCACGCCGGTCAGTTGCATTTCGTAGCGCCCCACCATGTACAACGATGAGACGCCTTCCTCGTCGGATTGGTGCACTACCAGCCCGGCCTGGACAAGGAGTGCGTCGTCCTTGCTTTCCGGCGCTGCGCGCCGCACCCGAACATTGCTAACCTGGCGCAACAGGTGATTGTGACGGTAGGTGAGAACGCCCTTGACCAGCATCGCCACCCGGTCGCACACCATGCCGTACGAATAGCATCCCATGATCGGCGCCGGCAGGCCCAGATCGCGGTTCTCGCGCGACAACACTTCGTAAGTGCAATTGCCGGGGTCGAACAGGGCGACCCAATCGTCAAAGCGCTCCTCGTCAAGGCTTGCCGCATATTCGTACAGGAATGCCTGCACCCGCGCCTGCAAGGTCCAGTCGCTCACGGCCTGGTCTCCGGGTGGCCCGCTGCCGGCAATCCCATGATCTGGTGATAGAACGACCAGAAGCCTCGAATCGAAATCTCCTGCGAAAGGTAATCGGTGTCCACGATCGGCCCGACCCCGCCCATCTCCAGCACCTCATGGCCGCCCGGGCGTCGATGGCGGATGCCTTCCTGAACCAGGCGCAGCGCCTCCCCGTCTTCGAGCGAGATGTATCCCGCCGGACCGATGAAATTGACAGTCAGCAATTTGTCCCGGGTCTGCTGCGGCGTGTCGGATTCGAATCCCAGATAAGTGATGTGCAGTTCGACCAGGCCCGGCCCCTTGGGTCGCAGATGGCGAATCGCGTACGTATTGTCTACCTGCGCCAGGATCAGGGTCGGAAACATCGAGAGAATGGTGGTCTTGTAGTTGTCGCCCAGATCCAGCGGCACCCTTGTAAGCGCCGGGTCGGCCATTTTAAGGTCGGGGTTGAACTTGCCGGTGCCGGCATAAGCATCGGCCACAATCTTCTGACTGGCGGCGTCCTGCTCGGTGACGATCGAATGGTTCCAGGTGTTCTTCAAATCGCGGTCGAGCTTGATGCCGCCGCGCATGGTTGGCTGTTGCAGGCCGAACGAGACCTGAAACTGATGCAGGAGCGAGCCGTGATAGGGGTCGCGCACGTTTTCGTTGTAGAGCTTCCAGTTGCCCGGAATGCGCTGGCGCAGGTAGCCCAGAACTTTGGGTTTGCGTTGCACCAGCAGGCGGTCGATTTGCGAGATCGAGTGCGGCCCGAGATACTCTTCAAGTGTCGGTGTATCGTCGCTAAACGTCCCGAACACCAGCCCGCCGTGAATGGCGACGCGCAGTTTGTTGAGTCCGTGGTCTTTCTTTTCGAAGCCTGCAGGCATGCCGCCCTTGCCGCCCACCCCGTGCTGAAATGTGACCGCTCGCAGATCCCCTTCGAGGCTGTAGGTCCACAGGTGATAGGGGCAGGTCAGGCGCTTGGCGTTTCCGCGCACCGCTGATGTGAGTTTGGCGCCGCGATGCGCGCACGAGTTTTCAAATGCATGCACTGCACCATCGTTGTTGCGCGCCGTGATCACATGGGTTTCGCCCACCCAGGTGGTTACGAAGTCGCCGGCCTTCGGCAGCTCGATTTCATGGCACAGATAGTTCCACACCGGGCCGCGAAAAATGCGCTGGTTTTCCAGACGATAGATGTCCTCGTCGGTGAACACGGCGTAGGGCACGCGCGAGAAATCGTCGCGCGGCCATGGGGTGCTGGATTCGTCCGCAGGTACCTTCAACACGAGATGATTCCTTCGAAACAGGTTTGCAAGTATGGTGTGCGCAAGCACGGGCTAGAGTGGGGGCCGCTTCCAGGCTAATTTATGTATCGGTACCGGTACATGGCAGGATTGAAATCCATTCTATCCTTCCCACAGCGAAGCGACCGGCAAGGCTCACAGGGCGTCGCCAAAAGGCAGGCGCTGCTCGCCCAGATACAGCACCACGCCGCGCGAAAATTTGTCGCCGGGCGCCTCGAGCACCAGATCCACCTCCTGTCCGGCCGCAATGCGAAAGTGATACGGCGTCGCGTTCTGACAGCTCCAACCCGGAAATTTGCGCACCAAATGGCTACATATTCGCCATCTCGTGGCGAATTTGCAAAACGAGCCGTATTCCTGCTCACTCCCTCAGGCCGCCTCCTCCCCCAGGTACGCCTCGCGCACGCGCGGGTCGGCGAGCAGGGCCTTCGCCTCGCCCGCCAGCGTGATTGCGCCCGACTCCATGACATAGCCGCGGCTCGCCGCCTCCAGCGCGAGCCTTGCGTTCTGCTCGACCAGCAGGATGGTCACGCCCTCCAAGGCGATCTGGCGCACCACGTCGAAGATCTTCTGCACCATCAGCGGCGCGAGGCCCATGCTGGGCTCGTCCAGCACCAGCAGCCTGGGCTTGCTCATCAGCGCGCGCCCCAGCGCAAGCATCTGCTGCTCCCCGCCCGACAGCGTGCCGGCCGACTGTGTGCTGCGCTCCGCGAGGCGCGGAAACAGCGCGAGCATCCTGTCGAAGTCCCGCTTCACTGCCGCGGCATCGTCGCGCGCGAAGGCGCCCATCGAGAGATTCTCCGCGACGGTGAGCTGGCCGAAGATGCCGCGCCCTTCGGGCACGAGCACGAGCCCTTTCCTCACCAGCCGGAAGGAAGGCACCCCGGTCACCGCCTCGCCCGCGTAGCGCACGCTGCCTGCGGCGACGGGCAGCATCCCGCAGAGGGCCTTCAGCGTGCTGGTCTTGCCCGCGCCGTTGGCGCCGATGAGGCAGACGAGCTCGCCCTCGCGCACCTCGAGGTCCACGCCCTTCACGGCGCGGATGCCGCCGTAGTGCACCTCCAGCCCTTTGACCTCGAGGAGGCTCATGCGGGCGTCCCGAGATAGGCCTCGATCACTTTCGGGTCCTTCTGCACCTCTGCGGGCGCGCCTTCGGCGATCTTCTCGCCGTAATCGAGCACCAGCACGCGGTCACAGACTTTCATCACCAGCTTCATGTCGTGCTCGATCAGCAGGATCGTGGTGCCGTCGGCGCGAATGCGTTCGAGCAACTTTCTCAGCGCCACTGTCTCCGACGCGTTCATCCCCGCCGCAGGTTCGTCGAGCGCGAGCAGCTTCGGGTCGGTCGCAAGCGCACGCGCGATCTCGAGGCGCCGCTGGTCGCCGTAGGGGAGGCTCCCGGCTGCGTCGTTGGCTCGCACGGCAATCCCCACGTAATCGAGCAGTTCGAGCGCCCGCTTTTCGATGGCGGCTTCCTCGGCGAGCGTAGCCCGGTTGCGCAGCACTGCGCCGAGCACACCCGCCCGGGTGCGCACATGCCGGCCGATCATCACGTTTTCCAGCGCAGAGAGGTTGGCGAACAGGCGGATATTCTGGAAGGTGCGCGCGATCCCTGCAGCCGCCACCTCATGCGGCTTCAGGCCGGTGATGTCACGGCCGGCGAACTGGAACTGCCCTGCATCGGGCATGTAGATGCCGGTCAGCACGTTGAAGAGCGTGGTCTTGCCCGCACCGTTGGGGCCGATCAGGCCGTAGACCTCGCCCGCGTTGATACTGAACCCGACGCCGTCCAGCGCCTGCACGCCGCCGAAGCGCTTGCCGATCCCGTCGGCGCGGACCAGGGCCTCGCTCACGCTTTTTTCTCCGCGAGTTCACGCTTCCTTACAGCGGAAGGCAGCAGCCCGGCTGGCCGGAACAGCATCACCAGCACCAGCGCAAACCCGAACACCAGCATGCGCAGCACCTCGGGTTCGACGAGCATCCTGCCGAACGCCGCCTTTTGCAGCGGCTCGACCGTGTAGCGCAGGACCTCGGGCACGAACGACAGCAACAGCGCGCCGAGGATCACGCCCCAGATGTTGCCCATGCCGCCGAGCACGACCATCGCCACCACCATGATCGACTCGACCAGCACGAAACTTTCCGGTGAGATGAACCCCTGGATCGCGGCGAACATGCCGCCCGCTACCCCACCGAACGAGGCGCCCATGGCGAACGCCAGCAGCTTGATCTTCGTCGTGTCGATGCCCATGGCGCGCGCCGCGGTTTCGTCCTCGCGCACCGCCTCCCACGCGCGCCCGATCCGCGAGTTCTGCAGCCGCAGGTTGATCACGATCACGATGACCAATACGAGCAACAACATCCAGTAGTACTTCATCGGCCCGCTGACCGTGAGGCCGAGGAAGGTGTCGGTCTTCGCGAAGCTCACGTTGCCGATCTTGAACGGGTCGATCCCGGTGATGCCCTGCGGCCCGTTGGTGATGTTCACCGGGCGCGACAGGTTGTTGAGGAAGATGCGGATGATCTCGCCGAACCCCAGCGTGACGATGGCGAGGTAGTCGCCGCGCAACTTGAGGGTGGGCGCGCCAAGCAGGAGCCCGAACAGCGCGGCGGTCGCGGCGCCGATCGGCAGGATCACCCAGAACGGCAGGTGCAGCCCGAAGTGCGGCGACGCGAGCAGGGCGTAGGCATACGCCCCCACCGCATAGAAGGCGACGTAGCCGAGGTCCAGCAGCCCCGCGAAGCCGACCACGATGTTCAGGCCCAGCGCGAGCAGCGTGAACAGGATCGCGAGGTTGGTGATCCTCACCCAGGCCGTACCGGCCTGCGATAGCGCAAATGGCAATGCGATCAGCGCGAGGCCGATGAGCACGACAGCACTCCAGCGCGCCGCGGGGCTTTTCGAGAGAGGATTCACGCCCGGTCGCCCACCCGCTCGCCCAGCAGCCCGGAGGGACGGAACACCAGCACCGCGATCAGCACCAGGAACGCGAACACGTCCTGGTAATTGCTGCCAAAGACGTCGCCGGTGAGGTCGCCGATGTAGCCCGCGCCCAGCGCTTCGACCACGCCGAGCAGCAAGCCACCCAGCATCGCGCCCGGCAGGTTGCCGATACCGCCGAGCACCGCCGCCGCGAAGGCCTTCATCCCGAGCAGCGCGCCCATCTGGTAGTGCGCGATCCCGTAGTAGCTGCCGACCATCACGCCGGCCACCGCGGCGAGCGCCGCGCCGATCACGAACGTCGCGGCGATCATGCGGTTGATGTCGATGCCCATGAGGCCCGCCACCTGCGCGTTCTGCGCGGTGGCGCGCATCGCGGTGCCCAGGCGCGTGCGGTAAACGAGCAGCGCAAGTCCGGCCATCATCGCGACGGACATCCCCATGATCGCGATCTGCACGTTGGTGATCGTGGCCCCGCCGATGTGGTACGACTCGGTCTTGATGATCTGCGGAAAAGCGAGGTTGTTGCGGGTCCAGACCAAGAGGGCCACGTGCTGCAGGATGATCGACACGCCGATGGCCGTGATGAGCGGCGCGAGCCGCGGGGCACGGCGCAGGGGCCGGTAGGCGAGACGCTCCATCGCGTAGGCCACCAGCATGCACACCGGCACGGCGCATCCCGTTGCAATCAGCACTATGAGGAGCGGGTGCAGGCCGATGGGCACAAGCACCCCGATCAGCGTGAATGCGACCATCGCGCCGATCATCACCAGCTCGCCGTGGGCGAAGTTGATCAGCTGGATGATGCCGTAGACCATCGTGTAACCCAGCGCGACGACCGCGTACACGCTGCCAAGCGTGAGGCCGTTGATCAGCTGCTGGATGAAGATGTCCATCAGCGGGAAAGGCTGGCAAAGACCACGCCAAAATAGAAACGGCACCCGAGGGTGCCGTTTCCAGAGTGCTTCATGCGCTGCTGCTTGTTACTTCTTCATTGCATCGGCTTTGGGAGCATCCTTCGCTGCCTCGGCCGCCTTGGGGGCGTCCTTGGCTGCGTCGACGGCCGGTGCGGCGGGGGCCGCAGCGGGCGCTGCCGGGGCCGGCGGCGCCATCATGGCGATGAAGTCGGCGATCGGGATGGTCTTGCCACCCTTGATCACGGCGAGCGGCTCGATCTTGCCGGCCTTCATCGTGAAGATGGTCATCTCCGCGTCCTTGCGATCGCCCTTCTCGTCGAATGCGATCGAACCGGTGGCGCCCTTATACTCGATCTTGGCGAGCTCGGGCAGGTACTTGGCCGGGTCGGGCGAGTTCGCCTTCTTGATCGACTCGATCAGCAGGTTCGCCGCATCGTAGGTGAACGGCGCGTAGAGGATCGGGTCGGCATTGAACTTCTTCTTGTAGTTCTCGAGGAATTTCTTGTCCGCCGCAGCCACCGGGACGCCCGCCTGCGAGCACAGCAGCCCTTCAGCCGCTTCGCCGGCGAGCTTGCCCATTTCCTCGGTGCATGCGCCATCGCCGAACGAGAAGATCGCCTTGATGCCGAGCTCGCGGCCCTGCTTGACCAGCGGTCCGCCCGTGGCGTCCATGCCGCCGTAGAAGATCGCATCCGGCTTCTTGCCCTTGACCTTGGTCAGCACGGCCTTCCAGTCGGTGGTCTTGTCGGTGCCCTTCTCGCGCGGCAGGACCTTGATCTTGGCGGCGGTGAGGGTCTTCTCGACTTCGTTCGCAAGGCCTTCGCCGTAAGCGGTGGCGTCGTCGATGATTGCAACGACCTTCGGCTTGGCGGTGGCCGCCATGTAGCTGGCGATGGCCGGGCCCTGCTGGTCGTCGCGGCCGACCACGCGGAACTGGTTCTTGAAGCCCTGCTCGGTCAGCTTGGGGTTGGTCGCCGAGCCGGAAATCACCGGCAGGTTGCCCTGGTTGTAGATGGTGGAGGCCGGGATCGACGTGCCCGAGTTCAGGTGACCGACCACGCCAGCGACTTTTGCGTCCACGAGCTTCTGGGCCACGGTGGTGCCGACCTTCGGGTCGGCCTGGTCGTCTTCGGCGACCAGCACGAACTTGGCGTCCTTGCCGTCGATCTTGATCTTGGCGGCATTGGCTTCGTCGACCGCCATGCGCGCGCCGTTTTCATTGTCCTTGCCGAGGTGGGCGATCCCGCCGGTCATCGGGCCCACATGGCCGATCTTGATCTCGATCGAGGGCGGCGGCGGGGGCGCTTCGGCTTTTTTCGCGGGCTCGGGCTTCTTCTCTTCGCCGCAACCGGCAAGGGCCATCGCAGTCGCGGCGGCAAGCAACGTCAGGCTCAATTTTGAAAACTGCATACGTCCTCCCAGGGGCGCAATAAAAAGAGTTGAGATCCTAAGGACGGGATGATATCCGCGCGCGCCCGGCAGAGGCAATAAAAAAGCCG
>CAMAXP010000052.1 GCA_945862265.1 Bordetella parapertussis
TTCAGAAATCCCGGCATCGACAACCCAGATTGAAATTGAATTCGATTCATCGCCATTTCGTGTCCCTCCCGTTGTATGGTGAAGGTCACTTTATGCGCAACCAGGCTCACCAGATGAGCTTGGCTGACGTTCATTGCTAATCAAGAAAAAATAAGAGACAAGATGAATACTATTCAAACTCTTTTGGCCGTTTATTTTGGTCTTTGTGCAAGCTTTGCTTATGCTGATTACAAAGATGCCGACGAAGCACGCCGATCAAACAACTATGCCCGTGTGCTGCAAGCGTGCCAAGCCGACGCCGAGCGTGGGGAGAAGAACTGCCAGTCCCATTTGGGCAATTTATACAAATATGGCTCGGGGGTTGAGAAAAACCTTGCGCTTTCAGTTGAATGGTTAAAAAAATCGGCGTCCCAAGGGCAAATGTATGCCGAAGAAATGCTGGGCGACAGCTACGCCAACGGACTGGGTGTTACGCGCGACTATGAGGAAGCCTTGCGGTTATTTAAATCGTCTGCCGGCAAGGGCAATCCATGGGCGTTTAATAATTTGGGCAACATTTATCGGAACGGGCGCGTGGTAAAGCGCGACCCAGCAGAAGCCTTGAGGTTTTTCCGTATCGCCGCCGAAAAGGGCAATCCTGCGGCGCAGAGTAACCTTGCGGATATGTACCGCCTCGGTGATGGCGTAGAGCGCAACGCGGACGAAGCGTTCCAGTGGGCTCTTAAAAGCAGCAAGCAAAACCATGGCTTGGGTTGGAGCCAGTTGGGACTCTTGTACCGCGATGGTGTTGGTGTACGCCAAGACACCGCGAAAGCTATCGAAGCATTCAAGCAGGCTACCCAGCTGAGAAATCCGCCTTCGTCATTTGCGCGAACCGCTTTTTCAAACCTGGCGAATATTTATTGGGGCGGGATTGGTGTGGCAGTGAACCCCAACGAGGCCGCGAGGTGGGCGGAAGAGGGGGTCAAGCTTGACGAGCCCGGCGCGATGGTACTGATGGCTTACATTTTACGGAACGGGGGTGGGGACATAAAGCCCGATCCGCAGCGATCCTTCGAGCTGGCCAATCGGGCCTCGGCGATGGGGGCCGTGACTGGGAAAACAGCGTTAGGTGTGTTTTACCGCGATGGTGTCGGCACGCCGGCCGACCCCGAATACGGAATGAAACTCCTGCTGCAAGCGCGCGATGCAGGTGCCTTCGACGCTTTGGTCGAAATCGGAAAAAGTCATCTCGACGGTAAAGGCGTGGCCAAAGATGAAGGCAAAGCACGTGAGTATTTCGCAATGGCACAAGCCAAAGCAGACCGTCTGGGACCGCGCAACCGTGCTTTCGTGCAGGCTTATTTCACCAGGGCGGCCACTGCCCCCAAACCCGCACATGCTGCGGCACCGCCAGTCGCTGGCAGCGCCCAGCCTCCGCTCAGCGTTGCGGCAACCAACACCGCACCACCCCTCGATAAATCCCAACGCGAACTGCTTGAGCGTCTCGATCAGTTGCAGCGACAACTCGAGGCTTTGCAAGCCACAGCAAACACCTCTTCAGTGCAGCAGGAGTTGCCCAAGCCCAAGATGGTGATGGCCGCACGGCGCGCCTTAGTCATTGGCAATGATAAATATCAGCATGTATCTACTTTGCAGAATGCGCGAGAAGATGCACGTGCCATTGCCAAAACTCTGGAAACTCTGGGTTATACCGTTTTCCTGCATCTTGACTTGAATGAAAAGGGGTTCAAACAGGCCTTGCGCGATTTCCGTGCGCGTCTGGATGGGGGGGAAGAGGTGCTGGTATTTTACGCCGGCCATGGAGTCCAGCTTGGTTCTGCCAATTACTTGCTACCCGTGGACATCAAAGGTGATAGCGAGGAGCAGGTTAAGGATGAGGGCATTGAGTTACAGCGCGTGCTGGACGACCTAAAGGATAGGAAGACCAAGTTTGCGCTGGCTATCATCGACGCCTGTCGCGATAACCCCTTCAAATCTTCAGGACGCGCACTGGGCGGACGCGGCTTAGCGCCTACAACAGCCGCCACCGGCCAAATGGTCATGTTCTCCGCCGGCGCAGGACAGCAGGCGCTGGACAAGCTAGGACAAAAGGACCCCGATAAAAACGGGCTATTTACCCGAGTGCTTCTAAAAGAAATGATAAAGCCTCAAGTGACTGTGGATAGGGTGCTACGCAATGTACGCAATGAGGTGGTACAAATGTCAAAAAGCGTTGGGCACGAGCAGACCCCTGCGCTTTATGATCAGGCGGTCGGCGACTTCTACTTCAAATACTGACCTTGCCCCCGAAAAACGCCTCCCTTGCTGAGCGACTAAACTTTGGGCAAGGAGAGCGGAAAAGTCAAAGTGAAAGCAGGCGCAGTACACACT
The DNA here is from genome assembly GCA_945862265.1 of Bordetella parapertussis. Classification (GTDB taxonomy): domain Bacteria; phylum Pseudomonadota; class Gammaproteobacteria; order Burkholderiales; family SG8-39; genus SZAS-79. Next base: position 2,374 of record CAMAXP010000052.1, read on the forward strand.
GGAATTCAAGATCGAAGCAGTTCGAGCAGCACTGGCTCGCCGATCAAGAGAAGCGAGCCGCATAATGGACTCGGGTATGGGATGCGTTAAACAGGGGCAAGGTCATTCGTGGGTTGGCGTGCCTATCCCTGGCCCGACGCAAAGCGAACCTAGGAGAAGGACATGGGTCGGGTAGAGGGTCAGGTTGCAGTGGTGACGGGCGCGGCGCATGGACTAGGGCGGGCGATCGCGATGCGCCTCGCGGAAGAGGGCGCGCGCATCGCGCTTGCAGACGTGGACGGCCCGGCGCTGGAGAAGACGGTCGCCGACATCCAGTCAAAAGGCGGGACGGCGTTCGGGCTGGTGGGTGACGTCACCGACGAAGGCCCGGCGGCCAAGCTCATTGCAGAGGCGGTGGCGCGCCATGGCGGGCGCCTCGACATCCTCGTCAACAACGTGGGCGGTGGAGCGCGCGGCAAGATCTGGGAGATGTCGGTCGAGGCCTGGGATTCGGTGATGCGCCTAAACCTGCGCGGCACCTTCCTCTGCACCCGCGCCGCGGCGCCGATCATGATGAAGCAGCGCGCCGGCCGAATCGTCTGCCTGTCGTCGGGCGCGCGCGAGGGCACGCCCTGGACCGCCTACAGTTCGGGCGGTTCGGCGTATTCCACGACCAAGGCGGGCGTGCACGGCTTCATCCGCGACGTGTCCCTGGAACTCGGCGAGTACGGCATCTGCGTCAACGCCGTCGCCCCCGGGCCCATCGACACCGAGCGTGCCGGGCCGAAGCTGCGCAAGCTGGACGAGACGATCGAGCACGGACCGACCCACCTGACGCCGCTCAAGCGCCTCGGCCTGCCGGTCGAAGTCGCCAACACGGTACTTTTCCTCGCCTCCCAGGAGGCGAGCTACATCACCGGGGTGACGCTGCAAGTCACCGGCGGACGTTGATGTCGATTTTCTCGAGGCCTACGAGCGCACCGCGCCGCGCTGACGCTGGTGCACGGCATGATCGGGCTGATCGACGTGCTCAAGGAGCAGGAGGGGGAAAACCTACTCCTGCTTTATCTTCCCGCGCGCGACGACGTCCTTCCAGTGCGCGATCTCGCCGCGCACCAGCGCGGTGAACTCGGCGGGGCCGGTAGGCGTGGGTTCCCCGCCAAGCTGGGTGATCCTGGCCGAGATTTCCGGGCTGGCGATCGATGCCCTGATCTCGGTGCTGATGAGGTTGACGATGTCCGCGGGAGTTCCCGCGGCGACGAACACGCCCAGCCAGCCCTCGACCTTGTAGTTGGCAATCCCGGCTTCCGCCGCCGTCGGCACGTCGGGAAGCAGCCGGATGCGCTTGCCGGTGGTGACCGCCTGCGCGTTGACCTTGCCGGCGGAAATCTGCGTGGCGATCGACGGAATGTCGATGAAGCCGATGTCGGCTTCCCCGCTGAGGAGCGCGAGCGCTGCCTGGGAGCCGCCCTTGTAGGAAATGATCGTCAGGGGCGTATTGGCGGCCAGCTTGAAGTACTCCGCGCTCAGCTGGGTGCCCGAGCCCGAGACCGCGGCGTTCAGCCCGCCCGGCTTTTTCTTCGACAACGCCACGAGATCCTGAAGGTTCTTCACGGGTAGCGAAGCCGTCGACACGATGATGAAGGCCTGCGTGACCGTCTGCGCAACCGGCTGGAAGGTTTTCAACACATCGTAGGGCGCCTCCTTCTTGATGGCGGGCGCCACCGCGATGCTCTGCGATTCGAACAGCAGCGTGTAGCCGTCGGCGGGCGCCTTGGTCACCACGTCGCCACCGATCGAGCCGTTGGCGCCCGGCCGGTTCTCGATGACGAACGGCTGCTTGTGGATCTCCGCAAGCCGCGCGCCGACCATGCGGGCGACGATGTCGGCGCCGCCGCCGGCCGTGTAGGGGACGATGAAGCGGACCGGCTTGGTCGGCCAGTCCGCTGCCAGGGCCGCAGAAGCGGCGAACGCGGTACAGATAGCGGCGGCAATCGAGGGTATCGCTGTGCGGAATGACACGGTGGCTCCTGAGTCTGTCTCCGGCTGACTATAACCCTATGCCTTGCCGCATGGCAGGCCCGATTCTCTATGTCGCAGAGGTGGATTACCCTGCGGAACACAGCGCCCCCCACGGAAAGTGGAACGACTGGTACGCGCACCGGCACGCACCGCAGCAACCGGAAGGCCCGCGTCGAGGATCGCCTGCATGTTGCTGCCGCGACCGGAAATGCGGATGACGATGGACACGGCGGGCCGCAGTTCAGCAGCCCGGCACCGCGGACCCCGGTCTCAGCGGATGCGCCAGAGGTGCATGTCGTGGCTGCGCCCGTCGATGTTCACCTGCGACGACTGGTCGGGCGCCCAGCCGGGAATGCCGAACTCGTAGGCGACGATGCGCGCCCCGGGGCGCAGGCTCGCGCGCAGCTTCGGGGCGAGCCGCTCGTTCAGTTCAGGGAACAGGAACAGGGTCACCACCGTGGCGGCGGAGAAATCGGTCTTGAAGAGGTCTTCCTGGCGAAAACTCACCCGCCCGGAGACGCCGGCGCTCTTAGCCCCGGCGTTCGCCTCGGCGATGCGTTTCGGGTCGAGGTCGATGCCCACCCCGCGTGCGCCGAACTTCTCCGCGGCGGCGATGACGAACCGGCCGTCGCCGCAGCCCAGGTCGTAGACCACGTCCTGCGGCCCCACTTTCGCGAGCGACAGCATTTCCTCGACGACGACATAGGGCGTCGATACATAAGGCGCGTCGAGCTTGATCCCGGCCGTCGAGCAGCCTGCCAGCAGGACGGCCGGCACCGAAAACAGGAAATCGCGACGTAGCATCTCACTCTCCCGGGGAAGCGGGCCGGACCATGTCGCCGACGCGCACCCATTTGTCGAAATCCGCGGCACTCACCAATCCCAGGCCCAGCGCCGCCTCGCGCAGGGTACCTCCGTTGGCATGCGCATGCTTGGCAATCCTTGCCGCACTGTCGTATCCGATGTTCGGGGCAAGGGCCGTCACCAGTATCTGCAGGAAATTGTGGATCAACATCGGCTTGAACACGTTCAACTCGGCGCTCTGGCTGTCCACGTAGGCCAGGCCCTGCGACACGAGATACTCGGCAAACGAATAGAGCTTGTCGAAATAGTTTGATCGAATCGACGTACTCCTGCTCTTCCTTTGTCGGGTTGGTGTCGTCGAAGCGCAAGTGGCACACGCCGCCGAAATCGCGCGCGAGGCCGAAGTTGAGGCAGATGCTCTTGGCGTGGCCGTAGTGCAGGTAGCCGTTCGGCTCGGGCGGGAACCGCGTGCGAATCTTCGCCCAGTCGCCGCGCGCGGCGTATTTGCCGGAGGCAAGGTCGTGCTCGACGACGCTGCGAATGAAATTGGCGGTGGAAGCCTGGCCTTCCGGGTCCGCCCAACACTCGCGGCAGGAGACATTATTGGACGGCTTGATAAGAGGCGTTTTTATTTTTATTTATATACATCATATAGATAGTATAGTATTTTGCGAAGTTGGATGAGTAAAATTCAAGCGATCCTCGCTGCAGGGCTGGGCTTCAATTTTCTCGCGTTGGGCGGCGATGCACTTGCGCAGGCCCGGCCGGATGCCGGAAGCATCCAGCAGGAGCAGGAGCGGGGTCGTGTACCCGGACTAGTGCCCGCCCCTCGCAACGCCCCGCTGGTCGAGGAGCGGGGCCGGCCTGCACTTGCAGCGCCAGCGGCCCGCGTATTCCCGGTGGCCGGGTTTCGGGTCACCCGCACGACGGTATTCCCGGAGGCGGACCTGCTTCCGCTGCTCGTGCGCTTCAAGGGCCGGGACCTGTCCCTCGCCGACCTCGAGTACGCTGCGGAAGCAATCACGCTCTACTACCGCGAGCGCGGGTATTTTCTCGCGCGCGCCTACGTCCCGGCGCAGGATATCCGCGACGGCATCGTTGAGATCACGGTGCTGGAAGGCGCCGTCGAGGGCATCCGGCTCAAGCTCGGGCAGGCCACCCGGCTGCAGGAAGGCACCATCCGCAACACAGTGCGCGCCGCGGTGCCCGAGGATGGTCCAGTCCGCCTTGTCGAGATCGAGCGCGGCATGCTGCTCCTCAAGGCCATCCCGGGGATCGAAGCGCTGGCGGTGCTGCTCCCGGGCGCTGCGCTCGGCACCTCGGTCATCGCAGTCGAGGTCAACGAAGGTCCCCTGCTGTCCGGGAGCCTCGACTTCGACAACCACGGCAGCAAGTTCACGGGCGCGTTTCGCCTCGGCGCGACGCTCGAGGTTAACAACCCTACGGGCTTCGGCGACCAGCTCAGTGTGCGCGCCACCTCGTCGACGGGGACCACCTACGGGCGCCTCGCCTACCAGGTCCCGGTCGGGGTCACCGGGCTCAAGGTGGGCGGAGCCTACGCCGAAACACGCTACCGGCTGTGCTGCGATTTCGCGACTCTCGAAGCGCGCGGCCAGGCGCAAACGGCCAGCCTCAATGCGGCCTATCCAATCCTGCGCGGCCGTGATGCGAACCTGTACGGCACGCTGGCGTTCGAGTCCCGGCACTACCTGAATGCGACCCTGGCCGGCACCACCAGCGACAAGAAGGCGCGCGCGGTCATGCTCGGGCTCAACGGCGACAGCAGCGATTTCCTCGGCGGGGGCGGGCTGAACAGCTTCAGCCTTGCACACGCCTCCGGGCAGCTCGACCTCGACGGCTCGGTGCCCGACCGTGTCGCCGACGATGCGAGCGCGCGCAGCCACGGCGGATATCGCAGGATCGGCTATGCGCTTGCGCGCCTGCAGCGGCTGGGCGCGAGCACTTCCCTGTATGCCGGGCTATCGGGCCAGTTCGCCTCCCGGAACCTCGACTCGTCGGAGAAATTCATCCTCGGCGGGCCGTACGGGGTGCGCGGATTCCCGTCCGGGGAAGGCGCTGGCGATGAAGGAATGCTGCTCAACCTCGAGGTGCGCCATGAACTCCGGCCGGCCCTGCAATTCACGGCCTTTTACGACCGGGGCGAGATCCGGCTGCACCGGAACGAATGGGCGGGTTGGCAGGGGACGAACACCCTGATCAGCAACCGCTACGGGCTGTCGGGCGCGGGCCTCGGCGTGAACTGGGGACAACCCGGGAACTTCTTCGTTCGCGCGAGCGTCGCACGTCCGGTTGGAGACAATCCGGGGCGGAATGCGAACGGCAACAACGCCGACAACACTTCGAACCACCTGCGGTTGTGGTTCCAGGCGGTGAAGTTCCTCTAGGAGCCCGCCGGGGGAGCGAACCCCGACGCAATGCCTTTCACGGACGATATCTTGCAAATATCCGCAAGACTTGCGCCCCAGCGTGACTTAGCACCTATTCGCCTGAACCCCGAAGGTGCAAAGCTGTCTGATGACTCACACACCAGCAGGGCCAGAGGTGTCGAAGCTGCCTAGCAGTCCGGGACCCACCCACCGCGCATCCAGGCGCGCTGCGCCGTATTGCGTTCCATTCCAGCCGAGCCGGCTCGTGGCGGCCGTGTTCGTAGCGTTCCATGCGCTGACGGCGCACGCGCTCGACCCGACTGCCTTGCCGGCAGGCGGGCAGGTGGCGGCTGGTTCGGCGGTCATCTCGCAGGCGGGCAACAGCCTCACCGTGAGGCAGGCGAGCGACAAGGCGATCCTCAACTGGTCGAGCTTCAACGTCGGCGCCAACGCGCAGGTCAACTTTGCGCAGCCCAGCGCCAGTTCGGTTGTGCTCAACCGCGTGCTGAGTACGTCTGCTTCGGAAATCCAGGGCCGCATCACTGCGAACGGGCAGGTGTTCCTGGTCAATCCGGGCGGTGTGCTGTTCGGCAGGGCCGCGCAGGTCGATGTCGGCGGCCTTGTTGCGAGCACCTTAGGCATCACCGATGCCAACTTCCTCGCGTCACGCTACTTGTTTACCAACGGGGGCGCGGCTGGTTCCATCTTCAACCAGGGTGCGCTAAGTGCCGCGCAAGGCGGCACCATTGCGCTGCTCGCGCCAGAAGTGCGCAACGAAGGCGTGATATCGGCGCGCATGGGCACTGCTGCGTTGGCCTCTGGCGACCAGGTCACGCTGGATTTCTCGGGCGACCGGCTGGTGAGCCTGGTGGTGGACCAGTCCGCGCTCAGGGCGTTGGTGGAAAACCGTCACCTGATCCAGGCCGACGGCGGCACCGTGATCATGACGGCGCGCTCCGCGGGCGACCTCGCAGCTACCGTGGTGAACAACGCAGGGCTCGTCCGCGCTGCCAGCGTATCCGAACACAACGGCGTCATCCGCCTGGAGGGCGGCGAACGCGGCGTGGTCGCCGTCTCCGGGACGCTCGATGTGTCCGGCCCGGGCGCGGGCGAAACCGGCGGGACGGTCAAGGTGCTGGGCGACAAGGTGGGCCTGTTCGGCGGTGCAAGGATCAACGCTTCCGGCGATGCAGGGGGCGGGGCTGTGCTGGTCGGCGGGAACTACCAGGGGAAAGGTCCTGAGCAGAACGCTTCTGCGGCGTTCGTCGCGCCGGGCGTGCAGGTGAATGCCGATGCGCTCACGCATGGCAACGGCGGCAAAGTCGTGGTGTGGGCAAACGAGACGGCGCGCGTGCGTGGCGAACTCTCGGCCAGGGGCGGCGCGCAGTCCGGTGATGGCGGATTCATCGAAACCTCGGGCCGGCAGTATCTCGAAGTGTCCCGGGCCGCGGACGCTTCCGCAGCCAACGGCAAGGCGGGGACGTGGTTGCTTGACCCCAATAACATCACCATCCAGACCACTGGGCCCGACGCCAACGTAACGGCGAGCCCCAACTTCACGAGCACGAACGACAACGCGATCGTCGCCGTGGCCAGCATCCAGACCGCCCTGAATGCCGGGACCAGCGTGATAGTCACCACGGGTACTGGCGGGACAAATGCCCAGGCCGGCAACATCACGGTGGCAAATGCGATCGCCAAGACTGCGGGCGCCGCCGCCACGCTCACGCTCGACGCCGCGAACGACATCACGTTCAACGCGGGAGCGAACGTTACATCGACCGTGGGGGCGCTTGGACTCACCCTGAACGCATCGGGCGCGATCAACACGTTGCGCAACGTCGCGCTGCTGGGAGGCGCGCTCAACCTGAACGCGGCCGGCAACGGCACGCAGGCGGGGATCATCTCCGGCACGACGGCCGTGGTGAAAAACGGCGCGGGCACGTTCACGCTGTCGAGCGCGAACACCTATACCGGAACGACCACGGTCAGCGCCGGGACCCTCGAGGTGGGCGCAGGCGGCGCGGCGGGGACGCTCGGCACTGGCGCGGTCACGGACAACGCCACGCTCAGGTTCAACCGGAGCAACGCGTTGACGGTGGCCAACGTGATCAGCGGCAGCGGCAGCCTGGTGCAGGCAGGAGCGGGGACGACCACGCTGACGGGCACCAACACATACTCGGGGACCACGACGATCAGCGCGGGCACCCTGCAGATAGGCGCAGCCGGCACGACAGGGACACTTGGGTCTGGCGCGGTGACAAACGATGCCACGCTTACGCTCAGCCGCAGCAATGCGATGACGGTGGCGAACGCGATCGGCGGCAGCGGCGTACTGGTCAAGGCGAGCACGGGAACGACCACGCTTTCGGGCGCGAACACCTACACGGGCAGTGCTACGATCAACGCGGGGACGCTGAGCATAGCCGCGGACACGGCGCTGGGAACAGCGCCGGGCGCGGCTACCCCAGGGCACCTGGTATTCGGTGGCGGTACGCTGGCGAGCACGGTCGGCTTCGCGCTGTCTGCGAACCGGGGAATCGCGCTGACGGGGGCGGGAAGGCTCGATACGGCAACAGGTACTACGCTCACCTATGGCGGGGTGATTGCCGGCGCGGGCGCGCTGACCAAGGCGGGCACCGGCACGCTGGCGCTGTCCGGGCTCAGCACCTACACGGGCGCGACGACCATTGCGGCCGGCACGCTGTCGGTGAATTCGATCGCAAGCGTGGGCGCAGGCGCGAGCGCGCTGGGCGCGCCGACCACGATCGCCGGTGGCACCATCGCGCTTGGCGCCACGACGGTCGCGGGCACGCTGGCTTACTCGGGTGCGGGGGCAACGACGGACCGCGTGATCAACCTTGCGGGCACGACGGGCGGCGGGGGGGTCGACGCTTCGGGTTCGGGCGCGCTGGTGTTCACGAGCAACTTCACGGCCACGGGTGCGGGCGTCAAGTCTCTGACGCTCACGGGCAGCAGCACGGCCGCGAACGCCGTGGCGGGCGCAATCGTGAACTCCGCGAGTGCGACGGCCGTGACCAAGGCAGGTGCGGGCAACTGGACGCTCTCGGGCACCAACACCTACACCGGCGCCACCACCATCAACGCGGGAACCTTGAAACTGGCCGGCGGCACCGCGATCGCCGACGGCGGCGCGGTCACGCTGGCGAACGTCGCGGGCGCCGTGCTCGACCTCAACGGGTTTGACGAGACCATCGGCTCCCTTGCGGGTGGTGGCGCACTCGGCGGGAACGTTGTCCTGGGCGCCCAGACCCTGACGAGCGGCGGGAACAATACTTCGACAACCTATACGGGCAACGCCAGCGGCACCGGCGGGCTGGCGAAGGTCGGCACTGGAGCACTGACCCTTGCCGGCGCCAACACTTTCTCCGGCGGCGCCACGCTGAGTGCGGGCCAGATCACTGCCAGCAACGCCGCCGCGCTTGGCAGCGGCACGCTGGCTCTCAATGGCGGGACGCTCGCCACCGGCGCCACCCTGACGCTGGCCAATGCGATCACGCTCGGTGCTGATTCCACGCTGGGTGGCGCGTCCGCAATGACGCTCTCCGGGGCGATAGGCGAAACCGGCGGACCGCGTTCGCTCACCAAGGCGGGAACGAGCACGGTGACGCTTTCGGGCGTGAACACCTACACGGGCGGAACGACGATCAACGCGGGGACGCTGCGCATAGCGGCGGATGCGGCGTTGGGGACGGCGCCGGGGGCGGCGACACCGGGGCACCTGACGTTCGGGGGCGGCACGCTGGCGACCACAGCCAGTTTCGCGCTGTCTGCAAACCGAGGAATCGCGCTGACGGGAGCAGGAACGCTCGATACGGCGACAGGTACTACGCTCACCTATGGCGGGGTGATTGCCGGCGCGGGCGCGCTGACCAAGGCGGGCACGGGCACGCTGGCGCTGTCCGGGCTCAGCACCTACACGGGCGCGACGACCATTGCGGCCGGCACGCTGTCGGTGAATTCGATCGCAAACGTGGGCGCAGGCGCGAGCGCGCTGGGCGCGCCGGCCACGATCGGCGGCGGGACCATCGCGCTTGGCGCCACGACAGTCGCGGGCACGCTGGCTTACACGGGTGCGGGGGCCACGACGGACCGCGTGATCAACCTTGCGGGCACGACGGGCGGCGGGGGGGTCGACGCTTCGGGTTCGGGCGCGCTGGTGTTCACGAGCAACTTCACGGCCACGGGTGCGGGCGTCAAGACGCTGACGCTCACGGGCAGCAGCACGGCCGCGAACGCCGTGGCGGGCGCAATCGTGAACTCCGCGAGTGCGACGGCCGTGACCAAGGCGGGTGTGGGCAACTGGACGCTCTCGGGCACCAACACCTACACCGGCGCCACTACGGTGACCACCGGTACGCTCGGGGCCGGAAGCAACGCAGCGTTCGGCACTGGCACGCTGGTGCTGGGCGGGGGCACAGTGGTGGCCGCCGACGCGGCGCGGACGCTCGGCAATGCGGTTTCGCTCTTGGCTTCGAGCACGGTGGGCGGGACGAACGGCATTACGTTCACGAACACCCTGACCAACACGCTGGCCGGCAACCCGACGCTCACGATCAATAACAGCGGCCTGACCACCTTCGGCGCAATCAACCTGTCCAACTCCGCCACCAGCCGCACGCTGACAGTCGCCGGGACGGGCGATGCGGTGGTGAACGGCGTGATTGCCGACGGAGGCACGGCAACTGCCAGTACCCTGACCAAGACCGGTGGCGGCACGCTGACGTTGTCGGGAAGCAACACATACCGTGGCGCGACGACGGTCAATACGGGAACCCTGAGCGTGGCCACGCTGGCCAACGGCGGGGTGGCGAGCGGGATCGGTCAGTCGACGAATGCGGCGGCGAACCTGGTGCTGGGCGGGGGAACACTGCGCTACACGGGCGTGACGGGGTCGACGAACCGCAACTTCACGCTGACGGCGGGCACGGCCAGCACGGTGGAAGTGACGACTGCTGCCACGAACCTGACCATCAGTGGCGCCAGCACTGCAACCACCGGCGCGCTCACCAAAACCGGCGACGGCACGCTCACGCTGTCCGGCGCCAACCTGCACACGGGCGCTACCACGATCAGCGCGGGGACACTCGCCCTGGGCGTGGCCAACGCGATCGGCGCAAGCAGCGCCGTAACGGTGGGGGGCGGGACGAGCCTTAACCTCAATGGGTTCAATGACACGATTGGGTCGCTTGCGGGCACGGGCACGGTGACCAGCGGCGTGGCCGGGACGGCAACGCTTTCGGCCGGCGGCAGCAACACCTCGACGACGTTCTCGGGACTCATCGAGAACGGCAGTGGGACTGTGGGCCTGACCAAGCTGGGCACGGGGACGCTGACGCTGGGTGGTTCGAGCACGTACACGGGCCCGACGACGGCGACGGCGGGCACACTGGCGGCTGGGGACGCTGCGGCGTTCGGGGCCGGGACGCTGGTGCTCAACGGCGGGACGGTGACGGCTTCGGGTGCGGCGCGCACGCTGGGTAACGCAGTGTCGCTGGCGGCCTCGAGCACGCTGGGCGGGACGAACGGCCTGACCTTCACGAACACGCTGACCAACACGCTGGCGGGCAACCCGACGCTGACGGTGAACAACACCGGCCTGACCACGCTCGGGGCGATCGACCTGTCGACTTCGGGCACCAGCCGCACGCTGACGATCGCGGGCACGGGCAACACGGTGGTGGGCGGGGTGATAGCCGATGGTGGCGGGTCGACCAGCAGCGCGCTGACGAAAGCGGGCGCCGGGACGCTGACGCTGTCGGGGGCGAACACCTACCGGGGCACGACGACGCTGAGCGTGGGCACGCTGAAGCTTGCCGGGGGTGCGGCGATCGCGGACACGGGCGCGGTGTCGCTGGCCAACGTGGTCGGGGTGACGCTGGACCTGAACGGGAGCGGCGAGACGATCGGGTCGCTGGCCGGGGGCGGGACGACTGGCGGGATCGTGACCAGCAGCGTGGCGGGGAGCGTGACGCTGTCGACGGGAGATGCGACGAGCACGACGTACGCGGGCCTGGTCCAGGACGGCGCCGGCACGGTCGCGCTCGCCAAGGCCGGCACCGGCACTTTCACTGTGAGCGGTGTGAACACATTCAGTGGCGGGGTGAGGATCAAGGCGGGGACGCTGAGCGGGACGACGAGCGCGGCGGCGTTCGGGACGGGGGCGATCACGCTGGGGGACACGGGCGGGGCGCAGAACGCGACGCTGAACGGGGGCCTGGCGGGGACGTTCGCGAATGCGCTCAACGTGGCGGCGGGCAGCAGCGGGACGCTGAGGATCGCGAACACGGCGGCGACGACCTTCAGCGGTGCGGTGACGCTTGCGAACAACGTGACGCTGGCCCCGACGCTGACGAACGCGCTGACGCTGAGCGGGGGGATCACGGGCACGGGGAACGTGGTGGTGAGCGGGACGGGGACGACGGCGGCGGTGACGCTGTCGGCCAACCAGGTGAACAACGTGGGCACGCTGACGAACCAGGGCGTGAACACGGGGACGACGACGGTGAGCGGCGGGGTAGGCTCGAACGTGACAGCGGTGACGCAGAACAGCACGACCTCGGCGCTGACGGTGAGCGGTCTGCTGACGACGAATGCGGGCGGCACGACGCTGACGAACACTGCGGGCACGCGGGCGCTGACGCTGACGGGCGGCGTGGCCGGTGCGGGGAACCTGGTGCTGGCGAACAACAGCGCGCTGGTCGCGGGGGTGACGCTGACGACGGGGTCGGTGAACCACACGGGCACGCTGACGAACCAGGGCACGGGAACGGGCACGGCGACGGTCACATCGGTGATTGGCACGAATGTGGCGGGGGTGGTGCAGAACAGCGCGACCTCGCAGCTGGTCCTGAGCGGCATCAACACGTACACGGCCGCGACGACGGTGAACGCGGGCACGCTGAAGGCGGGCGTGGCGTCGGTGGCGAACGTGAGCGGTGCGTTCGGCAACAACTCGGCGGTAAGCCTGACGAACACAGCGGGCGCGGTGCTCGACATCACGGGGTTCAACACGCAGGCCGGTTCGCTCACGGGCGGCGGCGCGGCCGGGGGCAACGTCACGCTCGGGGCGGCGATCCTCACGGTGGGCGGGAACGGCAGCAGCCCAGCGGCTTACGCGGGGGTGATCTCGGGCACGGGCGCGCTGACCAAGATCGGCGCAGGCACGCTGTCGCTGGCTGGCTCGAACAGCTACACGGGGCTGACGACGATCAGCGCGGGGACGCTGAAGCTGGGGGCCACGGGCGGGGCGACGAACACGCCGCTGGGCACGACGGGTGCCGGAACGCTGGTGAGTGCCAGGGCGACGCTGGACCTGAACGGGTTCGCCCTGGGCACGGCTGAGGCGCTGACGCTCAACGGGACGGGGGTCGGGGGCACGGCCGGGGCGCTGACGAACGCTGCGGCGACGGCGGCGACCTACAGCGGGTTGATCACTCTGGGCAGCGCGAGCAGCATCGTGGCGAGCAACGGGAACCTGGTGCTGTCGAATGCGGGCACGATCACGGGGGCGGGGCTCGGGCTGACGCTGGACGGAAGCAACACGGCCAGCAGCCTGGCGAGCATCCTCGGCACGGGCGCGGGCACGCTCACCAAGGCGGGCGCCGGCACCTGGACCCTCTCCGGTGCGAACACCTACACGGGTGCGACGGCGATCAGTGCGGGTACGCTGAAGGCGGCCAACAACAACGCGCTCGGTACCACGGGCGGTGGCACGACAGTCGCAACCGGAGCCACCCTGGAAATCGACAACGGCATCGCCATCGGCGCCGAGGCATTGACAGTGAGCGGACCCGGAGCCGGCAGCAGGGGCGCCCTAATCGTGAACTCCGGCAGTGCGTCGTACGGGGGGGCGATCACGCTGGGCGCAGATGCCGGCATCGGCGGCAATGGCAGCCTGACGCTGGGCGGCGCCGTGAACGACGCATCCCCCGGGACTTCGACGCTCACGCAGGTCGGCTCAGGCACGCTCACCTTTTTGAGCGCAGTCGGCGCGGTCAATGCGCTAGCAGCGGTGGCCACGAGCGCAGGCCAGGCCACGGCAATCAATGGCGGTTCGATCCGTACCACGGGCGCACAGTCCTACGGTGGCAGCGTGTCCACCAGTGGCGTCACCACGCTCACCAGCACCGGCAGCGGTGACATTGCGGCCGGCAATGCCGGGAACAATTTCAACGGCAATCTCGTACTGAGTACGGGTGGCGCTGCAAGCGTCGTCGATTCCAGTGCACTCGCACTCGGTGCTTCGTCGGTCGGCACGCTGTCCGCCCAAACGCTGTCTGGCGACCTCACGCTGAACGGCACGATCACCGCCACGGGTGGAGGCGATTCGATAGTGCTTGCAGCCGGGGGCAACTTCATCAACGCGGTGGGTGCAGGCGCGCTTGTGCCGGGCGCGGGCCGTTGGCTGGTCTATTCGACGTCCCCGGCGGGGTCGACGGAAAACGGGCTGACCGGTGCCGCGGGTTCCACGCTGCCGCGCCTATATGGCCGGACGTACGCGGGCGACCCGCCGGCCTCCATCGCGTCCGGCAACCACTTGGTCTACAGCTTCCAGCCGACGCTTGCGGTGACGCCCGACAACAAGACCAAGGTTTATGGCAGCAACGATCCGGTTCAGACTTACGGGGCCGCGGGATACGTCGTCGACGATGGCGTCGCTGACACTGCAACCACGGCCGGGATCGCAGGATCCTTTGGACGGGCTGCAGGAGAGTCGGTCGGCGACCGGGCGATCACGCAAGGCAGTTTCGCATCCGGTGCCAGGTACGCCATTTCATTCGCGGGTGGACAGACGCTGGGGATCACGCAGGCTGGGCTGACGGCGACGGTGGCCAACCAGACGAAGACCTACGGTGGGGATGATTCGTCGCTGGGTGGTGTTGGGGTGACGCTCTCCGGGTTGGTGAACAACGCGGGGATCGTGACCTGGAACGGCGCGGTGGGGGTGAACGACAGCGCGTTGACGAGCACGGCGACGGCGCTCACGCGGGTGGCGGGCGAGGACGTGGGGAGCCGGTCGATCACGGCGGGCAGCTTCACGACGCCGAGCGGGAACTACAGCGCGCCGACGTTGGTGGCGGGCAGCACGCTGGGGATCACGCCTGCGTTGCTTGCGGTCACTGCCGGCGATGCCAGCCGGCCGGCGGGTGCGGCGAATCCGGCCTTCAGTGCGATCTTCTCCGGCTTCAAGCTTTTGGATGGACCCGGAAGCCTGGGCGGGCTCCTCGCGTTCTCTACCCCGGCTTCGATTTCATCCCCGGAAGGCCAGTACAGAATTACTCCGCTCGGACTGAACGCGACCAATTACTCCATTGCATTCGTCGACGGTGTCCTGAACGTCACGGTGCCCGCGAGCACGGCCAATGGTGGCGTGGGCGCCGCGATCTCAAGCATCGTTGCGCCGGCTGCGATTGTCCCTGCAACAGTTCCGATCGTCCGCGCCGGCGGCGATTTCTTCAACTCGCTACCGCCAACCTCTGCGGGGCCTGCTCCAGCGGACGAGGGAAATCCCGACGCCACGCCGGGATCGGGCGGAGCAGGCGGGTCGGGCGCGGCGCCAGAGGGGGCAGGGGTTGACGTGATACCGGTCAGTTCGACGGTTGCCGTAGGCGGCTGTGGCGTCAACCTGCCGGCAGGCGCCTGCCGTCCGCGCTGAATCATGCTTTTCCCCTGGCTGGTCCGCGCGCGCAAGGCGTCACAACTGCTTACACATCGGTGGTCTTCCGTTAGCTCCGGCGGGGCGGCCTACGCCCAGGCACCCGCTCCCGGGACGATCAAGGCCGACCGCGCTGCGGTCAAGGCGGATGCGCAGGCGGTCAAGGCGGATCGCGAGAAGCTCAAGGCCGATCGCGCAGCCCGGGTTACTGGGCGCGAAACAGGTCGGCGGCTACATCGACAAGACCGAGAAAGGATTCGAATTTCTGGGCTATCGGTTCACACCGCAAAAGCTGCTGGAACCTGCTGTGCAAAGCCTCACCCGACTACTTGAACGTGCCCGCCGTCTTCATGAGAAGGGCGCAGATAAAGCAAGGCCGGCTTGCGCCGGCCCCTGAGGCAAAAAGTCAAAGTTCAAATCCCTAAAGAATCGTGAACTGCTTAACCTCTAATTTTATCTAATCTCCACGACAGCATCCCCGGCGTCCAACGCATCACGCAACGCAGGCAGGATCCTCGAAAACGCTTCCAGCAATGTAGCTTTCCGACAATTGCCGAGCCGTACCCATACCACCTGGGGTGGGATGCTGCCTTGACGATTGGCGAGAGCCTGAAAATCTTCGTCCTTGGTGATGATCGTTAGGCCTCGCTCCAAGGCGTACTGCCAGATTGTGCGGTCGGTTGCTGTCTCTAGCGCGACATCCTGCACATGAATGCATTCCCAAGCATTGGCAGCCAGATAACGAGCCAAAGCCAATGGCAACTGATTGTCGACCAACAGGGTCATGCAGAAATCAGGATGGCATGGTCAGTCTGGATTGCGGCATATTCAAGCGATGCCAGAATGTCGTTTTCTTCGAGGGAGGGATAGTCCTCAAGAATTTCCTGGTGGGAAGCGCCGGCGCCAAGCAGGCCCAGAATATCTGTGACACGAATGCGCAAGCCACGAATACAGGGGCGACCGCCGCATTTGCCGACTTCGATGGTGACCCGATCGAGCAGACTAGGTTTCACGATTCTTCCAAAGAGGTAAAAGCGTATTTTCGAGTATGACTTTTATATATTTGAATAGCAAGACTGGGGGTGCCGGAGCGCAATTTCAGGCGCTACGCGGGGCGCTACGAGGCCGACGGCTGCAACTCCAAAACCGCTGGCGCGAAGACACCCAACCAAGCACGCCCAAGTGGAGACACACGGTCGCGCGTCTCAAAGATCGCTTTCGGCAACAATTGACAGCGCAGTCTCACTGCTTTATCAGTCGTATTGTGCAGCTTCATGTTGTGGGGAATGGGGCCGGGGCCGACTCATAATCCTTTGGTCGTTGGTTCGAGTCCAACACGGCCACCAGAATTTTCAAGGCGTTGCAGAAGGTCGCGAGTCAGTTGAATCGATTCCGGCTGCACCAAAATAGTTGCCGCAATCCATGCGGTCCGCTGCGAAGGGGAGTTCATGCAATCCGCTGTTGTCGCCTTGATTGTTTCAAGCATGCTGTTTCTCAGTGGATGCGCGGGCCTCATTGCGGCCGCCCATAGCGGTGCGGCCGCAATTGCCGCGCAAGGCGCTGGAGTAACCCTCGCCGTCGGTGCCACTGCCGGGGCCGTGGTCGCGCTTGCGGCCCCCGATGTGTACAAGACGCTCAATCCCGCCGAGGATGGTCAAGGCGCAGGACAGGAGCCAGGTACTCCGAAGACGTTTGGTGCGTTCCTCGCGATCGGCCAGACGGAAGTCCGTACCCTGGTGCAAAGGGCCATGCAGGCGCAGCGTGAAGTCTTGGTGGTAGCCGGCGTGCGCGCGCAGAACGCCATTGCACGCGGCCGGGCGGAATTCAGGGACAGCCTGCCTCTCACCTCCTCGGCGCTGGGCGAGCGGGAGAAAAGGTTTCAAGCAGAAATCGAAGCGCTGGTCGCGGACCTTTACTCGCCCGTAGACGCACGTGTCAAGGATGCTGGTGAACGCGCCCAGGCGATCGCCTATCGGCTGCGTTCCCCAGGCGCGGTCCCGCTGCTGAATGCAAGTGGCCCGATTTTCCTGTTTCCGTCCACCCCGTTTCAATCAATCAATGTGAGCGGAAACTTCCCCGCTTCGGGCGCCGCGGAGACGGTTGCGCAGCTTTCGATCGGAGGAAAATCCTACAAGGCTTTTGACTACGCTACCGACCGACTGTCGTTCAGTGTGCCCACCGCCGATCTGAACGCGGTGGAACCCGAGAGCATTGTCTGGAGGACGGGCATTGTCAGCGTTCCCTGGAGTCCGCCTTCGGGTTTCTTTTCCTCTACTGGAACCGAACAGTTGCGAGTCGACATCGGGATCCTGCCGCATTCGTTTGGCCGCATGAGCATCGACTACACCACCAGCACCGCGACAACCCAGCAGAAGACCGTGCTGTCCGGAGAATTCCTGCTCACCGCGGCCAATTCGGAAGAGACCGACCGCAAATGCCTCGTGCTGACACCCCAGGAGCTTGCAGACGGCTGGCGACTCAGGCCGGGCAGCAGCGCGTTTGTGCCGGGCCAGGCCGGAGTGCAGAACGCGGACGAATGGAAGGAATGGAAACTCGGCCTGATTTCGGAAACCCCGCAAGAGGTCTGCTGGCGCGCAAGTGCGGCGCATTCAGGGGACGCAGCGCCAAGGCAAGGCAAGGCGGGATGGAAAATTTCGGCCACCTTGTGGCGGGAAGTAAGCGAACCCCGAGTCAATCGCGAGAACGTGGATCTGGCCTGGGGAAGCAAGCACTATTTCAAGTATCCGCCAGGCACCTGGAAACTGCGCTACGCGAGAACAGGCGCAGGCGTCACCGAATTGGCCGCGGCTGACGCAACCCATCCTCTCATCCGGGTGGCTGCCGACGCCTCGGGTGTGACCGTCAGCATCTATCCTTTTTAGTCCAAAACGGCCCGCCAAAGAAAAGAGCGGGCGGCACCTTCAAAAGTGCCCCCGCTCCTGTTCCGGCAGCCACTGGGGCTATCCGCTACCGGTAACGATTGGAATAACGGCAGGTTGTGGCAAAGGTTGACCTCTTTCCTAGTCGTCGTCAGCCTTCTTTGCGGCCGCCGCCGCTTCAGCCTTGGCCGTTTGGGCGCGCCCTTCCCGGCGCCTCTCCAGTGGCCACGCGGTGTCATCGATGACCTTGCCATTGCGCAGCACCTGGACGCGCGGCCCGCGGGTGCGTTCGGCCTCCTTGTACCAGGGGGGCGGGGTGTTCCTGATGGTGACGTGGCCGTCGGCGTCCTTCCAGGTGTAGAGCTGCGTCGTCGCCTGGGCCGTCGCGTGCATCGGCAGCAGCGCCAGCAGTAACGCCGTGGCGCATGTGCGAATGGTCCTGCTTATGGCGAATTTTGGCATGGCAGTAGTCAGCGGACTGTACGAAGCGAGGATACCGGAAATCCCCTGCCGCCCGGAATGCCCGGCCGTTTAATGGAAATCCCGGCTCTCAGTCGCCAGTTCGCCGAGCAGCCGCGTGTCGTCGACCAGCTTGCGCGCGATCAGGTGCGCGACGCCACCGTCCCGCTCGAGCACGCCGTGCACCGTCATCAGCTTTGCGCCGAGTAGCTCGCGCCGCTGCTTTTCGACCAGGGTCGGCCAGACGATGACGTTGATCCAGCCGGTTTCGTCTTCAAGCGTCACGAACACCGTTCCCGAAGCGGTCCCCGGACGCTGCCGGCCGGTGACGATGCCGCTCACCTTTGCGTTCCTGCCGTGCGGCAGGCGCATCAGGGCCTCGGCGGTGATCGACCGGCCGCGCGTGAGCCGGGGGCGCAGCAGTGCGAGCGGATGCTGGCCGAGCGTGAGCCCCGTGCTTGCGTAGTCGGCGACGATGTCCTCGCCTTCGGTCGGCGGGCGCAGTTCCAGGGCCTCTTCATTGCCGGTCGCGCCCTGCAGGAGCGGCGTTTGCGCCTCGATGCCCGAGACCTGCCACAACGCTTCGTGCCGGTGGCCGGCGATGCGCTGCAGCGCGCCGGCCCTGGCGAGAGCGGAGAGTTCGCGGCGATCCAGCGCCGCGCGGGTTGCCAGGTCGGCGACCGATGCGAGCGGGGAAAGAGCTCGTGCAGCTTCGATTCGCCCGGCCGCCGGCTGCCCGAACCCGCCCGCCATGCACAGGCCGAGCCTGACGGCGTGGTCGCCGTGGAAGCCCGCTTCCAGCGAGCAGTCCCAGCGGCTGACCAGGACGTCGATCGGCAGGACCTCTACGCCGCGCCTTTCGCCTTGTGCTTTCCGGGCGTCCTGCACCAGCTGCGAAGGCGAATAGAACCCCATCGGCTGGCTGTTGAGCAGCGCGCAGAGGAACTCGGCCGGGTGGTAGCACTTGAGCCAGGACGAGGCGTAGGCGAGCAATGCAAAGCTCGCGGAGTGCGACTCCGGAAACCCGTACTCCCCGAACCCGAGGATCTGGTTGAAGAGCTGGTCGGCGTATTCGCGACTGTGGCCGTTGGCGAGCAGCCCGTCGATGAGCTTTGTCTGGAACGGGCCGAGGCCGCCTTTTCTTTTCCAGGCCGCCATCGCACGCCGCAACTGGTCGGCCTCGCCGGGAGTGAATCCGGCGGCATTCACGGCGATTCCCATGACCTGCTCCTGGAACAGCGGCACGCCGAGCGTGCGCTCGAGCACGCCGCGCACCTTTTCGCTCGGGTACACCACCGGTTCCAGCCCGCGCTTGCGGCGCAGGTACGGATGCACCATCTCGCCCTGGATCGGTCCCGGACGCACGATGGCGATCTCGATCACCAGGTCGTAGAAGTTTTCCGGCTTGAGCCGCGGCAGCATCGACATCTGCGCGCGCGACTCGATCTGGAACACGCCGACCGTATCGGCCTGCTGGATCATCCGGTAGACGGCCGGGTCCTCGGCGGGGATGTCCTGCATCCGGAGCGCCCCGCCGCGGCCGTCCCCGACGAGTTGCAGTGCACGCCGGATGGCCGAGAGCATGCCGAGGGCGAGCACGTCGACCTTGAGCAGGCCGACCGCGTCGAGGTCGTCCTTGTCCCACTGGATGATCGAGCGCTCCGGCATGGCCGCGTTCTCGATCGGCACGAGGCGCGAAACCTTGCCGCGCCCGATCACGAACCCGCCCACGTGCTGCGAGAGGTGCCGCGGAAAGCCGCGCAACGCGCCGGTCATTTCGATCAGTTGCTTCACGGCGCGGGCCTCCGGGTCGAACCCGGACTCACGCAGCCGCGCGGGCAGCGCATCGGCCTCGTCCCACCACGCGAGCAGCTTGGCGAGGCGTTCCAGCTGCTCCAGGGAAAAGCCGAGCGCCCTGCCCAGGTCCCGCAGGGCGCTTTTTGAGCGGTAGCGGATGACGGTGGCCGCAATGGCCGCGCGCTCGCGGCCGTACTTCGCGTAGATGTACTGGATCACCTCTTCGCGCCGGTCGTGCTCGAAGTCGACGTCGATGTCGGGCGGCTCGTTGCGTTCCCGGGAGATGAAGCGCTCGAACAGCAGGCGCGAGCGCGCGGGGTCGATCTCCGTGATGTGCAGGCAATAGCAGACGGCCGAATTGGCCGCGGAGCCGCGCCCCTGGCAGAGGATGCCCGCGCCGCGGGCGAACCGCACGATGTCGTGGACCGTGAGGAAATAGTATTCGTAGCCGAGGGTCGCGATGAGCGCGAGCTCGTGCCGCAGTTGCGCGAGGACTTTCGGCGGCGTGCCCGAGGGATAGCGTCTTGCCGCGCCTTCTTCGACCAGCTGTGCAAGCCAGCTCGCCGGCGTTTCCCCTTCAGGCACGACCTCCAGCGGATATTCGTAGCGCAACTCGTCGATGCAGAACGTGCAGCGCGCGGCGACCGCGAGCGTTTCAGCGAGCATGGCCTCCGGGTACAGCTGCGCCAGCCGGACCCGCGGACGCAGGTGGCGCTCGGCATTCGGGAAGAGCGCGTGCCCGGCCTCCGCAACCGGCACGCCCAGGCGGATCGCGGTGAGCGTGTCCTGCAGCGGGCGGCGCGAACGGGAGTGCATGTGCACGTCGCCGGCCGCGACGAGCGGCAGGCCGCAGGCTTCGCCGAGGGCGCGCAGCCCGGCGAGGCGCGCCTTGTCGCGCGGGCCATGGTGGAGTTCCACGGCGATCCATGCGCGCCCGGCAAACCGTTGCGCAAGCCAGTGCGCCTCTCCTTCGGCGATCTGCTTGCCGGGCAGGAGCAGCGCCAGGCACCCCGGCAGGCCGCCATCCAGGTCCGTGCGTGAAAGGCTGTAGGTCCCTTTCTTCGCGCGGCGCCGGCCGGCGGTGATGAGTTCGCAGAGGTTGCCGTAGCCCTCGCGGTCCGTGGCGAGCAGCACGAGCCGCGGCCCGTCTTCGAGCGCGACTTCGCTGCCGACGATCAGCTTGAGGCCGAGCGCCTTGGCCGCGACGTGGGCCCGCACGATGCCGGCGAGCGAGCATTCGTCGGTGACGGCGAGCGCCGCATAACCGAGGGCGTGCGCCCGCTCGACGAGTTCGGTCGCGTGCGAAGCGCCGCGCAGGAAGCTGAAGTTCGAGACGCAGTGCAGCTCGGCATAGGCAGGCAAGGACGTGTTCATCCGCGCGCCCTGCTCGTCTCCTTCAGCCGAAGATGCCATGCAGGTACCAGTGTCCCCGCTCCACCCCGCGTTCGCGATAGACCCACAGCAGGGACTCGGTCGGTGCGCGGGCGACGAAGTAGTCGCGTGCCGTATCGTGGCCGTCCCACCAGCCTGATTCGATGCGCTCGGGCCCGGCCAGCAGCGAGAGCGGCCCTTCGCACTGGGGCGCCGAGCCGACTTCTTCGAGCCGCTTCGGCTTTTGCAGCAGCCACAGTGGGCGCGTGCCGAATTCGAGCGCCGGGCTGCGTGCGCCGGGTTCCGCCACGCGCCACGCCGCCTCGGGCCGGTGCTCGGCGTAGGTCGCCACCCCGCTGACCGCATGGTTGCCGAGCCGTGCGCGCAGGCGTTCGACCAGGCCGTGCCAGTCGCCCGGGCGCTTCAGCGCATCGTCGAGCAGGTCGAGGGTTTCGTGCGCGACCGCAAGGACCTCGTCGGCCGCCAGTGCGATCCTGCGCACAGGCTCCCGCAGTGCGAGCGCTGAGAGTTTTTCGCGCGCAAGCAATGCGAAGTGTCCGGTATCGCGGCCGGGACGCACGAGGCCGATGTCCACGTCGGTGCGCGCCTCCTTGTGGAAGAGTTCGATGCGAAAGCGCTGTATGCCGCCGTCGCGGGCCGCGAGAAAGCCGCCGAGCTGGGTAATCAATCGCCGGGCGGCGAAGACGAGCGCGCCGGCTTCGCGCACTTCGGCCGGGAGTTCGAGCCCGGCGTAGAAAGTCTCCGGCGGAGAGAAGTATGTGCGCGGGTCGGGCCGCGTCCCGAGGGCGCGGTCGAGCTCGTCACTCAGCGCTGCGCCGAACCGGCGCGCGAGCCCCGCGCGCGGCAGCGCAAGCACTTCACCCAGGGTGCGCACACCCACCGACTCCAGCGTCGCAAGCGTGCGAGCGTCGCAGTCGAGCACCTCGACAGGCAGCGGCTGGAGGCGGCGGGGCAGGTCGGCCAGTGCCTGGCAGGGCGAGGAAGCGCCGGCGCGTGCGAGCAGCCAGGCGCCTTGCGCGGTCGGTGCGGAGGCGATGCTGGCGGTGAATCCCATTTCGGCTGCGCCCCGCGCCAGGCCGGTCGTCAGGGCAGGCAGGCCGCCGAAGAGCTTCAGGCTGCCGGAGACTTCGAGCAGCAGCCCGGCCGGGCCGGCGGTGCGCATCGCGAGCGCGACGTTCGGCGTGTAGCAGCCCGCCCATTCGGCGACGCCTTCGAGCGCCACGCGCTCGGCTTGCGGGTCGCGCTCGCAAAAGCGCAGGCCGGGCGCAAGCGCCGCCGCAGCCGCGCGCGCCATGCGCGGGCGTACGCCCAGCGCGAAGGCCGCGGTATTGCAGTCGAGGACGTGGCGGTTCTCCGCCATCGCCCAGGGGTCAGCCGTGGGCGAAGCGCGCAGGAAGGATTCGAGGGGCAGGCGCGGCAGGTAAAGCGCGGTCCATTGCATGGTCGGTTGCGGTAATGGTGTGCCGTGCGGACGGGGTCGAGGGTTCAACCACGGGTGCCGGCGTGAGCAGGAGCGGCCGGGCGAGGGGGCCGCCACGGCGCTTGAGGATTTTGACCGCGAGTTCGCCTTTGAGGCTTTGCAGGTGCAGGCGCAGCGCGGCCGGGGAGGATTCGCGCGCGGCGAGCGGCGCGCGGAAAAGGAAGGCGAGCGCCGGACTGCCTTCGGCGGCGATCTGCAGCCGCCTCAGTTGCGCGAAGGTGGCTTTCTCCGGCCAGCCCAGCACCGCGCCGCAAGCGCCTGACTGCAATGCCTGCTCAATGGCCCAGAGCGCGTCCTGCGGGGACCGGGTGCGGACGACCATCACCCGCGCAAGGTCGATGCCTGCTGCTTCCAGGGCCGGGGCGTAAGGCAGGTAAGGCGGTGCAATCCACGCGAGCCAGCGGCCTTCGCTGGAGAGCCTTGCCAGCGCCGGGCCGAGCGCGCGCACTTCGCCTATGCCCGCATGCTCGGGCAGCAATTCGGTCAGCGTTCCCGTCGGCCAGCCCTTGCCGGGCAATTCGGCGTCGAGTGCGGGAAAGCCGCTCGGGATACCCGGGAGTTCGGTGCGCGACACCGCACCGGCCCGCCAGACGCGGCCGTTCCGCAGGATGTCGCTGAGCGCAGAGAGGGAGTGCATGCGGGGTGCAGGCGGCGGGATGCGCGCGCCTGTTCATATACTGTATTTTTGTACAGTAAACGACTTCCCACCGGAATGCAACGCCCGACGGATCCGGGGCGCCAGCGCCCGTTCGTGTTCTCCAACCTGAAGACCGGCGAGGGGCTCGAGACCATCGTGGACCTCATAGAGAAGCAGGGGCTGATGAAGTAACGGGGTCAGCCCAGCTCACCCTCGAGTTCGACGGCGAGGGCGGCTATGTCGGCCTCGTCCAGGCCGAACGAGTCCAGGACAACGCCCTCCCCCATGGCCCATTCGAAGCAGGGCGGGCGGCTGGAGTGGATCGCGCACACTTGTTCCGCGAGCAGGCCCAGCGCAACCAGTCGTGCGCTTTCCATGGGCAGCGCGATCCGCCCCGAGGCTATTTGCGCGAGGTCGTGATGGTGAAGGATCGCGCGCCCGATCGTCTCGGGCAGGAACCAGCTGCGTGCGAGCGCGTAGCCTACGCGCGCGTGGTCGACGTCGTAGCGGATGTTCTCGACCTCGGTGATCGGCTGGCCGGGGTCGGCGGCGCTGCAATCGACTATGTCCTCGTACATCGGGAATTTGCGGATCATGACTGCGAGGCCGCAGTCGCGGAACAGGGCGAAGGTATGTGCCTGGTCGCGGTTGCAGCATTTGAGGCGCGGCGCGAGCGCGGCGGAAGCGGCCGCAAGGCGCATCGAGCGGTCCCAGAAATCTTCCATGAGCCTGCTTGCGCCCACGGGGAATGCCTGGCGCAGCAGCAGCCCGGTCACCAGGTTCACGCCTGCCCGCAAGCCCAGGATGGACAGGGCCTGCTGAATCGTGCCGGCCTTGGTTTTCAGGCCGTAGAAGGGCGAATTGACCGTCTTCAGCATTGTCGCCGACAAGGCGACGTCCGACCCGAGCAGGTCGGAGAGCTTGCGCAGGTCAGGCTCGTCGCGCCGCATCTCCCGCACGACCGAGGTGAGGGTTCCAGGGCAGGGAGGGATGCCGATTTCCCTCACGACTTGCTCGGCTTCGTGCTCGAGTGAGAACTCTTGCGCTACTGCTGACTGCATGGCTGGTGCTCCGTGGCGGCGGACGGGTGTCCGGCTGCCACGGGACTATCGGCACCTTCCAGGAAGAACTTTAGGCGGCTGCCTTGAACTTGCGCTCCAGCAGGCCGTTGAAGTTCTCCATCGACAGCAGGTGCGCGTAGATGCGCCCCATGATGCCTTTCTTGACGAGGTTCTTCAGTTGGCTCGCGTTCAGCTCGCCGACCTTGTTCTCGTCGACCCGGTACATGCCATCAAGCTGCATCGAGCCGCCCTTGGCGAGCGTGGCCTGCATGTTGAAGGATTCGAGGAGACCGTAGTCCGCGAGGACGGCGCACATCTCCCGCGTGCGCTCGAGGTCGACTTCGTATTCCGACAGCAGCAGCTCGATTTCCTTCCAGCGTGCGAGGGGTTCCCCCTTGGCGTCGAACATCGCTTCGCCGCTGTCGCCCGCGTAGCCCTTTTCGACGCAGATCAACCGTTCCTGCTGCTCGATGCCATTGGCCGTCACCTTGGCCATGCAGAACGGGAAGCGCCGGGCGTAGGCCGGGACGTAGGTGTTCGCAGCCCAGGCGTCCTTGCTCACGAAGAGGTTCTCGCCGCCGGTCATGCCGAGCACGGCGACGGGCGCAAACGTCTTGCCCTGGTCGCCGCTGGTGAACACGAGGGGGTAGCTGTGCGCGACCTTGGCAAACTCGGCAAAGCTGATCGGGATCGCGTTCAGGTCGCGGACGAATGGCGGAACTTCGCCGACCTTGAGCAGGCTGACTTTCTGGTTCTTCTGCAGCGGGACCACTTCCTTGTAACCGAAGGGGGGCGAAATCTCCATGTGACCTCTGTGTAGGTGGCTGACCCGAATTCGAGCGGATACCAATGATATCCGCCCGGGGGTTGTTTGTGGGGGAGGCGCGCGTGGGTTACAATCTGCGCCCTTCGTGGGGTGGTAGCTCAGTTGGGAGAGCGTCGCGTTCGCAATGCGAAGGTCGAGGGTTCGATCCCCTTCCACTCCACCACTATCTCAAGGCCAGACATGCTCTGGCCTTGTTCCTGCGCGGGCTAAGCCCCGAATTTACGGGGCTTTTTCCGGCGCTGCGAATTCAGGGTGGACACCGGTCGGTACATTTTCACCCTGCAGCACCCTTAAATTCGTCTCTATTCTCTGTTTGTGCGAAGGTCGTTCTTCGCATGCTTGAGGCATTTCTCGAGGGAAGGCGCGGGATGGTTTGCGCCGTATTTCACCTACCAGTTGAGCGCAGACACGAACTCACGCAATGGCGACGTCGGCGTATCCCAGAAATTGATGATGTTTCGTCACTGCGCAAATTTGCGCATGCTGATTTGTGTCAAGCACGCGGCAATCAGCGTTGACTCTTGCATTTGTGACCCCGGGTTCTGAGGGGAGGCCATTGTGCATAGTGCATGCCCCCTTGTTTCATTGTGCACGCGCAAAAATCTGTGCACGCGCACGCGTCTTTGGCCCGCCGCCCTAGAGATTTCACCCCCCCTACCCCCTTGGCAGGGCAGTGACGGTCGGCAACGGCGGGTATGACTATACTTTTGTGAAGAGGAACAATAAGGAATCACCGTCACCACCGTCACGCTGCGATTAGCCGTGATGATGCCGGCGACGCTCGTGATGGTCATATTTTGCCCGCTTCGAACGCCGATCATGCATTTTCGGCAGTGGCTCGATTGAGTCACATGAGCCACACCGTTACACTGCGCATTGATCCACGCCGATCAGCCCGATCCACAATGACTTCTGCCGCGGTCTGGCCGTGAATGGCGTAATGCAGCTTGTTCTGTACTGCCGCAAAAAAACGTTTTGTCGCCGTGGCGCTCGGATCGTAGTCCAGCGAGGTGGCGTAGATGTCAGTGATCTTCTGGTAGAACTTGCGCTCGGAGAGGCGGATCTCGCGAACTTTTTCCAGCTGTCGCTCGAAGAATTCATCCGTCAGGACGCTGCCGCCACTCTTCAAGCGCTCCGCATCCATGACCCACCCTTGAATCGTGTAGTCCTTGACGATCTGGTTGGCCCATTTGCGAAACTGCACGGGAGTGTCCTGATTTCTGTGTTTGAGGCTTGAATGACTTTCGCTCAGTGGCGGCGTTCGTCGCCTGCGACGAACGTCCGACGCGGAGCGAAAGTCGGCTTCGAATCATCTTACCCGTGTTGCCGCGTGAAGCGATCTTGGTACAG
>CAMAXP010000053.1 GCA_945862265.1 Bordetella parapertussis
ACCACTGCAATCAAGGAGTACATCGATTTGCACAATAAAAATCCCAAGCCTTTCGTATGGACTGCCAAGGCCAATGACATCCTTGCCAAGGTCATTCGCGCCAACAGCCGCTTAAGTTCCAAACAGAACGAAGCACTACACTAGCTAGCCTGAACACAAAGGCGGGCACACGATTCGCCCACGTTCCCTATCTCAGCGGCGCGGAATCCATTCCGTCGATGCTCGGCGGCCACGTCGAGGCGCTTGTGGTCCATCCGCCGGAAATCCTGCCGCACACCGCCGCCGGGACAGCACGAGTGTTGGCTACGTTCGAGGAAAAGCGCAATCCGAGCTATCCCGACGCGCCGACTTTCCGTGAGCTGGGCTACGACGTAACACTGGGTGTGTACTATCCACTGATCGGACCAAAGGGCTTGCCGAAAGACATCCGGGACAAGCTCTATCAAGCTGCGAAGGCAGCCCTCGCGGATCCCACCTTCTCGGCCGGGGTCAAGTCGCGCGGATTCGTCCTCGACACCAAGGAGCCGGAAGCCTTCCGCCAGGAACTCTGGGCTTCGTACCGGGCCAATGCCGCGGTCCTGAAAGAGCTCGGCCTGGGCAAGAAATGAACTCTAGAACGGCGGGCTTGGCGGCCGCCGTCCTGTTCCTTTCGGTTGGCGTCGGGCACGTCTACATGGCGCTGGCGCTGCCGCGGGGGACACTGGCCGAACCCGGGCCGGGGGTCTTTCCGCTGCTCGTCGGGAGCTTGATGAGCGCCGCATCGCTCTCCTGCCTCCTGCAGGTAATTCGCGAGAGCAATCCAGTCGATCTGGACCTGCGCGCAGTCACGGCGCGCCCCGCTGTGCTCGCAGCAGCGTTCATCGTCTTCCTCGTGCTGCTGCCGCGCGTCGGCTTCATTCTGCCCTCCCTGATACTTCAAATGGTCACGCTGCAGGTGTTCGGCATGCGCGGCATGTGGCGCCGGATGGCTGTGGCCGCCGTGACGACGACAGCAGCCGTGCTGCTGTTCGAGAGACTCCTCGGCGTACAGTTCCCCACGCCATCTTGGAGTTTCTGAGATGAGTGCGATCGACGGGATCTTGTTCGGATTTTCGGTCGCGTTCGAATGGCGCAATTTGCTCGCGTGCTTTGTCGGCGTCCTGATCGGAACCGTGGTCGGGGTACTGCCGGGCATCGGACCGGTCGGCGCGATGGCGCTCCTGCTGCCAGCCACGTTCGCGCTGACCCCTGCGGGCGCATTGATCATGCTCGCCGGGATCTACTACGGATCCATGTACGGCGGTTCAACCACAGCCATCCTGCTGAAGGTCCCTGGTGAAGTCTCCTCGGTGGTCACCACGCTCGATGGCTACGAGATGGCGCGGCGCGGCCGGGCTGGGCCGGCACTGTTCGTGGCTGCAATCGGTTCTTTCGTCGCGGGCACCATCGGCGTTGTCGGCATGGCTTTTGTCGGCCCCCTGCTGTCCAAGGTTGCTTTGACGTTTGGTCCGCCCGAATATTTCGCGCTGTGCTTGCTCGGATTGATGACCCTTTCCCGGCTCACGGACTCTTCACTGTCGCGCGCGTTCGTGATGGTCGCGGCAGGCCTGGCACTGAGCACCATCGGCATGGAGCCGATGTCGGGGACCAGCCGCTTCACCTTCGGCTTTCTCAATCTTTCGCAGGGTATCGACCTAGTACCGATCGCGATGGGCATGTTCGGCGTGGCGGAACTTCTGGTGATGGCCGAGCAGAAGCTGAAAACGCAATCGCCAATTGCCGTACGCTTGCGCGAGCTTCTGCCGACAAAGGTCGACTGGCAGCGATCGTGGCCGCCCATTGCCCGTGGCTCGATCATGGGATTTCTGTTCGGCCTCGTGCCAGGTCCGACTGCCATGATCGCCACGTTCACTTCCTACTCCCTCGAACGCAAGCTATCCAAGTATCCGGAGCAATTCGGCAAAGGCGCCATCGAAGGCGTTGCGGGCCCGGAGGCGGCCAATAACGGCGCGGCGCAGGGAGCCTTCCTCCCGCTGCTCACACTGGGCATCCCGTTTGCGCCAGCTACCGCCATGCTGCTGACAGCTTTGCTAATCCATGGCGTGCAGCCCGGGCCGCTGATGATGGCCAAGAACCCTGAGGTGTTCTGGGGCGTGGTGTCGAGCATGTACGTGGGCAACTGCATGCTCCTGGTTCTGAACCTGCCTCTGATCGGCGTGTTTGTCTCGCTGCTGCGTCTCCCCATGTATCTGATCGCGAGCATCGTCGCACTGCTTTGCCTGGTGGGAACCTATGCAATTTCCAACAGCATGCTGGACATCTGGGTGCTGCTGATCAGCGGCGTGGCCGGCTACCTGTTGCGCAAGCTGCGATTCGAGCCGGCGATACTGGTACTGGCGCTCGCGCTCGGGCCGATCCTTGAGCGCTCATTCGTGCAGTCGCTGTATCTGGTGCAGGGGGAGTGGATTCAGATGCTCCAGAGGCCGATCACCGCCGGGATGCTTGTCACCGGACTCGCCGTGCTGGCCGCGCCTGCAATGATGCGTCTGTTCCGCCGGAGCGCGGTGAACTAGCGTCCTGCCTGATTCGCCTGTGCCGATGCCACCCCTCTAGCCGTACCATTTGATTGGTAGGAAGTCCAACCTCATGATCGCCTGGGCGGCCCGAAGTACATCCAGGATGTGCTAGCGCCCCTGCCCTTCCTCCAACTGGTTCCGACCGGCGGCGTCAGCCCCGAATCGGCGCGTGAATATCTTGCGGCAGGCGCCGTGGCGGTGGGCATAGGCGGCAATCTCGTGTCGAACAAGCTTGTCGCCGCGGGGGCATTCGAGCAGATCAGCGCGGGGGCACGGGCCTGCATGGACGCCGTCAACGCAAAACCCTAGCGCAGACCGGAGACGGACCTGTTTTCTATTGTAAATGTATCTGTACCAGTACAAAATAGACAGGAAACAGGCTCCTGTAAACGACACTTTAAAATAATCTTTTACTTTATTGGAATCCACTCATGACCGAAACCATCGCCGACCTGATCGAAAGTCGCTTCGGCCTGCCGACCGAAGCCGGGCGTAACACCCCGGCTTCCGGGACCATCGCCGGCATGCTGGCGCGCCGTACGCAGCGGCGTTTCAAGCCGGATTCGGTGTCGGAAGAAACTTTGGAGATCGTTCTCGCCGCAGCGTTGTCCTCCCCGGCGAAATCGGACCTGCAGCAGGCCAGCATCGTGATCGTGCGCGACGCCGCACAGCGCGGCGCCATCAACGGGCTGGTCGAATCGATGCCGTGGATCCCCCAGGCGCCGGTGTTCCTCGTTTTCTGCGGCGACAACCGGCGCATCCGGCGCATCTCCGAATTGCGCGGCACGCCTTTCCCGAACGACACGCTCGACATGTTCATGAACGCGGCCGTCGACGCGGGCATCGTAATGCAGGCCTTCATCACCGCCGCCGAGTCGCTCGGGCTGGGGTGCTGCCCCATCAGCCTGATCCGCAACCACGTCGAGCGGCTGGGCGAACTGCTGGCTTTACCCGAGGGTGTGTTCCCGGTCGCGGGATTGTGCGTCGGGCATCCGGAGGGCGCCGGGCGGCTCAGCATGCGGCTGCCTCCCTCGATAACAGTGCACACGGACCGCTACGACGCTAGCGGGTTCGATACCGAACTCGCGGCTTACGACGCCCGCCGCGCCAAGGCCGAGCCGCCGGAACCCGGCAAGCAAAGGTTCGCGGAACGCTGGGGCGTGGCCGAGGCGTACACCTGGTCGGAGGACAAGGCGCGGCAGTATTCCGTCCCCGAGCGCCACAGCTTCGGGCCGTACGTCAGGCGACAGGGGTTCGCGCTGAAGTAATCATCCGAAGCAACGGAAGTCCGCGTTTGGATACTACGGGTCAGGACATGCCTTAATAATCTTAAGGCATGGTCTATTATGCTTTTTATTTGACATCGGAGAATATATTAAGTAGCATAGAACATGCATAAATACACGTAAGGCACGTTTTATCATGCCTAAACAGAAGCTTTCCACAAAAACCCTGCCATCTACGGTCGCACTCGCCCTGCAGCGCTTTGGGCGAAACATTGCACGGGCCCGCAAGCGCCGCAGGCTCAAGCAAGTGGAACTCGCGGAAAAAGCGGGGATCTCGAAGGTCACGATGCAATCAGTGGAGCGCGGCTCCCCGACTACCAGCATCGGCACTTACTTCGCATGCGCCTGGGTACTCGGCTTGTTCGACGAACTCTCGAATATCCTCGCACCGGAACGCGATGAGGAAGGCAAGGCTTTCGAGGCTCGCCTGGCGCCAAAGCGCGTGCGCGGACAGACCGGCGGGCTGAACGATGAATTCTAAGCCCCAGGAGTGCTTTGTCTATGTCCAGCTCCCCGGGACGTTCGAGACCGTTACTGCCGGACGCTATCAGCTCGAGTCGCAAGACGGCGTTCCGATGGGGAGGTTCGTCTACGGGCGCTCATATCGTGAAAACGCGAAAGCGGTTCCCCTGGATCCTTTCGAACTGCCGATCGTCCCGCGTACGTTCGAAACGGTGAAGATGCGCGGCATCTTCGGCGCACTGCGAGACGCATCCCCGGACTCGTGGGGTCGCAGCGTGATCGAAAAGCAGCAAATGCGCACGGACCTGTCGGAGATCGACTATCTCCTTCACTCGCCGGAGGATCGCGCAGGCGCCCTCTCCTTCGGACTCCACGTCAATCCGCCCGAACCGGCTCGGCGGTTCAATCGGGTGCTGCAACTCGAAGTACTGATGCGTGAGGCCGATCGGTACATCAGGGATGCGGCGCCGGCGGACAATGCCGATGCCGCGGTTGCGGAACAGGTCGCAGCGCTGGTCAATCCGGGTACGTCGCTCGGCGGGGCGCGGCCAAAGAACGTCGTCGAAGACGACGCTGGCCTTTGGGTGGCGAAATTCCCGCATCCGGAGGATCGCTGGAACAATCCGCGCGTCGAGGGAGCGATGCTCGCCCTCGCCCGCGAGTGCGAACTCCATGTCGCCCAGTCGCGGGTCGAGGTCGTCGCCGGCCGCGACGTGCTGCTGGTAAAGCGCTTCGATCGCGAGAAAGGGGATCGCGGCTACCTCCGGCACCGGATGGTGAGCGGCTTGACAGTGCTCGGGACAGAGGACTCCCATCGAGCCCGCGAACGGTGGTCCTACGCGCTGCTCGCCGACGAGTTGAAACGCTGGAACCGGCGCCCCGACGACGATCTGCGTGAGCTTTTTCGCCGGATGGTGTTCAGCGCATTGGTCTCGAACACTGACGACCATCCGCGCAATCACGCTCTGATCGCGCCCGGACAGTCTTTCGAGCTATCGCCGGCATACGACATTACCCCCACGCCCCACGTCAGCGTGGAGCGGCGAGATCTCGCAATGACGATCGGAAAATTCGGCCGCTACGCGAACCGGGCCAACCTGGTTTCGTCAGCGGGAGCGTTTCGGCTGGGCGAGGAGGAAGCAGCAACCCTTTTCGATGCCATGGCGGCAACAGTCAAGGATCGCTGGTACGCCACGTTTCGCCGCGAGGGGGTGGCGGAGAAGGACTGCGAGGCGGTCTCACGGTCGTTCGTTTACGCAGGGCTGTTTCTGAATCCAAACGACGTCTCGCCAGTCGCCTGAGGCCGCGGGTTAAGCCGCCCTTCGTTGACAAACAGGGTTGGCAGCCCACTAAGTTTCCGGTCATGGGCAATACCCTCAAACGCGTTCACCGGCACGCCTGCTAACTCTTTGGATGGCAAGCGAATTCTGCACCCTCACCCGCTGGCGGCACCCAAATCGCCAATGAGTTGCATCCCACCCCTTGAATCCCCCAATTCCATCCCAAGATTAGGGAAATTGTCCGTTTCCTGAACCCGTCAGAGCAACCATGTCCGAACCGATCCCCCAGCCCGAGACCACCACCGAACCCGCCGCCCCGGCAAAAACGCTCGAAGAGCTCCTGGCCGAAGCCGAAGCCAAGGTCCAGGAGCAACGCGACGCCTGGCTGCGCGCCCTTGCCGATGCCGAAAACGCCCGCAAGCGCGCCCAGACCGACATCGCCAGCGCTCACAAGTACGGGGTCGAAAGGCTCGCTGAAGCGCTGGTCCCGGTCATGGACAGCCTCCAGGCCGCCCTGGCCGACCACGCCTCAGATGTCGCCACGCTGCGCAGCGGCGTGGAGCTCACGCTGAAGCAGCTGGGTGCGGCCTTCGAAAAGGCGTCGCTCGCCGAGATCAACCCGGCGGCCAGGGACAAGTTCGACCCCCACTTCCACCAGGCGATGATGGCCGTGGAGGCCGACGCCGACCCGAACACGGTGGTCGCGGTCATGCAAAAAGGCTACCGGCTGCACGACCGGGTGATCCGCCCGGCGCTGGTCACGGTCGCCAAGGCACGCTCGAACTAGCCGCAACCGCTTGAAATCGGCCGCATAAACCCCATCTGCAACATACGTTCAAGACTGCTCCAAGGATACTGACATGGGAAAGATCATCGGCATTGACCTCGGCACGACGAACTCGTGCGTCGCGATCATGGAGGGCGGCAAGCCCAAGGTGATCGAGAACTCGGAAGGCGCGCGCACCACGCCCTCCATCGTCGCGTACACGGACGAAGACGAGATCCTCGTGGGCGCCTCGGCCAAGCGCCAGGCGGTGACCAACGCCAGGAACACCCTCTACGCGGTCAAGCGCCTCATCGGCCGCCGCTTCGAGGAAAAGGAAGTCCAGAAGGACATCGAGCTGATGCCCTTCGGCATCGTCAAGGCCGACAACGGCGATGCGTGGGTCGAGGCCAAGGGCAAGAGGGTCGCCCCGCAGCAGGTTTCGGCCGAAGTGCTGCGCAAGATGAAGAAGACCGCCGAGGACTACCTCGGCGAGGAAGTGACCGAGGCCGTCATCACCGTCCCTGCCTACTTCAACGACTCGCAGCGGCAAGCCACCAAGGACGCGGGACGCATCGCGGGCTTGGACGTGAAACGCATCATCAACGAGCCGACCGCGGCCGCGCTTGCGTACGGCATGGACAAGGAAACCAAGGGCGACAACAAGATCGCGGTGTTCGACCTCGGCGGCGGCACGTTCGACGTGTCGATCATCGAGATCGCCGACGTGGACGGCGAGAAGCAGTTCGAAGTGCTCTCCACCAACGGGGACACGTTCCTCGGCGGCGAGGACTTCGACCAGCGCCTGATCGACTACATCTGCGACGAGTTCAAGAAAGAGCAAGGCATCGACCTGCGCTCGGACGTGCTCGCGCTGCAGCGCCTCAAGGACGCCGCGGAAAAAGCCAAGATCGAGCTTTCCTCGTCGCAGCAGACCGAGATCAACCTGCCCTACGTGACGGCGGACGCCAAGGGCCCGAAGCACCTGGCGCTCAAGCTGACCCGCGCCAAGTTCGAAGCGCTTGTGGACGACCTCATCGAGCGCACCATCGAGCCCTGCCGCATCGCGATCAAGGACTCGGGCGTCAAGGTCTCCGACATCCACGACGTGATCCTGGTCGGCGGCATGACCCGCATGCCCAAGGTCGTGGACAAGGTGCGCGAGTTCTTCGGCAAGGAGCCGCGCAAGGACGTGAACCCGGACGAGGCGGTGGCGGTGGGCGCCGCGATCCAGGCCGGCGTGTTGAAAGGCGACGTCAAGGACGTGCTGCTGCTCGACGTGACCCCGTTGTCGCTGGGCATCGAGACGCTGGGCGGCGTGATGACCAAGCTCATCCAGAAGAACACGACCATCCCGACCAAGGCGCAGCAGGTCTTCTCGACCGCCGACGACAACCAGAACGCGGTGACCATCCACGTGCTGCAGGGCGAGCGCGAAGTGGCCGCAGGCAACAAGAGCCTCGGCCAGTTCAACCTGTCCGACATCCCCCCGGCGCCGCGGGGCATGCCGCAGATCGAGGTCATGTTCGACATCGACGCGAACGGCATCCTGCATGTGACGGCCAAGGACAAGGCCACCGGCAAGGAGAACAAGATCAAGATCCAGGCGAGCTCGGGCCTGTCGGAAGACGAGATCCAGCGCATGGTGAAGGACGCCGAGATCAACGCCGAGGAAGACAAGAAGGCGCTCGAACTCGTCAACGCCCGCAACCAGCTCGAGGCCCTTGTCCACTCGGTCAGGAAGTCGCTGAAGGAATACGGCGACAAGATCGACAAGTCCGAGGTCGAGGCGATCGAGGCTGCGGCCAAGGATGCCGAGGAAGCGGTCAAGTCGGGCGACAAGGCCCAGATCGACGCGAAGGCCGAGGCACTGGGCAAGACTGCGCAGAAGCTCGGCGAGAAGATGTACGCTGAACAGCAGGCAGCGCAGGCCGCGGCCGGCGCAGCGGCCCCCGGCGGAGCGGCCCCCGGCGGCAACGCCGGTGGCGGAGCGCAGGGCGACGCCGGCAAGAAGGACGAAGGCGACGTCGTGGATGCCGAGTTCACCGAAATCAAAGGCGACAAGAAGTAGGCTTGCACCATTCGATCCACCGCGCGGGGCGTGGGGCAGGCAGCCCCGCGCCTTGCGCGTTTTAAGAACTGACCATGGCCAAACGCGACTATTACGAAGTGCTCGGCGTAAACCGGGACGCCTCTGACGAGGACATCAAGAAGGCGTACCGCAAGCTCGCCATGAAGCACCATCCGGACCGCAATCCGGACAACCCAAAGTCGGAAGAGCACTTCAAGGAGGCGAAGGAAGCCTACGAGGTGCTGTCCGACCCCAAGAAACGGCCCGCCTACGACAGTTACGGCCATGCCGGCGTGGATCCGGGCGCAGGCGCGGCGGGCGGCGCGGGCGCATCCGGCTTCGCGGACGCCTTTGGCGATATCTTCGGCGACATCTTCGGCGGCAACCGCCAGGGCCGATCGAACGTCTATCGCGGTGCCGACCTGCGCTACAACCTCGAGATCACGCTCGAGCAGGCGGCGCACGGCTTCGAGACCAAGATCCGCATCCCGAGCATGTCGGAATGCGAGACCTGCAAAGGCTCCGGCGCCAAGCCCGGCACGCAGCCGACCACCTGCACCAACTGCAGCGGCCAGGGCCAGGTGCGCATGACTCAGGGCTTCTTTTCCATCCAGCAGGCCTGCCCGCGCTGCCACGGCTCCGGCAAGATCATCGCCACGCCCTGTGGCACCTGCGGCGGTGGCGGACGCGCAAAGCACCAGAAAACCCTGGCGGTCAAGATTCCCGCGGGCGTGGACGAGGGTGACCGCGTGCGACTGACCGGCGAAGGCGAGCCGGGCGTGAATGGCGGCCCCTCGGGCGACCTCTATGTCCAGGTGAGCATCAAGGCGCATGCCGTGTTCCAGCGCGACCATGACGACCTGCATTGCGAGATGCCCGTGTCGTTCGCCACGGCGGCGCTCGGCGGCGAGATCGACATCCCGACGCTCGACGGCTCCGCGCGCATCAAGGTGCCTGCCGAAACCCAGAGCGGCAAGACTTTCCGGCTGCGCGGCAAGGGGATCAAGGGCGTGCGCAGCCAGGCGCCGGGCGACCTCTTCTGCCACGTGATCATCGAAACGCCGGTCAAGCTCACCGACCGCCAGAAGGAACTGTTGCGCGAGTTTGAGTCGATCACGCAAAAGGACGCAGGCCGGCACAACCCGCGCGCCAAGTCATGGTTCGACCGGGTGAAGGGGTTTTTCGAAGGCTAGGCGGAAATGGGTCGGATCCCGCCCGCGGGGGACACCTATCCCCTGCGCCAGGTCGTCCCACCGGCAGCGTCCTCGAGGATGACACCGAGTTCCGCGAGCGCCTTGCGGATCCGGTCGGCTTCAGCGTAGTCCTTTGCCTTGCGCGCTGCGAGCCGCGCATCGATCTGCTGCTGGATCTGCGCGTCCGTGAGCCCGCCCTCCCCGCCCGCCTGCAGGAAGACCTGCGGGTCACGCTGCAGGAACCCGAGCACACCTCCCAGCGCCTTGAGCTGACCGGCCAGCGCCCCGGCCCCACGATTCACCTCGTTGGCGAGATCGAACAGAACGGCAAGCGCCTCGGGCGTGCCGAAATCATCGTCCATCGCCGCCTTGAAGCGCTGCGCATGCGCCTCGCTCCAGTCGACCGGCACGTCTCCCGCGGGCGCGCCCTTGAGCGCGGTGTACAGGCGCGTCAACGCACCCTTGGCGTCCTGCAGGTGCACGTCCGAGTGGTTGAGCGGGCTGCGGTAGTGCGCGCGCAGGAGGAAGAAGCGAACCACTTCGGCGTCGAACTTCGCGAGGATGTCCCGCAAAGTGAAGAAGTTGCCAAGCGACTTGGACATCTTCTCGTCGTCGACGCGAACGAACCCGTTGTGCATCCAGGTGTTCACGAAGCGCCTGCCGGTGGCGCCCTCGGTCTGCGCGATCTCGTTCTCATGGTGTGGGAACTGCAGGTCCTGCCCGCCCCCGTGGATATCGAAAGTTTCGCCCAGCAGCGCGCAACTCATTGCCGAGCACTCGATATGCCAGCCCGGCCGGCCCCGCCCCCACTGCGAGTCCCACTTCACTTCCTCGGGTTCAGTCGCCTTGGCTGATTTCCACAGCACGAAATCGAGCGGGTCGGCCTTGCCGGTATCCACCTCCACCCTTTCACCGGCACGCAGTTCGTCGAGCGACTTGCCCGAGAGCCTGCCATAGCCCTGGAACTTCCTGACCGCGTAGTTCACGTCGCCGCCGTCCGCCTTGTAAGCGAGGCCGTTCTTCTCGAGCCGGCCGATCAGGTCGAGCATCTGGGGCACATATTGGGTCGCCCGGGGCTCATGGTCGGGCTTCTGCACGCCGAGCCGCTCCAGGTCCTCGTCCATCGCGCGGATGAACCTACCCGTCAGCTCGCCGATGGTCTCGCCGTTTTCGACCGCGCGACGGATGATCTTGTCGTCGATGTCCGTGATGTTGCGCACGTAGGTGACATCCAGCCCGCTGGCGAGCAGCCAGCGGCGCACCATGTCAAAAACGACCATCATGCGGCCGTGGCCGAGGTGGCAATAGTCGTACACTGTGATGCCGCAGACATACATGCCGACTGCGCCAGCGCGAAGGGGGACGAAATCCTGCTTCTCTCGGGCGAAGGTGTTATGGATTCTCAGCATGTGGGGGCAGTGAAGGGTGGGAACTTGCCGGAAAAGCGGCGTTCCAAGCGGTGGTTCGGAGCCTGACGGGGCCCAACTCCGGTTGTCCGATAATGTTGAGAACGGACCCGGGTTGGATTACAATGGGTTGTTTCGTATGGCCTTGAAAAGTATAACACAATGCTCAAATTAGCCGGGTCCGGAAAAGCCTCCAGAACGCAGTTGCTGCGCAGCTGTACAGCGTTTGCGCTGATTGCGATTTCCACCGTCGCTCGTGCGGATGACACCCAGGATGCAAGCCAGATGCTGCGCTCGGGCCAGCACCAGCAGGCCCTCGAGCGGATCAACAAGGTACTCGCTGCAAAACCCCGTGACGCGCAGGCCCGCTTCCTCAAGGGCCTGATCCTCACCGAGAAAGGCGACACCAAGGAAGCGGTCCTGATTTTCACCAAGCTGACCGAGGACTATCCTGACCTTCCCGAGCCGTACAACAACCTCGCGGTGATCTATGCCGCGCAGGGCCAGTACGACAAGGCGCGCGGAGCCCTGGAGCAGTCGATCCGCACGCATCCGAGCTACGCCACCGCGTACGAAAACCTCGGCGACGTATATTCCAAGCTCGCCAGCCAGGCTTACGACAAGGCGCTGCAACTGGACTCGTCGAACGCCGCCGCGCAGAACAAGCTCGCGCTCGTCCGGGAACTGGTCGGAGGCGCGCCTCGCGGCACTACGGCCGCTGCAGCGGCAAAGCCGGCCGCCAAGCCTCCCGTGGTTGTCGCCGCCGCGCCGGCAGCGGAAGCCAAGCCTGCCGCCCCGGCGCCAACCCCAACGGCCGCCGCACCTGAAAAAGCCGCACCCAAGCCCGCACCCGCTGCGCCGGCCGCCCCGGCCGCCGGCGGCGACGATGTCGTGCAAGTGCTCAATGGCTGGGCCGCCGCCTGGTCGAAAAAGGACGTGAACGCCTATCTCGCCTTTTATGCCAAGGACTTCAAGACGCCGAACGGCGAAGAGCGCGGCGCCTGGGAACATGCCCGCCGCACGCGCATTCTCGCGCCCAAGTCGATCTCGGTCGAAGCGAACTCGCCCAAAGTCAGCATGACGGGCGACAAGCAGGCCAGCGTCACTTTCCGCCAGAACTACAAGTCGGACACGCTCAGCGCCAACGGCATGAAGACCCTGGTGCTCGTGAAGACCGACGCGGGCTGGCGAATCCAGCAGGAGAAGGTGGCGAATTGATGGGCTTTGCCGCAGCCCTCCTCCGCGCCAGCCTTACCGCCTCCTTTTTCCTCCTCTTTGCGACGCCGGCACAGACGGCGCCGCGGCAGCAGCCGCCCGCCCCACGCCCGCCTGCTGCGCCGCAAGCCGAAAAGGCGCTTTCACAGATCTTCGAGGCCATCGAGCAGAACAGGTTCGACCAGGCCCTTGAACGCGTTGAAGCGCTGATCGCCACAAACCCGAACTTCCGGCTGGCCCACCTGATCCGCGGCGACCTGCTGCTCGCGCGCACACGGCCGATCACCACGTTCGGGAATGCCGGTAACGTGCCGAAGGAAAAAATCGACGACCTGCGAGCCGAGGCCATCTCACGGCTCCATGCGATGCGCGATCGGCCTGCAGCCGATCGCGTCCCGCGGAACCTGCTCCAGTTCCGCCTCGACCAGACGCATGCCCGGGTGGTCGACTCCAAGCGCTCACGCCTGTATGTGTTCCAGAACGACCGCGGGCAGCCTCGCTTCGTGTCGGACTACGATGTCACGCTGGGCAAGCGCGGCATCGACAAGATGCGCGAGGGTGACCAGAAGACGCCGATCGGCGTCTACCACGTCACTGGAAACCTGCCGCGCAAAAAGCTGGCGGACCTTTACGGTTCCGGCGCCTTCCCGATCAACTATCCCAACGAGTGGGACAAGCGTCGCGGCCGCAACGGCCACGGCATCTGGTTGCACGGCACGCCCTCGGACACCTACGCCCGCCCGCCGCGCGCCAGCGACGGATGCATCGTGCTGTCCAACATCGACCTCGAATTCCTCAGCGCCGAGCTCCAGGTCGGGCTGACGCCAGTGATCATTGCCGACGAGCTGCAGTGGGTGGATGCCGCCACGCAGGAGGAAGAGCGCAAGTCGCTCGCGGCGGCCATGGAGGCCTGGCGCACCGACTGGGAGAGCCTCGACACCGAAAAATACCTGCGCCACTACTCTTCCAAGTTCCAGTCCACCGACCAGAACTACGCTCAGTGGGTCGCGCACAAGCGCAGGGTCAACGCCGGCAAGGAATGGGTCAAGGTCGGCCTCACCGGGACCAGCATGTTCCGCAATCCCGGCAAGGACGATTTTGTTGTCGTGAGCTTCGAGCAGGGGTACCGCTCGAGCAACCTGTCCAACTCGATGCGCAAACGCCAGTACTGGATCAAGGAAGGCGCGCGCTGGAAGATCATCTACGAAGGTTCTGCCTGAAGGAGCACCATGAAATTCACCAAGTTCTGGATCCCGTTCGTCATGCTGTCGGCCGCCGGTGCGGTGGATGGCACCGTATCTAATGCTGCGGCTGCCGACCCGCAGGTCGACATCAAGACCAGCCAGGGGACGATCCGCCTCGAGCTCTACGCGGCCAAGGCGCCCAAGTCGGTCGAAAACTTCCTCCAGTACGTGAAGGAAGGCCACTACAACGGCACCGTCTTCCATCGCGTGATCAAGAATTTCATGATCCAAGGCGGCGGCTTCGACAAGGACATGCGGCAGAAGCCGACCCGCGGCCAGATCAAGAACGAGTCGACCAACGGCCTGCTGAACGATATCGGCACGGTCGCCATGGCGCGCACGTCGGTGCGTGATTCGGCGACGTCGCAGTTCTTCATCAACACCAAGAACAACGACTTCCTCAACTACAGCGGCGAGACCCCGCAGGGCCACGGCTACGCGGTGTTCGGCAAGGTGGTCTCGGGGATGGATATCGTCATGAAGATCGACGGGTCCCCGACGGGCTCGGGCGACGTGCCGCGCGAGCAGGTCGTGATCGAATCGATCTCGCTGGTCGAAGCGAAGAAGTAACCGCCCTCCGGGGCGTGGGCCACACATGCAGCGCGCCCTGTTCATTTCCGACCTGCACCTCACGGGAGAGCGACCCGCCTCGAACGAGGCGTTCTTCGCTTTCCTGGAGGAAGCAGTGCCGGGCGCGGATGCGCTCTACATCCTCGGCGACCTGTTCGAGTTCTGGGTCGGGGACGATGACCTTGCGGACCCGCTCAATGCCATCGTAGCGGGCTTCCTCGCCACTACCGCACAGCACGGCACACCGGTTTATGTGATGCACGGCAACCGCGACTTCCTGGTGGCCGGCGCCTTCTGCAAGGCGGCAGGGGCGCAACTGCTGGCCGACCCGACGGTGGTGGACCTGTTCGGCACCCGCACCCTGCTGATGCACGGCGACACGCTTTGCACCGATGACACTGCCTACCAGGACTGGCGGCGCCTCTGCCGCGGCAAAGACTGGCAGGAAGGGTTCCTGGCCGCCCCGCTCGAGTCGCGCCGTGCGCAGATGCTCGAGTTGCGCTCCAGGAGCGAACAGGACAAACGCGCCAAACCCCCGGTCATCATGGACGTCAACGCAGCCGCCGTCCGCGATGCGCTGCGCGACCACGACTGCACCCGCCTGATCCACGGGCATACGCACCGCCCCGGGCACCACCTCGTAGAAGTCGCTGCCCGCCCCTGCGAACGATGGGTGCTGCAGGACTGGTATGGCCGCGGCGGCTACCTCGAAGCCACGGCCTCCGGGTTGCGGCAGGTCACCCTTCCCGCGGCCTGAAACGCTCGAAGGCGCCCTCCGCCGAACCCGCTTCGCAGTTCTGCCTGTAGACCTCGCGCGCAAGCGCATCGAGCCCCGGCACCGGCACCTGCTCCCGGAAAAAACGCTTGGTGGCGCGCGTCGATTCCGGCGGCAGTCGTGCAAGGTCTTGCGCCGCCCTGCGCGCCGCTGCAAGCACGCGGTCCGGTGCTACCGCCTCCTCGGCCAACCCCAGGCGCGCCGCTTCGGCCCCGCTGACGGGGCTCGCACCCCAGACCAGCCAACGCGCGCGAGCAACCCCCACCCGACGGGCGAGTGCTTCTATGCCCCAGGGTGGGAAGAACCCAAGCCCGACTTCAGGCAGGCGCCAGGACGCAGTGTCGGCCGTCACCACCACGTCGCAACCGATTGCAAGCATGAACCCGCCGCCCAGCGCGAAGCCATGCACGGCACATACGACCGGGATGTCGATCTCCGCCATCCTGCGCATCAGCAGGGCCTTGCGCTCGGCGATGCGCAGCCTTTCCTCCATCGAGGCCTGGGCCATCTCCTTGACGTCGCTGCCCGCACAGAATCCGGCGCCCTCGCCACGCAGCAGGATCGCGCGCACGCCGGCGTCACCCCGTGCGCGCTCCAGCGCCTCAATCAACCTCTCCGTGGTGGCGAGGTCGAGCGCGTTGCGCACCTTCTCGCGGGCAAGCACAAGTTCGAGCACGTTCGATTGCGATTCGCCGCTCATGCGAAGCCGTAGAGCCGCATTGGGTTGTCGACGAGGATCTTCCTGCGCAGGGATTCATCCCCGGCCCAGTCTGACAGCAGGTCGAGCAGGACCGCGTCATCGGGCTTCATGTCCTTCTCGGTCGGGTGCGGCCAGTCGCTGCCCCACACCAGGCGGTCCGGCGCCGCTCGCACATAGGCAGCGGCCACCGCCTGGCGGTCCGCATAGGCCGGCCCCGTCGAATCCAGATAGGGCCCGGACAGCTTGACCCATGTGCGGCCGCGCTCGAGCAGGCGCGAGATGATGCCGAAAGCCGCATGGCCGGCGCCTTCGGGCTGCGGCAGGCGGCCCATGTGGTCGAACACAATCGTGCAGGGCAGGCGCTCGAGCAGGTCGGCATGCGGCACGATCTGGTCGGCCCGCCAGTGCAACTGCACATGCCACCCGAGTTCCGCAACCCGGTGCGCAAGCGGCTCGACCATGTCGAAACGGGTGACGGCGGTGGTCGGGTCAAAAAGCGTAAAGCGGATTCCGCGCACGCCGCCCTCGTCCATCGCCTCCAATTCGGCGTCGGTGATGTCGGGATGGACCACCGCGACACCGCGCGTACGGTCCTCCCCGAGCGCCCGGATCGCATCGAGCGTGACCCGGTTGTCCGTGCGATAGGCCACCGGGGTCACCACCACGGTTCGCGAGGTCCCGGTACGCGCCTGCAGCAGGCGGTACTCGCCCACGGTGGCGTGGTCCGCCAGGCGCGCCGGGCTGCCTTCGGCCAGGAAGCGCGGATCATAGATGTGGGTGTGTGAATCGCAGGCGTCTGCGGGCGTCGCAAGGCGGGGCGCGCCGGTGCCCGAGGAATTGGGGACTGCGGACGCCATCGCTACTTCAGCTCGACTTCGATGAACGCGTACTCGAAGGCGTTGGCATTGATCACGTCGTGCTCCACTCCGACCGGCCGGAAGTACGGCACGCCCTTCTTCAGTTCGGCGATTTTTTCCTCGCCATTTTCGACGATCTTCAGGTTGCCGTCGTACAGCGGCACCACAACGTAGTCGTGCCCGTGCCTGTGCCATCCCGTGGCCGCCCCAGGGGCGAACCGCCACTCGGTGACGCACACCCGCTCGTTGTCGATCAGCCTGGTCGGCACGGCTGCGCCCTGCTCACTCGATTCGCCGCTCATTGGACTTTCCCTGGTTGGTTGCCCGCGACGCGGACTGTCGCATATCGTAGCAGCGTATTCGCCCCACTCACCCAGAGGAGACCATGAAAACCACAACCAGGCTTACCCGGTGTTTCGCAGCGATCGCCCTCGTCGGACGCGTGGCGGTGCTGGGCGGCCTGCCGATCTACGTGAACGGCAAGATCATCGGCGACGTGGGCGCGAGCGGCGTGAACTCCGACCAGGACGAACAGGGGGTCCAGGCCGGGCTCAACGCGCTGAAATAGCCCTACCTGAGGGCGTCGATCCCGGCCTGCCCGATCTGAGCGTCCTCGTGCGACTGGACGCCCGATACGCCGACCGCGCCGACGCAGGTGCCTTCGACGATGATCGGAAGCCCGCCTTCCACAGGCAGGACGCCCGGCATCTTCAGCATCGACAACCGTCCGCCCGCCACGCGCTCCTCCCACATCTTGGAAGGACGGCGCGTGAGTGCTGAGGTGCGGGCTTTCTCGGTCGCGATGACGATGTTGGCAGGTGTTGCGCCGTCGCTGCGCAGGGCGTGCAGGACATGCCCGCCGTCGTCGAGGATGACGATGGCCACCTCCCAGTTGTTCTTCTGCGCTTCGGCTTCGGCTGCGGCGCTGATCTTCTTGCAGTCGTCGAGGGTCAGGGCGGGACGGGTCTTCATGGAGTTCCTTTCGATGCGCCGCCCAGGGCGGCCTTGATCTGTTCTAGGGAGGCCGGATCCTCGATGGTCGTGAGGTCGCCGGGATCGCGCCCTTCGGCCAGGGCCGAGATCGAGCGCCTCAGCACTTTGCCTGAGCGCGTCTTCGGCAGCAAGGTCACGAAGAACACCCGGCTCGGCCGGCCGATTGCGCCGAGCTGCTTGTCCACCGTCCTCATGATCTCGCCCTCCAGCTTCATGCTCCCCTCGGCCGTGGCCACCTGGGAAGGATCCTTGACCACCGCGAACGCCATCGGCAACTGGCCCTTGAGCGGGTCGGCCACCCCGACAACCGCACACTCGGCAATGCCCGGGTGCATGTTCACCGCCTCTTCGATCTCCCGCGTCCCGAGGCGATGCCCGGCCACATTGATCACGTCGTCGGTACGTCCCAGGATGAAGTAGTACCCATCCTTGTCGCGGATGCCCCAGTCGAACGTCGTATAGAGGACGCGGCCCGGGATCGTGGAGAAATAGGTCTTCACGAATCGCTCGTCGTCGTTCCAGAGGGTCGACATGC
The DNA here is from genome assembly GCA_945862265.1 of Bordetella parapertussis. Taxonomy (GTDB): domain Bacteria; phylum Pseudomonadota; class Gammaproteobacteria; order Burkholderiales; family SG8-39; genus SZAS-79. The sequence goes on from CAMAXP010000053.1 coordinate 17,906, forward strand.
AGCCGGGCGGCAGCGGCGGCTCGATCACCACGACGGCCTTTTCGTCCGCCCCGGCCTCGCTCGAGTCGGACTCGCGCAGCAGCTTCAGGTCGTAACCATAGGCGGGGAAGGACGGGCTGCCGAACTTCACGGGCGTCTCTTCGATGCCCGGCATCGCCGTCAGCACCGGCCAGCCGGTTTCGGTCTGCCAGTAATGGTCGATCACCGGCTTGCCCAGGCCCTGCGAAATCCATGCGTGTGTCGGCTCGTCCAGCGGCTCACCCGCAAGGAACAGGTGCTTGAGGGACGACAGGTCGTACTTCTTCAGCCACGCAATGTCGCTCTTCTTCAGCACCCGGATGGCGGTCGGCGCCGAGAACATCACATTGACCTTGTGGTCCTGCACGATCTTCCACCAGACGCCCGGATCCGGGCGGATCGGCACGCCTTCATAGATGATGGTGGTCATGCCCGCGATCAGCGGCGCGTAGATGATGTACGAATGCCCCACGGCCCACCCGATGTCCGAGGTCGTGAAGATCGTCTCTCCCGGACCGCCGCAGTAGATGTACTCCATGGACGTGGCCATCGCCACCGCGTGGCCGCCGACATCGCGCTGCACGCCCTTGGGCTTGCCCGTCGTCCCCGACGTATAAAGGATGTATGAAGGAGAGTTCGATTCGAGCCACGCGCACGGCACCTGCGCATCCGGATGCTTCGCCGCGAGTTGAGCCCAATCGACGTCGCGGCCCTCGACCACCGGCATGCTGGTGTCCAGGCCGCGGCGGAAGATCAGCACGCTCTTCGGCGGGAACTGCGACAGCTTGATGGACTCATCGACCAGCGCCTTGTACAGCACGGGCTTGCCCATCCGGCTGCCGCCGTCGGAGGTCACCATCAGGGCGGGCCTGGCGTCGTCGATACGCGCGGCAAGGCTGGCCGCAGCGAAACCGCCGAACACCACCGAGTGCACTGCACCGATCCTCGCGCAGGCGAGGATCGCGAACACCGCCTCCGGCGTGTTCGGCATGTAGATGATGACGCGATCGCCCTTGCCTACGCCGAGGGACACCATCATCGCAGCGGCCCGCTGCACTTCGGCGTGCAACTCGCGATAGGTGTAGCTCTGTTCCTTGTCGACCTCGGTGGAAATCCACACCAGCGCCTTCTGGTCGCCGCGTTCGGCGAGGTGGCGGTCCACTGCGTTGTAGCAGAGGTTGGTCTCGCCACCGACGAACCATTTTGCGAATGGCGGCTTCGTGTACTCCAGAACCTTGGTAAACGGCTTGTGCCAGTGGATCCGCTTGGCTTCGTCCCCCCAGAATCCTTCCTTGTCCTGGATCGAACGGCTGTGGATTTCCTTTATGGTTGCCATGTCTCCTCCTTGTCTCTGAACCGCGACCTTACCCGGTTTTGGATTTCCTCAGGCCATACTACGTAGTGAGTCGCATTACCCTGCCATGTCGACCACGGTCCTCCCTGTGGCCTTGGACTCGATGAAGGCGTTGAACACCGACGGCAATTGGTCAAACGGCACCGTCTTGGTCATTTCCTTCAGGTGCACCGGTCGCATGTCAGTCGCCAGCCGCCGCCATACCTCCTGTCGCAACGGCATCGGACAGTTCACCGAGTCGATCCCGAGCAGGCTGACGCCGCGCAGGATGAAGGGCAGCACGGTGGTGTTCAGCGAGGGGCTCGCCGCGAGGCCGATCGAGGCGATCGTGCCACCGACCTTCATGCCGCTCGCCATCCAGGCGAGAACTTCGCCGCCGAGGCTGTCGATGGCGCCCGCCCACTGCGCGCGGTCCAACGGCCGGATCTTGGTCAGGTCAATGCTCTGGCGCAGGATCACCTCTTTCGCGCCCAGCTTCTTGAGGTAGTCGGCCTCGGCTTCCTTGCCCGTCAGCGCAACGACGTGGTAGCCCAGCCGCGAAAGCGCGTCGATGGCCACCGAGCCCACCCCGCCGGTCGCGCCGTTGACGATCACGGGCCCGTTCGCGGGCTTCAGCCCGTTCTGCTCCATCCTGACGATCCCCAGGCCCGCGGTGAACCCGGCGGTACCGAACGCCATCGCTTCAAAGAGCGTCATGCCCTGCGGCACCTTCACCAGCCAGTCGGCCGGCACCCGCGCATATTCGGCGTAGCCGCCGTGGTGCTTCACCCCGAGGTCGAATCCCGTCGCGAGGACCGCGTCGCCTTTGGCGAACCGCACATCGGTCGACGAAACCACGGTGCCGGAAAGGTCGATCCCGCCGATGCACTCCGGCCGCAGCAGGATGCGCCCCTTGCCCGTGGCCGCGAGCGCGTCCTTGAAGTTGACGTCCGAATACGCGACACGCACCACCACCTCGCCCGGGTCGAGCTGGTCCAGCGTGAAATCCACGAATGCTGCGCTGGCCTTCTTGTCGACTTCGGTGATCTTGTATGCCTTGAACTTGTCCAATTGCGTCTCCTCGCTCGGGTTCTAGTGCTTCGGCCGGTCGGCCTGCCTGTAGTCAATCGATTGCATCTCCGTCAGCCGGCTGACGGTCCTTGAAAACTCCACGCTCGCAGTCTCCCCTTTCGCGCCGTCTGCATACAACGCCTCGGGGACGGTTTCCGCCGAGCAGATCAGCTTGATGCGCTCGTCGTAGAAGACATCCACCAGCCAGGTGAACCGGCGAGCCGAGTCGGCGTTCTTTGCCGAGATCCGGGGAATGCCCGAAAGGATCACCGTGTGGAACCGCTTGGTAAGGTCTACGTAGTCCGTATACGACCGCGCCCCGCCGCACAGCACGTCGAAGTCGAACCAGACCAGGCCGCCGGCGCGCTTGCGATAGCGGATTTGCCGCCCTTCGACGTCGAGCGGATGGGTTTCTTCCTCGACGTCCCTGAGGCTGGCGAAGACCGCCTCCAGCGCCGCCTCGGCGGCCGGGCCAAGCGGGGTGTGGTAGACCCGCACCTGCTCGAGGGCTCGCCGGCGGTAATCATTGCCGGCGTCGACCTCCAGCACGTCCATCCGGCTCTTGATCAGTTCGATGGTCGGCAGGAAGCGCTCGCGCTGCAGCCCATGGGGATAGAGCTGGTCGGGCGCGTAATTGCTCGTCATGCAGAACACCACGCCCCGCTCCATGACCTGGTCGAGGAACCGCCCGAGGATCATGGCATCCGCAATGTCCGAGACGTGGAACTCGTCGAAGCAGATCAGGCGATAGCGCTTGGCCGTGCGGGCTGCGACCACCGCGATCGGGTCGGGCATGCCCTTCACCTCGTGCAGCTCACGATGGATCTCACGCATGAAATGGTGGAAGTGCACCCGGCGCTTCCTCACCAGCGGCACGCACAGGTAGAAGGAATCCATCAGGAAGCTCTTCCCGCGCCCCACGCCGCCCCAGAGGAACACCCCGCGGGGCAGAGCCGGCTTGACCAGCATGCGCTTCAGCGCGGAGTTGCGGCGCGCCTTGTAGGCAGTCCACTCGTAGTAGAGCCGCTGCAGCCGCTCAACGGCACGCCACTGCGCGGCATCCGACACGAAGCCGCGCTTCGCGAGGCTCTGCTGGTAGAGGGCGACGACATCGAGGCGCGCAGAGGCATCCCGGCCCTGCGATTCGGGGTCAACGTCGAGCGCGCTGTCACGCATCCCGCCGCGCTCCCTGCAACTTCGGCACTTTCAACCCGGGCTAGCTGTTCAGCGAACGCTTGTCGACCGCGAGCGCTGCCTCGTGCATGACCTCGGACATCGAAGGATGCGCGTGGCAGATCCGCGCGATGTCCTCAGCCGATGCGGAGAACTCCATCGCGACCACGGCCTCGGCGATGAGCTCGGAAGCCTGCCCGCCGATCACGTGCACGCCGAGGATACGGTCGGTTTCCGCATGCGCCAGCATCTTGATGAATCCCTCGGGCTCGTCTCGCCCCAGCGCGCGGCCGTTGTAGGCGAAGGGAAACTTGCCCGTCTTGTATGGCACGCCCTCGGCCTTGAGCTGCTGCTCGGTCTTGCCCACCCAGGCGATTTCCGGGGCCGTGTAGATCACCCAGGGGATGGTGTCGTAGTTCACATGGCCCTTCTGCCCGGCGATGATCTCTGCAACCATCACGCCCTCTTCCTCGCCCTTGTGCGCGAGCATCGGGCCGCGCACCACGTCGCCGATCGCCCAGACATTGGCCAGGTTGGTGCGGCAATGGCCATCGACCTCGATGAAGCCACGTCCGTCGACCTTGAGGCCGACGCCCTCGGCGCCCAGGCCGTCGGTGTTGGGCACGCGACCGATGGACACGATCAGCTTGTCGCACTCGAGCTTCTTCGCCGAGCCGTCGGCCGCCGTGTACTCGACCGTCACGTCCTTCTTGCCCTTCTTCACCGACTGGATCTTGATGCCGAGCTCGATGTCGAGCCCCTGCGCCTTGGTGAAGATCCTCCAGGCTTCCGCCGCAATGGATTCGTCGGCCGCGCCGAGAAAGGCCGGCAGCGCCTCGATGATCCGGACCTTGGACCCAAGCCGGCGCCACACGCTGCCCAGTTCCAGACCGATCACGCCGGCGCCGATCACGCCGAGCCTCGGGGGAATCGCGTCGAAGGACAATGCGCCTTCGTTGTCGCACACGAGGACATTGTCCACAGGCAGATCCGGCAGGTGCCGCGCCTTCGAGCCTGTGGCGACGATGACATGCTTGGCAGAAACGGTCTCCTTGCCCTTGGCGCCATCGACCTCGACCTGCCAGCCCTCTGCGCCACTCCCGGCGAGCTTGCCGCGTCCCTGCAGCCAGGCGACCTTGTTCTTCTTGAACAGGCCGGCAATGCCGGAGGTCATCTTGGCGACGATGTTTTCCTTCCGATCCAGAAGCGTCGCGAGGTCGAGCTTCACGCCGGTGGCAGTGATACCGTGGGCCTTGAACTTTTCCGTGACGCGCTCGTAGTTTTCGGAGGATTCGAGCAGCGCCTTGGACGGGATGCAGCCTACGTTGAGGCACGTCCCGCCGAGGCGAAGCTCCCCCTTGGGAGACCTCCAGTCTTCCACGCAAGCCGTGGACATGCCCAGCTGCGCCGCGCGGATTGCGGCGATGTAGCCCGCGGGCCCCGACCCGATCACCACCACGTCGAAGGATTGGGCCATGTCAGACCTCGATCAGCAGGCGGGCCGGGTCCTCGAGGGACTCCTTGACCGCGACCAGGAACAGCACGGCTTCACGGCCGTCGATGATGCGATGGTCGTAGGACAAGGCGAAATAGTTCATCGGCCGCACGACGACCTGGCCGTTCTCCACCACCGCGCGGTCCTTGGTCGCATGCACGCCCAGGATCGCCGATTGCGGCGGGTTGATGATCGGGGTCGACAGCATCGAGCCGAATGTCCCGCCGTTGGAAATCGAGAAAGTCCCGCCCGTGAGGTCTTCGATCGTCAGTTTGCCGTCGCCGGCCTTCTTGCCGAACTCCGCGATCTTTTTCTCGATCCCGGCGAAACTGAGCTGGTCACAGTCACGCAGGATGGGCACGACGAGGCCACGCGGGCTGCCGACTGCGATGCCGACGTCGAAGTAGCCGTGATAGACGATGTCGCTGCCATCCACCGACGCGTTCACGACCGGGTACTTCTTCAGTGCAGCGACCACGGCCTTTACGAAGAAGGACATGAAGCCGAGCTTCGTGCCGTGCTCCTTCTCGAAGCGCTCCTGGTACTTCTTGCGCATGTCCATCACCGGCTGCATGTTGACCTCGTTGAAGGTCGTGAGGATGGCGGCGGTGGATTGGGACTGGACAAGGCGCTCGGCAATGCGCGCGCGCAGGCGCGACATCGGCACGCGCTGCTCGGGGCGGCTGCCCAGCATGGCATCGATGTTCACGGGAGAAGCCGGTTGCGGCAGGGCCGCCGCCGTGCGCGCCGCAGGCGCGGGTGCAGGCGCAGCGGCGGCCTGCAGGACATCGCCCTTGGTCACGCGGCCGTCACGGCCGGTGCCGGCAATGGTGGACGTGGCGATCCCCTTCTCGGCCGCGATCTTTTGCGCAGCAGGCATCACCGGCGCGCCGGATACGGTAGCGGCAGGCGCAGGTGCGGATGCGGGCGCTGCGGGAACCGCAGGCGCAGCCGCCTTGGGCACCGCAGATTCAACCGTGGCCTTGGCTTCGGTATCGATCTGCGCGATCACTTCGCCGGACCCGACCAGGCCTTTTTCGGCCTTGACGATCTTCACCAGCACGCCGGACACCGGCGCGGGCAGTTCCATCACGACCTTGTCGGTCTCGATGTCGATCAGGTTCTCGTCGCGGGTGACGGCCTCGCCGACTTTCTTGTGCCACGACAGGAGAGTGGCTTCGGACACCGACTCGGACAGCTGCGGTACTTTGACTTCTACGATCATGGGGTTCCCCGTTCCGTTTTTCCCCGGGTCCGGCTCAGCCTCGCCTCGGGTTATCGAAAAAACAGGCGCGTAGCGCGCCGGGCTGCTGCGGCTCTTCTACGCTATTTGTATTTCCCGAAAGCCTGGTCCACGAGCGCTTTCTGCCGCTCGTTGTGCTTGGAGAGGTAGCCGCCGGCCGGCGCTGCAGACGCGGGCCGGCCCGCGTAGTGGAGCTTCTGGTCGGCACGCATGTTCTCTGTCAGGTAATGGCCGATCTGGTACCACGCGCCCTGGTTCTGCGGCTCTTCCTGGCACCACACCACCTCATGGGCATTCGGGTACTTCTTCATCTCCGCCGCAAACGGCTTGTGCGGGAACGGATAGAGCTGCTCGACCCGGATGACCGCGACGTTGTCGTGACGCCGTTCGCGCCTGGCCGAAAGCACGTCGTAGTACACCTTGCCACAGCACGCGATGATGCGCGTGACCGCCTTCGGGTCCAGCGCATCGATTTCAGGGATCACGGTCTGGAAAGTACCCTTTGCGAGGTCTTTCAGCGGCGACGCGGCATCCTTTTTGCGAAGCAGCGACTTCGGCGTCATCACAATCAGCGGCTTCCTGAACGGGCGCAGCATCTGGCGGCGCAGCAGGTGAAAAATCTGCGCCGCATTGGACGGCACCACCACCTGCATGTTGTGCTCGGCGCACAGCTGCAGGTAGCGCTCGAGTCGTGCCGACGAATGCTCGGGGCCCTGCCCTTCGTAGCCATGAGGCAGCAGCATTACCAGGCCGCAGACTCGCCCCCATTTCGCCTCACCGGAGGAGATGAACTGGTCGATGACCACCTGCGCGCCGTTGGCGAAGTCGCCAAACTGCGCCTCCCAGATCACCAGCTCGTTCGGCTCGGCGGTCGAATAGCCGTACTCGAACCCCAGCACGGCCTCCTCGGAAAGGACCGAATCGATGACCACGAAATCGCCCTGGTCCTTGGAGATACTGTTGAGCGGGATATGGATGCCGGAATCCCAGCGCTCGCGGTCCTGGTCGTGCAGCACCGAGTGGCGGTGCGCAAAGGTACCGCGACCAGCGTCCTGCCCGGAAAGCCGAACGTTGTAGCCGTTGGCCACGAGGGAGGCGTACGAAAGCGTCTCGGCCATGCCCCAGTCGACCGGCAGTTTGCCCTCGCCCATCTGCTTGCGGGCCTCGAGCAGGCGTCCCACGGTGGGGTGCACCTTGAACCCTTCCGGCAGCGTGGTCAGCGCCTCGGACAGCCTCTGCAGTTGCGCGAGCGGCACGTGTGTGTCGGCGGCATCGGTCCACTTTGCGCCGACGAAGGACGTCCAGTCAACTGCGAACTTGCTCTTGAAGTTCGACAGCACCGGGTTGGACGTGTGCTTGCCGGCATCGAGGTCGGCGCGGAACTGCTTGATGATCTCGTCCGGCTCCTCGGGCTTGATCACGCCCTGCGTGACCAGTTTGTCGGCATACAGCTTGCGGGTGCCCGGGTGCTGGATGATCTTCTTGTACATCAGCGGCTGGGTGATGAACGGCTCGTCCTGCTCGTTGTGGCCGAGCTTCCTGAAGCAGACCATGTCAATCACGACATCCTTCTTGAACTGCTTGCGGAAGTCGAGCGCGAGCTGGGTCACATATTGCACCGCCTCCGGGTCGTCGGCATTGACGTGGAAGATCGGTGCCTCGACCATCTTCGCGACATCTGTGCAATAGATCGTGGAACGCGCATCACGCGGGTCCGAGGTCGTGAAGCCGATCTGGTTGTTCACGACAATGTGCACCGTGCCGCCCGTGCCGTAGCCGCGCGTCCCGGAAAGGTTTAGCGTCTCCATGACGACACCCTGCCCTGCGAACGCCGCGTCGCCGTGAATCAGGATCGGCAGCACCTGGTCGCCGGTCTTGTCGTCGCGACGCCTCTGGCGCGCGCGCACCGAACCCTCGACCACCGGGTTGACGATTTCGAGGTGGGACGGGTTGAACGCCGCGCTGATGTGTACCGGGCCGCCCGGGGTCGTAATATCTGACGAGAATCCCTTGTGGTACTTCACGTCGCCCGAAAAGGAGAAATCGCTCTGGTGCTTGCCTTCGAATTCAGAGAAAAGCTCCTCGGGCATCTTGCCAAGGACGTTGACCAGCACGTTGAGGCGGCCGCGGTGGGCCATGCCGATGACGATTTCCTGTACACCGCTGCCTCCGGCGCGCTGGATCAACTCGTCAACCATCGGGATAAGGCTCTCGCCACCTTCAAGGGAGAAGCGCTTCTGCCCGACGTAACGGGTATGCAGGTATTTCTCGAGGGTCTCGGCCTCGGTGAGCTTCTGCAGGATGCGGCGCTGGTAGGTGGCGTCGAATTTCGGCGTGGCCCGCACCGGCTCGATGCGCTCCTGGATCCACAGGCGCTGTGCGCGCTCGCTGATGAACATGTACTCAAATCCGATATTGCGGCAATACGTGTCGCGCAGCGCCTGGACCAGCGTGCGCAACGTGACCCGCTCGAGACTGATGAACGAACCCGCATTGACCTCCGTGTCGAGGTCGGCCTCGGTCAGGTCGTAATAGGCCGACTCGAGCTCGGGCGCGGGCGGGCGAGGCATACGCTTGAGCGGGTCGAGGTTCGACCAGCGGGAACCCGAAATCCTGTATGAAGTGACGAGCAGCAGCGCGGCAACCTGGAGCTTCTCGTGCGTGGCCAGCTGCACCTGCGCACGCGCCCCGCCGCCGAGCTGGCCGGCCTTTGCGCGCTGCACGAACGACTCGACCACCGGGGCGTGCGCCACATCCTTGCCGCCGTTGCCCTGCGCGCCGGGCATCAGCTGCATCTGGTCGAAGTACTCGCGCCAGCCCTCGGGCACCGCACCGGGATTGACGAGGTATTGCTCGTACAGCTCCTCGACGAACGGCGCATTGCCGCCGAAGAGGTACGAGTTGCCGGCGAGCTGCTTCATCATGGCAGGGTCCCCTTCTTAGCGCTTGTCGATGGGCTGCACTTCGCGGCGGGCCGCGCCTTTGTACAACTGGCGCGGACGGCCGATCTTCTGCTCGGGGTCGGAGATCATCTCGTTCCACTGCGCGATCCAGCCGACCGTGCGGGCGAGCGAGAAGATGCAGGTGAACATCGAGACCGGGATGCCGAGCGCGCGCTGCACGATGCCGGAGTAGAAATCGACGTTCGGGTAGAGCTTGCGGCTGACGAAGTAGTCGTCCTCGAGCGCGACCTTCTCCAGCGCCATGGCGAGCTTGAACAGGCGGTCGTTTTCCAGGCCCAGCTCGTTCAGCACCTCATAGCAGGTCTCGCGCATGAGCTTGGCGCGCGGGTCGTAGTTCTTGTAGACGCGGTGGCCGAAGCCCATCAGCTTGGAGCCCGAGTTCTTGTCTTTCACCTGCTTGATGAATTCGGGGATCTTGGACGCGTCGCCGATCTCCTCGAGCATGTTGAGCGCCGCCTCGTTGGCGCCGCCGTGGGCCGGGCCCCAGAGGCAGGCGATGCCGGCTGCGATGCACGCGAACGGATTCGCGCCCGACGAGCCCGACAGGCGCACCGTCGAGGTGGAGGCGTTCTGCTCGTGGTCGGCGTGCAGGATCAGGATCCGGTCCAATGCGCGGACCAGCACCGGGTTGACCTTGTACTCCTCCGCGGGCACGGCGAACATCATGCGCATGAAGTTCGCCGAATAGGACAGGTCGTTGCGCGGATAAACGAACGGCTGGCCGATGTTGTACTTGTAGGCCATCGCGACGATGGTGGGGAGCTTCGCGATCAGGCGGAACGCGGAGATCTTGCGGTGCTCCGGGTTCGCGATATCGAGCGAGTCATGGTAGAACGCCGACAGCGCGCCGACCACGCCCACGAGCACCGCCATCGGGTGCGCATCGCGTCGGAACCCGGTGAAGAAGCGGCTGAGCTGGTCGTGGACCATCGTGTGCTTCGTGACCGTGTCGACGAACGTCTTCTTCTGCGCAACATCGGGCAGTTCCCCGTCCAGCAGCAGGTAGCAGGTCTCCAGGAAGTCGCACTGCTGCGCGAGTTGCTCGATCGGGTAGCCCCGGTACAGCAGCACCCCGGCATCGCCGTCGATATAAGTGATGCTCGAATTGCAGCTCGCGGTCGACAGGAAGCCCGGATCGTAGGTGAACATCCCGGACTTGCCGTAGAGCGTGCGGATGTCGATGACTTCCGGCCCGATGGATCCGGAAAGGACGGGAAAATCCAGCGATTTTCCGTCGGCTAGGGTCAGTGTGGCTTTCTTGTCCATGGGATTCTCCAGTTCAGGTGTGGCATTACAACCGCAGTTCAGCCGCCTTCAACTCTGGCGCAGCACGTCTACCAGGGCCTTGTGGCGGGGCGGGTAGTCCTCGCTGCGGCCATTCACGATGTCCCACAGGTCGTTGTCCTCGTAATCGAGCAGCTCGTTCAGCAGGTCCAGCGACTTTTCGTCAAGGCTGGTGGCCTTGTGTTGCAGGAAGCGCTCCAGCACGATGTCCAGCTCGAGCAGGCCGCGCCGGCACTTCCATTTGAGCCGGTGCTGCGCGACAGTGCTGGGCAGGGAAGGCATCACAGGCGCGTTCGCCGGATCAGACGGCCCGCTTGACCATCATGTCTTTGATCTTGCCGATCGCCCTGGTGGGGTTGAGGTTCTTCGGGCAGACGTCGACGCAGTTCATGATGGTATGGCAGCGGAACAGCCGGTACGGGTCTTCGAGGTTGTCGAGGCGCTCGCTGGTGGCCTGGTCGCGGGTGTCGGCGATGAACCGGTAGGCCTGCAGCAGGCCGGCGGGGCCGACGAACTTGTCCGGGTTCCACAAGAACGACGGGCAGGCGGTCG
>CAMAXP010000054.1 GCA_945862265.1 Bordetella parapertussis
CGCCTGAAGGTCGCGCGGATCGCGTCACTCAGCGCCTTTGGATCCATCGCCCCTTCCCTCGCCAGCGTCAGCAGGTCGAAATAGTCCTTCATCCTCGTATTCGCCATGCCGAGAACCTGCATCGCTTCGAGCTTTTCAGCGAACACCGTTTCCCGTGGGTACACGCGCAGGCGCGGCCGGGGCAGATCATCGAGCAGTGTGGGGTATTCGATTTCAACCGGGGCTGGCGTGACCGCGTCGCCGAATCCCACATCCAGTTGCAAGTGGCAACGCGCATTGTCGAGCGTGGCCCGCAGCGTCACCCTGAGGCCGGAATAATTGGACTGCTCGCGAATTTCTGTCACCCGGATCGAGTCGGCGTCGTAGATCAAGCCATCGTCCGCAGCGACGTTGCACAGGGCGCGCACCAGATCGGCCAGCTGGCCGGCACCCGGCTCGCCCAACCCCAGGAAGTCGGCGTCGCGGGTCGGCCGGTGCGGAACGTCGAACCAGGCTGTGAAGAGCAGCGCCCCCTTGAGCAGGAAACGTTCGCGCGCTTCCGACAGTGAGAGCCGGTAGATCAGGCGCTCGACGGCATAGCGGTCCAGGCAGTCCTGGAAATTTCCGTTCTTTGCGCGCGTCAGGTCGAGCAGCCGCTGGCGTATCGACGCGGCCACGTTTCGCGCACCGCGCGCTGCTTTCACACCATGCCTTCCAGGTAGGGCCGCATCACATTGCCAACGCGGTTCACCTTGGCGTAGTGCCAAAGCGCCTGCATTGTGACCTTGGTTGCCTTGCGCTCGCGCCAGCCTTCGCGCAGCGCTTCGAAGGCCACGTCGAGGCCGATCTTGTTTCGGAACTTGAAGCAGTCGGCGATTGTCTTCGCGGCGTTGAATACGGGCACCTCGATTCCGTCGATCCTGATTCGCTCGACGCCTTCGGTCAGCGAAGCGCCCGACATCCGCACTACCTTGAGAGGCGGGGAATCGATCCGGGGCGGCGTAGTGCCCGGCGGCAGCGCGAGCCAGACCTGGAAAGGCGACTGGGTCCCGACCTCATGCACGCGCAGTGCGCTCACGAGGCAGATCACCCCGCGAGGCGCGCGCAGGGCCACCTCCGCAAGCGAGCGTTGCGCGCTCGCCTGCGCACCTGCGAGAGCGTACAGGCCGTGGCCGCAGCGCTGGAGCTTGCCGGCGCGCACCAGGCGCGTAAGCACCACCGTTGGCAGGCCCAGGGCGGCGACGTCCCGCGCGCGCAGCAGGCCGCGCTTGCTTGCCAGGCGGAGCACGGCGTCTTCGTGCGGGAGAGGCGGGGATTTCATTGGTGTAGTGTGTTGCGAAATCACACTGATTGTCAATAAGTAATGTGCTTTTGCAACATGCGTTGGTGCTCTTGCCGAACCGCCGCGGGATGGCAGACTGGCATTTCAGGCTTCCCCGATACAACTCGCTTAGGGGCCAAGGGATGACGCCGCCGGGCGGCATTGCGTCCACGACAATTGTCTCAGCAGTGCCGAGACAATTTCCTGGGCGGGCAGGACGGGGCGTAAAAGTTTATCTTAACTATTACGTTACCCAGTCTGGGAGCGGCTGATACGTCATTGTTGTTGTGTTTCTCAACAACAACTTTTTGCCGCACCAGGTGGCTAGACCGCGGCGTACTTCCGGATATCCACCTGCGCGCCGGAGGCGACCATGTCCTCAGCCGACTGCATGAGGGCGCGCGTGACGGCTTCGTCGACGTAGTCCTCGCCGCAATTGGGGCAGACCTCGGCCGGCACGTCCTTGAACACTAGGGTCGCGCCGTTGCGCTCCAGCGTGACCGTAGTCTTGCCGAGCTGGGTATCCGCTTGCTTGCAGGCCATGCACTTCATCGCGTTCTCCGGCGTTTGGGCGTGCTCACGCCTGCCCTGCCTCCGCGTGCAATTTCACACCGAGCGCGTTGATCACCTTCAGGATCGTTGCAAAGCTCGGGTTGCCCTCGCCCGATAGCGCCTTGTAAAGGCTCTCGCGCCCGAGTCCCGTATCGCGCGCCAGCTGGCTCATGCCGCGGGCGCGGGCGATGTTGCCAAGTGCCTTGGCGATGAAGGCCGGGTCGTCACCGGCTTCTTCGAAGCAGGCGTCGAGATAGTTCGCAACATCCTCATCAGTCTTGAGGTGTTCTGCGCTATCCCATTTCCTGAGCTTTACCTTCGCCATGTGTCACGCCTCCAGATCGCGCGCCAGCTTCAGCGCAGCCTTGATATCCGCCTGCTGGGAGGACTTGTCGCCGCCGGCCAGCAGGATCACCCATTCCTTCCCGAACTTCTTGAAATACACCCGGTACCCCGCGCCATGGTGGATGCGCATTTCGGAGACTCCGCCGCCCACCGGCTGGCAATCGCCGAAGTTGCCCTCCTCCGCACGGTCGATGCGCACCTGGATCCGCGCCCTGGCTTTCCGGTCCTTCAGTCCGTCGAACCAGCGGTCGAACAGCTCGGTGGTCTGGATCTTGTTCAAGCGGGCCTATTGTATCTTATGGGATACATGCTGTAAAGAGGGTCAACCGGCTTGCGATGCCAGACTGGCATTTCAAGCTTCCCCCGGTTCAACGCGCCAGCCCGCCCCTGGGATGACCGCCCCTTGCCCGGCCGCGAGATCACCGGCCCGGTCATCGATTCGATCGCGAGCGTCGCGCAGCTGCGCAACGTGGCGCTGGGGGCCGAGGTGGACGAGGCGCTGTTCGCGCACATGGCGAGCGCGGCCGGACGGCAGGCGCGGGCCGGAGGATCGGGCGTTATGGCCGGATCAGGGGCACCTGGGGTGGCATCGGACGGCGTTCACCTTTTGCCGCCTTTCCTTTTCGTGCGCGGCCTGGCCGAGGGCAATGCCTTGACGCTTTTCTCGAAGTCGTCAGGCAGATCAGCGGTATCGGCGATGCGCCGGAGGTGGAAATCGTCGTACTCCTGCTGTGCGTACGCGAGTGCCAGCTCGTGCGATATTTTTCCCGCATGAGTAAGGATGCCGCGCTCGTTAAGGTGCAGGAAACCGTCCAGCTTGGCGATCCAGTCCCGCATGTGCATGGGAATGCGACGCATCGCCTGGCCTTCTGCAAAGACGAGATACTGTTCCACCAGATTGTTCAGGGCGGCCAGCTCCGGCTCGGACAGGTAATTCTTGGCGATGCCCACATCCTCCTTGCGAGGCTTGGCGCCACGCCAGCTGGTCAGGCCCATGTTCGGTTTGGCGCTGTCGGCGCGCGCGCGGATGATTTCGGCGGCGGTCTGCCCGGTGATCGCCCAGTGCATTTTGTTCTGGACCGTCTTGAAGAAGGCGATGCTGGGCTCGGCGGCGGGATCGTAGTCGATGCTGGTCGAGTAGATGTCGGTGATCTTCTGGTAGAACCGGCGCTCCGCCGTGCGGATGTCCTGGATGCGGCGCAGGAGCTCGTCGAAATAGTCGAACGGACGGTCGGGATTCTTGAGGCGCTCGTCGTCGAGCACGAAACCCTTGACGATGTATTCGCGCAACCGCTGGGTGGCCCAGATGCGGAACTGTGTGGCGACGCGGGATTTGACGCGGTAACCGACAGAGATGATGGCGTCGAGGTTGGCGAATCAGCTCGACGATGAGGTGCGACCCGCTGTAGGTCTTTCCGGCCCCCGGCGGCCCCTGCAGGAAGAGGTAACTGTCCTCGAGGTTCGAAACGGCCTTGATAGCCTGAGGCAGGAGGTCCTTTGATTCGTCGACGATTGGCGCACCTGACTCGATGCCTTTGATGCGCGGCATGGCCCTGCGCAGCAGCGCCTTCAGGGCCGAGTAGCCGGGCAGGGTTTCATCGACGCTTTTGGCGAAGCGCGGCAGTGCCTCCCGGAGCACTTCCGTACCAATCGGTGCACCTGGCCCGATCGACAGCCTTTCGGGTGGCGGAGGCCTCTTATTGCCCATGCGTAGCACAACCCGGCGTGCGTCCGGATCGACCTGGACCTTCCCGAGGTTCTGCGCCGTGTCGGTCTGGGTACAGCTATCGCCATTCTTGAGCTTTGTTTCCTGCTCCGGATAGAGATAGGTGTAGACGATCGAGCGCTTGTCGGGCACGGGCGGATGAGCCGGATCCCGGGTCATTCCTGCGATGCATTCGACGTCGTCGTTCAGATCCTCTTCCGGCGTGTCCATGCGGGAGAAGATGGCCCACCACTCGGGTTTGGCCGCGCGGCGGTGGAAGTCCAGCAACTGGAAGGTGAGTTCCCGCAGCCGATGATCCTCTGTCCACGTGGCACGGTCTTCAGGCAACGCTCCCGTGAGCCGCTTCTCGAAGTCCTGCAACCTGGCCTCAAGCTGCTGCGTCTTCTCGGAGGGTTCCTGGGGAGGAATCTCCTCGGCTCTGAGGGCCTCCGCAAAAGGTCGCTCTACGGGCGGGCGTAGCCCTATCAACCACTTGCGCAGTTCGAAGGTCGAGCGGCAGTCGTACTCGTTGTAGTCCTGGATTTTCTCGAGGATGCCGGGCTCCTGCAGCGCCTTCCAGCGTTCGTAGTAGACAATGCTGGCGCCGGCGTTCTGGACTTCCCCCGTCCGGGGCCCGAGATAGAACGTCTCCAGGTTCTTGATCGAATAGGCCGGCTCGGACACGCGAACGGCCTCTCGCACGACCCGGTAAAGGTCGACGAGCCGGTCCTGGCGCAAAAGGTTGTCTACCTCGGCTTCGCGCGTCCCGTGCAGCGACATCAGGCGCTTGAGGGCTGAATTCTCGTAGGCTGCGTAGTGGTAGATATGCAGGTCCGGGTCGGCCTTGAGCCGTAATGACACGAAGTCCATGAACGCCTCAAACGCCTTCCTCTCTTCGGCTCGGGTATGGGCCCAGAACGGCCGGAACTTGAGTGCGCTCCCCTCGACCCAGGAAACCCCGAAAAGGTACTCGAGCCCGCCCTCCTCCAAGGGATCGCCCTCCATGTCGAAAAACAGGTCCCCCGGGCTGGGGGGTGGCAGGCGGTCGAACCCGAGCCCGGCACCGACGGCCTCCGGCAAGGTTTCGACGTAGTCCTTCCCGGTCTCCTTCTTCTTCGCCTGCAGGCGCGCCTGGTTGCGCAGGCGATCGAAGGTGACCTGCCCCCTTTATCCGTACCAGACATCCGATCAATCAATACCCGCGCCGACTTCTCAGACACCACCAGCGTAAGCTTCATCGTCGCCCGAGTTGCACCGACAAAGAGCCTCCGAACGGCCGCATCGTCGAGTGTCTCAAAGTCGATTTCGGTAAAGACTACGCAGGGCGCAGCTCGGCCCTTGAATCGATGGACTGAGTCAATCAGCAGGTCGCCGTCCGTGAAAATGGAATTTCCGAGGAGGTCGTACTGTCCGGTCGGCGCCCGCAGCGCGTATGGGCCGAGCTTGTCAAACGGCGTGAGCCTCGAGTTCTCACGGCCGCGGTAAGTTATCACCGCAATGTGTGACCGCTTGAAACCAAAACCTATGCACTTCGTCACCGCTGCGACTGTCTTGGCAATCATGTCCGCGGTATCGGTGTAGCTGACGATGTCGACTTCGAATCCAGTCAACGGACTGCCCGCTTCCACCGGCTCCGGAAGCAGCAGCAATCGATTCAGCGTTTCGAGGATGTCCCTGGGGCTGCGATAGTTCGTGTCTGAGCGGATGCTTACCCAACCCGGAAGTGGTGCCGGCGGCCGCCCATACAGGTTTTGCATTGGATCTTCCATCCACCATGCCCGCCCGCCGGGGTGCAGGAACCGAAGCAGGTTCTCCGCCCACTCCGCCTGAAAGTCCTGCCCTTCGTCGATGATCAATTCGTGGAACCGCCCACCTTCGTCGGGCGTGTATGCGTCAAGCGTCGCTTCTATGCGTGCAAAGGCGCCCGGCTGGCTGAAGTCCGGCGCCTGCCCGAGCGCCCTGCTGATCCGGTCGCCCAGTTGGTGATACGTCGCCACCTCGCCACCCGGCGGCGCTATAAGAGCGATGTGGTCGGCAAGAGGCCGGTTGTAACAGACGTACAGCGGTCGCCGTCCCTCTCGGATCGCGTCCCTGTAGACGGACATCGCCAATTGCGTCTTGCCTGAACCGGCGGTGCCAATCACACGCAGCCGGAACGGGTCGCACGCGACCCTGCGGGCCCAGTGGGAAAGCCCGCCCGAGAGGCGCGTATAGAGCGCCCCGGCTTCGCCCACCACCGCGTGTGCCTCAGGTACGAGCTCGAGAATGTCACCGAGAAACCGATGAATCCTGTCTTTGGTAGGCAGAACGTCGCCGGTTGCAGGAAGGATCGCCTGGATGATGCGCAGCAGGTGCTCCTTGTTCTTTGCATCGACAATCCGTGCCGGATCGATGCCCGCCGTGCCGGGCTGCCGGATTACATAGTCCGGGCAGTAAAGAAGCGAGTCGACGAGGAATTCTTCTTCTTTGCACAACTTTCGCAGTCGATTGCGCACGGCATCCGTCGAACGCGCCATCTGCGAGGGGACGCTTTTTTCCTTGTTCAAATACTTCTTGGTCAGCCCATCCGCGGTCTCCGTCAACAGCCCGGATTTTTGCTCGATGAGCAGCAGCTTGCCGGTCGGACCAAGGACGGCGAAATCGATCTCCCCGATGACGGCGAAATTGCTCCGGTCTATCCGCGTCCAGTGCACACCGTGATAGACGCTGTAAGTGTCATCCAGCCCCTCAGCGAGCTGGGCAAGCGTCTGCAGTTCGCGGGCCGCAGAGCCGGTAGCTTCGAGTTCACGCCATCCGTCAGGAATTACCTTGGCCACTCGTTCCTACCACAACGGTTCTGTCTCTGCACCGGTTCCCTTGCGCTTGTTCTTATGGGGAACGCCCACAATAGCAAATCCCGGACCCCGCCACAAAAGTTTCACATTGCTTTCAGAAACCCAAGCCCAGGAGACGCTCCCAAGCCAACTGCCGTGCCATTTTAATCAACTCTGTCCCGCAATCCGTGGCGGCCGGGTGCGGACTGCGCGTACGACCACCGGCCGAGGCGTTCTCGAAGGCGAGCTCGGGCACGCTCACGGCCCGGGAGGCGGGGGTGGCTCGTCGGGTGAGCCACCTCCTGGCGTATCGTGGAGTCCTTGACGTGTACGGTTATGCCGTACATACTGAATCGATGAAAGGACTTCGATGCAGCTGGCCAGCTTTCGCCACAAGGGACTGCGGCAGTTCTACGAGGACGACAACCCCAAGGGGCTGTCTACCGCGCTGGTCGACAAGCTGCGCAAGATCCTCTTTGCGCTCGAGACGGCCCAGAACCTCGAACAGGTCGGACGTTTCCCGGGCTGGCGGCTGCACCACCTGAAGGGCGACCTGAAAGGGTTCTGCAGCCTGACTGTCAGCGGAAACTGGCGCGTCATTTTCCGCTACGACGAGGCGACCAACACCGCAAGCGACATCGACCTGACCGATTACCACTAGGTGACAAGAATGCCCATGAAGAACCCGCCCCACCCCGGCGACCTGATCCGGACCGAGATCCTGGAGCCGATGGACCTGAGCGTGTCCAAGGCCGCCGAAATCCTCAAGGTCCGCCGCGCGACCCTCTCAGACTTGCTCGCCGGCAAGGCGTCCCTGTCTGCAGAAATGGCGCTGAGGATCGAAAAGGCATTCGGCCCGGACATGGACCACCTGCTCAGGATGCAGCTGGCCTACGACGTGGCGAAGACCCGGCAGAATTCCAGCGGGATCGCGATCAAGCGGTATGTGCCCGCGTGAGCGGGATTGCCTCGGATCCACGCGTGAAAAGATACACTTTTAGGCTAGGAAGTGACAGACAGGAGCCGGTTCTAGAGCAGTAGGCTTTCCTGTTCAGGAAAACCTGGGCAGCAAATTGTACATACAAAATAGTTCCCGGCGAAACAGCCCGGCCGTGCCATTGCCGTAGCCGAGGAAACGCTGGCCACTATTCGCCGGACACCATCAGCTCCGGCCGGTTCGCCCTGAGCCAGGCCGTGACGTCGCAGAACAGCCGCTGCACCTCCGCCGCATCGGGCGGGTGCGCCTTAAGCTGCCCGATCTTGAGCAGGTTTTCCAGGCTCAACGCTGTCTCCCATCAGGACAATCTTCGGCTCGCGCGACACCCGGGTGACAAACCGGTCGCGGCCCGCCAGCTTGGCCTCGTAGGCCGCCTTGGTCATGACCACCGGGTTCACCTCCCGCCGCAGGCGCTCGCCCGCCGCGCTGAGCGCCTCGACCACGGCCGCAAACGAAACCGACCCCACGACCAGCACGTCCACATCGCTGGCCGTGCGCTCCTTGCCCTGCGCGACCGAGCCGAAGACATAGGCCAGCCGGATCTTCGCGGCGAGCGGCGCGAGAGCCTCGCGCAGCACATCGGCAAGGCCGGCGGTCTTTCGGAAGATGCCGGCCAGCTCTTCGTGGATCGGGCAGGCCCGGTCGACCTGGTAGCGCACCTGGTTGCCGGAAGTGGAGCGCAGCAGCAGCAACGCCAGGATCTGCCGGCGATAAGCGCCAAACAATTGAGAACGAACTGGCAAGCCGCGCCCCATCCCATGCCCCTTACACCGCATATCCCGCCGTCGGCGACCTCGGTGATGCCGTGCATCTCGGGCTCCTCGGGAAGTGGGAAACCCAGTATGCGCAGGGGGGTGGCTCAGGGGGTGAGCTTGGCGAAGCATTCAGCTACCCCCATGCCCAAGAAACCAGCTTGTGGCAAGCTACGGTCCTCAGCGTGCCGAACATGAGGTTCCTGCCATGTCACTGCCTCTCGAAGCCTTGGAACTTGAAGTTCTGAGCCTGACCTCCGCCGAGCGGTCGCGGCTGCTTGACCGCGTAATCGCCAGTCTCGACGCCGACAAGGCCCGCGACAAGGCCTGGGACGACCTTGCCGCGAAAAGGGACGCCGAGATCGAACGCGGCGATTCCACGCCAGTCAACGGACCGGAAGCGGTCGCCCGCCTGCGCCTCGATCTCGCTTGACCTACGCGCTTCATCGCGAGGCTGAACGCGACCCGGGGCACGGAGAAGAGCGCAGCTGACGCGGAGGCGCCGCCTGCGCGGGCCTGGGACTGCGAGTACTGTGCATTTGCGGAGAAGTCGGCGGGCGCTTAGCGCCTGCCCCCCCCCGGGCCGGCCCGAAGCGCCAGCGGATCTGGGCCAGGCTCATGCCGTGAGCCACCGCCGAGCGCAGGATTGAACTCTTCCCGGGAAGAGACCAATATGGCCTGGCAAAACCGTAATCGATCGATTACAATCGTACCGTGTACTCGGTAAGGCCCCTGCCCGAGTTCACCGCGTGGCTGGACGCGCTGCCCGATGCCGCAGTGCGTGGAGTCCTCGCTGCGCGCATCAGGCGCCTGACGCTCGGGTTGATGGGCGACGTGGCCCCGGTCGGCGATGGCGTGTCGGAGCTACGCGTTCACTTGGGGGCCGGCTGGCGTGTGTACTTTGTCAGGCGCGGCGCCCAGGTGATCGTCCTGCTGGCGGGCGGCTCCAAGCGCACGCAGAAGGCCGACATCAAGCGCGCCAAAGCCTTGGCTTCACGGCTGGACCCAGCGCAAGGAGGCGAGCATGGCAAAAAGTAAGCGCATCAAGGTGGCTGACCTGCCGGAGTTCGACGCCGCGCGGTATCTCAACGACGACGCGGCGCTCGCCGCCTACCTGACGGATATCCTGGAAGCGAACGATCCCGCCCTGCTGGCGGCGGCGCTGGGCGACATCGCCCGCGCGCGCGGGATGAGCGAGATCGCCAAGGCCTCCGGGATCACGCGCGAAGCCTTATACAAAGCGCTGCGACCCGATGCCCAGCCGCGCTTCGATACGATCAGCCGCGTGTGCGCGGCCCTGGGAGTCCGCTTGGTGGTGCAGGCGGTCCACGCGTAGAAAGATAAACTTTTAGTCCAGAGAGTGACCGACAGGAGCCGGTTCTAGGGCAGTAGGCTTTCCTGTTCAGGAAAACTGTGGCAGCAAATTGTACATACAAAATAATATCGCCAAAACTCGCTGCGCCCTACTTGTACCCCAGCTTGCGCAACTCGTCCGCGGTCACGCGCACGACCTTGCCGTCCCGCAGCACGATAATTGCTGTTCCTGTACGTACTGCCAGCTCGCGAGCCGCCCGCGCCGCGCGACGCAACGCCGCCAGTTCACCTTTGAGGCTCTCGTCCTTAGCCTTTGAAAGTTCCTGCTCGGTCATGGTCCTTCTCCTTACCGGCCCACCTACTTCGCGCGCGCCGCCACCGCCCGCCGCCCGGCCGTCCGGGCCCCGGTGGCGCGTCGAGCCTTCGCTGCCGCACCGCCCCCGCTGGCCAAGTCCCCGAGGCTCGCCAGCACGATGTCCGCCCCGTCCCGGGTGTGGACGACCAGCGACAACTCGGCCCCCGTTGCGCGCACGTAGCGCTGGAGGGTCGACAGCAGCAGGTCGGAGCGCTTTTCCAGCTGGGCCACGGCCACCTGGCCCACGCCGAGCGCGCGGGCGATGTCGGTTTGCGTCTTGCTCATGGCCTTGCGGATGTCGCCGAGCGAATCGGCATGCTCGATCATGTCCCGCGCCAGCCGTGCGGCCTTCGCTTCCACCCGCTCGCGCCGCGCCTTGGGCAGGCCGGCGATGACTTCATCGATGCTGCGTGCCATTGTCTTCACCTCGTCACCTCCCGCAGTCCGCAGGGCCGGCTCATGCCGTGAGCCAGCCGAAAAACCCCGCTGATCGCCAGGTTGGCTACAACGCACTCCGGGATCACGCGCGAAGCCCTGTACAAGGCCCTTCGGCCCGATGCCCAGCCGCGCTTCGACACGATCAGCCGGTGGGACTGATGCAGACGGTCCACGCGTAGAAAGATAAACTTTTAGTCCAGAAAGTGACCGACAGGAGCCGGTTATATGGCTGTAGGCTTTCCTGTTCAGGAAAACTTGGTCAGAAAATTGTACATACAAAATAATCCCCGGAGAAACAGTCCCTCCCCGCCGTAGCCACCGCCGGCATTTCCCCGCACACTCCCGCCCAAACAAGACCGGAGACCCTCCATGAAACGCCGCCAGTTCCTCCAGGCCAGCGCCGCCGCACCCCTGCTCGCCGCCCTCCCGCAGGAGCTCCTCGCCCACGCCGGCCACGACCACGGCACAGGCACCTGGGACCCGGGCCAGGTCCGCCATCTCCTCCCCACGGCCAGCGACACGGAGATCCTGGTGAAGGCGTCCTTCGCGGAGCCGCTCAAGGCCGCGCCAAGGCTCAAGGTGGGCAGCCAGACGGTGGAAGGCCGGATGACGGACACGCGGGGCGAGTTCTGGCAGTTCCGCGCCACGAACCTCGCCCCGGGCCGCAAGTACCCCCTCAGCCTCACCGGCGCGGGCGGCAAGCCCCTCTGCCAGCCGTGGGACCTCGCTACCTTCCCCGCCGCCGACAGCACCCCCGAGACCCTGCGCCTCCTGCTCTTTTCCTGCGCGGGCGGGCACGAGGGCCTGGGCTTCCTGCCCACGGCGACGCGCAACCGGCTCTTCAAGCGCGCCCTCGCCTTCAAGCCGCACGCAGCGGTGTCCAACGGCGACCACGTCTACTGGGATCTGCGCTCGCCGCTCACGGCGAAGAACCAGGGCCAGCACCCCAAGGCCAAGGAGCTCATCGGCGGCACATTCGACCGCGCGCAGGTGGTGCTCGGCGGCGACAACGAGCAGCTGCTGAAGCGCGCCGCCGGCCCGCAGATCGCGCCGATCTACGGCACGGACTTCCGCTCGGTGCCGACCTTCTTCCTCCAGGACGACCACGACTACTACGACAACGACGACGCCTACGACGAGATCGTCACCTTCCCGCCGGACTTCTTCATGCGCCAGATGGCGCGCGCGACGCAGTCGATGTATTACCCGGAATTCCTGCCGGACCGCACGCGCCCGGCCGGCCTGCCGGGGACGGCCAACGCCATGGGCTTGGGCGAGAGCTTCGGCACGCTGCGCTACGGCAAGCTCGCCGAGATGCTGCTCTACTCCGTGCGCCCGACGGCGACGCTGGCGGGCCCGAGCGCGGTGTTCGTGGAAGACACCGTGGAGGCGTGGCTGAAGGACCGCATGGCCCGCTCGGACGCGGCGCACGTGCTGCACGCCCCCTCCAACCCGCACGGCTGGACCGCCGGCAAGTGGGGCGAGTGGTACCCGGACGTGCTGACCAAGGAAGGCAAGCTGAGCGTGGACGTGAAGAAGCCGTATTGGCAGGACGGCTGGGTGAAGCAACACGATCGTTTGCTCGCCGCGATGTCGGGCATGAAGGGAAAGATTCCGCTCTCCGTGAGTGGCGACCTGCACGCCATAGGCATCGGCAGCATCAAGCGCACTGGGACGCTCGACCTCTCGGCCAACCCGGTGGTGTCGGTGCTCACAGGCCCGGTGGGCACGCGGCCGACGGGCTGGCCCTCGGGCGTGCGCAAGATCGGCGCGCAGCCTTCGCTTCACCTCACGATGGACGAGGCCGTGAAGCCGATCGAGAACCACGGCTTCACCATTGCCGACTTCACGGCGGACAAGGTGGTGCTCCGATTCTTCAAGTGGGACCGCAACGCGCAGGGCGTCGAGGCGATCGACACGCTGGAGCCTTTCCACACGGCGGAGTTGAAACGCCCGGGGTAAGGGTCAGGCGGGGGCGGTCCGGCGCCGCGGGATGGATTTCAGCTGCGGCTCGGCGCCGCCCAATCTTGCAAGGCGTTGCGCACTCAGGCGCGCAGCGAGGTCCTTGTTGACCACCTTGCGCAATTCGGCGTTGATGCGCGTTTGGTAGCCGGGCCCCCCGCCCTTGAAGAAGGCGAGGACGTCCGCGTCCAGCCGCACGGTGGTCGGCACCTTGGTGGACTCCTTTTGCGGCCCCCGGCCGCGCCTGCCGTTTGCTTTTTCATCGCGAGTATTTTGTACTAACAAAATAATCCGGCCGAAATAGACCCGGCCCCGCCTCCTCAACGCGCCGCGCCCGTTCCAGGATGACCCCCGAATGCATTTCGCTATGCAGCAGGAGCGGCCGCCCCCCCCCGCCCTCGCTCCTGAAAACTGCCGCGATGGACGCGCCGCTCATTCGAAGCAGGGCAACCGGATGGCGCAGGTGAGGGACAACCTCTAAGCGAATGCCGGCTGCAGGCGGGATTTACGTTTAACTGGCCATTTATTTGGCCGTATTAGTATTATTTTTAATAAAAACACATAGTTGTAAAATATATAAGTAAATACTATACTGGCCTTTTAACTGGCCAATATACTGTCCAATCATGCCTGACCTGGGTCAGTTCAGCCCCCTGTATCCGGAGGAGCGCGTCCTAGGCCCTCTGCAGGACCTCGCTGCCCGGATCGTCCACGCGTCCCATGGGCTCGCGCGGGCGGGCGAGCCCCTGGCGCACGCGCTGCGCCCGAGACTGCGGGCGATGAATTCGTACTACTCGAACCGGATCGAAGGCCAGCACACCCGGCCCGCGGCGATCGAGCAGGCACTCCACAAGCAGTTCGATGCCGATGCCGGACTGGCAGGAAAGCAGCGCCTCGCCGTGGCGCACATGGAGGTCGAGCAGCAGCTTGAGAAAAAGGCCCGCGCGACCGAACCGCGCAACCTTTTCGACGGCGCCTTCGTGCGCGAGATCCACAAGCTTCTCTACTCCGCGTTGCCGGCGACCGACCGGGTCACGGACGACGGAGAGCCTGTCGCACCCGGCAAGTTCCGCCGCCGGGACGTTGCGGCAGGCCGGCACATGGCGCCCCCATGGAAAGACGTGGACGGCCTGGTCGAAGGCTGGGCGGATCGCTACCGCGGGCTGTCCGGCGCGGAATCCCTGCTCATCGGCATTGCCTGCTCGCATCACCGGCTCGCATGGGTCCATCCTTTCGTGGACGGAAACGGCCGGACGGCGCGCCTGCATTCGCACGCCGTGCTGGATGCGATGGGCCTGACCCACGGGCTCTGGTCGCCCATGCGCGGGCTCGCGCGCAGCCGGGAGCAGTACTACGCGCGGCTGAACAACGCCGACCTTCCGCGCAGGAACGATGTGGACGGGCGCGGCGCATTGTCCCAGGAGGAACTCGTCGCCTTCGCGCGCTATTTCCTGGAGACCTGCCTCGACCAGGCGGAGTTCATGCAGGCGCAACTCGATTTCGCGCTGCTCAAGGACCGCCTGCGGCGGCTGCTGCGCGAGCTCGAAGCCGCTCCCTGGCAGGTCGGCACCGAAAAGTCCATTGTCCGGATCGAGGCGCTCGAACCGCTGCACTACGCCGCGCTGGCCGGACCGCTCGAGCGTGCGCGCTTCATTTCAATGACGGGCCTTGCGGAACGCACGGGCCGCCGCGTGCTCGCGAGCCTGCTCGACTATGGCGTGCTGAGCGCGCAAAGCCATCGCGCCGCGGTGCAGTTCTCCGTGCCGATGGCTTCCCTCCACATCCTGTTTCCGAACCTGTGGCCGGAAGTGGAGACGGAGTAGGACGGCGCGACACTCAGCGTCGCGCGTTCTCCGGCTTCTCGAGGTACGGCGGCGAATAGATCACCAGGATCCGCGCCTTGTCGCTCGTGACGGTGACGGAGTGCATCTCGTCGGCCGGGAAGAAGCACATCTCGCCCGGCATGAGCTCGAACTTCTCGCCGCCGATCTCGACGTGCGCGGAGCCTTCCAGCATGTAGCAGGCCTGCTCGATGCCGGGGTGCGCGTGCGGGAAGGCGCCCTTGCCTTTCTCGACCTCGCCGACCAGCACTTCAAGCTGCTTTGCGCCGACGGTCTCGGGCGCGATCATGCGGAAGTTGTTGGTGCCGTGGTGGTTGGCCGGGGAGTACGGCTTCACGTCGGATTGTTTTACGTGGTACTTGCTGCTCATGGTCATGCCTCCTTCTTCTTCGCGTAGCTGACGCCGAGCCCGGCGCGCGCGTCCTGCTGGATGCCGTACTGGGGGATCGGGTAGCGCAACCCGTTCTTCGCCAGCGCCTCCATGCCTTCGATGGCCTTGAGCAGGTACTCCGGTGGCAGGGCCATCAGCAGTTCGTCATCGAGCACGCCGCCATAGCGCCGTTCGGCAAAGCACGGCAAGGACAAGCTCGGCGTGCGCGTCTTCAGCGCGCGGCCCCACGAATCGGCGCAGGACGACTCGCCCACCACGCCCCACTCGAAGTTCTTGTATCCAGCCCACTGCAGCCCGTTGATGAAGATGATCATCTGCCCCGGGGTGGCGTAGAAGAGGCAGATGTCGGGCGGGTCGAGGCGGCCGGAGGTGAGCGGCGACACGGCCATCGCCTGGTACTTGCCCGAAGGCACCACGTGCATCGCGGCCTGGTGGTTGGCGGCGTCCACGGGGGTGGCATACCAGACGCCGGTGTAACGCTTGCCGGTGCGCCATTCGTCATCCTGCGGGTGCAGCCCGATCACCGCGCCGCACTGGTCGCCGACGAGGTCCGCGCGCGTGATGCCCACCGTCCACCCCAGCCGCGCGCCCTGCGCCACGATCTGGTCGGTGGTGTGGATCGACTCGGGTCGGCGGATGCGCGGGATGGCTTCCATCTCGGCCACCGTCTCGAAGAGCTTCATGCCGAACGGGTTGGTCCGCAGGCGCAGCAGCCGGTTCAGGTCGTTGACCAGCGCGGTCCAGTTAAATGGGGTCATGAGAGGAGCTGGTCGATGACTGGCTGCGGATTGGCGTTGATCACCTTGGCGAGGTCGATGGTCTCTTCGCCCGGGATGCGCACGCGTGTGAAGGTGTGCCCCGCATAGGTGAGCGGGCGTGTGGCATCCAGCCCCATCTTCGCACTGGTGCCGTCGAGCCGGCCGGTGAGCGTGGTCGAAGGATCAAGCGGCGAGCCCTGCGCGCCGGACACCACAAGCAGGTCTCGGTCGGCCTGGAAGCGCGTGGCCACGGCCCATTCCACTTCGGTGGGGTTGTGCACGTCGACGTCGTCGTCGACGACGATGACCTGCTTCACGTCAAAGTGCGCACCGAACGCGGCCATGATCACGTTCTTGGCCTCGGACTCGCGGCGTTTTTTAAGCTTGACGTAGAGGTGGTAGCGGCACGTGCCGCCGCGCGCGAGATGCGCGTCGAGGACGTTGGGAAAGCTCCGCTGCAGGAGCCCGAGGATCGTCGCCTCGCGCGGGATGGCGCCGAGCATCAGGTGCTCGAGCTCCGCGGGGATGATGGTGTGGAAGATCGGGTTCTTGCGATGCGTCACGCGATCAACGGCGATCACGTGGTGCTGGCCGGCCGGGCTGTAGGTGCGCGGGAACTCGCCGAACGGGCCTTCGAGCTCGCGCACGTTGGCCAGCACGCGCCCTTCGATGACGATCTCGGCATGCGCGGGCACGCGGATCTCGCTGCCGCTGCACTTCACCACTTCGAGCGGCGCGCCGTGCAGGCTGCCGGCGATCTCGAGTTCGTCCTGGTCGATGGGCACCACGGCCTGCGAGGCCAAGAGCGTGAGCGGGTCGGCACCGATGACGATGGCGATCGGCAGGTCCTGGCCCATCTCCTCGGCCATGGTGGCAAACGCATTGAGGTGGCGCGGCAGGATCAACGCCTGCAGGCGGCGCCCGTCCTTGACCTGGATGCGCTGGATCGACACGTTCTGCGCGCCGGTCTTCGGGTTCCTCGCGATGATGACGCCCGCAGTGATGTACTGCGCGCTGTCGTGCTCGTTGTGGCGCGGGATCGGGAACAGCTTGAGGAGGTCGGGCTGCTCGACGGTGACTTGCCGGATGGGCGCGTCCTCGGCGGCGATCTCCTTCCAGGGCGTGCCTTTCTCGGAGGCATCGCGATAGCAGCCGAGCAGTTCGGCATCGGTCGTGCCCATGGCTTCGGAGATCCATGAGCGCGAGGCCACATAGCCGGACACCACCGGCACGCTGTGCCCGGCGGGCTTGGGAAAGAGCACGGCCTGCTTGCCGTCGAGCTTCTTGGCGATGCCGGCCAGTTCGTATTCGAGGGAGACGCCTTCGCGCGCGACGGCGAGCCGGTCGGTCGAGGCCAGATGCTTGAGCCAGCCGCGCAGGCTGCGGGCGTGCATGGGTGAGACACGTGCCATTGGGGAACCCCGGGTAAATTGTCGCGAGGAACCTTAGCCCCTCCGCGGGCGTTTGCCTAGATCGGCCTGCGATTATGGGGCCTTGAAGCCCGCCCGCTCGACTGCGCGCTTGAGCTCGGGCAGGCTCGTCTTCGCCGGGTCGAACTCGACCGCGGCCTTGGCGCCCTCGAGCGAAACATCCACCGACACCACGCCCGCCGTGCCGGTGAGCATGCGGGTCACGCTCTTCACGCACCCGCCGCAATCCATGCCTTCCACCTTGAATTCGATCTTTTCCATGACTACTCCTGCCTGGGTGATTTCCAACGGTTCAACAACAACGCATTCGACACGACCGACACCGAGCTCATCGCCATCGCGGCGCCCGCAATCACGGGGTTCAGCAGCCCGAAGGCGGCAAGCGGGATGCCCAGCACGTTGTAGACGAATGCAAAGAACAGATTCTGGCGGATTTTGGCGATCGTTGCGCGCGACAGCGCAATGGCGTCCGCAATGCCGGCCAGGTCGTTCTTCATCAATGTGATGTCGGCCGTCTCGATTGCAACCCCTGTGCCGCCGGCCAGCGCGAAACTCACGTCGGCCTTGGCCAGCGCGGGCGCGTCGTTGATGCCGTCGCCCGCCATGCCCACCTTGCGGCCGGTGGTCCCGCGCTCGGCCTGCAGGCGGTCGATTTCCGCCGATTTACCCACCGGGAGTACACCCGCCTTCCAGGCCGCGATGCCGAGCGTTTCTGCGATGGCCTTGACGGTGCCGGCGTTGTCGCCCGAGACCACCACCAGCTCGATGCCCATGGCCTGCAGGCGGCGCACAGCGGCGGGCGTGCTGTCGCGCAGCGCATCGGCCAGCGCGATCCAGCCCAGCAACTTGCCGGCGCACGCCACGCCGACCACGGTCTTGCCTTCGCCGCGCAGGCGCTCAGGCTGCGCGGCATCGAAAGGCACGCCGCACTCTGCCAGGAACTCCGGCGACCCGAGTTGCGCCGTCCGGCCGTCGACCTGGGCGCTCACCCCTCGCCCACCGTGGGCTTCGAAGGCGGTGGAAGCCCCGGGCCTGAACCGTTCGCCGCGTTTGACGATGGCGCGCGCGAGCGGGTGCTCGGAGGCGGACTCGAGCGTGACGGCGAGCTGCAGCAGCGTTGCCTCGTCCCCGCCCGTGGCCGGAAGCACGTCGGTCACGGCGGGCTCGCCGCGCGTGAGGGTGCCGGTCTTGTCGAGCACCAGGACGCTGAGTTTCTCGGCGGCCTCCAGGGCCTCGGCATTGCGGATCAGGATGCCCGCCTTCGCCGCGCGCCCGATGCCCACCATCAGCGCCGTCGGCGTGGCAAGGCCAAGCGCACAGGGGCACGCAATCACCAGCACGGCCACCGCCGGCACCAGCGCGCCCTCCAAGGTGCCGGACACAAACCACCAGGCGGCAAACGTGATCGCGGCCAGCCCGACCACCACCGGGACGAACACGGCCGAGACCTGGTCGACGAGCTTTTGCACCGGGGGCTTGGAGCCCTGCGCCGCCGCCACTAGGCGGATGATGCCGGAGAGCAGCGTGTCGCGGCCGGTGCCGGTGGCGACGCATTTCAGCAGGCGCATGCCGTTGACGGTTCCGGCAAACACGCGGCTGCCGGGCGCCTTGTCGACGGGCATGCTCTCGCCGGTGAGCATGGCTTCGTCGACGGCCGAATCGCCCTCCACCACCCGGCCGTCGAGTGCAATGGCGTCGCCGGGACGAACCACGAAGGCATCGCCGGGGTGGAGCGAGGCGATCGACACTTCCACCAGCCGTCCGTCCTTCTCCACCCATGCAGTCTTGGGTTGCAGGCGCACGAGCGCTTCCAGCGCGCGGGCGGTGCGCGCTTTCGCGCGCGCCTCGAGGAACTTTCCAAGGAGCACCAGCGTGACCACGGCGGCTGAGGCCTCGAAGTACAGGTGCTCGGGCAGGCCGAGGGCCAGCACCGCAACCGAGAAACCGTAGGCCGCGCTGGTGCCTAGGGCCACCAGTACGTCCATGTTGGCGCCACCGCCACGCAAGCTCTTCCAGGCGCCGGTGTAGAACCGCATCCCGCACCAGAACTGCACCGGCGTGGCGAGCGCGAACTGCAGCCAGCCCGGCAGGACGCCATGGCGCCCGAGGGCCATGCCGCCCATTTCAATCAGGAATGGCGCCGTAAGCACCGCCGCGACCAGGAACTCGCGGAACGCCTTGCGGTGTTCTGCCGAGTGGTCGCGCAGTTCGCCTTCGGTCGCTACGCGGGCGTCATAGCCCGTGTCGCGCACGGCTTCGATGAGTTGCTCGACGCCGAGCTTGCCGGCCGCGTAGCGCACGGTGGCCTTGTCGGTGGCGAGGTTGACGCTCGCCTCGACGCCCTCGAGCTTGTTGAGGCGCGTCTCGATGCGCGTCGCACAGGCCGCGCAGGTCATCCCCTCGAGGTCGAGCTCTACATAGCCCTCGGGGACCGCCGCGGCCATGCGCGTGGCGCTTGCCGCGCTACTTGACCAGCAGCACGGGGACGCTGGCGTTGTGCAGGACTTTGGTCGCGACCGAGCCGACGACGAAGTTGGCCGCTGCGTTGAGGCCGCGCGTGCCCATGTAGATCAGGTCGACCTTGTTGGCGGTGGCGTGCTTGCACAGCGTGAGGCTTTTCACGGCGTCCAGCGAGTTCTTCGAGCCGTCAACGGCGAGCAGGATCTTCATGTTCGGGGTCTCCTTGGTCTCTAGACAGGTTTTATCAAGATGCGGACAATACTCTGAGCGTCTTGCGCCGTAAACCTTTGACGCAGGTCAATTCCGCAAACCGTCGCCGCAGTATGCTGAATTCATCACAGGAGAACCCACCATGTACAAGCACATCCTCGTATCCACGGACGGATCCAAGCTGTCACTGAAGGCGATCCGTACCGCCGCAAGCCTGGCCGCAAAACTCGGCGCGAAGCTCTCCGCCGTCTACGTAATGCCGGAATACGTGCCGCCGATCTACGGCGAAGCGGCGATGTACATTCCCGAGGCTTCGCCCAAGCGCTTCAAGGAGGCCGTCGAGAAGGAGGCCAAGGCGGCGCTGGCCGTCGTGACCAAGGAGGCCGCTGCGGCGGGCTCGAAGGCTGCGACGGGCTTCAAGGTCACGCACGCGCAGCCGTGGTCGGCGATCATCACCACGGCGCGCGGCAAGAAGTGCGACCTGATCGTGATGGCCTCGCACGGCCGGCGCGGCCTCGCGGGACTGCTGCTGGGCAGCGAGACGACCAAGGTGCTCACGCACTCTAAGGTGCCCGTCCTGGTCGTGAGGTGACCCGCCATGCACTACCTCACCATTGAACAACGCGAGTCGCTGCAGGCCGCGATGACCGCCCGCGCGACTGCGCTACGCGAAGCGCTCGGCACGCGCTCGCTCACGGACCATCGCGAGGACACGGACGACGACGCGGTCATGGACCAGGAGAGCGCGATGGAAGTCGACGCGCTCGAGCGCCACTCCAACGAGCTGAAGGCGCTCGAGGCGACGCTGCTGCGGCTGCATACGCCCGACTATGGCGAATGCACCGACTGCAGCGAGGACATCCCCTACGTGCGGTTGCAGGCCAACCCGCTGGCAACGCGTTGCACCGCCTGCCAGGGCCTTTTCGAGCGCACGCACGCCCAGGCCGGGCACGCCAAGCTCTGAGCGTCTAGGAGACCGCGCGCCCCGGATCGCCGCGGCGCGCATCCGCAAGGAGCAACGCAGTCGCGCAGGACACCAGCCGCGCCTCGGCCGAATCCGCCCGGCTGGTCAGCACGATCGGCACCCTTGCGCCGACCACCACCCCGGCGGCTTCCGCCCCGGCGAGGAAAGACAGGCTCTTGGCGAGCATGTTGCCCGCCTCAAGGTCGGGCACGACCAGCACGTTGGCGCGGCCCGCCACCGGCGACACGATTCTCTTTACCCTCGCCGCATCGAGGCTGATTGCGTTGTCGAGCGCGAGCGGCCCGTCGAGGATGCCGCCGGTGATCTGGCCGCGGTCGGCCATCTTGCACAGGGCCGCCGCCTCCACTGTCGACAGCACCTTGGGATTGACGGTCTCGGTGGCCGAGAGGATGGCCACCAGCACCTCGGGAAAATGCAGCGCATGCGCAAGGTCGATCGCGTTCTGCACGATAAAGACCTTGTCCTCGAGCGTGGGCGTGATGTTCACGGCCGCGTCGGTGATGATGAGCAACTGCTCGAGCTTGGGCACGTCCAACACGAAGCAATGGCTGATGCGCCGCGCGGTGCGCAGCCCCGACTCGGTCGCGACGACCGCGGCCATGAGCTCATCGGTATGCAGGCTGCCCTTGACCAGCAACTCGCCCCGCCCGCTGCGCACCAGCTTCACCGCCTCGGCGGCCGAGGCGTGGCTGTGCTCGGTGGGCACGATGGGAAACGCGGAGATATCCAGGCCGGCCGCCCGCGCCGCTTCGTGGATGCGCGCCTGTGGGCCGACCAGCACGGGCAGGATCAACCCGGCATGCGCCGCGTGGACGACCCCTTCCAGCGAGTGTGCATCGCACGGATGCGCGACGATGGCGGTGGCCGGGGACAGGCCCTTGCAGGCGGAGAGGAGTGATTCGAAGTGGCGTCGCATGGCGCCGATGTTACATGGCCTGTGTTACAGACAAAGCAAGCCGCGCCGGACCACTTCACCGAGTTCGGCCGCACGCGCGAGGCCGAAGACCCCGAAGGCCAGCACGAGGCCGCCTGCGGCGAGGCGCACGCCGCGCCGGGCGATGACGCCGCGCAGCCGCACGAGCGCCATCCCGGCGAGCATGAGGTTGGGCACGGTGCCCAGGCCGAAGGCGAGCATGGTGAGCGCGCCACCCGCGATGCTGCCGCTAGCGACCGCGGTGGCCAGCATGCCGTAGACGAGGCCGCAGGGCAGCCACCCCCACAGGCTGCCCGCGACCAGCGCGCGCAGCGGCGTATCGGCCGGCAGGAAGCGCGCGGCATGCGGCTGGATGCGGCGCCACACGGGGCCACCGATGACTTCAAGCCGCGCCAGCAGCGGGCTGATGCCGGCCAGGTGCAGGCCGATCAGCACGAGCATGACGTTGGCGAAGAGATACAGCGCGGTCTGCACGCCGACCACGCGGCTGGCGTATCCCCCTGCACTGCCCACGGCGCCTGCGACGGCGCCGGCCAGGGCGTAGGACGAAATCCGGCCGAGGTTGAAGAGCGCGAGCATCGGCAGCGAGGGCGATCGCGGCGCATCGCGCGGACCGCGCACGCTGAACGCGGCGACCACGCCGCCGCACATGCCCATGCAATGCACGCCGGACGCGAGACCCAGCAGGACGCTGGCGCCCGGCAACGCAAAGGTCGCGATGTCGGGCACGGGCCTCAGATCACCTTGGAATAGTTCGCGCGCTGGCGGTTTTCGCGCAGGTAGCGGTCGAACACCATGCAGATCGCGCGCACGAGCAACCGCCCGCGCGCCGTGATGGTGATCCAGTCCCCGGAAATGTCCACCAGGCCTTCCTGCTGGAAGCCCGCGAGGTCGGCCAGCTCGTCCTTGAAGTAGGCCTTGAAGTCGATCAGGTAGGCCAGTTCGATCGACTCGATCGACAGCCGGAAGTGGCAGATCAGCGCCTGGATCACCGCGCGGCGCACCAGGTCGTCCTGGGTGAGCTCGAGGCCGCGGATCACGGGCAGGTGGTTCCAGTCCAGCGCGTCGTAGTACTCGTCGAGCGTCTTGGCGTTCTGGTAGTAGGTCGGCCCCACCCGGCCGATGGCCGACACGCCGAAGGCCAGCAGGTCGGTGTCGGCGTAGGTGGAGTAGCCCTGGAAATTCCTGTGCAGGCGCCCCTGGCGCTGCGCCACGGCGAGGTCGTCGTCGGGCTTGGCGAAGTGGTCCATGCCGATATACACATAGCCGGCCCCGGTGAGGCGCTCGAGCACGCTGGTGAAGATCTCGAGCTTGACCTCGGGGCGCGGCAGGTCGGCCTCCAGGATGCGGCGTTGCGGCTTGAACACCGTGGGCAGGTGCGCGTAGTTGTAGAGCGCGATCCGGTCCGGCGAGATGTCGATCACGCGCTCCAGCGTTTCCTTGAACCCCGCAAGGGTCTGCTTGGGCAGGCCGTAGATCAGGTCGAGGTTGACCGAACGAAAGCCGTGGGCGCGGGCCTCGTCGATGGCGCGGCGGGTCTCCTCCTCGGACTGGATGCGGTTGACCGCCTTCTGCACGACGGGGTTGAAGTCCTGCACGCCGACCGACACCCGGTTGAACCCGAGGGAGGCGAGGAAAGCCATGCTGCCGGGCTCGACCTTGCGCGGGTCGATTTCAATGGAGGTTTCGGCATTCGGCACCGGCAGGAAATGCCGGTGGAGCTCGTCCATCAGCTCCTGCATCTCGTCGCGCGTGAGGAACGTGGGCGTGCCCCCGCCCCAGTGCATCTGGCAGATCGAGCGGTCCTCGCCCAGGAGCTCGTTGTACAGGGCCATTTCGCGGGCGAGGTACTTGATATACTTTGCCGAGCGACCATGATCCTTCGTCACCACCTTGTTGCAGGCGCAGTAATAGCAGATCGTGTTGCAGAACGGCAGGTGCACGTAGACCGAGAGCGGCGGCTTGACCCCGCCGACGTTGCGCTTGGCCACCCAGTCCCGGCACTGCGTTTCGCCGAAGCCTTCGATGAACCGGTCGGCGGTCGGGTAGGACGTGTAGCGCGGTCCGCTGAAGTCGTATTTCCGGATCAGGTCCGGATCCACCACCAGGTCGTTCGAGCCGCTGTTCATGTTCATCGCAAGGGTCCTCGTTTGGAAAGTACTATGCCAGCCGCCTTCCCGGGCCCTTTGACCTGCATCAAATTCCGCGGAGTCTGCTCCCGGTGAACGGGCACATCCTGCGCCGCGTGGTGATTGGGGTCCTGGTCGGGGCCCTGCTGCTCACCCTGAACATGGCCGCGCTCACGTTCGGCTGGGGTCATCCGGAAGTCTTCATCCCGGCGATCTTCGCCGACCTGGGGGGCCTCGCCCTGACCTTCTGGCTGGCCTGGCGGCGGGAAATCATCCACCAGGGGGTGACCGAACGGGTGCAGGCCGCGCTGGAGGACACCGAGGCGCGCTACGCCGCGATCCTCGAGTCCGCGATGGATGCGGTGATCGTGATGGACAATCAGCAGCACGTGCTGCTCTTCAACCTGGCGGCGGAGAAGATGTTCGGCTGCTCCCGGGATGAAGCCATCGGCCGGTCGCTGGAGCGGTTCCTCCCGCAGCGCTTTCGCGCCGCCCACCACGGGCACGTCAAGACATTCGGCACCGCCGGCGTCACCACCCGGCGGATGGGCCACAACACGGTCCTGTCGGCTTTGCGGGGCGACGGCACGGAGTTTCCGATCGAAGCTTCGATCTCGAAGTCCGGCGAGGACGGCGCGCACATCTATACCGTGATCCTGCGCGACATCACCCGCCGGAAAGACGCCGAGGACGCCCTGCGCCAGTCGCAGGCCGAGCTGCGCGAGCTTTCTGCGCAAGTGCTGCAGGCGCGCGAGGACGAAAAGACCCGGATCGCCCGGGAACTCCACGACGAGCTCGGCCAGCAGCTCACCGCGCTGAAGATGGACCTGGCCTGGGCGCGCGAAAAGCTGCAGAACGGGCACACGGAGGTGGCCGAAAAGCTGGCGCGGATGAACGCGACGCTCGATTCGACGGTGGCCGCGACGCGCCGGATTTCGGCCGACCTGCGTCCGCTGATGCTGGACGACCTGGGACTGGCCGAGGCGGTGGAATGGCTGGCCGTGGATTTCTCCAGCCGCAGCGGCATCGCCTCCGACCTGGAGATGCCGGATCCCGAGGCAATTTCCAACCTTGGCAGCCTGACGGCCACCGCCATCTACCGGATGCTGCAGGAGTCGCTGACCAACGTCGCGCGGCACGCGCAGGCAAAGCACGTCCATGTGGAACTGGCGATCAGGCATGGCGAGGTGCTCCTGCAGGTCGCGGACGACGGGCGCGGCATCACCGAGGCGGACCGCAGCAAGTCCCGCTCCTTCGGCCTGAAGGGCCTGCGCGAACGCGCCCATTACCTCGGCGGCAACGCCGAAGTCGCGCCGGGCCCCTCCGGCGGCACGAGGGTCACGGTGCGCGTGCCCGCCGCACGGGACCTCCCGGCATGACCCGCATCCTCATCGCCGACGACCGCACCCGCGTGCGCGAAGGGTTGAAGCAGATCCTGTCGGCCACGCCCGAACTGGAAGTGGTCGCCGAGGCCATGGACGGCGACCAGGCCCTCGCCCACGTGCGCAGCACGGAGTTCGACCTCGCCCTGCTCGACATGTCGATGCCGGGCCTGTCGGGGATCGACCTGATCAAGCGCCTGAAGCTGGAGCGCCCCAAGCTGCGGATCCTCGTGCTCTCGATGCACGGCGAGCAGCAGTACGCGGTGCGCGCCTTCAAGGCCGGGGCCTCGGGCTACCTCACCAAGGACAGCGCCTCCGACCAGCTGGTGGCCGCGATCCGCAAGATCGCCGCCGGCGGCGTGTATATCAGCGCCGCCGCCGCCGAGCAGCTCGCGATGGGCGCCATGGACGCGCCGGGCGAGCTGCCGCACCGCTCGCTCTCCGATCGCGAGTTCGAGGTCTTCCGGCTGCTGGTGGCCGGCACGTCGATCACCGATATCGCCGACGGGCTGCACCTGTCAGTAAAGACCGTCAGCACGCACAAGACGCGGATCCTGCAGAAGATGAACATGGCGAGCACTGCGGAGCTCGTGCGCTACGCGGTCGAGAACAAGCTCGTCGACGCTGGCGTGTAGGAATCGTCCTACCTCCTGAATCGGCGCATTCCCACGCCCCGATTCAGGCACCGCCGATACCCCCGCGGCGGACCGGCCTGCACACTGCAGGCATGGAAATCAGCACCGCCCCCGAGTTCAAAGTCTTCCTGGTGGAAGACTCCCCCGCGATCCGGGAGCGGCTCTTCGCGCTCTTTGCCACGGTCACCGGCGCTCGCACGGTGGGCTTCGCGGACAACGCGGCGTCGGCCATCCAGGAGATCCTCACCGAGCGCCCGAACGCCGTGGTGCTCGACGTGAGCCTGGCGCAGGGCAGCGGCATCGACGTCCTGCGCGCCCTGCAGGCCCAGGCGCCGGGGATCGACGTCTACATGCTGACCAATTCCGCCACGCCGCAATATCGCCGCTTGTGCGAGCGGCTGGGCGCCAAGGGCTTTTTCGACAAGAGCACCGAGTTCGAGCTGGTCCGCGACGCGATCGCGGCCTGCACGGTCCACTGAGGTTCAAGGGAGCCACTATGCAATCCATCGTCGCCTTCAAAAAGAAAGAAAAAAACATGCCGACCCCCACCACCTGTGCGCCCGGACTGCGCAAATTCGAAGTCACCTGCTCGAGCTGCAACCTGCGGGAGCTGTGCCTGCCCGACTCGCTCTCGGCAGACGAGATGCAGCGCATCGAGAACCTGGTCTACGCCCGGCGCAAGGTGAAGCGCGGCGAGACGCTCTTTCGCGCCGGCGACGCCTTCCACTCGGTCTACGCGATTCGCGTGGGCTTCTTCAAGACCGGCCTCTTGCACGACGACGGCCGCGAGCAGGTCACCGGTTTCCAGATGCCCGGCGAACTCATGGGGCTGGACGGCATCGGCACCGGCCACTACGCGTCGAACGCAGTGGCGCTGGAGGATTGCGAGGTCTGCGTGCTGCCCTTCGCGCTGATCGAGGAGATCGGCCGCGAAATCCCGGCGCTGCAGCGCCACCTGCACTGCGTGCTGTCGCGCGAGATCGTGCGCGACCACGGCGTGATGATGCTGCTGGGGAGCATGCGGGCCGAGGAGCGCCTCGCCGCGTTCCTCCTGAACCTGTCCAAGCGCTCGACGCGGCGCGGCTGGTCGGCCTCGGACTTCAACCTGCGCATGACGCGCGAGGAAATCGGCAGCTACCTCGGCCTGAAGCTGGAAACGGTGAGCCGGCTGTTTTCGAAGTTCCAGGACGAAGGGCTGATGGAAGTGAACCAGAAGCACGTGCGCATCGCCGACATCGCCGGCCTGGAGCGCATCCTGAACACCAGGCACTAGCCTTAAAACATAAGGCTCATATAGCGAATAATGTTGGTAGCTCATCTGGTGAGCCTGTGGGGGCGGAAACTGGTCGTGTGGCGCAGAGGCGCTGGACCAGGAGCCGCGAGATGAGGACGAGGGAATTGGCAAGGTTGATAAGCACTCTGGGCAAGTTGCC
>CAMAXP010000055.1 GCA_945862265.1 Bordetella parapertussis
ACTGACCACTGCAATCAAGGAGTACATCGATTTGCACAATAAAAATCCCAAGCCTTTCGTATGGACTGCCAAGGCCAATGACATCCTTGCCAAGGTCATTCGCGCCAACAGCCGCTTAAGTTCCAAACAGAACGAAGCACTACACTAGAGCATCTCGAGTGGCTGCGGCCCTGCGGGTGGCGGGAAGAGCGTGCCGAGTTCGGCAAGTT
Source organism: Bordetella parapertussis (assembly GCA_945862265.1). GTDB lineage: Bacteria > Pseudomonadota > Gammaproteobacteria > Burkholderiales > SG8-39 > SZAS-79. The sequence continues at coordinate 210 of CAMAXP010000055.1, forward strand.
GCGCCGGCGTGAGGCTGTGGCCGAGCGCGCCGATGTTTTCCTGCACGCGCGCGGGGTCGCGCTCGCCCGAAGGCAGCGCAATGGTTTTCATTCGCACAGTGTAGTGCGGCATAATCCCGGCCGTCCAACATGGAATCAGCGAGGAAAAACGCAATGCGCACCCCGTTCAGACTGATCGCCGTGGCCGTGCTGGCCGCCTGCCTCCCGCTCTCCGCCGCCGCGCAGGCCTGGCCCACCAAGCCCATCCGGCTGGTGGTGCCCTTTGCGCCCGGCGGCACCACAGATATCGTGGCGCGCATCCTCACCGAGCGGCTGTCGAAGGAACTGGGCCAGGTGGTCGTGGTGGAAAACCGCGCGGGCAGCGGCGGCATGATCGGGGCGGACCTCGTCGCCAAGGCGGCGCCCGACGGCTACATCCTCGGCGTGGCCACCGTGTCCACGCTCGCCACCATTCCGGCGACGACGGCGAAGATGCCGTACGACCCGGTGAAGGACTTCTCGCTGATCATCAACCTCGTGACCGTGCCGAACGTGATGACCGTGAACCCGAAGAATGTCCCGGTGAAGGACATGAAGGAGTTCATCGCCCTGGTCAAGAAGAGCCCGGGCAAGTATTCGTTCGCCTCGTCGGGCACCGGCGGCATCTCGCACCTTGACGGTGAGCTCTTCAAGGCGCTTACCGGAACCTTCATCGTGCACATCCCGTACCGGGGTTCGGGCCCGGCGCTTAACGACGCCATCGCCGGCCAGGTCGACATCCAGATGGACAACCTGCCGTCCTCGATCCCGCACATCAAGGCCGGGCGCCTGCATGCGCTCGCGGTGATGTCCGACAAGCGCATCCCCGATCTGCCCGATGTGCCGACCTTCGCCGAAGTCGGGCTGAAGGAAGCCAACAACGTGGCCTGGTACGGCCTGGTCGGGCCCGCCGGGCTCGCGCCGGAGATCGTGACCAAGGTGAACACCGCCGCCAATGCGGCGCTCAAGGATCCGCAGGTCATCGCGCGCTTCGCCGAGGGCGGCTCGATCGCTGCCGGCGGCACGCCGCAGCAGTTCGCGCAGAACGCCGCGCGCGAGCTGGCACTGCGCCGCGACATCGTCAAGAAGCAGAAGATCACGCTGGACTGAGCGTGCGCGCCTTCCTCTTCGTGGTCCTGTCGACGCTTCTGCTGCAAGGCTGCGGCAGGATGATCGACTCGCGCTTCGAGGAGTGCGAAAAAGGCGCGCCGACGTTCGTTTCGATGGCCGACTGCCAGTCGCGCACCGCGCGGGACGACGCGGCGGGCATCAACAACGTGGTGCAACGCGCGCGCAGCGAGGCGCGGGCACAGCGGTTTTCGCAGATCGCTGAAGAGTTGAGCGAGAAGGTGGCCGTCGGCCGCCTGCCGGAAGAGCAGGCGCGTCTTGTGCTGCATCGCGTGCTGGAGGAACTCCTCGATGCGGAGCGCGACGACCGCCTTGCGCCGGTCCGCCAGCAGACCCGGACCATGACCTGTTCGCCGGTCGGTCCCGGTGGCGGCGTGAGCTGTGCCCAGAACTAGAACAGGAAGCGGAGGGGACGATGGTCAGGATGGCGAGTCTTGCGGCGGGGTTGCTCGCCGTCGTTGCATTTTCGGTCCAGGCGCAGGGCTACCCGGGCAAGCCGATCCGGCTGGTCGTGCCTTTTGCGCCCGGCGGCAGTTCGTCCATCGTCGCGCGCAGCATGGCGGCCGAGATGGAGAAGTCGCTCGGCCAGCCGTTCGTCGTCGACAACAAGCCCGGGGGCGGCGGCAACGTCGCCATGCAGGAGGTCGCAAAGTCCGACCCGGACGGCTACACGCTGATCATCGGGCACGTGGGCACGCTCGCGGTGAACCCGTACATGTTCTCGAAGCTGCCTTACGACGTGGACCGCGATTTCGCGCCGGTGTCGCTGCTCGCGATCGTGCCCGCAATCTTCGTCGTCCACGAGAGCGTGCCGGCGAAGGACCTGCGCGAGTTCGTTGCGCTGGCGAAGAAGTCGCCGGGCAAGCTCTACTACGGCAGCGCCGGCAACGGCTCGGCCGGCCACCTTGCGATGGAGTACCTCAAGCAGGCCGCCGGCATCGACATCCAGCATGTGCCGTACAAGGGCACCGGCCCCAACATCATCGATCTCGTTGCGGGACGCACGCAGGCCGCGTCCACCGGCACGCCGGCGCTGATGCAGCACGTCAAATCGGGCAAGCTCCGCGCCATTGCGACCGGTACGTCGAAGCGCCTGCTTGCGCTGCCGGACGTAGGCACGGTGGCCGAGCAGGGCTACCCGGGCTTCGAGACTTCGCAGTGGTACGGGCTCAACGCACCCGCGAAGACGCCCGAGGCGATCATCCAGCGACTTGCGGCCGAGGTCGCCAAGGCGACGCGGAGTCCGGCGGTCAGGGATCGCTTCGCGGTGGACGATGCCGAGGCGGTCAGTACCACGCCGGCCGAATACGGCGCCTTCATCCGCAAGGAGCAGGAGCGCTGGGGCAAGGTCGTGCGCGCAGCCGGCATCAAGGCGGACTGAAGGCCATGCGGCGCATTGCATCGGCGGTTCTCGCTGTGCTCTTCTTGGTCGTTGCGCACGCGCAGGAAGGAAAGGTCACGCGCATCGTCGTCGGCTTCCTGCGTCGAACCCGTCCTCGGGCAACGGCACCTTGTCGCATCTTGGCATGGAGGACCTCAAGCGCCGCGCGGGGATCACGATTCTGCATGTGCCTTACCAGGGTAGTGCTCGCGCCATGACCGACCTGATGGCCGTCGGCGCGAAGGTCGACTAGGCTTGCTGGGGCTTTTACCCCTTGCCCCCGAGCACGAAAGCGAGGACGGTTAAGGCGAGGAGCACCATGAACCAGCGCAGCGCAGCCATTTTCGCCTTCATGTCTGCGGCGTCGTACGCGGCCTGCAAGGCCGGCTGGGTGCGGATGTAGTCCTCGATCCGTTTCTTGGACTTGAGGATGCCGATATTGGTCTCAGCGTTCAGGATCTTGATCGCGGCGACCTTGTCGCCTTGGCGGGCGGCGGCGATGGCGGCGGCGGGGAGCGGGGAGGTATCGTTCATGTGCTGGATGTTAGATGCGTTTGCTCCCCGCATCAATGCTCGTTGCGGTGTCAGGCGTAGACGTACCCGTCGAACAGTCGCCGCATGGTGCGGTAGAAGGAGCCGCGCACGGCTTTCCATCCAGGGCCGTCGCGCACGACCTCCGCGCCCACGGTGAGTACGCCCGAAGGCATGGCGAGCCGCATCGTGCCGGTGCTGCCGGCCCGCGCGTAGCGATGGGGCAGGGTGCCTTCGATGCCGCACGCGACGGCGGTGCACAGCGACCCGGTCAAAGGCAGAGCACGGTGCGGTTGGCCGTTGGAAAAGATACGCACGGTGAGGTCGGAGGACGAAGCCGACAGCATTTCGCCCGACAACGTAGTCGCCTCCTGCGGCGCGGAGACGAACCCGATCTGCGGCATGGACTTGCCGCGCGCCTCGTCGACGGTCTTCGCGATGCCCATGGCGACCGAGGCGTGCCGCCGGATGATGGCTACGCGTTCGACCAGATCCGGGTGCGCGTCGAGCCACTCGGGCATCTCGGTGCCTTTGAGCCCCAGCGCCTTGGCGTCGAGGAATACGACCGGGTTGGCTGCGTCGACCATCGAGGCTTCGACCTTGCCGATGCCGGGCACGTCCAGCACGTCCACGGCATTGCCGGTGGGCAGCAGCCTGCCGGTCACCGCGCCGCCGGGATCGAGGAAGTCGAGCCGCACGGGCGAGCCGCTGCCGGCCACGCCCGGGATCTCCAGTTCGCCGTCCACCACGGCGCGGCCGTCCTTCACCAGGAAGGTGGAGTGGACGATCTTCTTCGTGTTGGTGTTGTGGATGCGGACTGTCATCTCGCCCTCCCGGGGCGGCACGAGGCCTTCCTCGACGGCGAACGGCCCGACGGCCGAGGACATGTTGCCGCAATTGCCGCTGTAGTCGGCGCGCGCCTCGTGCACGAGGATCTGCACGAAGGTGTAGTCGAGGTCCGCGTCGGGGCGCGTGGGTGGCCCGAGTACGCACACCTTCGAGAGCGACGACACGCCGCCGCCCATGCCGTTCAGCTGCCGGCCATGCGGGTCGGGGCTGCCCATGAACTTCAGGAACAGCGCGTCCCACTCGGAACGGTCGGCCGGCAGGTCGCGCAGGTGGAACATCAGCGCCTTGCTTGTGCCGCCACGCATGAAGACTGCGGGGAGCCGGGTCATGCGGCCGGCGAGAGGTGCTTCTGCAGCGACTTTATGAATGCGCGGATCCGGTGCGCGTTGATGCCGAAGTCGCTGCGTCCGACGCGGGACTTCGAACGCACGTCCACCCGTACCGTCCCGTCCGCTTGCTGCACGAGCCGAACCACGAGGTCGTCCTCGAATCCGAAGAGCAGCGACGTGTCCGTCGCCTCGATTCGTCCCTGGATCGGCTCGGCGTCGACGACGTTCATCCCCATGCTCACGAGGATGACCTTTGATTCGTCGAATACCTTCGCCATCGGCGCCTTGACGAGGATGGGGCCGAGGTCGGGGTAGCCCTTCTTCTGCATCGCCGCGACCTCGGGGCCGTCGTAAGCCGTGGGATGGTCGGTCTTCTTGCGCGCGTGGGCGAGGCGCACGAACAGGGGCGGGTTGTCGGTGTCGGTGGTGATGTCGTGGATCGGCGGGACGCGCTGCGCGGCCTGGCGCAGGCTCCAGGGCACGTATGCAGTTGCGCCGGCGATCAATATCGCGAGGAAACCGCATGCAATCGCGCCGGGCCGGCGATAGATGAGGCCAAGGACAAAGGCGACGATGCTCCCTGCGCAGGTTGCTACGGCGAGCCAGAAGACATACCGCAGCGCGCCGATGCCGTCCCGGTAGTCCCACAGGTCGATGCGATAGCCGATCCCGGCCAGCAGCCCAGCGATGCCGTTGCCAATCGCGAGGACGATGGCCAGCAGCGCGAGGTCCCACGCCAGGTCGGATACTTGTGCCCGGCGCAGGAAGCGGCTCATGCGGCCGCCTTGGCGCGGTAGCCGTCGCGCAGCTCGCGCTTGAGGACCTTGCCGATTGCGCTGCGCGGCAGTTGGTCGGTGAAGTGGATGTCGGCGAGGCGCTGGATCTTGTTGACCCGGCCGTTCACCCACTCGCGCAGTGCCGACGCGGAGGTGGCGGCGCCGGGCTTCATCACCACGAAAGCCACCGGGGTCTCGCCCCATTGCTCGGAAGGCACGCCGACCACCGCGCATTCGACGACCTCGATGTGGCCGCGCAGCACCGCCTCGAGGTCGGACGGGTACACGTTGAAGCCGCCGGTGATGACCATGTCCTTCTTGCGGTCCATCAGCGTAAGGAAACCTTCCGCGTCGAAGCGGCCCACGTCGCCGGTGCGGATGAAGCGCTTGCCGTCGGGCGAGTACCACTCGGCCTCGCGGGTCTTGTCGGGCTTGTTGTGGTAGCCGTTCATCATGCCGGACGAGTGGCCGACGACCTCGCCCATTTCGCCCGGGGCGACTTCCACGCCGTTGTCGTCGATGAGGCGGATGTCGTGCCCCGACGCGGCCGGGCCGACGGTGTGGAGCTTGGTGGGGTGCTCGTGCGCGGCGAGGATGCAGGTGCCGCCGCCTTCGGTCATGCCGTAGAACTCGATGAGCCCGCCGGGCCAGCGCTCGAGCACATCGGCCTTGAGCGCGGCCTGGAACGGCGCGCTGGTGGAGAACTTCATCCGGAAAGACTTCAGGTCGAACGTGTCGAACGAGGGCAGCGCCATGATGCGGTGGTACTGCACCGGCACCAGCATGGTGTGCGTTGCGCGATGGCGCGAGGCGAGGGCGAGGTAGCCCGGGGCGTCGAACTTGGCCATCAGCACCACCGTGCCACCCTGGCCGATCGTCGGGAAGAAGCTGACCAGCGTGGTGTTCGAGTAAAGCGGCGTGGCGATCATTGTGATCGCAGTCGTGTCGTAGCCGTAGCCGGCGCCGCGCTGGATGTGGCTCCAGCGCATGGCGTGCGACTGCACGATGCCCTTGGGGCTGCCGGTGGTACCCGACGAATAGATGATGTTGAACGCCCATTCCGGCTGCACGTCGACGGCAGCCGGCACGGCGTTTTCTGGCGCGAGCCAGTCGAGCACCGCCCGGCCCGCGGCGGAGGCATCCAGCGCGATCCGCGGGGCGGGGATCTTCCCGGTCACCGGTTCGAGCGTCTTTGCCACGCCTGCGTCGAGGAAGAGCAGCTTTGCGCCCGCATCTGCGGCCATGCCGGCAAGTTCCTCGGCTGTGCATGAGGGCGCCAGCGGCGCGACCACGACACCGGCCCGCAGCGCGCCCATGTACACGGCGGCGTATTCGATGGAGGTCGTCGCGCAGATCGCGATCGCATCCCGTGGTGCGAGGCCTTCGCGCTGCAAGGCAGCGGCCACCCGGTCGAGCAAGGCGTCGAGTTGCGCATAGGTGACGGTGCGGCCGTCGTGGACCAGTGCGGGATGGGACGGCTGGCGCGCAGCGTAGCCGCGGATCAGGCCGGCGACGGTGCCGAAGCCGATGTCGGCAAGGGGGGCTGGGGGGACGTTGGGGTTCATCGCCGCAATTCTACTTTCAAACCGTGCCCGTCCGGTGCGCCCGGTGCGCGACGTTCAATCGAGGGACATGCCCACGCTCTTGCCCACGCGCCGATAGGCTTCCAGCTGCTCGGCTACGAATGCCGCCAGCTCCTGCGGACTCGAGCTGCGCGGCTCGAACGCGAGCCGGCCGAACGCTTCCTGCACCTCGGGCTTCGCCAGCACGACCGCCATTTCGCGCGTCAGGCGGTCGACGATCTCCCTGGGCATCTTCGCCGGGCCGAACAGCCCGCCCCACGGCGTGATCGGGATGTTTTGCAGCCCCGCTTCGGCAAGGGTGGGCGCGTCCGGCAGCAGCGGGTTGCGTTTACCCAGCAGGGTGGCGAGCGCCCGCAGCTTGCCGTCCTTCACGTGCTGGACGGCGAGCCCCGGCGTTGCGATCGAAACCTGCACGCGCCCGGCGACGAGATCCAGCGAGAGCGGGCCGTCGCCCTTGTAGGGGATGTGCATCATTTCGAGCTTGTTCTGGGCCGCGAACTGCGCCGTGGCGAGGATGCTGGTGGCGTTGCCGGTGCCGTAGTTGAGCTTGCCGGGATTGGCGCGCGCATAGGCGATCAGCTCGCCGATGGTATTCACCGGCAGGCTCGCGTGCGAGAGCACGAAGAAGCCGAACGTGCCGACCATCGACACCGGGGTGAAGTCGTTGATCGGGTCGTAGGACGGCGATTTCTTGAGGGCCGGCACGAACGACATGCCGGTGGCGGTGCCGTAATACAGCGTGTAGCCGTCGGGAACGGCCTGCTTTGCCGCCTCCGAGGCGATCGCGCCGTCCGCGCCCGGCCGGGTCTCGATCACCACCGGCTGGCCGAGTTGCTGGCTGAGCGGCTGCGCGAAGATCCGCGCGCCGAGCTCGGCCGCTCCGCTGGGCGGGAAGGGCACGATCAGGCGGATCGGCTTGTTCGGGTACTGCGCGCCGGCATGCCCGGCGCAGGCAAGCAGCAAGGCCATCGACGCGATGCGAAACAGGATTTTCATGGTGTTCTCCTCCCCTTTTCATTAGATTACCCCTTTTGCGTCGACAGCTGTCGAGTGGGAGTGAATGAATGGACCTGGGACTCAAGGGCAGGACCGCGTTGGTGACCGGCGGGTCGAAAGGCATCGGCCGTGCGGTCGCCGAACTGCTGGCGCAGGAGGGTGTGAACCTGCACCTCGCGGCGAGGGGGCAGGAGACGCTAGACGCGACCGCCGCCCAGCTTCGCGCGCAGTACGGCGTAACCGTGGTCACACACACGGTGGACCTGGCCGCCCGCGGGGCGCCCGACGCACTCGGCGAGGCGTGTGCTGGGGTGGATATCCTGGTCAACAACGCCGGTGCGATTCCCACGGGCGGCATCGCCGAGGTCAACGCCGACGCGTGGCGCACCGGCTGGGACCTCAAGGTGTTCGGCACGATCGACCTGACCCGCAAGGTTTACGCGGCGATGAAGGAACGCGGGCAGGGCGTGATCGTCAACGTCATCGGCCTGTCGACCGCGCGCCCGTCCCGCTACATGGCGGGCGCCACCGCCAATGCCGCGCTCAATGCCTTCACTCGCGCGCTCGGCGGCGCGAGCATGGACGACGGCATCCGCGTCGTGGGCGTGAACCCGGGCTGGATCCGCACCGAGCGGATGATCGGCATGCTGCGTGCCCAGGCCGCCAAGCGCTTCGGCGACGCGGAGCGCTGGGAGGAACTGACCAAGGGCCAGCCCGCGCCGGGAGAGCCGGGACAGGTGGCGGACATGGTGGCGTTCCTCGCATCGGACCGCGCCGCGCACGTGAGCGGCACGGTGATCAACGTGGACGGCGGGGCTTCGGCGCGGGGCGGGATCCCGGTCTAGGGGCCCATGCCGCCATCAAAATATCCCAGAAGGAGGCATTTGCGAGTATCGCGCAAGTTACGGTACGGCAACTTCCACCAGAATTTCGTTCCTGCGCAGAAATGGCAGTGTCCAGGGCGGGTTGTAGCGCGCCAGTTGCGGCGTGGCAATGGCTCTCCTGCTGTTTGCCTTGAGCCAAACAAGGAGTTCGTCGGTCTTTTGCTGCACCTTCTCTTCGCCAGCGAACCCCGAAAAGACAAGAACGGCGTAGCGTTTTCCCGGCACCTCCCGGAGCGTGACCGCGGGATTCAGAGGTTTCGGCAAGGTTGCCATCGAATACTCGCTGGGCATCGAAAACTGGACACGCCAACGCTTGCTATGCATTACCCCACTGACGGGATCACCCTGGGGTTCGACGTTCACCGGGGCAGTCATGGCGATCTTTTCCGAACGCGCTGCGGGTTCGATCGATACCGGTGCAGTCATGGCAATTTTTTCGGACGGCTTGCCACCGGACCCGCGCTTGGACAGGTTGTTGCCAAAGATATAGTCGGCAATCAGCCGAAATCCGTCATTCGAGGCCGAACCCATGTCGCCGTCGACAAAGGTCTCGGCCACGATGACCGGGCGATATTGCCGTATCTCGATATTTTCGACCTTCTCCAGCGTCTCGAACGCCGGTTCTTCTATCGCCATAGCTGCCTCGCCAAGGGCTAGTCCAATCGTTGCAATCGCCAGTAACAGCGCGTTTCGACTCATTGGGGACACGCTTGAGACCCGTCGGGTGATCTTCGTTGAAGTGCGCAGGGTAAAGCCCGGAACGCCATCGAATTTGCGTTGATTTCCGTGTCGATTCTGTGCGGCATCGCACGCAGCGCTGGCTGTCTGGCTGCATGTGCAGCGGCACGCGGGTGCGCGATGACGATCATTCGTCAAAGGGGAGGGCGGGCCTGAGAAGGCCTACTTCAGCTTCGAATAGGTTTCGCGCGAGGCCACGATGACGTGTTTTTCCACCGCGGCTTCCCGGTGCACGTTGGCCGCCGCGTACTCGGGCGATGCGAGCATATCGAGGAAAGCCGCGCGCGACGGGTAGCGCACCAGCACCACGTAATCCCAGCGGTCGGCCGCGGCGTCGCCGTAGGCGACCGCCTCGCCGTCGCCGGCCCAGATCACCGTGCCGCCGCGCGCCTTGATGAGCGGCATGGTGAGCTCGCTGTAGCGCTTGTAGGCCGCGCGGTCGCGCAGCCGGAGCATGTTGACCATCACCACCGGCCCGGTGTCGGGCAACCGGGCGATGAGGTCTGCGTTGGCTTCCTTCGGTCCGGCCATGGGCCTATTTTCGCAACTCGGCGAGCGCGCGGGTGATGGCTGCGGCGTCGAGCTGGTCCTTGGGACGTGCGCCGGACTTCGTCTTTAGCAGGCCCTCGAGGCTCAGGACGCGAACCAGCACCCCGTCGAGCGTCACGTCCTCGATGTATTCCCGCAGCGTTTCCCATGGAACGCCGGCTGCCGCTGGCAGCACGTCGACCGTGATCTCATCGTTGATTCGGATGGCGTAGGACCTGTCCCGAGCGAATACGTCCGGTTCCGCGGCGAGTTCGCGTGCCGCGCCATCGGGCAGGTGCGAGAGCGCAACAATCCAGCGGCGGCTGTTGCCGGCGCTTGGATCGACCAGGATGTCGATGTCTTCCGTGAGTCGTACCAGGCCGTGAGCGGCAAGGGCGTATCCGCCGATGAGCGCGTACTCGGCGCCTGCTTCGTCCAGGTAGCGCGCGAGGCGCTTGACGTCTTCCCAGGTCGCCGGGCGGGTGAACTCAGCCACGCGCCCGGACGGTGTCGACTACGGACAGCGCGCGCCAGCGTTCGCTGTCGCGTTCCATCTCGTCGTGGTTCGAGTAGCGGAATACCCCTTTGGGAGCGCGCGTGAGGCGGTTCGCCAGCGAATCCAGCGCGTCGCGCGCTGCGCGCGACGGCGGAACGCCGACCGGCGCCTGGGTGCGGTGTCCAACTGTGCGGCCGATCGGCTGCTGGTCTGGAAGGACGGAGCTCATGCGGGCATTCTAATCATTTTTCGCGCACCCATCGCCCGGTGCAGCATGAACATCGCGATCGAGATGTTCAGCACGCTCCAGCCCACGCCGTTCATGAATGCGGCGCGGTAAGACCCGGTCCAGTCGAAGATCGCGCCGGTCATCCAGCCGCCGAGCGCCATGCCGAATACCGTGGCCATCAGCACGAGGCTCACGCGGGCGCCGGCCTGCGAGGCGGCGAAGTAGTCGCGCACGATCAGCGGGTACATGGGCACGATCCCGCCCTGCACCAGGCCGAAGAACGCCGACACGGCATACAGGCCGAACAGGCCGTCGAAAGGGATGTACAGCGCCAGCGCGATGGCCTGCAGAACGGAGCCCAGCAGCAGCGTGCGCAGCGCGCCGATGCGGTCGGCGATCCAGCCCGAGGCCATGCGGCTGATGATGCCAAAGCCGAGCATCAGCGACAGCATCTCCGCGCCGCGCTGTGCGGCGAACCCCAGGTCGCCGCAGTACGCGACGATGTGGACCTGCGGCATCGACATCGCCACGCAGCAGGTGATGCCGGCCACCACGATCAGCACCTGCAGCGCTGCGGGCGACATGCCCAGCGGCTGCGTCGGCACGGGGCGCGCGGGCGCTGCCTCCGCTTCGACCGCACCGATGGGCGAGGGTCGGCGCAGCACCCACGCGAGCGGGAACATGGCCACCATGCAGAACGCGCCCGCGATCAGGTAGGCCGTGCGCCAGCCGTAGGCGTCGAAGAGGGCCTGCATGACTGGCGGCCAGAAGGTGCCCGCCACGTAGTTGCCGCTTACGCAGATCGCGACCGCGAGCCCGCGCCGGCGCGTGAACCAGTGCGAGATGTCCGCCACCAGCGGCCCGAAGGTCGTCGACGTGCCGAGGAACCCGATGAGCACCCCGTGCACCAGGATGAACGCCCAGAGGCTGTGCACCGTGGCCGCGAGGGCAAGCCCCCCGCCGAGGCACACCCCGCCGATCATGATCGGGCGCATCACGCCATAGCGGTCGGAGAACCGGCCCATGAGGATGCCGCCGATCGTGAAGCCGACCATCGTGAAGGTGTAGGGCAGCGAGGCGTCGGCACGCGACACACCGAACTCGGCCTGGATCAGCGGCAGCACCACGGTGACCGAGTACATGCCGCAACCGCCCAGGCCCATCAGCAGCACCGCGGCGACGAGCCGCCGCCACGCGTAGGCGGACTCGATCCCGTTGCCGTCGATGGCGACGGCGCTCAAGCGGCCTTTCCGGTGATCGGCGCCTTCGGCCGCGCGGCCGTGCCGGGTTCCAGCGTGAAGTCGAATTCGAGCGAATACCACGGGCCGGTGACATCCGCTGCCGGCGCAGGTTCGTTCTCGTGCCGGACAAAGTCGCCGATGAGCGCGCGGGTGACCCCGAATTGGGAGTCGGTCTCAAGGTGCGGGTCGTCGGCGACGTACACCTGGGAGGCAATGGTCTTGAAGCCTGGCTTGTGGATCATGAAATGCACGTGCGCCGGTCGCCAGTTGTGGCGTTTCTGTGCGGTGAGCAGCGCGCCGGTGGGGCCGCTGAGCGGCACCGGGTACCCGGCAGGCAGCACGCTGCGAAACGAAAACCCGCCGTCGTCCCGGGTGGTGAAGACGCCGCGCAGGTTCATGTCGGCCTGCGCCGGGTCCTGGTTCTCGTAGAGCCCGGCCGGCGAGGACTGCCAGATGTCGACTTCCGCGCCCGCAACGGGCTGGCCCTGCCGGTCGCGCACGCGGCTCTTCACGAACAGGGTCGGCCCCGGTACTGGTGAACGCACGATCGACTCTCCGTCCGCGCAGCGCGGCGCGTCGGAGCGCCAGAACGGACCGAGGTTGTTCGCCTGCGTGGGCGCGGTGCCGTTCGCGCCGTTGTTCAGCAGGCACACCAGGTTGGACACGCCCAGCGCGCCGCACATCAACATCACTTCGTTGTGGCTGGCGTTGGTGTGCTGGCCGAGCGCCGCGACGATCCCCACCGCCTGCTGGAATTCGCGCTCGGTGAGCTTCGCGTCGCGCACGAAGCCGTGCAGGTGGCGCACGAGGTGCTCGAGGATCTCCTTCGTGCGCGCGTTCGGCGTGCGGTGCATCTCGCTGAGGACTGCGGTGGTGACGTCTTCCTGGGTTTCGATGATCACGGCATGGTTTCCAGATCAGGAAAGTAAACTGGCTGGAGAGCGGCTCCTGCAGCCGGTCTTTTTGGACAAATCTTTCAGATTTTCGGGTGCGGCGGGACACCGCCGGTCATTTTGCCGGGGCGGGAGTGGCAGCCGGGGTGGGCGGGGTGTTGGGCACTGCCATGCAGACGCCCCGCACGTACTTCTGGAACCCGCCGGGCACCATGACGCGCTTGCTGGCGGCTTCGCACTGCTCGAGCGTTTCGTACGGGACCCGTACGCTGAAGTTCTGGCCGTTGCAGATCTGTCCCGCCGCGGTGGGGCCGATGCAGCCCTCCATGATGAGAAGGAGGTAATAGGACAGGTTGAGGATCATGGTGTACTCGCAATGTGCGCGATACGAACCGTGTATCGAGGACGCAATGATAAACCACCCGGCACGGGGTACGCCCGGTCAGATCGTGCAGCTGTTCACTTTTGCGTCGGCGCACGGAGGTGGAGGTGCGCCACCGGCTACTTCGCCCAGGAGTCCCGCAGCGTGACGGTGCGGTTGAACACGGGCGTGCCGGGCTTCGAGTCCACGCGGTCGGCAACGAAGTAGCCGTGGCGCTCGAACTGGAAGCGATCCTCGGCGTTCGCCTCGGCAAGCGCTGGTTCCAACTGCGCGCTGATCACCTTCTTCGAGTCCGGGTTGATGTCCTTGAGGAAGTCGGTGTCCCCCGCGCCGGGATGCGGCACCTTGAAGAGGCGGTCGTAGAGGCGGATCTCGGCCGCGTGGGAGTGCTTGGCAGACAGCCAGTGGATGTTGCCCTTGACCTTGTAGGTGTCGGCGCCGGGCGTGCCGGACTTCGAATCCTCTAAGTACTTGCAGCGCACCGTATCGGTGGCGGCGTCATAGCCGATGCACTCCAGCACGAAGCCGTAGCGCAGGCGCACCTTGTTGCCGGGAAAGAGGCGGAAGTAGCCCTTGGGCGGCACCTCCTGGTAGTCCTCGCGCTCGATCCACAGTTCGCGGGAGAACGGCACGGGGCGCTTGCCGAGCTCGGGCTTCTGCGGATGGTTGGGCGCCTCGCAGAGCTCCTCTTTACCTTCCGGGTAGTTCTCGATGACGAGCTTCAGCGGGTCGAGCACGGCGATGCGGCGCGGTGCGACCTCGTTGAGGTGCTCGCGCACGCAGTCTTCCAGCACCGAGATGTCGATCCACGAGTCGGCCTTGGACACGCCGATGCGCTCGGCGAAGGCGCGAAAGCCCTCGGCCGTGTAGCCGCGCCGGCGTGCGCCCACCAGGGTGGCAAGGCGCGGGTCGTCCCAGCCCTCGACGTGCTTTTCCTCGACGAGCTGGATGAGCTTGCGTTTGGACAGCACCACGTAGGTCAGGTTGAGGCGGGCGAACTCGACCTGCTGCGGCAGCGGGCGATCGAGCTGCCCGCCGTCGGCCAGTTGCTGGTTGAACCAGTCGTAGAGCGGGCGGTGGTCCTGGAACTCGAGCGTGCAGATCGAATGGGTGATGTGCTCGATCGCGTCCGACACGCCGTGCGCCCAGTCGTAGGTCGGGTAGAGGCACCACGCGTCGCCGGTGCGGTGGTGGTGCGCGTGCCGGATCCGGTACATGGCCGGGTCGCGCAGGTTGATGTTGGGCGAGTCCATGTCGATCTTCGCACGCAGGATGTGCGAGCCGTCCGGGTGCTTGCCGGCCTTCATCTCGCGCAGCAGCTGCAGGTTCTCTTCGACGCTGCGATCGCGGAACGGGCTGTTGCGGCCGCCCTGGGTGAGGGTGCCGCGCGAGGCGCGCATTTCTTCTGCGCTTTGGCTATCGACATACGCAAGGCCGCGCGACACCAGGTGCTCGGCGAACGCGTACAGCTTGTCGAAGTAGTTGGAGGCAAAGAACTGGTGGCTGGCGCCGTTGGCGTCCCACGAAAACCCGAGCCAGTGCACGGCATCGATGATCGAGTCGACGTACTCCTGCTCTTCCTTGGTCGGGTTGGTGTCGTCGAAGCGCAGGTGGCACACGCCGCCGAAGTCGCGCGCGAGGCCGAAATTGAGGCAGATGCTCTTGGCGTGGCCGTAGTGCAGGTAGCCGTTGGGTTCCGGCGGGAAGCGCGTGCGGATCTTTGCCCAGTCGCCGCGCGCGGCGTGCTTGCCCGCGGCGAGGTCGTGCTCGATAATCGAACGGATGAAGTTCGAAGTGGAGGCGGGCGCCGCGGGGGCCGCTGTCTTCTGGGTTTTAGTGTTCACGCCCGCATTTTACAGTCCCGCCGATACGCGCGGGACGCAGCCATGTTCAAACACCTCCTCGTTCCCTCGGACGGTTCCAGGACCGCGGCCCGCGCATTCCGGGCGGCGGTGGAATTCGCTGCGCATTCGGGCGGACGGATCACCGGCTACCACGCCCTCGACGACATGAACGTGATCCACTCAGGCGTGCATCGGGCCGCCGGGCCGCTGGCTGAGTTCGACCGGCGCTCGCGCGAGGCCGCGGAGGCGCACCTCGGCGAACTCGGTCGGATCGCACAAGCCGCGGGCGTACCCTTCGACTGGAAGGTTGGCCGCGGCGGCGAGCCACACCTCGGCATCGTCTACGCCGCGAAGGCGGCGCGGTGCGATCTAATCTTCATCGCATCACACGGGCACCGGGGCCTTGCCCGGCTGGTACTTGGCAGCGTGACTGCCAAGGTGCTCGCCCACACCACGATCCCGGTGCTGGTGTACCGCTGAAACGCCGCTGCGGGAAACAACTGCTTACAAAGTGTCTGTGTTCCGTTTTCTGAACTCCGCGTTATTGGACGTGCAAGCACCGTCGCCCTTCGGCGGCGGATTGATAAAACGGAGAGAAGACACATGAAACTCAGGATCCTGGCAGTTGCAACCCTCGTAGCCTTCGGCGGTGTTGCACACGCCCAGGCGCCGGCCGCAGCCAAGCCCGTCGCCAAGGCCGACTCGAAGACGGAAGTGAAAGCCGAAGCCAAGGGCGAAGCGAAAGCGAAAGGCGCCGAGAAGAAGTCCGAAGCGCACGCCACGGGCAAGAAGCACGAGAAGATGGAAAAGTCGGAGAAGTCGGAGAAGTCGGCGACCCCGGCAAAGAAGTAAGCTTCCACCGCATGCCCGCTGGACAAGCCAACCCTTGTCCGGCGGTTTTCAAGCCAAACAAACTGAAAAGGGGACAGACATGAAACTCAAAGTGATGACGACGATTGCGCTGCTGACCTTTGGCGGTGCTGTGTTTGCGCAGGCCCCGGCACCCGGGACCCTGAAGAACGATCGCGCGGCGGTGAAAGCCGATGCGCAGGCCGTCAAGGCCGACCGCGAGAAGCTCAAGGCCGACCGCGCGGCGGGCAACAAGGAAGCCGTCGCGGCCGACAAGGCCAAGCTCAAGGCCGACCACGACCACATGAAGGCTGATCGCGAGAAGCTGAAGGCCGACCGCCAGGCCGCCAAGGCCGCCAAGGCCGCCGCGAAGTAAGCGTCCCGCCCGCGCGCTACTGCGCGCGGAAGAGGTCGGCGAACAGCCGGCTGACCGGCAGGCTCTCCTTGCGATGCTTCAGGCGCACGGAGAGCTTCCCGCTTTCGTCGCGCGTCGCCGAGGCGACCTCGGCAAGGTTGACGATCGTGCCGCGATGGATCTGCCAGAAGCGCTCCGCCGGCAATTGTCCCAGCAGGTCTTTCAGCGGTGTGCGGATCAGCAGCTCGGCATCGCGCGTCACCACGCTGGTGTACTTGTCCGTTGCCTGGAAGTAGCAGACCTCCTCGACGGGCACCATGCGCACAGTGTTGCCCACGGCGGCGCGGATGATCTTGAGCGGCTCGCCGCCAGGCGCGGGCTGTGCACCGACGACTTTCTGCAGTGTGCGCACGAGTTGCGCGATCTCGCCTTCGGCCGGCACGGCTGCTGCGAGCGAGGCTTTGAGACGCTCTACCGTCCTCGAGAGCCGCTCTTCGTTCACCGGTTTCAGCAGGTAATCCGCGGCAGCGAGTTCGAAGGCCTGCAGCGCGAATTCGTCGTAGGCGGTCACGAAGACCAGCTTCGGGACCGGCGCGCCTTCACCGAGCCGGTCGGCGATCTCGGCCGCCACCTCGAGGCCGGTGAGGCCGGGCATGCGGATGTCGAGGAAAGCCACCTCGGGCCGTTCCGCTTCAATGAGACGCAGGGCCTCGAGGCCGTTGGGGGCGATGGCGACCACTTCCAGTTCCGGCCAGGCCCGGGCCAGCGCGGCCTTGAGGCTCTCTGCAAGCAGCGGTTCGTCTTCGGCGATGAGGGCGCGAGGATTCATGTCTGGATGGGAAGGCGCAGCGTGACTCGTACGCCGCCGCCGGGATTCTCGCCGGTTTCGAGCAGGCCGGCAGTGCCATAGAGGGCGGCGAGGCGCTCGCGCACGTTGGGCAGGCCGACCCCGGTCCCCCCGGTCGCGCCCACGCCGAAGCCCAAACCCGTGTCCTCGACCATGAGGACCAGGACGCGACCTTCGGCACGCGCCGATACGCGGACCCGCCCGCCATCCACCTTGGGCTCGAGGCCGTGCTTGATGGCGTTCTCGACCAACGGCTGCAACAGCATTGGCGGCACCGTGGTGCTGGCCAGCCCTTCCGGCAGGTCGAGTTCGTAGGCGAGCCGCGGTCCCATGCGGATGGCGAGGATCTCGAGGTAGCCGCGCAGCAGCGCGAACTCCTCGGCGAGCGTGCCGCGGTCGTTGCGCGTCGTGGCGAGCGTGGCGCGCAGGTAACCGTCGAGATGTCCGAGCATCGCCTGCGCGCGCTTGGGGTCGACTGCGATCAGCGCCTGCAGGTTGGCCAGCGTGTTGAAGAGGAAGTGCGGTTCGATCTGGGCCTGCAGCAGTTTCAGGTGCGCCTCCACGGCAGCGCGCTCGCTTTCCGCGAGCCGCTCCCGGGTCAGGAAAAAGAAGCAGCCGCCGATGCCGGCGCCCGCGGTCAGGGCGAGGAACCCAAGCATCGCGTCGGGCCCCATGCGGGTGGGATTCCAGTCGTGGCCGAGCAGCAGGCTGGCGAGGAAGCTGCCGCCGAACCAGCCCACCGGCGCGGCCAGCAGCGCCAGTAGGAGCAACGAAAAATAGGGCGTCCCGCCTTGCGGCCACAGCATCCTGCGCGGCAGGTCGATCGCGGCGTACGTGAGTATGCCGATGCACTGGCTGTAGATGAGGTTCTCGCCGAAGCCATGCCCGTGGGGCCCGTAGACGGTGATTGCGGCGGCGATCACCGTGCTCAGGATCGCCGTGCCTGCAATGTAGCGCGCGATGCGCGGATAGTACGAACCGGTCATCGTGCGCCCGGCGTCGCCTCGAGCTTGCGCAGTTCGTCGGCGGCGACGCGGCGGCGGGCGATGCGATAGAGGCCTTTCTGTTCCATGGCTTGTCCTTGGTCGGGAGGATGGTCTGGAATGCCTTGTCTGGCAATCCTTGGGGGGCAGTGTCCGGGCGCAGGGCCGCCGGCGTCGAGCGAATTGCGACAAAACGCCGCTTTCAGGGAACGAACCGCGGCCGGCAAAGATGAGCAGGCGGGGCGCCAGGGGCTTACACTTGGGGCCAGAGGAGGGTCCCATGATCAGAACCGGTACACCGGGCGAGGCGGCGGCCAACCGCAGGAAGCTCACGCTCGCCAATGGCACGGGCTATTTCAAGAGCGAGTTCATCGCGTCCCCGTTTGGCGAGGCGCTGGCGCCCCAATCGTTCCTCGTCGAACAGGATCCCGACTCGGTCATCCTGCCGCACTTCCACGTCCAGAACGAATTCCAGGTCGTGGTGAAGGGCAGCGGCAGCATAGGCCGGCACGCGGTGCGGCCGCTTACGGTGCACTACACGGGCGCGCATACCGGCTACGGGCCGATCACCGCCGGCCCGGGCGGGCTGTGGTACTTCACGCTGCGCCCGGCGATGGACCAGGGTGCGTTGTTCCTGCCCGAGGCGCGCGAGCGCATGCAGAAGGTTCCCAAACGGCACCTGCTGGGCCGCCCGCTCGCAGTGAGCGAGGACGGCTCCCGCCGTAGTGAAGCGGTGTGCGAGGAGGCGGTCCCGCCGCAGGCCGACGGCATCGGCGGCTGGCTGCTGCGTATCCCGCCGGAGGGCGTGCTGGCGGCTCCGGCCCATCCCGGAGGGCTCGGCCGCTTCTACATGATCGCGTCTGGACGCGCGCGGGTCACGGGCGCGTTGCTCGGGCGGCTCGCGACGGTGTTCGTCACGCCGGAAGAGGAACCGGTCGAAGTGCATGCGGGTGCGGAGGGCGCGGAAGTGCTCGTGCTGCAGTTTCCCGAATGAGGGCCGTATTTGCGGTCGTCGCGTTCTCGTTCTGCGCGCTGGTGCATGCGCAGGGCTATCCCGTCAAGCCGCTGCGGCTGATCGTGCCTTTCCCGCCGGGCGGCGTGACCGACATCAGCTCGCGCGTGGTGGCGCAGAAGCTTTCGGCCGAGCTTGGCCAGCCGGTGGTGGTCGAGAACCGTGCCGGCGCGAGCGGCGTGATCGGCGCGGAAGCCGGCGCCAAGGCCGCGCCGGACGGCTACACGCTGACAATGGGAAACATCAGCACGCTCGCGATCAACGCGGTCACGTTCGCGAAACTCCCCTATGACCCGGTGGCGAGCTTCGCGCCGGTGTCGATGGTCGCGATCCAGCCGCTGGTGATCTCGGTCCATCCCTCGGTGCCGGCGAATACCCTCGGGGAACTCGTCGCGCTCGCAAAGGCGCAGCCGGGCAAACTCGCCTATGGCACCGCGGGGAGTTCGGTCTACCTCGCGGTCGAGTTCTTCAACACCGCGGCCGGGATCAGGATGAACCACGTGCCGTACAAGGGCAGCTCGCCCGCGATCGCGGACCTGATAGGCGGGCAGTTGCAGGTGCTCTTCGACCCGTTCTCGTCGATCTACCCCCAGGTGCGTTCGGGCAAGGCGCGCGGCCTTGCGGTCACCACTCTCAAACGATCGGCTATGGCGCCGAATTTGCCGACGGTGGCCGAGCTCGGCTATCCCGGCTTTGACGTGAGCTCCTGGCAGGGCATCGTGCTGCCGGCGGGAACGCCGAGGGAGATCGTCGAGCGGCTCAACCGCGAGCTGGTGAAGGTGCTCGGCTCGCAGGACGTGAAGGACCAGTTCGCCCAGCACAGCGCGGAGGCGTCGCCCTCCACGCCGGAGGAATTCGGCGCCTATGTGAAACAGGAGATCGCGCGCTGGCAGAAGGTGGCGCGCGACGCGGGAGTGAAACCGGAGTGAGCCTGGACCTGGTCATTCGTGGCGCCACCGTTTACGACGGGCTGGGCTCGCCGGGCAGGGTGGCAGATGTCGGGGTGAAAGACGGGCGCATCGTGGAGGTCGGCGCGGTCGCTTCGGCGAGCGAGACCTTCGATGCAAGCGGCCTCGCGCTGATGCCCGGCATCGTCGACCTGCATACGCACTACGACGCGCAGGTCACCTGGGACCCGACGCTTTCGCCGTCGCCTTCGCTCGGGGTAACCACCGCCGTGATGGGCAACTGCGGCTTTGGCATTGCGCCGTGCCCGGCCGATAAGCGCGACACGATGGTGAAGAACCTGTCCGTCGTCGAGGGCATGGACCTCGACGCGCTGCAGGCCGGCACCCGCTGGGAGTTCGAGTCGTTTGCCGAATACATGGACCTGCTGCGTCGCGCGCGGCCCTATGCGAACGTTGGCGTATTCGCGCAGCACTCCACCATCCGGACCGCGGTGATGGGCGAAGCCGCCTCCACGGACCGGGAGCCGTCCCCCGCGCAGCTCGAGAAGTTGTGCGCCGAAGTGCGTGCCGCGATGGATGCGGGCGCGATCGGCTTCGCGTCCTCGTTCTCCCCCAACCACAGCGGCCACGGCGGGCTGCCCATGCCCTCGACCATCGCCGGGGATGACGAGATCCGCGCGATGGCGGCAGCGCTTGGTGAAGCCGGCAAAGGCGTCTTCATGATGGCCACGGGGTCGCGCGCGACGCCGGAATTCATGGAGGGCGTGGCGGCGGCGACGGGGCGACCTGCATTCATATCCACCGTGCTTACGATGTACAACGAGGCCGAGCCCAACCGCGGCCTGACCTATTACGAGAAATGCGCGGCGGCGCTGGCGCGCGGCAACGAGGTCTACATCCAGACCAGCTGCCAGCCGTTGTCCTTCGATTTCACGCTCGAGGATCCGTACCTGCTGCTCACGCATTCGGCGTTCGACCGCGTAGCGAAGCGCTCAGGCGAGACCCTGGCCGACATCTATCGCGACCCGGCCTTTCGCGCACAGTTCCGCGCCGACCTCGCGAACCCGAGGCCAGGGATCCTGTTCTACGGCAACTGGGCGATGGTCGAAGTGGACGGCCGGCCGGTCACCCGCATCGCTGTCGAACGCGGCATCGACCCGCTCGACTGCTTCTTCGAGATCGCGCTGGAGAGCAACCTCGCCACGCGCTTCGTCGCAAAGCTTTTCCAGAATGACGACGCCGGTGTCGCCCCGCTGCTCAAGCACCCCGCGGCCGTGGTCACGCTTTCGGATGCCGGTGCCCACCTCATCTTCATGTGCGATGCCGGTTTCGGGCTGCATTTCCTCAAGCACTGGGTGCGCGAAACGGGGACGTTCTCGCTGGAAGAGGGCGTGAAAAAGCTGACCAGTGAACCGGCGGCGCGGTATCGCATCCCGGACCGCGGACGGATTGCACCGGGCGCGTGGGCGGACCTGCTGTTGTTCGACCCGGCCAGCGTAGGGCTTTCCGGACTGGTGAAGCTGCATGACCTTCCCGGAGGCGGCTCGCGCATGATCCGCCGGCCCGAGGGCGTGGCAGGCGTCTGGGTCAACGGCGTGCGGGTGTTCGACGGCACGAATTACGTGAAACTGCAGCACGGTCCGGGGCAGGTCCTCGACCGGTTCGATTCCTGAGGAGGAAACCACAATGAGAGCACTATTCGCGCTGCTGGCGGCGCTGGCGGCGGCGTCAGCGTTTGCACAACCCTATCCGTCCAAGCCCATCCGGCTGCTGCTCGCTTTCCCGCCGGGCGGGCCGACCGACATCAACGCCCGCATCTTCGCGCAGAAGCTGGGCGAGTCGATGAACCAGCAGGTCGTGGTCGACAACAAGCCGGGCGCGGGCGGGAACATCGCCGCGGCCGAGGCTGCGAAGAGCGCGCCGGACGGGTACACGATCTTCTACAACACCTCGGCGATCTCGATCGCGCCGTCGCTGTATTCGAAGCTCAACTACGACGTGGCGAAGGATTTCGCGCCGGTCGCATTGACGGCCACCGTGCCGCTGGTGCTGGTGATCAATCCCGCGATTCCGGCGAAAAGCGTCAAGGAGCTCGTGGCCTTCGCGAAGGCCAATCCCGCGAAGATGAACTACGGCTCCTCGGGGTCCGGCACGATCACCCACCTCGCAGGGGCGCTGTTCACGGCGCAGATGGGGCTCACCATGCAGCACATCCCCTACAAGGGCAGCGCACCGGCGCTGGTGGACGTGGCCGGCGGCCAGACGCAGATGATGATCGACACCATCAACACGATCCTGCCCTATGTGAAGGACAACCGGCTGCGTGCCCTGGCCATCGCGATCCAGCGGCGCTCGGCGGCGCTGCCCGATGTGCCTACGCTTGAGGAGGCGGCGAACCTGCCCGGATTCGAGATGAGCGCATGGCAGGGGATCGTCGTGCCCTCGGGAACCCCGAAGGAGATCATCTCGAAGCTGAACGCCGAGATCAACAAGGCGGTGCAGAACCCGGACCTGCGCCAGCGCCTCGCAACCCTGGGCGCGGAGCCGCTCGGCGGCACCAGCGAGCATTACGCGGAGTACATCCGCACGGAACTTTTGCGCTGGACGAAGGTGGTGAAGGATTCGGGCGCGCGCGCGGACTGAGGCGCGCAAGCGGGCGTTACGTGATGAATGCAAGCAGGCTTTCGCCGGCGTTGGCCAGTTCGCCGTCGTTGCTGATCTCGAATGCCTGCGTGCCTGCCGGGAGGCCCAGTCGCGCGGCGCGTTCAATCCGGCGGGCCACCTGCGCGGCGTCTTCCCGGCCGCGCGCTGCCAGCCGGTGCTTCAACGTTTCCAGTGGCGCGGAAACATGGACCACCTCGAGCGCGGGGAACGCCGCCATCGCATCCTGCAGGTGCTCGCGCGACCCGCTGACGACGACGGTCCGGCCTGCTTCGAGCCAGTCGAGAATCTCCCGACCTATCCCGTAAGCCAGCCCGTTTGCCTTCCAGTGCATCGCGAAGTCGCCCTGGGCGAGCCTGCTGTCGAACGCCTCGGGCGTGACGGCCTCATGGTGTTCGCCACCGGCCGCGGCGGGGCGCGTGATCGTCCGCTGCGCAAAAACCACGTTCGAGTCGGCGGGCAGGCGTGCACGCGCGTAGTCCATCACGCTGTCCTTGCCCGACCCCGAGGGGCCAACGACATAGATAAGGCGGCCTTTCATGGGAAGGCATTCTACGGCGCGTAGAATCGGCGCGTTCATGACAAAACCATTACGCGCATTTTCGGAAGACCTCGGCAGCGCATTCGATGGCATGCGCGCCCGCCTTGCACACCAACGGGGTCGCGCACTGCTCTCGGCGGCCGGCATCGCGCTGGGCGTGGCGCTCGGGTTTGCCGTGCACCTCGTGAACGGCGCGGCGCTCAACGAGTTCTCCCTCGCCGTGCGCACCATGGCCGGCGAGGCCGATTTCGAGGTGCGCGGCGGTCGGGCGGGGTTCGGGGAGGCCCTGTACCCGGTGCTCGCCCGTGAGCCGGGCGTTGCCGTGGCGAGCCCGATGCTTGACCTCGACGCGGCGCTGGCTGAAGGGGCAGGTCCGGTGCACGGGACGCTCAGGATCCTCGGGCTGGATGCCTTGCGCGCCGCGCAGGTCCAGCCCGCGCTGTTCGCCGATGATCCGCAGCGCATGTTCGAGCTCCTCAAGCCCGACACGGTCCTGCTCTCGCCGGGCGCGGCGGCAGCGCTGAAGCTCAACGCCGGTGATCGCCTCGCGCTCCTCGCAGGCCTCGAGCGGGTCGAGCTCGAAGTGGCGGGCATCGTGCCGGGACTGCGTGGCAACGTCGGCCTCACCGACCTCGCGACAGCCCAATGGCGCCTGAAGCGCCTCGGCAACCTGAACCGCATCGACCTGAGGCTGGTGCCCGGCGCGGACGCCGCGCGGATGCGCGAACGCGTCGCTGCTTTGCTGCCGCCCGGCGCTTATGTGGCCGAGGTGTCACAGATGGAGGACCAGGGCGCGAACCTGTCGCGCGCCTACCGCGTGAACCTCAACGTGCTGGCGCTGGTGGCCCTGTTCACCGGGGGGTTCCTCGTGTTTTCCGCGCAGGCGCTGGAGGTCGCGCGCAGGCGCGCAGAGCACGGCCTTCTTCGCGTGCTCGGGCTGACCCGCAGCGGGGTGGTGCGTCTCGTGTTGGCCGAAGCCGCAGTCATTGGCGCCGTAGGCAGCGCAGCGGGGCTGGCGCTGGGCTACGGCCTGGCGCGCCTTGCGGTCCGGGCTGCAGGGGGCGACCTCGGCGCGGGCGTATTTCGCGGCGTCACGCCGGAGGTGGTCATCCCGCCGCTGGCGACCGCGCTGTTCTTCGCTGCCGGCGTGGCGATTGCGCTGGTCGCGGGATGGCTGCCCGCGCTCGACGCAGCCCGGGCCGCGCCGGCCCGCGCACTCAAGAGCGGGGACGAGCAGCAGATGTTCGAGAAGGTCGTCTCCGTGTGGCCTGGCGGGGTGCTGGTTGCCGCGGGTGCAGGGCTCGCCCAGCTCGGACCGCTCGGCGGCATTCCGGTGTTTGGGTATGCCGCGATCGCGTTGATCCTGGTCGGCGGCATCCTGCTGATGCCGCGCGCGGCGACGGTGCTGCTCGGCCTGGCCGGCATGCCCCGGTCCGTCCCGGTGGGCCTCGCGCTCGCGCAATTGCGCGGCGCGCCCGGGCAGGCGATGGTGAGCCTGTCGGCCATCGTCGCGAGCTTTTCGCTGATGGTCGCCATGGCGATCATGGTGGCCTCGTTCCGGCAGTCGGTGGACCAGTGGCTGAACGCCGTGCTGCCGGCGGACTATTACTTCCGCACCTCGCACATCGGCGACACCGCGTGGCTGGAGCCGGGGTTCGAGGCCCGCGTGCGCGCGTTGCCCGGCGTGACGCGTGCCGAGTTCCTGCGCAGCGACCGGCTCACGCTCGACCCGGACCGTCCCCCGGTGGCGTTGGTGGCGCGCGACCTGCCGGAGGGCGCGGAGAAGGTGCTGCCGATTCTTGGGCCGGTTCACGCCCGCAGCGCGGGTGACCCGCCGGCGGCGTGGGTCAGCGAGGCCGTGGCAGCCGTGTACGGTTACGTGCCCGGCACCCGAATCAAACTCGCGATGGGCGGGCAGCGGCACGACTTCATTGTGGCGGGCGTCTGGCGCGACTACGCGCGCCAGCACGGGGCCATCCTCATCGACCGCGCCGATTACGTCCGGCTTACCGGCGACCGGCGCGTCAACGACGGGTCGTTGTGGCTTGCACCGGGCGTGGGCGAGGCGCAGGTCGAAGCGGCGTTGCGCGCGTTGCCCGGTGGCGCGGCCCTCGACATGGCCGGGCCCGGCGAGATCCGGAAGGTTTCGCTGCGTGCGTTCGATCGCAGCTTTGCAGTGACCTACGCGCTGGAGGCGGTGGCGGTGCTGGTGGGATTATTCGGCCTGTCCTCCAGCCTCGGCGCGATCGTGCTGGCGAGGAAGCGCGAGTTCGGCATGTTGCGCCACATCGGCATGACGCGCGCGCAGGTCGGGGCGATGCTCGCGTTCGAGGGGGGATTGCTGGCCGCTTTCGGCGCGGCGGCAGGCCTCGCCGTGGGCTGGGTGATCGGGTTCATCCTGATCCATGTAGTGAACCGGCAATCGTTCAACTGGGGCATGGACCTGCATCCGCCCTACGGCCTGCTCGCGATGCTTACGCTGGTGACGGTCGCGCTCGCGGTGGTGACGGCGTTCTTCTCCGGGCGTGAGGCGATGGGCATGGGGCCGGTCCGCGCCGTAAGGGACGACTGGTGAAGCGGCGCGCTTTCCTTGCCGGACTGGGTGCGATCGTCGCGCGCCCGGCCTGGCCGGCCGGAGTGGCGTACCCCGCGGTGAAGCCGGGATACGTGCTGGCTTTCCCGCGTGACCACGGCGCGCATCCCGAGTTTCGTACCGAGTGGTGGTACGTGACCGGATGGCTCAGGACGGCGCGCGGCGAGGACCTCGGGTTCCAGGTCACGTTCTTCCGCACGCGAACGCCTTATGCGAGCGACAACCCCAGCGTATTCGCCCCGCGACAGGTGATGCTCGGGCACGCGGCGCTGGGCGACCCGAAGGAGGGCAGGTTGCGCCACGACCAGCGCGCCGCGCGGACTGCACTGGACGTGGCCGGCGCCGCGGAGGGGACGACGCGCGTGTGGATCGATGCATGGCGGCTCGCGCTCGAAGGACGGCAGTACCGCGCGTCCATCCCGGCGCGGGACTTCACCCTTGATCTCGCGTTCGACACGCACCGGCCGCCACTCCTGCAGGGCTCGAACGGCCTCAGCCGCAAGGGGCCCGGCGAACTGCAGGCGAGCTACTACTACAGCCGTCCTGCCTTGGCCGTAAGCGGCACGATCGAACGCGGC
>CAMAXP010000056.1 GCA_945862265.1 Bordetella parapertussis
CGCCGGCCTACCTTCAGTTCGGCTGCGATCGCTTGGTCGGTCATGCCCTGTGCCGCCAGCAGAATCATCTGCGCTCGCTGCGCCAGACGCACCTCGACGCTACGCCCACGCGCCCAAGCCTGAAGCTGGCGTGCTTGCGCTTCGGTGATAGTGACAGTAGGTGCGATTCGCATGTCTGTAGCCCCCTCATACTACAGACATCGCAATCGCATTTAAGTTCTATCATTTTAGACGCACTACACTAGCCTGAGAGGCACGCATCCCGACCGGCTGGGTCAGGTGCGCAAGAACCCGCCGTCGACCGCCAGAGTTTCTCCGGTAACGAATGCCGACGCGTCGGAGGCGAGATACACCACGGCCAGCGCAATGTCTTGCGTGCTTGCGAATCGCCCCAGCGGAAAGCGCGAGAGTACCCGCGCCCGCACTTCCGGGGTCATCAAGCCCCGGGTCATGTCGGTTTCGACCACGCCAGGCGAAATGGCATTGACGCGAATGCCTTCCGGACCCAGGTCGCGCCCGAGTCCTTTGGTGATCGCCACCACCGCCGCCTTGGTGGTGCCGTACCAGACATTGCCGAAGGCGCCGCCACCTTTTTCTGCCGACACCGAGGCGATGTTGACGATTGCGGCTCCGGCGCGGCCCCGCATCGCCGGGACTACAGCCTGCACGCAATTGAAGACGCCTGTCACATTAATGCCGATCAAGCGATCCCACTCGGTGCGCGAAACCGCGTCGAACGGCCCGGTGCATACGATACCGGCGTTATTGACCAGGATGTCCAGTCCGCCGTGGATGCGAACGATCTCGGCGACCGCGCGCTTGGCCGCGTCCTCGTCGCGCACGTCCAGTCCGACACCCGCGCATTGCGGGCCTAGTCGCGCAGCGCATGCGCGCGCGCCTTGCGCATCGACATCGCCGACAAATACGATGCATCCGTTCTCGGCCAAGCCTTGCGCTATGCCTTCGCCGATTCCACGCGCGGCGCCGGTCACGAGCGCAACACGTCCGGTAAGGTCGGTGTTCATGGCTGCAATCTCCTGTGAAGGCGGTCCGGTGGTCGAGGTAGTTGCGTGTGTGCCGACACGGTTCAGCCGCTGCCCCGCGCAATCGGGAAGTGCTTTCTATTGCACGGTGATGTTCGCGTCGCTCACGATCTTGCGGAATTTGGCGATTTCCGCGCGCAGGTAGGCGCCGAATTGCGCCGGCGCCAGGCCCGAGGATTCCGCCCCGAGCTTCGCCATGTTGGCGCGGATATCGGGCACACGAATAACCTCGGCCACGTCCGCATGGATCTTCGCCACGATGTCCGGCGATGTACCCGCCGGAACCAGCGTGCCGTACCACTGGCTTTCGTCGAGCCCCGCAAACCCCGATTCGGCCAGCGTGGGCACTGCCGGAAGCACCGGTGAGCGAGTGGAGGTGGTGACCGCAAGCGCGCGCAGGCGTCCGGCAGCCAGATTAGGAAGGGAGGTCGGCAATGCGATGTAGCCGCCTTGGACCATGCACGTGCAGCCGCACTTATTGAGCAGCCCCTTCACGGCCACGGTGATCTTGAGTTCTGGCGATGCCTGGTATGCATGCAGCGCGGCGAAGAGCCCGGCGCCGCCGGAACCCAGGATCAGGACATCGGTATTAAACTCGCCCATATCAGGAAGCCCTCTTGTCCGACATCAGCTTGGCGATCGGTTCGGAAATTTCGTAGACGCTCTGCACCGCGAGGTCGACGCCGAAAGGCACATTCTCCCGCGTCGCGCGGCGGCGCAATTTTTCTTCGTGGATTTCCATGACTTCCTTCGGGAACGGCATGAGGCCCGGATCGAAGATGCGCAGGCAGCCGTCGGCGTCCCTAGCCGGCATCACCCGGCTCTTCACCCAGCGATTCGGCGACCACGGAATGTCGAGCACACCAGCTTCGCAAGCGCGGACCGTGCCGACGGCCGCATCGCCGTCGCCCATTTCGAGAACCTTGTCCACCACAGGCCGGACTTCGCGCTTGATCAGGTCGACTTCGTCCCGGAACTCCTGCATCGAATCGAGGCGGATCTGCCGCGCAAGGTAGACTGCGGTGCGCGTAATTCGAAGGCCTTCCGCATTCGCCTTCGGCGTCGGGATCCCGAAGGCCTCGTGGGTGCTCTTGGTCGTCACCGAGTCTGCGCCCGCGATCGCGGCGAGCGTGCCGCCGTACGAGACCAGCGCTGCGCTCTGCGCTTCGTCCTGCGGCCAGGCGCCCATCCAGTGCAGCAGCGTGATTGGGGTGTAAACATCTTTGTAGCCCTTGCGCGCGAGATATTCTTGGCTCAGGTCCCGGCAGGCCTTGACAGCGGCGGCGTCCTGCACGAGGTGCAAGGTCTCGCCCATTTCGAGCCCGTAATTGCGCACGCCCTGCGCCAATGCGAGTAGCATGTCGAGGACGGCGACGATGATCGCCACCGAAGGCGGGATGTTGGTGCCGGTGAGGAACCCCGGCTGGCGACGATGCAGTTCGATGCCGCGGTCCTGGTAAAGCGCGGCTAGCCGGTCGAGGTACTGGTAGTTGCGGATGCCGTCCTCGATCGAAAGCTCCTTGGTATAGGAGGACGTATACGCAATGCCCGAGCCGAGATAGCCGGTGTAGCCGCCCGCAAACGAAATCTCGCCTGTCAGTTTCGGCATCGCGGTGCCGGTGAGCATGATGGCCGGCTTGTCGATCGCATCGATCAGCTCGGCCGCCTTGGCCACACCGTAGTTCACCATCGGATACCCGTTCAGGAGCGAGCGCCCAAGCCGCTCGGACTCTTCGACACCTTTCTGTGCGAGGTGGAATTGCTCGTTCCTCGTATAGCTGTCGGTTGTGGTCGGCACCACATCGGCTAATCCTTCGCGGTCGAGCACCTGCATGAGTTCCTTCTGCAGCTCGAAAGTACCGAACCCGCCGCGCGGCTGGGTCAGGCAGCGGCCTTCTGCGGACGCGGCGCGCATGACGGCACCGAGCCGTTTGTGCGCGGGCAGGCGGTTGTGACGTTCGATCGCCTCGTCGAGATTCACGCCGGCCCCGGTAGGCCAGCGCGCGAGGTTGCGCGCACGCATTCGCTCGAAGAGGTCTTCGTCGATGCGCGCCTCGGACAGCGCGGTCACGAGATCGGGATCAGAGAGAGCGTTCAAGACGGGACTCCTCGAGAGGGCTGTGCAGGTGACCGAGCGCCAGTTCGAGCGCCGCTTCGGGCTCGACCTGGCTCAGCAATCCGCAAGCGTAAAGGATATAGCTGCGATCGATGAGAATGCGTGGCGCTTTAGGGCGCAGAGACTCCGGCTCCGCCGGGTCGAACAGCGCGACAGAGAGCAGGCCCTGCGGGTCCGCGTCGTGCGCGATGACGCCGCCGGTCCCGATCAGCGTGCCGGCTGCGGACAGGTCCTTGCCGTCCTGCGCAGCGACCGGCCCGTTGGCGGTGTACACGGTCTGCACACGGCCACAATGGCGGCGCATCGCGATCCGCAGCGCCGCGCGCGCCAGCGCCCGGTCGAGCCTGACTTCCTCGGCGCCGTGGGGCAGGCTCTCCACGTTGCGAGAAAGCTCTCCGACCAGGGCTTGCAGGCGCGCTTCGTTCAGCCCTGCATCGGCCGCGATGGATGTCGCACCGGCCGCCTCGACGATCGCGGCTGCGTTATGGCGCATGCCGAGATCCCCCTCGACCGTGCGCTTTTCGCGCGGCTCACGCAGCCCGCGCTGGATCACGCCGGGCGTGACCGGCGCACCGCTAGCCACCGAATGCACGTCGGTGGTCGCGCCGCCGGGATCGATGACGACGAGGTCGCCGAGTCCCGGGACGCCCTTGTATCCGTCGGAGAGCAACCGCGCGCCTTCCATGACGGCTGCAGGTGTCGGCATTAGCACTGCGTCGAAATCGGCCGCCGCGCGATCGATGCCCTTGGCGTGGACGATGCGCTCGATGAACACGCTCCGGATCGCAGCGCGTGCCAGTTCGATGTCAAGTTCGCCAAGCTCGGGCATCACGTTCCCGGTCACCAGCGCCTGCTTTCGCGCGAGCAGCGCGTGCGCCTCATCCGCGACGACTCGATTGCCTGCATAGATCACCGGACAGGCGATGGTACTTTCGCCAAGCGCCCGGGCGTTGTGGAGAATCACTTCGCTGTTGCCCCCGTCTGTTCCGCCGGAGAGCAGCACGATGTCGGGCTGGATTTCGACAATGTGCGCAAGGTCTTTCGCCGTCAGGCGGTTGGCGAACGTCCCGACCAGCCTCGCTCCGGCCCCAAGCGCCGCCCAGCGCGCCGCCTCGAGCGTGAGTTCGCGCACCAGCCCGATCGCCACCATGCGCAGCCCGCCTGCGGCGCTGCTGGAAGCGAGGCGGTGCTTGAAGGTCGGCAAACCACCCAGCCTGCGCCCAAGGTCGGCCAAAGCCGCATTCATGCCGAGCGTGATGTCAGTGGTCACGGTGGACGGCCCCTGCCCCGACCCGAGCAGCTTGCACCGGTCGAGGTCGACCGCCCGCAGCTTCGTGTATGTGCTGCCGAAGTCGATGAGCAGCGCGGTGCCTCTCATGCGTTCTTACCCTCGCGCTCACGCGCGCCCAGATCCTGCTCCAGCCATTCAACCACGGTCTCGACCCGCGTCCCGGGCGCGGCGGCGCGATCGAATCCCATGTCGAGGAAGGTTTTCTCGACCTCTCCCCACGGGTGCTTGCCTACGACGAGATTTCCGCCGACGTACAGCAGCATTTTTTCCAGCCCGGCCTCCACGCACAGGTCGCGAAAACCACGGCAGTCGAGCTCGCCCTGCCCATACAGCGAAGAGACGAGGATCGCATCGGCATTCGTCTCCACCGCCGCGCGGATGAAGTCCGCGGACGGCGTCAGCGCGCCGAGCGAGACCACTTTGTAGCCGGCCTTTTCAAGCGCCATCGAGAGGATCCGGTTGCCGACGATATGCGTGTCGGAGCCGATCACGCCGGTGACTATCGTCTTCTGTGTAATGGCCGCCGCGCCGGGGACGATTCGGTAGGCACGTTCATTTGGGCGGGCCGCTTTTCAGGACTCTCTGGAACGCGCTGATCTCGCCCTCCAGGAACCGCTGCGCATCCTTCATAGGGACGTAGCTGTCGGGCTGCGCGTACTGGTCGCGCAGGTAGTTCGCGAATTCCGGGCTGGCTGCATA
This sequence comes from Bordetella parapertussis, assembly GCA_945862265.1. Taxonomy (GTDB): domain Bacteria; phylum Pseudomonadota; class Gammaproteobacteria; order Burkholderiales; family SG8-39; genus SZAS-79. Next base: position 5,150 of record CAMAXP010000056.1, read on the forward strand.
GCGGCCGAGCGATGCGGCAAGCGTTTCCAGCCGGCGAGGATCCGCGCCGGCCTTGGCGACAATCGCGCGCATCTGAGGCAGCAGGATGTCGTAGCCGAGTTCAGCCGACACCGGCACATCGGCGAACGGCGCGGTCAGACGCTGCGTGGCAAAGAAAATGAGTGGGCGCATGGCCTTCGAATCGAGGTTGCCCTTGATGTCGCCGGCCTGTTCATACAGCAGGTCCACGTGTCCGCCGAGCACCGAGGTGTAGCGTTCGCCGGGCCGGTTGAACGGGATGGCGATGAACTTGAGCCCTTTGCTCCCCAGGTAGTTCACGGTGGCTTCATCCGGGCTGTTCGCGCCGGTGATCGCCACCGTGACGCTGCCGGGCTTGGCCTTGTCGGCCGCGATCACGTCAGCCCAGGTCTTGAATCGTCCATCGCCTTTTGCAAACAGGCCCGAAGGCTGCCGGATCATCACGCCGAGCGCGACGACTTCGTTCAGCTTGAAGGGCGACTCGGCAAACGCCGCCATGGTGAGCGTATCGCCGGTCAGCACGCCGATCGCATGCGCGTCGCCGCCGCTTGCGACCATTTTCTGGAGGCCGATGCTTCCCGTGGCGCCCGGCAGGTTGATGACCGGGAACGAACCCTGGAGGTCGGTCTCCATCCACTTGGCGACGAAGCGGCCGAGGATGTCGGCGCCGCCGCCGGGCCCCCACGGGACCATGACTTCGACCGGCTTCGAGGGGAAGCGCTCCTGCGCAGCGGCAGTCCCTATCAGGAACGCGCAGGCAAGAGCCAGCGCGCAAACCACTGCGTTTTTCCAGTTTTTCATTGTGGTCTTTTTTGTAATTGTCCTTGGCCGGCAAATTCCGCTCCGCCGACGCTGAAGCGCCGCACCGCCGATTCATCCAGCTTCGGGCGGAATCCCGGCTCGAGCACGATGGCGCCGTCAGAAAACTTCAGCGGCGATGCGAGCAGCGGCGCAACCGGCTTGAGAAACCCGTTCATCTCGCCGGCGTTCGTGATTCCGGCGCGCGCGGCCAAGCCTTCCATCCAGCAGCCGACCTCGCAGGCTACGCCGTTGCCGAGCACGGGCTCCATCCCGAGCGAGCGGATCAATGCAAGCCCGGAAGCAAGCCTTTGCATCGTGCCCATCTTCATTAGCTTGAGCTTGATGAAGCGGGCCGCCTTCAATTCGGCGGCGCGCTCGATGTCGGCAATTCCGTAGATCGACTCGTCCAGCATCATCGGCACCGGTGCGATGCGCGCCACCGCAACCGCCGACTCCCAGTCGCCCGCCGCGCAGGGCTGCTCGAGTAGCTCGATCGCCTCGGGACTCATGCGGGACACGAACCGCAGCGCCTCGTCCCGGCTGTAGCCCTGGTTGCCGTCCACTCGGATTGCCGCCCGGCCGGCAACGATGCGCTGCACTTCGCCCAGCTTCGCAAGATCCTTCTCGACATCGAATCCGACCTTGACCTTGAAGGTGTCGAACCCCTGCGCGAACAGTGAATCGGCCTCTTTCGCAAGCGCTTGCCCTGATTCCGCGTTCACGATGCCAAGCAGCGGCGCGCTCGCCGGCTTGCCCACCGTCATCAGTTCGGAGTTACCGAGCATTTCAATCGCGGTGGCAAGCGCCGTGACCGTAAACGGCGCGTTGTCCACGTGCCCCAGGAGCGCTTCGATCGCGTCGTCGCCTCGCATTCCCGGCAAACCGGCGGCAAGCTGCTGCATCAGGGTCCAGCTGCCCTCGACAGTCTCTTCGGTGTAGCCGGTGAGCACGGTCGCTTCGCCAAGGCCGATGAAGCCGTCGGAGTCGCGCACCTCGGCAATCAAGGTGTCGAAGTGGCGGACGATGCCGAACGCGAGCTTGTACGGCACGCGCAACGGCACCTCGAGCCGGTGCAGTGAAACGGCCTCAATGCGGCTCATCGACCAAGCATCTTGGATACTTCCGTTCTTGTGAGTAATCTAATTGACATTATCAGCGAGGCCCACCGCGAACAAGCCGTTCCGGAACCCTGTTTTGAGCCTGTGAACAGCCCGTATATCAATGTTCGAACGGGCTAATTCGTGCCCAGCGCGGTTCATGCGAGTATGCCGGGCCGGCCACAAAGTCATGTATATGTCTGCGGGTGTTTCGCAGCCGCGCAAGGTGAACCGGATCCCGTAGTGCGGACACCACGAACTGGCAAAAGCGTTGTCCACGGACGACCGGTTCGGTCGCTTGCGACGAACCAGGGGCCGGCCGGCGGTGGTCAACGCGGTGGGGCTCATTGTGATCGCGCCTCGGTCAAGTTCTCACCTTCGGCGCGCCAGCGCCGCTCGAATTTCGCCAGCGTCATATATCCCAATGACGAGTGCCGACGCTCGGTATTGTAGTAGCCAATGTACTCGATGATCGCAGGCTGCGCCTGAGAACGGGTCCTGAAATGCTCCCCGTTCACGCATTCAACCTTCAATGTGCCGTTGACCGATTCCATCGGGGCGTTGTCCCAGCAGTTGCTCTTGCGACTTATCGACACTGTTATACCACGCGCTTTGAGTACGTCCCGGTAGTCGTTGGCCGCGTACTGCGAGCCCCGGTCAGAGTGATGCAGCAGGCCTGCCTCGGGATCGCGCCAGACCAGTGCGACCTGAAGCGCTTCCAACGTCAATTCCTGCGGCATCGTCGGGCTGGTTGCCCAGCCGACAATCTTGCGTGCAAACAGATTTAATACCAGCGCCAAGTACAGCCACCCCTCGTCCGTCCGAACGTAGGTGAGATCGGCAAGCCACTTGTGATTCGGCGCAGTCGCTTCAAGGTCCCGCTCCAGCACGTTGGTGGCGATCGGGTGGCTGTGCTTGGAATCGGTCGTGCGTACGCGAAAGGCTCGCCGCTTGCGGCTACGCACATCGTGCTTGCGCATCAATCAGCCGATGCGCTTGACTTGCAACATTAAAATCGTCGTTGCGCGGGATGCCGATCTCGGTCGCGCCCTTCAACACCGCTTCGATGAGTTCGTTCTTCGCGGCGATGTCCGTACAGGCCACCGGCCCGCCCGTGCCGTGATACTCGCTCGCCCCGCGCGAGTTGTCCTCTGAACGCAGGAAATACGGCAGCACATCCTTCCAGCTCCATCCCTTGTTCCCCGCCGACGCCCAGCGGTCGTAGTCCTCGTGCTGGCCGCGCACGAAGATCAGGCCATTGATCGACGAGCACCCGCCGAGGCCCCGCCCTCGCGGCCCCGCTTCGAGCAGCAGCACGCGATTGCCCGGATCGGCACTCAGGCGGTTGGCGAGCACGCAGCCGGACGAACCGACGCCGACGGCGATGTAGCGATGAACGCGGCGCCTGTGCTTTCCGGCGGCGCGTAGTTTGCTGAACTAACGTCGAATCCTGACTGATTTCTAGGGCGCGTGCCGGTGCGAAGTTCTCGAGGCGGCGCGCTTCAGCGCCGCCAGCAACGCGGCGGCCACATGGTTCTTCGGATTGCCGGGCTTCTGCGCCAGGCCGATCCGTCTCTCGAGCGGCGGTTTGCCGAATGGAACAGCCTTCAAGCGATGGAAGCGCAGGAAACCGTCGTGGCTTACGGGAACGATAGACACACCGAGGCCATGATGCACCATCAGCGCGATGGCCTCCAGCGAATCGAGTTCCATCGTGGGGCGGAGTGCGATGTGGCGTGCGGCCAACGCATCCTCGATCCGCCGACTCACCCAAAAGTGACGATTGAAGCGGATGTAGGGGTACCGTGCGAGAAGTGCCTCATCGGTCCTTCCGATCGCATCGCGAGGCGCGATCACGAGGACGGGCTCCTCCGCGAACGGCTCCCAGTTCAGGTCCGGGAGCGCGCTGGGCGGCTCACTGATGATCGCCGCATCGACGTCGCCGCGCCGCAGCAGGTCGGCGAAGGACGGCGATAGGCCATGGTGCACCGTTATCTGAAGTCGCGGATGCGACGCGCGCAACGCGAGAAGCGCCTTTGGGATTACGCTGGTCAGCGCTGTCGGAATCGACCCCAGTGCGAGCGTCCCGGAAAGGTCGTGATTGTCCGATGCGGCCTCGATCGCCTGCCCGTAGAGAGTGATGATCACGCGAGCGCGGGCGAGCAGCGCTTGCCCTGCTGCGGTTAGTCGCGCGGGCTTGCGCGAGCGATCGAGGAGGGACGTGCGCATCTCGCGCTCAAGGTTGGCGAGCTGCGCGCTGGCCGCGGGAATGCTCAGGTGCAGCGCTTCTGCACCCGCACTCACGCCGCCATGTTCGGCGACGGCGATCAAGGTCTTCAATTCGCGAATCCCCATGTGGCTCCCAGATATTCGAAAAAGGCGAAGATACCGCAGAAAAATACAGAAATATCGAATACCGTTCCGGTTTATCGTCACAGTGAGGGGTACACGGGAGCGGGAAACAGTGCGGCTTAAGGACAAAGTGGCGGTGGTGACGGGCGGCGGCAGCGGCATGGGCCGTGCGATAGTGCTTGCGTTCGCGCAACAGGGCGCGACGGTGATGGTCGCAGACATCGACATCGAGGCGGCGCGTGACACGGTACGGCAAGCCGGCGATCGGGCCGACGCCGTAAGGGTCGACGTGACGAAGAAGTCCGACACCTTGACCATGGCCGCGGAGACGATACGCCGATTCGGCAGCATCGACATCCTCGTCAACAACGCGGGTTCCCGTTGCATCAAGGGCTTCCTTGAGCACACCGAGGAAGACTGGCACCGAATGCTCGATATCAATCTGTCCGGGCATTTCTTCTGCGCGCAGGCCGTTGCGCCGGAGATGCTTGCCAAGGGCAGGGGCAGGATCATCAACATCGCTTCGATCGCCGCACACACGGGTCGACCGGACAGAATCGCGTACTGCGCCGCGAAGGCAGGCGTCTTGGGCCTGACGCGGGCGCTCGCGATGGACCTGCGCGGGCGGAATATCTGCGTCACCGCGATCTCCCCGGGTTCCATCGCCACGCCCATGAATTCGGCCGCAGCGACCAGTGAGACTGTGGACTGGGGCGGCGAAACGGTCGCGGGTCGTTGGGGACAACCGGAAGACGTTGCTCACGCCGCGGTGTTCCTCGCATCCGACGAATCCAGCTATATCACCGGCTCGGAAATCTGCGTTGAGGGCGGCTGGCTCATCGGCCGCGCCCGCGACGGTGAGATTCGGCCAGGCAATGGCTGAGAAACTCCCCGGTGTATGATCGAGAAAAGAGATCCCGGCTGCGGATTCGTGCGCAAGGACGATGCTGTTTCTGCCCGAACGTGAAACACAAGCGAAGAGCGTTGGCTGGAGGATTCATTCAGAGTGGCTTCGCAAGCTGGTCCTTGACGTTTGTACCCATGAGTCCATCGCGTTCGACGAGGAGGAATACCGAATGACTCAGTTGCAAGTCCAGGGCCCCGCGCGGACCTCGCCTCCGACATCGGCGGTAGCACACGCGCTGCGGGAAGCGGCGCGCTTATCCGGCAAGGTCGTCGTGGGCGGTACGCTTTGTGCGCCGGTCACATCCGAGACGTTTCCGGTCGAAAATCCTGCCGACCTGTCCGAAATCGGTTTTGCTCCCCGCTGCGGGGCAGAGGATGCCGAGCGTGCGGTGCGGGCGGCGCAGGACGCCTTCCAGGAGTGGAGCAAGGTTCCTGCAAGGCAACGTGGCGACGTGCTCAGAAAGATCGCGGATGCGATCGAGCAGGAGGCCGACAACCTGGCCCGGCTTCTCTGTTTGGAGACCGGCAATGCATTGGTTACCCAGGCGCGGCCCGAAGTGGCTTCGATGGTGGAGATGCTCCGGCTTTTTGCCGGCCTCGGGTCCGAACTCAAGGGAAAGACGTTACCGTGGGAGTTCGGACACCTCTGCTACACGACGCGCGATCCGCTCGGCGTGGTCGCAGCGATCATTCCGTGGAACGCGCCCTTGTTCCTTACCGCGGTGAAACTCGGTCCGGCGCTGGTCGCGGGCAACACGGTCGTGATGAAGACCGCGGAACAGGCGCCACTGGCAGTGACGCGCAGCATCGAGATCATGCAAGCGTTCCTGCCGACGGGCGTCGTGAACGTAATCTCGGGATTTGGCCCGGAAGCAGGCAAACCGCTGGCCGAGCATCCGCTGGTACGAAAGATTTCATTCACCGGCTCTGGCGCCGTCGGCCGGGAGATCTTGCACTACGCGGCTAACAAGCTGTGCCCGGTAACCTTGGAGCTGGGCGGCAAGAGTCCCAACATCATTCTGCCCGATGCGGATCTTGACCTCGCCGTCCCGGGCATTCTCACCGGCATGCGATTCACTCGCCAGGGACAGTCCTGCTCTGCGGGATCGCGGCTGCTCGTGCACGACGCCGTCTATGACGAAGTCGTCGGGCGTGCGATCGAAGCGATAGGCAAGCTTCGCGTCGGCGACCCGATGGACGAGCATACCCAAGTCGGCGCAATCGTTTCGTGTGAGCAGTATGATCGAATTGTCTCGTACGTGGATTTGGCGAGGAAGACTTCTGGCGCGAAGATTCTTTGCGGCGGCGCACGGCCGGAGGGCGTGGGCATGGAGAAGGGCTATTTCTACAAGCCCACGCTCATCGAGGGAATCCCGCACGAATCCCCAGTATGCCAGGACGAGATCTTCGGCCCGGTGGCCGTGCTGTCGCGCTGGTCGGACTACGAGGAAATGCTGCGCCTTGCGAATGGTACGGAATTCGGCCTGGCGGCGGCAGTGTGGACGCGGGACATTGCGCGCGCTATGGACTTCGTGAATCGAATCCAGGCGGGCTTTGTGCAGGTCAACCAATTCATCACGCCGCGGGCCTCGTTGTCCTATGGCGGACTGAAGATGAGCGGACTGGGCAAGGAAAACACGCTGGAAAGCATGCTCGAGCATTTCACGTCCAGCAAAACCATTATCATCAATCCCGGTACGCCGGGCGTATGAAGCGCAGTGTGGTTCGCTAGCGGGAAAGGGAGGGCAGTGTTTCGGCCACATGTCGGTGGCGAAGCCGGTCCAAGGGTAATCACCAGGAGGAGAAAGTCATGCTCAAGTCAATCCATCGAATCGCCACAACCGCTTTGCTGGCGGCAACGCTGGGATTTTCAGCCGGCACAACGCAGGCGCAGGCACCCATCAGGCTGAAGATTCAGACGGGCGCACCGTCCGCCAGCATCTATTTCGAACTGATGAAGCGCTTCGGCGAGCGCGTGGACAAGATGTCGAATGGGCGCCTGAAGATGGAAATGCTGCCGGACGGCGCGATCGTGGGGTTTGTCGGTATTCTCGAGGCGGTCGATAAAGGCGTCGTCGATGGGGGATTCGCCTGGACGCACTTCTGGTCGGGCCGAAACAGCGCAGCAGCCTTGTTTTCCAATCCCGCTGCGGGCGCGGGCGCGGGTCTGGACCAGCTGTCGCACATGGCATGGCTCGAGCATGGCGGAGGCAAGGCGCTCTACAAGAGGCTGTACGCCGACGCGCTGAAGGTCAACGTCGAGGCATTCATGATGCAGCCGATGGGCCCGGATCCCCTCGGCTGGTTCAACAAGCCGATCAATTCGATCGAAGACTTCAAGAAACTCAAGTACCGCTCGCCGCCCGGGCTGACCGCCGAGATTTTCAAGGAGATGGGCATCACCACGGTGGCCTTGCCGGGGGGCGATATCGTTCCCGCAGCGCAACGCGGCGTGATCGATGCAGCCGAATGGATCGGTCCGGCCGACGACATGATCCTTGGCTTCCACACCGTGTTCAAGCATTACTACCTGCAGGGCCTGCACCAGTCGACCGACGTGGGCGAACTGCTCATCAACAAGACGACGTGGAACAAGCTGCCGCCGGACCTGAAGGCAGTCGTGGAAACCGCCGTCATGGCGAGCAGTGCGGACACCTACACCTTCAACGTGTATCGCAATGCGCTGGCCCTGGAAAAGCTCAAGTCCGAGCACAAAGTCACTGTGCACGACACCCCCAAGGAGTTCTTCGCGGCGTTCATCAAGGCGACCAACGTCGTTTATGACCGTGAATCCGCCAGGAACCCCCTCTTCAAGGAGGTGCTCGAGTCCCAGCGCGCGTTCGCCAAGATCGTGGTTCCCTACTGGACCAAGATCAACGGCCTGTACTACAACCTGGGCGCCGACTCCCCGTACAGCAAGTAGCGAGCAAGCCGCAGGGCGGCCTTCCGCCCTGCGCTTGCCCGCGTCTCGGGTTCCCCCTTATCGGAGCAAGGCATGGATGCAAGTTCCTCGCCGGCGCTGGCATTCTGCCGGCGCATCGACATGGTCGCAATCTACAGCGGCCGGCTGGTTTCGTGGCTAATCATCCCGATGGTGCTGAGCCTCGCCTTCGAGGTCGTCTCGCGCTACGGTTTCAATGCACCGACGGTCTGGGCCTTCGACATGACGTTCATGCTCTATGGGGCGTTCTTCATGCTGGGGGCGTCGTACACGCTGCAGCGCAAGGGTCACATCCGCACCGACTCGCTGTACGCCGGCTGGAGCCCGCGCACGCAGGGCATCGTCGATACCATCTGCTATTTGGTGTTCTTCTTCCCGTTCGTGCTGACCTTCGCGTTTACCGGATGGGAGTATTTCTACAAGGCGTTCACGACCGGCGAACGCTTCGTTTCCAGCCCGTGGATGGCGAAGGTCTGGCCGTTCAAGCTGGTGCTGCCGCTGGCGGGCGCGATGCTGGCGCTGCAGGGCGTCTCCGAGATGATGAAGAGCGCCTACGCGATCAAGCACAACGCGTGGCCGCTGGAGGGGGAGCGTGAGTAACGAGATCCTCGGCCTCCTCGGCCTCGCCGTCCTCTTTGCCGCCATCTTCATCGGATTCCCGATCGCGTTCACGCTCGGAGCGGTGGGTATGGGTGTCGGCTATTTCGCGCTCGGGCCGGTAGTGCTGGACCTCACCGTGATCCAGGCCCTGCAGGTGATGCAGGACCCGGTGCTCGCGTCGGTCCCCTTCTTCCTGTTCATGGGTTTCCTGCTTGAACAGTCCGGGCTGATGGAGCGCATGTTCATGGGCGTCCAGCAACTGCTCTCGGGTCTGCGCGGCTCGCTGTACCTCGCGGTGCTGATCACGGCGACGATCTTCGCGGCGGCCACGGGAATCGTCGGTTCCTCGGTCACCCTGCTCGGTGTGATGGCTGCGCCATCGATGACCAAGAGCGGCTACGACATCAAGATGTCGGCCGGCGCCATTACCGCCGGGGGGACGCTGGGAATCCTGATTCCCCCCTCAGTGATGCTTATCGTGATGGGGCCTGTCGTCGGCGTGCCCTCGACGCACCTGTTCGCCGCGGCCATCTTGCCCGGGTTGATGCTGTCCGGGCTGTTCACCGCCTGGTGCCTGGTGCGTTGCTGGATCAACCCATCGCTCGGTCCCGCCCTGCCGCCAGAGATGCGTCCGAAGTCGCTGTGGCCCGTCATCAAGGACCTTGCCATCGGCGTCATCCCCGTGGTCGTCGTCGTTCTCTCGACCCTCGGCGTGATCCTGGCCGGCATTGCGACGCCAACCGACGCGGGCGCAGTCGGGTGCGTCGCGACCTTCATCCTGACCATGGTCTCGGGAAAGATGACGTTCGCCAAGGTCCGGCGTTCGATGATGTCGACACTGGAAATCTCAAGCATGATCCTGATGCTGGTGGTCGCCTCCACCTTCTTCGGCTCGGTGTTCTCCCGCATGGGCAGCGCCGACTACCTGGCGAGCATGCTGCTGTCGCTGGCGCTCCCGCCGATGCTGATGCTGATCGTGATCCTGGCGCTGATCTTCGTGCTCGGCTGGCCGCTCGAATGGGTGCCGATCGTGCTCATCGTCGTGCCCATCGTGCTGCCGCTGGTGCAAGCGGCCAACATCGACCTGATCTGGTTCAGCACATTGGTCGCGATGACGCTGCAGACGGCGTGGCTGTCGCCGCCTGTGGCCCTGTCCGCCTACTTCCTCAAGGGTGTTGCGCCCGACTGGGAGCTAAAGGACATCTACGCGGGCATGGTGCAGTTCATGATCCTTCAGCTCATCGGCGTCGGCCTGCTTCTGATTTTCCCGGCCCTGGCGACCTGGTTGCCGAAGCAGAACTTCTAGCAGGTCGTTCAAGAAAGCAGACCGCTCCGAGGTTTCGATTGTCCGCTCATTTCTCCACTCCCGCGCACAGGGCTCCCGTAATAACATTGCCTAGCGCGCATCGGATAATGAATTTTTCAACAGGCTCCTTGCCATGAGATCGCGGGTTGGCTTGAACTTCGACTACGTCATCGCGGGCGCCGGTTCGGCTGGCTCGATTATCGCCAGCCGCCTGTCCGAGGATCCGGGAACCACGGTGCTTCTGCTCGAGGCGGGCGGACCGGGCGGCGGCCTCTGGGAGCGAATTCCGCTCGGCGTGGGCAAGCTGTTGAACGATGACAGCCAACTATGGCGCCTGAACACCGAACCGTCCGGCGACGACAACGGCACGCCGGTCGAATGGGTCAGCGGACGTTGCATCGGTGGCTCGAGTGCGGTCAATGGCATGTTGTTCGTGCGTGGGCACCCCGCGATGTACGAGAAAATGGCCAGAGACGGCTGCGACGGTTGGAGCTACGCGGATTGCCTGCCGTATTTCCGCAAACTGGAGGACTGCGCATTCGGCACGTCGGCAGATCGGGCCCGCGGCGGTCCGATCGGCGTCGCCCGCGTTGATCCGGATCCGATATCTGAAGCGTTCCTGGGCGGATGGCGCGAACTTGGTGTTCCCATCGTGGACGACTACAACGCATCCGGCCCCGACGGCGCGAGCTACCTGCAGCTGTCGGTACGCAATGGCCGCCGCTCCGGGGCGGCGGACGGCTACGTAAGGCCGGCGCGCGCGCGCGCCAACCTGACTGTGATGACTGGGGCTGTCGTGCATAAGGTGCTGTTCAGCGAACAGGTCGCGACCGGCGTCGTCTTCTCGCAGGACGGCAAGACGATGCAGGCCGAGGCGAGGCGCGAGACGATCCTTTGCGCAGGCGCGGTACGGACCCCGCAGCTGCTAGAACTTTCGGGGATCGGCGCCAGGAACCTGCTGGACCGCCTCGGCATTCCGGTCGTTCTTGATCGGCAGGAGGTGGGCGAGAACCTGCAGGATCACCTGATGACGCGCATCTGCTACGAGACCGACCAGACCTCGACGCTCAACTACATGCTCTCCCATCGCGCGACCCAGGTGAAGGAAGTGCTCAAGTACCTGCTCTTCCGCACCGGTCACTTTTCCTCGAGTTCACTGAAATCGACGGCGTTCGTACGCAGCGACCCTGGCCTTTCCTTTCCCGATCTGCGCATCCAGGTAGGATTGCTGAGCGCGCCGAGCCGCATTCCCGTCAAGGGCGCGGCAGCCATCGACCCTGGCTCCGCGTTCCATGTGGGCGTGTACGGCTTGTATCCCGAATCGCGCGGCAGCACACACATCCAATCCACGGACGTCGCGCGGCCGCCGAGGGTGATGCCGAATTACCTGCGGACCGAAGGAGACCGTCGCACGCTGGTCGCGGGCTTGCAGCTAGTTCGCACTCTGGCCGACACTACGTCGATGCGCGCCATCATCCGACGCGAGATCCGCCCGGCTGCCGCGATCGCGAAGCCGGACGAGCTGCTGCAATATGCGAAAGCGACGGGCAGCACCTGCTGGCACCCGGTCGGGACATGCCGGATGGGCAGCGACGCGTCCTCTGTCGTCGATCCGCAGTGCCGCGTACGAGGCACAAGCAAGCTTCGCGTTATCGATGCCTCTGTTTTTCCGCACCTCACCAGCAGCAACACAAACGTCCCGGTTATGATGCTGGCAGAAAAGACGGCAGCCTTGATTCGGTCGGAAGCGTAGTAGTCGACACACCAGCGACTACAGGTCGGCTGCACACGACCAAACTTCCAGCACTGACATATCCAGGCGGCGCAGCAGGTGCTCGGGCGCGCTCTCAATGGCGTAGCGCCAGGCCTGCTGGGCTCCGTCGGCCATGTACTCGGGCGGATCCACCAGGTCCCCCGCGGGCTGCGGCTCGTGGGGATTGATGCGGCATTTCTGCAGCGTGCCTTTGAGCTTTTTGATCGCGGTAGGAAGGGGTTTACGTCCGGCCATTTTCTATCGTTTCATTCCATCGTTTCCGAGCCGGGAGAGTCCCAAAGGTCGGCGATAAACAAATCTACGTGAATTCGCGCAGCACGACCTACGCCATTGATGATCGCTGTCGCGACTGAACCGATGACCAGGCTGTTCCAGCTCTCAAAGCGCTCGCGCGGGAAGTTCTCTTCGAACACCTGCCGCACCGCAGCCTCGCCAGCATTGACATCGGGGGCCATGGCAGAATTGGTTAGACACGTGGCGATCAGCGCCGACTTGCGCATGGTGGCGTAGGTCTGTTTTGAGCCAACGTATTGTGCGGTCGCTGACCTCAAGACCGCCATTCGCCGGGCCTGTTGTTCATTTCGCACCGGGACCCCCCCATGTTTCAATTTGCACGCGCAAAAATCTGTGCAGGCGAGCGCATCTCATTGATTGCATTGTAGATATTAGACCCCCCCCCACCCTCCTCAGGGGAGGTAAGTGTAATCCGTGGCATTGCATAGTGACAGCCCATAAATTACACTAGAGATCGTGATCAAAAGCTTCCAGCACAAAGGCCTTGAGCGCCTCTTCCGAAAAGGGGAAACCAAAGGCATTCAGGCCCAGCATACTGAAAAGGTCCAACGCATCCTCGACCTGCTGGATGACGCAAGTCGTCCGGATCAGTTGAAGATTCCAGGGATGCACCTGCACCCACTAAAGGGAGACAGAAAAGGGCAGTGGGCCATGACGGTTTCTGGAAACTGGCGCATCACCTTTGCCTTTGATGGTGAGGACGTAATCATTGTTAATCTTGAGGACTATCACTGATGGCTACCCAGTCCCTGCGTGACCCGAAGCGGCGACCGACGCACCCCGGTACAATTCTGCGAGAGGACGTCCTGCCGGCGTTAGGGATGACGCAGAAGGAATTCGCCAGCTGGATTGGCGTATCTCGGTTAACCGTTTCTGAAATCCTGAACGAGAAGCGCACCATCACGCCTGACATGGCCATGCGACTGGGCAAAGCGCTGGGCAACGGGCCGCAGATCTGGCTGCGCATGCAGCAGACGCTTGATCTGTGGGAGTTGGCGCAACAAAACAAATACCAACGGATCAAAACGCTGGAAGCAGCTTAGCGTTATAGCAATCTCAGTCCGTAATCACGAAATCATTCTTTGCGTTTAGCCGCCGTCTCGCGCGCGGTTTTAGCGTTATGGTCAGCGACGCATAAAGCGGCCAGATTGGCCCAGTCAAAGCGTGCGCCGCCGTCCTTGACCGGCACCACGTGATCTGCCACCACGGCGGCCACAACGCGCCCACGTGCCGCACACGCGGCGCACATCGGGTGCTCACGCAAGAACGCCGCACGCACGCCACGCCACGCGGCTGACTGATAGAAGCCCAACTCCGTATCAAATCCGCGCCGCGCGCGTCCGTAATCACGATGCACTGCAACACGGTGCCGGTCGCAGTAACCGGGCGTGGCAAGGACTGCGGCACAACCCGGGTATCGGCACGGCGTGGGCGCTTTGCGGGGCATGGTTTGCGGTCCCGATTTGGTTTCGATCATTCGCCAAGAACTGCTTGCCTTCGTTGCGAATCGAAGCGTTCATGCCGTTGTCATCAACCCACAAGGAGCAACGCAATGACCTACACCACGCAGCAGTTCACCGTTGACGAAACCGGCTTCATCCAGATCGCAGCGATTAAGGTCCTCGCCGCGGTTGCGCGCGGAGAGTTGGACCTCAACCGGCTGGCGAAAGAAGAACTCGCCGCGCGCGGACTCAACGATCAAGGCAACTGGATTGGTTTTGACGCGGCCAAGAAACACCACAACGTTTGAGGGACGCGGCCATGGACAGCAAAGCACGAGATCAACAACTCCAAACAATCGCGACAGACCATTTGTTCATCGCAACGCTTGAAACACGCAACAGCGACAGGCTTGACTTTCACGACGTGAGCGTCTGGGCCGTCAAGGCGGCGCTACAAGCCGCATTCGAAGCCGGATATCAATCACGTCTTACTAACCTCGAACAGGAGATCGCATGAAACTCTCAGAAAGCCAGACCATTCTGCTCAAAGCCGCATCGCTTCATCCGAAACGCCTGCTCACCGATTTCCCGCCGAAGCTCAAGGGCAGCGCACTCATCAAGGTGCTCACGAGCCTTGGCAACGCGGGCCTGATCGCGCCGCACAACAAGCCAACGGACGGCACAACGCGGTTCGGTATCACCAGCGCAGGGCTTGAGGCGATTGGTATCACACCGCACGTAACGCCGGTGTTGCGTGCGAACAGCAAGCAGGCGAAGGTGCTCGCGATGTTGCGTCGTCCTGAGGGGGCAACGCTTGCGCAAATTTGCGCATGCACCGGATGGCAGCAGCACACCGTACGCGGCTGCATGGCCGGCGTATTCAAAAAGAAACTTGGGCTCACCATCGACTCGACCAAAGAGGCGGGCGACGAGCGGGTCTACCGCATCGCCGGTTGATGCAGGCGACCATGCAACTCATCACCATCTTGCAATCCCTGCGTGATCAACCGCGGCGCCTCACGGACGAAGAGAATCTATACCTTGATCACATCACAGATGAAATCCGACGTGCACCAAGCGACACCGCGCGATGGCGCATCTTTGAGCGCGAAGGCATCAACCGGCCTGACGTGATGGCTTTTGATCAAGACATCCTTGCCACGCTCACCACGTTGCGCCGCGCGGCGATGAACTGATTAAAGCGATAACTTCTACCGCGCCGGCCGCTTTAAGTTCGGCAACCCAAGCATCTAAAAATCGTTTATATTGGATCTTTATTCCATAATAAACGCTATCATGTACCCAAGAACCCTCGCTGAGACCATCCATACCATTAGCGAATGCTTTCCTGTGCTCATGCTCACCGGCCCTCGGCAGGCTGGCAAGACCACCCTGCTGGAGATGTGCGCCAAAGGCGGCCGCGGCTATGTCACGCTTGATGATCTCGAGGCACGGAGCCTCGCGCAGCTCGATCCGGCTCTATTTTTACAGACCTGGCCAGCACCGGTTGTCATCGATGAGATCCAATACGCCCCGCAGTTGTTCAGCGCAATCAAACTCATTGTCGATCGTGAAAAGCGCAACGGACTGTTCTGGCTCACCGGCTCGCAAAAATTTCACCTTATGCGCGGCATCACGGAAAGCTTGGCCGGCCGTGTGGCGATTGTGGATCTATTGGGCTTGTCGCAGGCCGAACTGGATGGCCGTGCCACTACGTCGCGCCCTTTTGTGCCCACGCCCCAATGGATTACGCATGCTAGGAAAACGGCGCTAAAACGCGCTCGCCCCAAACAACTGCGCGGCGTATACCAGCAAATATGGCTCGGCTCATACCCGCGCCTTAACGAGCAGGGGCCCAAAGCGCGGGACCTTTTTTACCGCTCTTACATTCAAACATACATCCAGCGCGACGTGCAGGACGTGCTTAAGATCTCTGACCAAATGGCTTTTAACCGCTTCTTGGGTGCGGTGGCCGCACGAACCGGTCAACTGCTTAACTACGCCAGCCTGGCAAGGGATGTGGACGTCGATAACAAAACGGCCAAGTCCTGGCTATCGATCCTTGAAACCTCAGGGCTGGTGTTCTTGCTACAACCCTATCACCGCAATCTGACCAAACGTCTGGTCAAGACGCCGAAGCTGTATTTTCTTGATACCGGGTTGGCCGCTTACCTGACTAAGTGGCCCGATGCTACCTCACTCGAGGCTGGCAGCATGTCTGGCGCCATCCTTGAAACTTGGCTGGTCTCCGAGATCCTTAAAAGTTACTGGCATAACGGCCAGGAAGCCAATCTTTTTTTCTACCGCGACACCGATCAGCGTGAGATCGATTTGATCATCGAGGTTGGAGACACGTTATATCCGGTAGAGTTCAAGAAAACGGCCTCGCCATCGCAAAATACGCCGCGTCAGTTTTCAGTGCTTGAAAAACTGGGTAAGACCATCGGGCACGGTGCGGTGGTGTGTTTTGTGGAGCACGATACGCCCTTGTCACAACATGTTTCAGCCGTCCCGATAGCCTATCTGTAATCTGCATCTGATTTGAGTCGGTAAATCGATTGCCAACGAAGCGAAAAGCTATGCGACCTGAATACGATTTTTCCAGAGCAAAGCGCGCCAAGAATGTTCCACAACAACTACGCTGCAGATAGTTCTGGTTTCACCAGATCAGAAAACCGCGCGCCGTCGCTGGCGCGTTTGGCTTCCTTGCCCGTGAAATCCTGAAAGCGCCGGCAGATAACGTCCACATACTTCGGATCCAACTCCATCAGCCGCGCGCGCCGACCCGATTTCTCACACGCGATCACGGTGGTACCTGACCCGCCGAACGGGTCGAGCACAATGTCGCGTGTCTTGCTGCTGTTGCGCACCGCGCGCTCCATCAACTCCACGGGCTTCATGGTTGGATGAAGATCGTTCTTGTGGGGTTTCTTGATCTGCCACACGTCGCCCTGGTCGCGCGCGCCACACCAGTAGTGCTGCGCACCGTCCTTCCAGCCATACAGAATCGGCTCGTACTGGCGTTGGTAATCCGCGCGGCCCATGGTGAAGGTGTTCTTCGCCCAGATCACGAAGGTTGACCACTTACCGCCAGCGGCGCGAAACGCCGCTTGCAGTGTGTCGAGTTCGGATGAACTCATCGCGATGTAGACCGCGCCCTTGGTGACGGCCAGAATGTTCTGGCAGGCGAGCAGCAGAAACGATGCGAAGTCCGCACCCATGTTGTCGTTCAAGATTGGCCGATGGGTGCCGCGCAGTTTGTCCTTGGCGGTGTTGGCGTAATTCACGTTGTAGGGTGGATCCGTGACTGTCATGTCGGCCAACTCGTCCCCGAGCAGCGCCTTGTAATCTTCGGCCTTGGTGGCGTCACCGCATAGCACTTTGTGCTCGCCCAGCAGCCACACATCGCCGGGCTTCGTGACCGCATCGGTGGTGACCTCGGGCACAGCGTCATCATCGGTGAGGCCTGCGTTGTCATTGCCTTCAATGAGTTCATTCCACTCATCTTCGGAGAAACCGGTGAGTGCGAGATCAAAACCTGCCTCCTGCAATTCGGTCAGCTCCAGGCCCAACAACTCGTCATCCCAATCGGCCCACGTTGCCGAACGATTGGCGAGCAGGCGAAACGCTTTGATTTGCGCTGGCGTCAGGTCATCGGCCAACAACACGGGCACCGTTTCAAGGCCGAGTTGCCGTGCGGCTTTCAGGCGTAGGTGACCGTCGACCACATCGCCCGTACTCTTGGCGATGATTGGGATTCGAAAACCGAACTCTCGGATGGCGCCTGCCATCTGCTCGACGGCGTGATCGTTCTTGCGCGGATTTCTCGCGTAGTCGATCAATCTGACGATGGGCCAGTTTTCAAGGGTAAGCTGATGCATACGCTACTCCGGAAGCAGAGAAAGCAGTGGCCACAACGCGGTCAAACGCGTTGCTGTCGGCCTATTCTTGTCAACCAAGAAAGTCACTTTCATAATGTTGTACAGTATTCTTGTCCAAGTTAGAAAGACCTGCCATGACTATTGAAACCACCTACAGCCAAGCGCGCGAGCATCTCAAAGCGCTCATGGATCGCGCCGTTGAGGATCGTGAAGTTATCGTGGTGCGTCGTCGCACTGGGGGTGATGTTGCGATGATCGCGGCCGACGAACTGGCCAGCATCGTCGAGACCGCACACTTGCTGCGCTCTGAGAAAAACGCCAAGCGCTTGCTCGCCGCTCTATACAGGGCACGCTCGAGGACCACTAAGCCCACGCCGATTGCACACCTTGAAAAGCTGGTCGGTGTCGATGCCTAAGGGCGACCGTCTCGCGACCTGCCAACCAGAATTCCTCGAAGACCTGCAGCACTGGGTTGAGACCGATCGGCGCACTGCAAAGCGCTTGCTCGACTTAATGCGTGCCATCCTGCGCGACCCGTTTGATGGCATCGGCAAACCCGAGCCACTGAAATACTTGGGGCCCGACGTGTCGTCGCGCCGTATCACCCAGGAGCACCGCTGCGTCTACTTGGTCAAAGCAGACCGCATCGAGTTCTTGCAGGGCCGCTTCCACTACTAATGCGCTGAAGCAGCACAAATGAAAACGCCCGCAAGAGTTATCTTTGCGGGCGCAACTTCTAGGAATATGGAAATGCTACCCCTTCGATGTACACGCGTCAATGGGTGTTTGTCGATTTACCGTGAATGTCCGTAATGCAGTGCAAGCATCGCCAATGCGCCGATGAGTATTCCCTTGGCTTCGCGCTCATTCATCGGCCGTCCGTTCCAGCCTTCCTGTGCCGCCCACTCGCGAACACTTTTACCCAAGCCCGCCACGTGCCACACCGCACAGCCGCCGGGACTGCTGATGCCCCCGACCGCATCGAGGGCCTGCCCCAGGCGCTTGCGCGCAAAGGCGCAGCGCTCGGTCATGCTGTCACGCCACTGACCACCCGGGATGCGATCAAGCGCCGGCGAGCCCACTGGCTCCATCTGCGCGAAAACGAAGGTGCGATTGAAGTCCTGACCGGCATCGTGCATCGAGGCGGTAATCGAACCGTGGCGCAGCAGCAACGCAAGGGAGTCGACAGTCCGGAAATGTTCCGTGCGGTGGGTCGTGCCCTCCCCTGCCTGGCTCACCCACTCGCCCACCCGGCCTCCGGGCATGACCACCAGATCGCCTGGACGTAGAACCTCGGCCACTTGCTTCTTAGCCATGGTCACGCTCCCTGGCGGGTGTGCCCACGCGCTTGCCAAAGAGCCGATTGCCGATGTTGGTCAGGCACTGGCGCTCCCAGTCATCGCGTAACGCCTCGGCGTTGACCACCAGAATGCCTTGCTTGTGCCAGGCTGCCGCGCGCATGGCGCGCAACTCCTCTTCCGTGGCCGGCACCTGCCCCACCAGTTTGCCCAAAGCGCAGTGAAGGCTCATAGCGCACCTCCGACATCATTCTGCGCGATCGCCCAGTGCAGAATGGCCAGCGCATCGGCCTCGTTGTCGTCGGTGACCGGGTGCCCCAGTGCGCGCATGGCGGCGATCACCTCGTGCTTACCAGCGTTGCCGCGGCCGGTGGCGTGGCGCTTGATGGTGCCCACCGGCACGCCCTGATACGGAATCCGGTGGTGCTCGCACCAGGCCGTCAGCATGGCCAACAGACCGCCGTAGACATGCGCGGCGTCCACGCCGAGGTGTCGGCGTACCTCTTCGAAATAAACGGCGCCTGGGCCCTCTGGCGCAGCCAGGGTGGCCTTCATATCGGTGAGCCAGCGGCGAAACCGTAGGTAGCGCATGCCACCGCCTTCGAAGCGCTGGGATTTCAAGCTCACGAAGCCGTGGGCGATCTGCCCTTCGGCTGCGCGCAGCGCCCAACCGGTGGTGGTGCCCAGGTCCAGTGCTAGGAGCGTGGTTCGGGGTGTCAGCGAATCAGAAATCATCAAGGCGTCCTCCAAGGGGCGGTTAAGCGGCCTGGAGGAGCGGCGGCACGGGACCGGGTCAGGGTCGGTGCGGCTCCTTCATGTCCGAGCACGTGCGGGTGGTTCGATTACGGGGTCATAAAAAGCGGTACGGCAGAACAACCAAAAAACAAAACTTCAATACTTCATTTCTTCAACCTAGATCCACTTGGGTATATATATTTCAATACTTCATTATTTCAATATAGATCCATTTATCGTATACGTACTAGGGTATCTATACGTGTAGGGATTTCTTTTGAACACACCCCTTGAAGAAATGAACAAATGAATTTAATCGGCATCTTTGGACATGTATATTGATTCATAAGACTTTTATTGTGTGGAGTGGCCTGCCGCGATTTTGAACTATCGTTACTTCAACGAGGCCGGCATCGACCAAGGTGCGTAAAACACCATCGCGCTGACGCTGATCCATGAACTGCGTGCGCCGCGTAAAGTCACTTTTTGTCATTCCAGGGGCCCCGGAGTCGCGCACAATTTGAAGCGTGCGCTTGTGATGGGACTCGATTTGGTTCTCCGACACGTGAACATTCACCTCTCGGATGGTCAATTCGGCGCAATGTTGGGCGAGCAAAATGCCCCAATTGGCATCGGCCTCTTCGATCAGTGGGGTCACCGGATCGTGCGACACGGCGCGAATCATGGCCAACTTGGTGGCGTTTTCCTCGATACGCGCAAGGATGGAGGAAAAGCCCGTGCCGCGTGACATGCGCAACCGCGCGAGCAACTGTAGGTCGAGTTGACTAAATACCTTCCTCGCCGCAGCGCTCATCTGCACTACACGCGGTTCAACCATCACCTCAGCGACCCCGCCGACGTCTGCAAGATTGCTGGCGAGCTTACCGCCGCCTTCATGGATCAGGCGCAGTTTGCCGACCAAACTCTGCGGCGGATCGAACGCCCCGAAGTTCGTGTTGCTATCAGGGAAGTCATTCTCGCTTTGTAAAATCATGAACCGCGCAAGCGAGCCATCAGCGACGTTGGCCGCCTGTAGCGCCTGCCAGAAGTGGACCGGCGTTGTTGTGCCGTAGATGCAAACGCAGGGCTGGTGAATGGCACGATGCGAGTTGTTGAACTGGTTACTTGCATACTCGGTGCCGAAATACGTCGTGCCCGAGGTCGTGTACAACTCCGTCATGAGATCGAGTATCTCGCACAGGTAACGCGGTGAGCGTTTGCGGTCAGCGACGGCAGACAAGAACAGGCCGAACTCGTCTAGCTGAAAGAGGATCGCCGGCTGACGCTGGATGGCAGTGAGCAACCCCGCGCCGGATGCGATCTTGTTGCCGCCCACGTATTGCAGCAAATTGGCCTTACGAAATAACTCATTGATCACCATGCGGCTATGATTCTTGCCAGCACCACTCTCGGCTATACCAACGACATACAGGTTTGATCGTATGTTGCTCTCGGTTCGATACTTGCGGCCCATCAGCGCGCCGATCGCGCACAGGCTCGCCCCCAGCGCCAGCACCGGCTGTGGACGCTTGGCGGTAGTAACCATGAGGTGCATCATTTCACCGATCACGCCACCGACGTTGTCCCAGCCTTTAGGCAGCGGCCTGGGCGGCGGCGGGAGGTTGCTCGCAGTCTTTGTGTCGGCAACCTTGATGGGGCTCGCAGTTTCCAGCG
>CAMAXP010000057.1 GCA_945862265.1 Bordetella parapertussis
GTCACCTGCTTGATCTTGTATTCGTCGCGCAGCTGCGGCTTCATCTTCGCGTCGAAGATCTGCCAGGCGAACTGCCCCGGCTGCTTCAGGATCACCCGCCCGTACTTGGCATAGGTGTAGTTCCTGAAGTCCGCGCCTTCGTCCACGAAGCGCTTGCCCTCGGCGTTGATGTACACGCCCCACGGGTACGAATGCTTCTGGAACTGGTCGCCCACCGCGAGGTCGCCGAACTCGGGCGCGTTCCGCTCCCAGGCCACCGCGTGGCAGCCCGACCAGTTGCCGGTCGGCGCCGCGCCGATGTCCATCGCCATCTTGAGCACGTCGCCGGTGTTGAAGCGCGTGCCGCGGACCTTGGCCAGTTCCCAGCCCGGTCCGAGGTAGCGCGCGCGCATTTCAGGGTTGGCCTGGAAGCCGCCGCCGGCGAGCACGACGGATTTCGCGAACACCTCGGTGGTTTTGCCTTTGTATTTGACCTTCACGCCCTTCACGCCGTCGTCGTCGGCGATGAGGCTCGTCGCCCGGGCCTCGTACCAGACCTCGATGCCGTTCTTCTTTGCTGCGTTGGTCAGGTTCTCTACCAGCCCCGGCCCGCCGCCCACGGCTTCCACCGTCAGCCCGCCCCAGAACTTGAACCGGCCGTTGATGTTGAACGCCTGCCGGCCCCAGGCCGCCGTGAAGCGCACGCCCTTGGAGCGCATCCACGCCACGGTGTCGAGGCTTTTCTTGACCAGGATCTCGGTCAGGTCCGGGTCGCAGCGGTATTCGGTGACCCGCGCCATGTCGTCGAGGAACTGGTCCTCGGTGTAGGTGCCGAAGTCAGTGCGCTCGATTTCCTCGGGGGAGAGGTCCGGGATCGGACGCTTCAGGTCCTCGACCCCGTTGTAGGCCACGCGCATGAGGCCCGCGGTGAAGCGCGAGTTGCCGCCGGCTTCGTCTTCGGGGGAGCGTTCCAGCACGAGCACGCGCTGCACGGTCTCGCGCGCGGACAGTGCCGCGCAAAAGGCGGCGTTGCCGCCGCCCACGACGATGACATCGTATCTATTCATTTCCGGGGTGCTATCCAAGGAGGCTCGGGAGAGCCGAGTTTACTAGATCGCGCAGCGCCGAATCAGGCCGGTCGCGAAACGGCACCGCGGTCGATCACGATAATGCTGTCGACCATGCGCTCGGAGTGCTGCAGGTCGGACTCCGAAAGGATCACGGACATGCCGTCGCGCTTCAGGTCGGCCACCACCTCCACCAGCCGGTGGGCCAGGGCGGGGGCGACGCCTTCGAAAGGCTCGTCGAGCAAAAGGAGTTTCGTGCCGCACACCAGAGCGCGGCCGAGCGCGACGAGCTTCTGCTGTCCGCCCGAGAGCTGCAGGCCCCTGCGCGCGGAAAACTCGCGCAATTCGGGGATCATCCGGTAGACCTTGTCGAGCCGCGCCTGGCTGTCGGGCAGGTGTGCCGCCCACGCGGGCACCAGTACGTTCTCTTCGACCGTCAGGTCCGGGATCAGGCGGCGGTCCTCGGGCATGTAGCCTATTCCGAGGCGTGTGCGGGCATGGGTGGGCACGGACAGCAGGTCCGTGCCGTCGAATTGAATCGAGCCCCCCCGCACCTTGAGCAACCCCATGATGCTTTTCATCAGTGTCGTCTTGCCCGCGCCGTTGCGCCCGATCAGGCCCGCCATCGTCCCGGTGGGGAGTTCGAGCGACACGTCGCGCAGGATCTGCACCGATTGGATCGCGACGTCGAGGTTGCGGATCTCAAGCATGTTCCGCTCCTGCTCCCTGGCCGAGGCGCTGCAGCGCGCCACCAACCACGTAGCGCCGGACTTCAGGGTCGTTCAGCGCGATTTCGGGCGGCGCATCGGCAATGATGCGGCCGTCGTAGAAGGCCAGCACGCGCTGCGCGAATCGGCTGACGATCTCCATGTCGTGCTCGACGAAGAGCACCGTCGCCCCCTCGTCCCGCGCCACCTTCATGACCATCTCCATGATGCCGAACTTCTCGTCGGCGGATACGCCGCTGGTGGGCTCGTCCAGCAGCAGGATCCTGGGCTTTGCGACGATGGTGAGGGCGATGTCGAGGAGCTTTCTCACGCCGCCGGGCAGCGTCTGCGCGTTGCTGTCGCGGTACGCCGACAGGCCGAACCGCTCGAGCGTGCGCGCCGCCACCTCCTCGGCGCCGGCGTCGTGCCCGGGAACGAGCGGCGTGCCGCGCGAGAAGAACCCGCCCAGCCCCGCATTGGAGAGCAGCACGCCGAGCGCCGCCATCATGTTGCCGTGGACCGTCAGCGACTGGTAGAGCTGCGGGATCTGGAACGAGCGGCAGATGCGCAGGCGCGTGATCTCGCGCGGCTCGAGCGCCGTGATGTCGTGCCCGTCGAAATGGATGCTGCCGGCATCCGGCTTCAGGTAGCCGGTGATCATATTGATGAAGGTGGTCTTGCCGGCGCCGTTGGTGCCGATCAGGCCGACCACCGAGTCCTTCTCGATCGCGACGTTGATGTCGCTCGCGGCGGTCACTGCGCCGAACGTCTTCTGCAGTCCCTGCGCGTCGAGGATCACGGCCATCTCAGGCTGCCTTGCGCGCCGCGCGGCGCTTGAACAGGGACCACAGGCCGTCGGGCAGGAACACGATGACTACCAGCAGGGACAGTCCGAGCGTCAACTGCCAGGTGTTCGGCGACACGTCGTAGGCGACCGTATGGATGATGCCGAAAATGACCGCGCCGAGAAATGGCGCAATCGCGCTGCCGGTGCCGGCGAGTATCGTGATGAAGATGAACTCCCCGGAACTGGTCCAGTACGCCATGTCCGGGTCGATGTGGCCGACCGCGGTGGCCGCCAGCGCGCCGCCGATGCCGGCGAGTGCCGCGGCGATGACGTACATCACATGGATTGCCTGCTGTACCGAGGCGCCCATGTACTCGACGCGGATCTCGTTGTCCTTGATCGCCGGGGCGAGTTGCCCCTGCGGCGTGTTCATGTAGCGGTGGACGAGGAGCGCGGCGAGGACGGCCACCCCGACGGCGGCCAGCGCCACCACGTAGCGCAGCGCGGCCTCGCCGGGCCGGATGCCGAACAGAGTAGAGGGCAGGACGTTGATGCCGTCGGTCGAGCCCAGGGCCTGGTTCTTGACGATCAGGCCGTAGAGGATCATCGACAGCGCGAGGCTGAGCAGGCCGAAGAAGATCCCGCGGTAGCGGGCCAGCAGGAATCCGAACAGCCACGCGAAAAAGGCGGCAACGACAGCGCCGGTGAGCATCTGCACGAAGATGTCGCTGATGCCGAAGGCGCGGCCGATGCCGCCGGCGGCATAGGCGCCCAGGCAGTAGTAGAGCGCCTGGCCGAACGACACGAGGCCGGCGCGCAAGAGCAGCATCAACCCGAGCGCGACCAGCCCCTTGGCCACCGCGATGGTCAGCAGGAACAGGGCCCACTTCGGCAGGAACGGCCCGCCGGCCGCGACGGCGACAAGGATGGCGACGAGCGCCAGTTGCGTGCGGTCGAGCTTCAAATCTTTCTGGCCTCGGCCAGGCTGAACAGGCCGCGCGGCCGCACGGCGAGCACCAGCGCCATGACGAAGTAGATGACGAACAGTTCCACCTGGGGCAAGTAGTGGATGGAGAGCGATCGCACCAGCCCGACGATGAGGGCGCCGAGCGCGGCCCCCGGCAGGCTGCCCAGGCCGCCGATCACCACGACCGCGAACGACAGCACCACCACCTCCACCCCCAGGCCCGGCACGACCGACACGGTGGGGGCGGTGAACGCGCCGCCCAGCGCCGCGAGCATCGAGCCGAAGGTGAAGGTCACGAGGTAGAAGCGGTCCACGTTCACGCCCATCGCGCTGCTGACCTGCGGGTCGTGGATGACCGCGCGCAGCAGCTTGCCGGTGCGGGTGCGGTTCAGCATCCACGCCAGGCCCGCGCCCGAGGTGAGCGCAAGGCCCACCAGAATCAGGTTATAGGTCGGGTAGGAGAGCGAGCCGACCTCGAAGCTGCCCAGCAGCCCGTACGGTTCGGCGATGAAGTAGGGATCGACGCCCCACACCAGCTTGATCACGTCCTCGAGCACAAGGAACAACGCATAGGTGATCAACAGGATCACCACCTCGTCCTTGGCGTACATGAAGCGCAGCAGCCCCCGCTCGATCAGCGGGGCGACCACCAGCGCGACCACCACCCCGGCGGCGAGCAGCACCGCGTAGGACAGCATCGGCGGGTAGCCGCGGGCCAGCCACGCGCCGGCCATCGACGCACCGGCGTAGGCGCCGAGCGCATAGAAGCTGCCGTGCGTGATGTTGACGATCTTCATGACGCCATAGATCAGCGTCATGCCCACCGCGGCGACGAACAGCCACGCTGCGTAGATGATGCCGTCTACGAGTACGGCAGCGATGTGCTCCAAGGTGGAAGCGGCCGTGCAGGCGCGCGGCCCGGCCCGTTACTTGAAGCCGCGCTTGATCCAGTCTGCCGCCTTGACGCCTTCGGGCGGGTTGACCTTCTCGGCGGGGTAGCGTTTGACGTTGGTGAGCGTGATCTTGCCGTTGACGAGCTTGGTCGTGCCGTACGCGGTTTCCATGATCGCCTGGTGGCCCTTGCCGTTCGCCATGTCGACCTGCCCCCCGGGACCCTCGAACTTGATGTACTCGAACGCGGCCGCGACCTGGTTGTTGCTCGGGCGCTTGCCGGCGATGGCCGCCTGCGCCTTCTCCCACGCGACCTTGATCCCGAGGATCGCCTGGGCCATCTGGTAGGAGGCGTAGTTCGGCGTGACCTTGTTCTTTGCCTCGAACTCCGTCACGAACCAGGTGTTGAGGGCGCTCTTTGGGGCGTAGGGACCGAAAGGGCCGCGCGCGCCGAGCAGGGTGCCGTCGGGGATCTGTGCCGGCAGCTTGTGCATCGCGGTCTCGCCGGTGGTCAGTACGCCCATGCTCGTCTTGAACAGGTTGCGCGGGGCACCCTGCAAGAGCAGCGCCTCGAGGTCGCCGTCGAAGAAACTGGAGTGGATCACGTCGGCTTTTTCGCCCAGCAGTGTGGAGATCTCGGTGTTGTACTGGCCCGCAAAGAGCTTGGGCATCTGCGAGGTCTTCACCTGCACCTTGGGGAAAAACTGCTTGATCGAGGCCTCGAAGTCGGCCCACGAATCCTGGCCCCAGGCGTAGTTCTGGTTGATCCCGGCGATCGACTTCAGGTTGGGCTTGACGTCCCTCACGTAGAGCGCCGCGCCGACGTTGTCCATGGTCGCCGTGGGCGAGGTGCGGAACACGTACTGGTAGTTGCCGTCCTCGAAGATGCGCGGGGTGCCGCAGTCGAAGAAGTTGGTGAGCTTCTTGAGTTCCTCGGCCACCGGGGCGACGGCCAGGCAGTTGCCGCTCGACACGTAGCCGATCACCACGTCCACATTGCTGCGCTGGACCAGGTTGCGGAACTCGGTGACCTGCGTCGTGGTCGTGCCGGCCTCGTCGATGATGACCGCTTCCACCGCCTCGCCACCGAACCCTTTCTTGCCGTACGGGCCGGGCACCTTGCCGGCGTTGAGCGCCTCGATCATCAGTTCGGCCGCGTTCTTGGCCGGGACGCCGAATGGTGCGGCCGCGGGGCCGGACAGGAAGGTGACGATGCCTATCTTGATCGTCTGGGACTGCGCGGGGACGGGAACGAAAGCGGCTGCGGTCAGGACGGCCGCAACGACGCGGGTGATATGGCGCATGACTTCTCCTTTGGTGGGTTGCGGATCAGCGCTCGCGAACATCGATCGCGGCGGCCTTTTGTGGCGGTCCGTCAGGTGCGGTGCATGGTGCAGGAAAGCACCGATGCCGGTCAAGGAAAGGAAATGCGGCCTTGCATCATTTGAAAACGTAGGCGTCCATGGCCATCACGCCGCGGTCCACGCTGTCGTGGACCCGCTTGACCGGGGCTCCGTTCGCCGCGCCCAGAGCCACGTAGAGCGGCATCAGGTGGTCGTCGGTCGGATGCGCGCGCGCGGCGTGCGGTGCGCGTTTGCGGTAGTCGAGCAACGCGTCGATGTCGCCGGCCTGCATCTTCTCCAGCATCCAGTTGCGGAATTCGTCCACGTACGGCGCCGATTGCCCCGCCGGGATGTCGTTGAAGAAGTCGCGCAGGTTGTGCGTGATGCCGCCGGTGCCGAATACCAGCACGCCTTCATCGGCCAGCGGGGCCAATGCCTGTCCCATCCGGTAGTGGTATTCCGGGCCCTTGCGGAACTGCGTCGACAGTTGCGCCACCGGCATGTCGGCGGCGGGATACATCCTGCGCAAGGGCACCCATGTGCCGTGGTCGAGGCCGCGGTTGGGATGGACCGCCGTGTGCAGGCCGGCCGCTTCGAGCAGGGAGGTCGTGCGGCATGCGAGTTGCGGCGCGCCGGGCGCCGGGTAGCGGATGTCGTACAGAGGCGCAGGGAATCCGTAGAAATCGTGGATCGTCTCGGGACGCTCGGCAGCGCTCACCATCGGCGCCTCCGTGTCCCAGTGCGGGGAGATCGCGAGTACCGCCTGCGGCCGCGGCAGCGAAGGCCCGAGTGCGTCCCAGGCCTTGCCCGCCGCCCCCGCTTCCAGCGCGTGGGTGGGGGCTCCGTGGGAAACGAACGCAACGGGCAGGCGGGACATCGGGAATCCCCTAGTGACGGCTTACTTCACCAGGCCTTCGGCCTTGAGGGTTTCCTGCACCTTCGGGCGCGCGCCGACCCGGCCCATGTAGGCCTGGATGTTCGGCCATTTCGCCAGGTCGATCTTGAGCGGGTTGGTCCAGTTCAGCACGTTGAAGAGGTACGCGTCGGCAACGGTGAACTTGTCGCCCATGATGAACTGTTTGCCGGCCAGGGATTTTTCCAGCGGATTGAAGCGCCGCTCGATCACGCCCATCTGCACCTCGCGCATCTCGGGCGTCATCTTCGGGTTGAAGAGGGCGCCGAGCTGCTTGTGCACCTCGGTGGCGGCGAAATTGATCGCTTCCATCTGGTGGTAGCGCTCCATGCTGCCGGCCTTGGCCAGGAGGCCCGACTCGGGCTTCTGGTCGGCGAGGTACTGGATGATCACGCCGACTTCTGTAAGCACTTCGCCGCTGTCGAGCTGCAGCGCGGGCACGTAGCCCTTGGGGTTCACGGCCCAGAAGTCGGCGCCGTCGGCCGTCTTCTTGTTGGGGATGTCGACTTTGACGAGATCCAGCTTGAGGCCGGCTTCGGTGGCGACGATATGCGGGGCCATCGAGCAGGCGCCGGGGGAGTAATAGAGTTTCATAGCGGGTCTCCGTTGGGGATTAGGTACTGCGGGGTGAAGTATGTTCCACGTAAGTTACGGGATAAATAAGGCCTATGTAAATATGTTGTCCCGGAATATGGGACAATCTTGCATGGATCGATTCGCTGCCATGTCCGTCTTTGCCAAGGTGGTTGAGCTCGGCAACTTCGCGCGAGCGGCGGAACGTCTCGAGCTGTCCACTTCCGCAGTCTCCCGCCAGGTCGCCGACCTGGAGGCGCGCCTGCAGACGCGGCTGCTGAACCGCACCACGCGCAAGCTTTCGCTGACCGAGGGCGGGCACGCGTTCTACGAGCGATGCGTGCAGGTCCTTGTGGACCTCGAGGAGGCCGAGCAGGCGGCCGCGCAGACTTCGCTCGTGCCGAGGGGGACGATCAAGCTCACCTGCGGGCAGTCGTTCGGGCTGCTGTACCTCGCACCTGCCATGGCCGAATTCCTCGAGCGCTATCCCGAGGTGAAGTTCGACGTGTCTCTGTCGGACCGGGTCGTCGACCTGGTGGAGGAGGGCTTCGACCTCGGCGTGCGCATCGGCGCGCTCGGGCCGGCGAACCTGATCGCGAGGAAGCTTGGCGAGACCAAATTGATCGCGTGCGCCTCGAGAGCCTACCTTGAGAAGCACGGCACGCCCCGGGTGCCCGAAGACCTGGGGAAGCACAACTGCGTGACGTACGCCTACGTGCCAGACAGCAACGTGTGGCGGTTCCGTGATCCGGAGGGCGTCGAGCAGACCGTGACGGTTTCAGGGAACCTGCATGCCAACAACGGCGACCTGCTGACGCAGGCCGCGGTCAACGGGATCGGCATCGTCTACGAACCCGACTTCATCGTGGGCCCGGCTCTGGCGGCCAGGCAGGTAGTGAGGCTGCTGGAGGGCTGGGAGCCCGCGCCGCTGGGGATCTACGCCGTGTATGCGAGCCGCAAGCACCTGTCGGCGAAGGTGCGGGCGTTCGTGGATTTCATGTCTGCGCGCTTTGGCGCCTGACGTCCCGGCCTAGAACTGGTAGCGACGCAGCCCGCCGTCGACCGGGATCACGGTGCCCGTGATGTAGCGCCCGCGCGGCGAGGCCAGGAAACAAACAAGGTTGGCGATGTCCTCGGGCTGGCCGTACTCGCCGACCGGGATCTCATGCTCGGACTGCCACGCGCGGTACTCCGGCGTGTAGTTGCGCAGGATCTGCTCGCTGATGATGCGTCCCGGCGGGATCGAGTTCACCGTGATGCCGTGTTTTCCGACTTCGCGGGACAGCCCCTTGGCCCACGAGTGCATGGCTGCTTTGGCGCAGAAGGCGCCGTTGATGCCCTCCGGCTCGCTCTTGCCGGTGATATTGACGATGCGGCCCCAGTTGCGTTTCATCATCTGGTCGAGGAGCTTGTGCGTGAGCTGGCGCTGGCGGGTGAAATTCAGTGTCAGCGCCTCGTTCCATTGCTCCTCCGCGGTGTCGAGCGCGAACTTGCGGCTGCCGCCGGCGTTGTTGATGAGGATGTCGACGGAGCCGAGCCCGTCGAGCGCCGCGCCTGAGATTGTCGCTGCGGCGTCTTCAAGCATGAAGTCGCACTCGATGACGACGGGTTGCGCGCCGCCGCCCGAGATGATCTCCTTGGAAACTTCCTCGAGCAGGTTCCTGCGGCGCGCGACAATCGCCAGCTTGACGCCTTCCGCCGCCAGCGCCAGTGCGACGCCACGCCCGATGCCGGTGCTTGCGCCGGTCACGAGCGCGGTCTTTCCCTTGATGCCAAGATCCATGGTGGTCTCCTCCGAGCGCCGGAGTTTACAACCCGGGCCGGCTCTCAGCGAGTCACGGCCTCGCCGCGGCCGCGCGCAGCTGCGTGAGGACAGCCGCGATCGATTGCTTGCGCAGCGCCGCCGCGTCATCCCGGTTCAGCCGGCCGGTGAGGGCTTTGCTTCCTTCGCCATCGTCCGGCGGATGCGTTCGAGCCGGGCGTGATAATCGCCCGCGTCCCCGTAGTCGAGGAAATCACGGTACCTGGCATGGGTGCCGAGCACCTTGCGCGCATGCTTGATGGGGCAGAAGTATTGCTCGGTGCGAGCGACGATTTCAGAGGCGTACGCGAGCAGCCCGTTGGCATACGCGCAGTACTCGCAGTGCAGCCGTTCGTAGAAATTCAGATACCCCAGCTGGTGGCGGTCGAAGGCAATGTAGTCGCCGCGCCTGACCTTGGCGATCCGGTAGATCGGGAAACTGAATGCCTGGTACGCCGATACCGTGAGGTCGAGCAGCACCATCGGTATCAACATGAAGTAGATGACCGGACCGGTGACAAGGTTCTGCGGCCGGTCTGTCACCAGCCACCGCAGGACGCCGCGCTTCAGCTTGAGGTGCGCGCTGCGCGCCTCCTTCTCGAATTCGACCCGCTTGCCCTTGATGGTGAAGGCAATGCGGCTTTCGTGCTCGTGGAGGGTGGCCTGCAGCCGCTCTTCAAGCGCGGCGATCTGGGCGAGGAGGTCGCGGATAGTGTCGTTCATCTGGGTACGGCCTCGCTGGAGTGTCCGGTGCCGGCTGGCGCAGGGGGGGCTGGGGCAGTGTACGCCCCGTAAGCCCGCCAAGATTGGCGAGGGGGGCTGCCCAAGACAGCTTATTCGGTTATTCTTCCCGCTTCTTTCCAAACGCCAAGGAAAATGTCATGCAGAAACTAAAGCGAAGCGCATCCCTAGCGGCGGCCCTTCTAGCGATATCCGTTTGCGCGTCAGCATTCGCGCAGCAGCCGGCCCCGGCTGCCGCCGGCCCCAGGTCAATCAAGATGCAGTCCAGCTGGCCGGCCAGTTCCACCGCGCAGGACCACTTCAAGTTGTTTGCCGAGAGGGCCGACAAGCTCTCGGGCGGGCAGCTCAAGATCGAGGCGATGGCCGCCGGACAGGTGGTGCCGGCCTTCGAGGTGCTCGACGCCTCGGCCAAGAAAGTCATCGACGGCCACCATTCGATCTCCTACTACTGGGTCGGCAAGAACAACGCGACCGTGCTCTTCGCCGGCCCGCCGGGCGGCCCGTTCGGCATGGACCACTCCGACTACCTCAGCTGGATGTGGAACGGCGGCGGCGCGGAGATGTGGAACGACCTCTACCAGAACACGCTCAAGCTCAACGTGCACGTGATCCCCGGGCACCCGACCAGCCCGCAGGCGTTCGGCTGGTTCAAGCGGCCGATCAAGAGCCTCGCCGACTTCAAGACCATGAAGTGCCGCCAGACCGGCATCAATGCGCAGATCTTCACGCGCATGGGCATGGCCACCATCAACCTGCCCGGGGGTGAAATCCTCCCGGCCGCGCAGCGCGGCGTGATCGACTGTGCCGAATGGGTCGGCGGCGTCGAGGACCTGCGCCTCGGGTTGCATACGGTCTACAAGTTCCACTACACGCCGGGCATGCACGAGAACAACACGATGGGCGAGATCGTGTTCAACGGCGACGTCTGGAAGAGCTTCAGCCCGCTCCAGCAGGAGATCATCCGCTCGGCAGCACGCGATGCGCATATCTCCTGGTATTCGGCCTGGCAGAAGCAGAATGCGGACGCGCTCAAGGAGATGCAGGAGAAGCACGGGGTGAAAGTGCTGCGCACGCCGCCCGAGATCCTCAACGCCTACCTCAAGGCCTGGGACGGCTTTGTCGAGGAGGAATCCGGCAAGAATCCGGTGTTCAAGAAGATCCTCGATTCGCAGAAGGCCTGGGCCGAGATCTTGGTGCCAGCCAAGCGGTTCATGCATCCGCCGTACTCCTTCGCGGCCAACTACTACTGGCCCGAAGCCAAGGCGGCCGACGCCAAGAAGAAGTAAGGATGAGCGAGAAGGTTGGCAGGCGCCAGGAGTTCCTGCTCGAGGGCCTGGCGCCGCCCATCAGCCACTACTGCGACGCGGTGCGCTGGGGCGACACGCTCTATATCTCCGGCATCCCGCCCCTCGACGTTAAGGGGCGGGTCGTCAGCGAGGATCCCGCCGCACAGGCGCGCCAGGTGTTCGAGAACATGAAGCTGATCCTCGACGCCGCCGGGGCGACTTTTGCGGACATCCTGAAGGTCACCGTCTACCTGACCGACGTCAACGACCGGACGAAGATCAACCCGGTGCGGCAGGAGTACTTCGGCGCGGCCCGCCCGGCGAGCACGCTGATCGGCATCAACGAGCTGGCCATCCCCGGGATGAAAGTCGAGATCGAGGCGGTGGTGGGATTGCGCAACGGGTGACCTGGAGCACAAGCATGGCAGATGTGGAAGATTTTCCCTCCGTTTACTACAAAATCATCAAGGTTATCGACAGGTTCACGGAACTGACCGGGAAGGCTGTCGCCTGGCTCTGCGTGCCCCTTTCGGTCGTGGTGTTCTGGGAGGTCGTGGCGCGTTTCTTTTTTGACAAGCCGACCCTCTGGGCGTACGACATGTCGTACATGCTCTACGCCGCGCTGTTCATGCTCGGGGCGCACTATGCCTTGCTGCGCGGGGCGCACATCCGCACTGACATGCTCTGGGAAAAGTTTTCCGACCGCACCAAAGGCAAGATCGATTTTTACGCTTTCATCCTGTTCTTCTTCCCGGGAATGATCCTCCTGGTCGGCTCGAGCTGGGACGATGCGTGGCAGGCGTTTACGCTGGGTGAACGCGGCGAGCAGACGGCCTGGCGCCCGATGCTCTGGCCGCTGAAGAGCCTGGTGCCGGTGACCGCGGTGCTGCTCATGATCCAGGGCACCTCCGAGATTCTCAAGAGCTGGTTCGCGATGCGCACCGGCCGCGCGTTCGAACATAAAGCCGGCGGCGACATATGACCGGCCAGATCGCGCTTGGGCTGGTCATGCTGGTTGCGATGGTCAGCGTGATCTTCGTCGGGTTCCCGATTTCCTTCACCCTCATCATCATCGCCCTGGCATTCGGATGGGTCGGGCTGGGCGACAGCGTGTTCGACCTGGCCTACCTGCAGATCCTCGGCATGATGAAGACCGAGGAACTGGTGGCGATCCCGCTGTTCATCTTCATGGGTTTCCTGACGGAGCAGGCCGGCCTGATGGAGAGGTTGTTCCGCGCGTTCCGCGACCTCCTCGCGCCGGTGCGCGGCTCGCTGTACCTCGGCGTGATCCTTACCGCTACAGTGTTTGCGATGGCCACAGGCATCGTGGGCGCCGCGGTCACCGTGCTCGGCATCATGGCCGCACCGATCATGACCAAGTCGGGGTATGACGCGCGCATGTCCGCAGGGGCCATCGCGGCCGGCGGCACGCTCGGCATCCTGATCCCGCCCTCCGTCATGCTGATCGTCATGGGCCCGGTGCTGGGCGTGTCGGTGGCCGACCTCTACGCCGCAGCTTTCGGGCCCGGGTTCCTGCTGGCGAGCATGTACATCCTATACACGCTGGTGCGGAGCTTCATCAACCCGAAACTCGGGCCGCCCGTGCCGCTCGACGAGCGGCAGGCCTCAATGATGGTCGTGCTGAAGGAGGTCTTTCTCGGCATGGTGCCGCTGGGCCTGCTGATCGGCTCCACGCTCGGATCGATCCTGATGGGCATTGCCACGCCGACCGAGGCTGCGTCCGTGGGCGTGGCGGGCGCGCTGTTCCTGGCGGTGGCCTATCGCAGGTTCACCTTCGAAGGCCTGAAGAACGCCTGCCTCAGCACGATGAACACCTCGAGCATGGTGCTGTTCCTCGCGGTTGCATCCAACGTGTTCGGCGCGGTCTTTGCACGGCTGGGTTCCGCGCAATGGATTACGGATACGCTGCTTTCCCTGCCGCTGCCCGCGTCAATGATGCTGCTGCTGGTGCTGTCCCTGATCTTCCTGCTCGGCTGGCCGTTCGAGTGGCCGGCGATCATCCTCGTGTTCCTGCCGATCTTCTACCCGGTGATCGTGGCGCTGAAATTCGACCTGGTGTGGTTCGGGGCGCTGGTCGCGGTGGTGATGCAGACCGCTTACCTTTCCCCGCCGGTGGCCATGTCGGCGTATTACCTGAAGCAGGTGGTGCCGAGCTGGAGCCTGGGCACGATCTACAAGGGGATGTTCGACTTCATGTTCATCCAGGTCATTGCGATCCTCGCGGTATTTCTGTTCCCGCAGATTGCGCTCTGGCTTCCCACTACGCTGGCCGAGCAGACGCGGGCCGAGCGCATGGCGCCGCCTTCCCTCGAGCAGAAGAAGGAGGAGGAGGGGATGATGAAGGGCGGCTCGCTCGAGGAGGAATACAAGGGCGAGTCCGGCGAGGGCAAGGAAGAGGCGGACAAGGGCGAGTCCGACAAGAAGGAAGCGCCCGCCAAATAGGGCGTCCCGTCAGTCCGCGGTCGCCCCTGTCGACTTCACGACCGGCGCCCATTTCGCCATCTCCCTCCTGACGAAGGCGTCGAACGCTTCCGGTGTCGAAGCGACCGGGTCCATGCCGAACTGCAGCATGCGCTCGGTCATTTCCGGCGTCCGGATTACGGCGGCGACATCCGCGTAGATGCGCTGCACGACATCGCGCGGGGTGCCGCCCGCGGTGATGAGCCCGAACATTCCGACGGCGTCAAAGCCCGGCACCACTTCCGCGAACACGGGGATTTCCGGCGCGAGGGGCGTGCGTGTCGCGCCCATCAGGCCGATGTTCCTGATCTTCCCGGCTTTGGCGTACTGCGCGAGCGCGGGCTGCATCGGGTCCACGATGAGGTCGATGCGTCCGCCGAGGAGGTCATTCTGCGCGGGCGCGCTGCCTTTGTAGGGCACGTGCACGAGCTGCACGCCCGCCATGGAATTGAGGAGTTCCCCGCCCAGGTGCGAGGACGTTCCCGAGCCTGCCGAGCCGAAGGTGATCTTGCCCGGCCGCTTTTTCGCCAGCGCGATGAGTTCCGCCGGGGTGTTGGCCTCGAGCGAGGGATGGGCCGCCACCAGCAGGTGAAGCAGGCTGAGTTGGGTGACGTTGGCGATGTCCTTCAGCGAGTCGTAAGGCAGGTTCTTGCGCAGGCTGGGGTTGATCACATGCGCCATCGTGACCATGCCCAGCGTGTGGCCGTCCGGCGCAGCCTTGGCGACGAAGTCCGTGCCCACCACCGTGCCCGCGCCCGGTTTGCTTTCCACGATTACGGGCTGCTTCCACGTGTCCTGCAGACGGTTGGCCAGGAGTCGCGCGAATGCATCCGTCGGCCCACCGGGCGGGAACGGCACAACCAGCCGGATGGGTTTGGACGGGAAGGCCTGTGCCGCGGATTCGTCGGCGCCAAAGGCGCAAAGCGTGGCGGCCAGGGCGGCCATCGCCAGTTTGATTGTTTTCATTGTGTCTCCTCCTGTGAACCGCATGCTATTCGGGCGAGGACGATTGGTCTAGCATCTCGGAAGACACGAAGAAGAAAGCAAAAAACGCGGAGAAGATAGTCATGATGCAGAGCAGTAGACAGGTTTCGAAAGGTGGCCGCATGCGATTCCGGTTCGCCACACCGTCGTTGTACGCCGCGATGGTCGCATTTGCCCTTTTCACCGGGACTGTCGCGGCACAGGCACCGTACCCGAATAAGCCTGTCCGCGTAGTCATACCGTTCCCGCCAGGTGCAGGTGCGGAGAATGCCGCGCGGCTTGTGGCGAACGCGTGGTCGAAGGCGCTGGGGCAGAGCTTCGTGATTGACGCCCGTCCCGGCGGCAACACCATGATCGGCGCCGAGGCGGTGGCCAAGTCTGCGCCGGACGGGTACACGCTGTTCGTATGCGCGGCCTCGACGATGGTGGTCACGCCGATGCTGATGGGCGCCAAGGCGCCGATCAATGCGCAGCGCGATTTTGTGCCCGTCGGGTTGGTGTCGCGGTTGCCGTTCTTCGTCGTCGTGCCGGCCGACGTGCCGGTAAAGTCGGTGCAGGAACTGGTTGCGCTTGCGAAGGCAAAGCCCGGGACGGTGACCTATGCGTCCAACGGGAACGGCACCTCCGGCCACCTGGGTTTCGAAGTCCTCAAGCGCCAGGCCGGCATCGAGCTTACGCACATTCCGTACAAGGGCTACTCGCAGGCGCTGCCCGACCTGCTGGGCGGTCGCGTGACCACGATGATGGCCGATCTCGTCGTGGTCGGTCCGACGATCAAGGACGGCCGGCTGCGCGTGCTCGCCGCGACCTCGCTCGAGCGTTCGCGGTTCATGCCGAATGTGCCCGCGATGACCGAACTGGGGTATCCCGGGTTCGAGGCGACGGTCTGGTTCGGCGCGTTCGCGCCTGCCGGCACACCGCCGGAGATCGTCACGAAGCTCAACGCCGAGATGCGCAAATACCTGGCGAGCGCCGAGGCGCGGGAGGGCTACGAGAAGCTTGGCCACGAACCCGCCCCTTCGAGTGCTGAGGAGTTGCGCGCGCAGGTGGCGGCGGATGCCGAAAAGTACGGCCGCATCGTCCGCGAATCCAACATCCGGCTGGACTGAGCGTGGCGCCGATCGAGTTCTACTTCGATTTCATCTCCCCGTACGGGTACCTCGGCTCGACGCAGGTCGAGGCGCTGGCGGCCCGCTACGGCCGGACGGTGGACTGGAAGCCGGTCCTGCTCGGCATCACCGTGATGAAGGTGATGGGCCTGAAGCCGCTGCCCGAAACGCCACTGAAGAAAGACTACATCCTGATCGACAAGCCGCGCATGGCGACGCTGCTCGGTGTGCCGCTGGTCGAGCACGGGCTGAAGGGGGTGAATTCCCTGGCGGCTTCACGCGCCTTCCTGTGGCTCAAGGCACAGGATCCGGCGCTCGCGATCCGGTTCGCGCATCGCATCTACGAGAGGCTGTGGGTCCAGGGCAAAGACATCACGCCCGCGGAGGCCGTGGTCGACGAGGGGGCTGCGCTGGGCGTGGATCGCGCTGCGCTGCTTGCGGCGATCGAGTCGCCGGAAATGAAAGCCGCGCTCAAGGAAGCCGTGGACGCCGCAATTGCAAAAGGGGTCTTCGGCGTGCCGACCTTCATCGCCGACGGCGAGCCGTTGTGGGGCGTTGACCGACTGTGGATGCTCGAGCACTGGCTCAAGCGGGGGAACTGGTCGCCTTGACGAGCCGCTGTCGCAGCTCGGCCTTGGAAATCTTGCCGAGCGTGCCTGTCCGGATGGAGTCGGTCACGATGACCTCGCGGGGTACCTTGAATTTCGCGAGCGAAGCCTTGCAGTGCGCCTCGATGCGCGCAGTGGTGTCTTCCGGGGCATCGTCCTTGAGCACCACGAACGCCACCGCGATTTCGCCGTAGACCGGGTCGGGTTTCGCGACCACGGCAGTCTCCTTGACGCCGGCCACTGCGGCGATGGTGCGTTCGATCTCGGCGCCGGACACGCCCTCGCCGCCGACCTTGATCATGTCCTTCACGCGGTCCGCGAACTGGATCCAGCCGTCTTCGTGGAGCGTCACGCGGTCGCCCGTCCTGAAGTATCCGTCGGCGTCAAAGGCCTCCGCCGTGGCCTGCGGGTTGCCGTAGTACTCGGCAAACAGGGACACGCCCCGCACTCCCTTGACGAGCAGGTTGCCTGTCGAGCCGGGCGCGACGGGGCGGCCGTCGTCATCGACAACCTTCGCCTGCAGCCCGGTGGACGGGCGTCCGATGGTGCGCGGCCGCTGTGGTGCATACAGGTCGCCGACAATTCCTTGCGTAATGACCTCGGTCATGCCCCACCAGCCGAGCATCCGGGCGCGGAAGTAGGCTTCCTGCTCGGGCATCCATGTGGACGCGCCCCACTGGCGAAAGCGATGCCCCTCCGGCACAGGGTGCTGCGCCATGACGCTGGTCGTGAACTGCACGTGGGAGGTGACGGTCGAGCCGTGCGCCAGCGCAACCGGCCAGAAGCGCGATGCGGAAAACTTGGGTTGCAGCACTATCGTGGCGCCTGACCAGAATGCAGAAAGCACCGACCACGACAGGCCCACCACATGGCAGAGCGGCAGGAAGACCTGGTACACGTCTGCCGGTCGCAGGCCCTGCTGCATCGCGCCCATCTGCCCGCCCCACATCGCATTGGCGTGCGTCCACAGCACACCCTTCGGGCGCGAGGTGGTGCCCGACGTGAACATGATCGTTGCGGGCGCGGCCGGGTCCGCCGGGCGGCAAGGCAGGGGCTCGGCACGCAGCGCATCGAATGCGTCGCCGGCCGCAATCACCCATTTGAGGTCCCGGCAGTGCGTGGTCAGCAGCGGCGCGAACTGGGGTTGGGTCAGTGCGCCCACTGCACCGGTCATCTGGGCAAAGTATTCCAGTTCTGGACCGGCGCTGGCGGCATTGGTGTTCACGCAGACGGCGCCCACGTGCAGGCATGCAAACCACGCGACCAGGTGCTCCGGGCAGTTTTCCATGTGCAGGATCACGCGGTCCCCGGCGCGGACGCCGCGCGTCGCAAGCCCGCCTGCAACGCGCGCGACCTCTTCGGCGAACTGCGCGTAAGTCCATTCGCGACTGGGACCCTCGAACGGGGCCCAGGCAAGGAACGGATGTGCGCCTCTCTGTCGCGCACGCGCGGCGAGGACCGTGGGGATGTCGAGGCCGGTGTAGCGGAGATCGGTCATTTTGCAGGCGCCTTTCCCCAGAGTTCCTCGAGCCGGGCGTCGCGCCCGCACCCGTTGCGGTAGAACTTGTAGCGCACCGGGTTTTTCTTGTAATAGTCCTGGTGGACCTCTTCGGCCACCCAGAACTCGGTGGCTGTGATGATTTCGGTGACGATGGGCGCCTTGAAGGGCTTGGTCTTTTCGAGTCGCGCCCGGGACGCCTCTGCGAGTTTCTTCTGTTCGGGCGACAGGTAGTAGATCCCCGTGCGGTACTGGCTGCCGGTGTCGCAGAACTGGCGGTCGCGCACCGTCGGGTCGATGTTGCGCCAGAACACTTCGAGCAGACGCGCGTAGGTCACTTTTGCCGGGTCGTACACGATGCGTACCGCTTCGGTGTGTCCGGTGATGCCGGCGGAGACATCCATGTACTGGGGGTTTTTCGTCTTGCCCGCGGTGTATCCGGAGGTCGTCGAGATGACTCCGGGCAGCACGTCGAACGGCGGCTCCATGCACCAGAAGCAGCCGCCTGCGAAGATGGCGGCTTCCAGGCCCGCGGCCGGGGGCTTTTCCTGGCCGAATGCGGGGGAAATGAGCCACGAAAGGACGATGGCGCAGGCCATCGATCGAAGCGAACGGGAGTGGGTGTGCATGGTGTGCCTTGGGGGTTGGGCGGACGCTGGTTAGTCCTGCCGGACCGCGATTACCTTACGCTTGTCCCTTGGCTGCAACGTTGACTTGGAGCCAGTGGGCAGCCGCCAGCGTGCGCGCATCGTCGCCGATACGGCCCACCACCTGGAACCCGATCGGAAGCCCGTTGGGGCCCGTGCCATAGGGAACATGCACGCAGGGCGTGTGCATCAGCGACCAGGTGCGATTGAAATAAGGCAGGCCGGTGGCATTGCCCTTGGGCGCTTCTCCCTGGCTGCTGGGAACAACGAGTACGTCGAGATCGCCCAGCGTCTGGGCGAGCCGCTGGCGTCCTTCGCGGGCGAGCGCCATCGCGGCGTCGTACTCGGCCCAAGGCAGCGTGAGACCACGCCCAAGCTGGCCGAGCAATGGCTCGCGGATCTGGTCCTGGTGCAAGGCGTACTCGCTGGTCAGGCAGCGCGCGACCTCGTAGTCCCAGATGAGGGCCTGCGCATCGTGCATCTTTTCATAGGGGGAGGGCAGGGTGAAATCAACCACATTCGCGCCTGCACGCGAGAACTCCGCACCCAGTCGCGCAAACAGTGAGCGGACTTCAGGCAGCGCGTGCTGCCACTGGGGCGTCAGGCACAGGCCGACCTTCGGCGCGACAGGGGCATCGGGCACGGAAAGCGGGCGCCCGGTCAGCGCGCCGGTGAACAGGCCGAGGTCCGCCACCGTCTTGGTGAACAGGCCGACCGTGTCGAGGCAATACGAAATCGCCTTCACACCGACCGTGGGCAGCAGGGCATAGGTGGGCTTGTAGCCGACCGCACCGCAGAACGAGGCCGGGCGGATGGTCGAGCCGACTGTCTGCGTCCCGAACGCCACCGGCACCATGTCGGCCGCCACCGCCGCCGCGGACCCCGAGGACGATCCGCCAGGGGTGTGTTCTGCGTTGTGCGGATTGCGTGTCTTGCCCGGCGGGAAGGTTGCGAATTCGGTCGTGACCGCCTTGCCGAGGACGAGGCCGCCGGCTGCGCGCATCAAGGCGAGCACGGCCGCGTCTGCGCGGGGCTGGTGACCCTTGTAGATGGGCGAGCCGTATTCGGTCGGCAGGTCGAAGGTGTCGAAGACATCCTTCACGCCGGCGGGCAGGCCGTGCAGCGGGCCGCGGATCGCGCCCCGGTCGAGTTCGCGGGCAGCGCCGAGCACCGTGTCGCGCTGGATGCAGGTCCAGGCCTGCACGGCCGGTTCGCGCGCATCGATGTGTTCGAGCAGGCTGCTGACCAGGGTCTCTGCGGACAGTTCGCGACGTGAGAGCCGGCGCACCAGCTCGACCGCAGTAAGTGTGTGCAATTCCACGCGATTACTTGGCGTCGAGCGTCGGCGGACGCCAGTTGTACGGGAGCGGTCCGGGCGTGCGCAGCACGCGCACCATGCGGGTCGCGGCTTCCTTGCCACGGTAATAGCCTGGCACGTTGATGGTTTCGGTGAACCCCATGGCACGG
Organism: Bordetella parapertussis; assembly: GCA_945862265.1. GTDB lineage: Bacteria > Pseudomonadota > Gammaproteobacteria > Burkholderiales > SG8-39 > SZAS-79. The sequence continues at coordinate 19,850 of CAMAXP010000057.1, forward strand.
TAAAAGGCGCGCGCCGCTTCGTTCCTCGAGCGCAATTCGAGGTGGATGGAGGCCAGCCCGGCCGTGGCCACAGACTCGACCAGCCATTCGATCAATCGCTTGCCAACACTGAGGCGACGATGTGTCGGGCGCACGGCCAGCAGGACAAGGTGGGCGCGTTCGTCGCCGAACTCCATGATCGCAAAGCCGACCAGCAGCGAACGCTCACAGGCGACCAGCGTCACGGTGTCGCGGTCGTTCATGGCGCGGCGGATGCGTTCGGGCTCGTACTTCCAGCCCAGTCCGGCCTCGATCAGGTCGCGCGACATCAGCGCGATGGCCTGCGCATCGTCATGCTGGGCGATCCGGAGGGTGATGGCCGCGGCTGTCATGGAATCATTCTGCCACAGGCGCCGCGTGAATCCAGCGTCCCGCGCTAGTCGGCGCGAATCCCCAGAGGCTTGACGGTCGCCTGCCAGTAAGCGAGGTCCTTCCTTACGCGGTCGTTGATTTCGTCGGGTCCGAGGTCGGAGGGTGCAAGCCCCTGTCTTTCGAGCAGGCTGCGGTATTCGGGCGTTTTGGCAATGCGCCGGATTTCCACGTTGAGGCTTTCGACGAACGGCTTCGGCGTGCCAGCGGGCGCGAAAACCGTAATCCAATAGTGCGCGGTCGTAACGCGCGGGAGGCCGAGCTCTGCGAACGTCGGTACGTCGGGCAGGAGGGCGTTGCGCTTCGCAGCCGGCACGGCCAGCAGGCGGATCTTGCCGCTCTTCGCCATGGGGGCGGCGAGGCTTGCCGGGGGGAAACTGAAACTCATGCGCCCGGAGAGGAACTCCTGGAGCGCCGCGCCGGCGCCCTTGGCCGGGATGTGCACCGCATCGAACTTTGCCTCGCGCTTGAACACTTCGCCGACGATATGGCTCGGGAACCCGTTGCCTGAGGAAACATAGTTGGCATTGGCCGGGTCCTTGCGTATCGACTCGATGAGTTCGGCCAGGGTCTTTGCGGGCGACCCCGCGGCCACTGCGAGGACAACGTCGCCCCCGTCGCCGATCATTGCCACACCCTGCAGGTCCTTCGCAGAGTCGTAGGGCATCTTGTCGTAGAGGGCCGGGTTGACGACGATGGGCGCATCGACGGTCAGGAGTAGCGTATGGCCGTCCGGGACTGCGCGGGCCACGGCGGCAGTACCAAGGTTGCCACCGGCGCCGCCGCGGTTCTCGATGATGAAAGACTGGCCGAAGCGTTCCCGCAGGCGCTCCGCGAGCAGGCGCCCGAGGATGTCGGACGGACCGCCGGGCGCGGAGGGGACGACGATCGTGACGGTCTTCGAAGGATAGCTTTGCGCATGGGCCGGTGCAGCCATGCAGGCAAAGAAGAGGGCAGCGAAAATTCCGAGGGCGGTACGGCGCATTGAAGGAGCTCCAGTCATTTGATGTAACGTTCCCGGCGGTAGGCGGGATTCGGTTCGCCGCCGATTTTCAGGATCCCGCTGATCCTTGCGATGGGCGTCCCGTCGTCGAGGGCGAGCATGCCTTGCGCAAAGCCGAGATTGCGGGTCGTGCGAAGTACATCCACCCGCGCCTGCAGCCAGGCGCCTTTCGGGGCGGCCCCGATGAAGTCGCAAGTCACGCTGACCGTGGGAAGGAAGCGGCACAGGTCCGCCTGTACGTTTACGCCGATGGTGAAGATCAGGTCGGCCAGCGTCAGCAGCATGCCCCCGTGGCACAGGCCCATCGAGTTGCAATGGCGGTCCTCCACGCGAAAGCCGAGCAGCAGGTGCTCGCCGTCCATCCTTGCGTAGACCGGCCCGTTGGCGTTCAGGAACGCGTTCGTAGGCAGGTCGAGCGCCTTGAATCCTGCCGGGATGTCCATCGTGCTGCTTAGTAGCCGCGGGCAGGGTCGACAACGTTGGCCAGCTTGCGGCCGAGCGCAAAGCGCTTTGCGTTGGCGAATGCGAGGTCAAGCGTCATCGGCATGTACTCGTCGTTGTCGTCCGAGGAGCAGTGCGGCGAGAGGTAGACGTTGGGTGCGGTCCACAGCGTCGAATCCCGGGGCAGGGGCTCGGGATCGAACACATCGAGGACAGCGCCGGAAAGGTGCCCGCTGCGCAGGGCTTTCTCGACCGCCGCCTGGTCGAGTACGGGGCCGCGGCCGATGTTGATGAGGCCGGCGCCCGGCTTCATCAGCGCGAGCTCGGTGCGGCCGATGAGGCGCCGGCTTTCCGGGGTCAGCGGTGCAGCGACCACGACTACGTCGGCCTTGGGCAGGAGCTTCTTCAGGTCGCGGATGCCGTGGACCTTCTCTGCATGCGGATGCGGCGAGGGCGTGCGACGGATACCGAGCACGCGCATGCCGAGCGTGCGGCCCGCCTTGGCCATGGCGCCGCCCATTTCCCCCAACCCTACGACAAGCAGGGTCTTGCCCCGGGGGGACCCCGTAAAGACCTGGTTCCATTCGCGGCGCATCTGGTTGGAATAGATCCGCGGCACCTGCGCGTTGATCATCAGCAGGCTCATCAGTCCGAACTCGTAGACTTTCTTGACGTGCACTCCGCTGTTGTTGGTGAGCTTCAGCCCGGGATGCAGCCAGTCGAGGGGCATGAGCCCTTCGACGCCCGCGCCGATCACGTGGATCCACTTGAGCTGCGGCGCCACCTCGGCGAGGTTGCGCAGGGGGAAGCGCTTGTCGAGCAGGTTCGCGGACGCGCATACGAGCCCGTTGGCCTTGCCGATCCAGCGCTGCAGCCCGGCGAGATCCTGCCCGCAGGAAACATCGACCAGCGCTGCCGCGTCCTTGTTGCGCTTCGCGGCCGCGGTGATGCGCGCCTTCTGCATGCGGAATACTTCGGGGCGCGCGCTGCCGTCTTCAAAATGGATGATGGGTTTCATGTGTTTGTGGTCTGATAATTGCCGTGGGTTGTTCCGCGTATGGCATTCTCTCGAACCGAGTTTACAGGAGGTCTCCCATGGTGAAGGTACGGCGTTTCGCAGGGCTGCTGGCGGTTTCGCTGGGCGCACTTTGTTCAGGCGTCGCGCTCGGGCAGGGTGCATTTCCCGACCGGCCGTTGCGGCTCGTGGTGCCTTTCCCGCCGGGTGGGTCGACCGACATCGTGGCCAGGGTCGTCGCAGGGAAGATGGCCGAAGGCATCGGCAAGGCGGTCCTCGTGGACAACAAGCCCGGCGCGGCCGGTAACGTGGCCACCGCGGAAGTGGCCAAGGGGGTCGCGGACGGATACACGATGCTGTTCCACATCGCCACGACGGCCGTGATCAACCCGCTGGTGATGAAGAACCTCACCTACGACCCGCTCAAGGACCTGCAGCCCGTCGCGATGATCGCGAAGATCCCGAACGTGCTGATCGTCAACAAAGACGTGCCGGCGAAGACCCTGAAGGAACTGGTGGCCTGGGTGAAGGCCAATCCCGGCAAGCTCAACTACGGGTCGTCCGGCACCGGCGGCGCGATGCACTTGTCCGGGGAGCTGTTCAAGAAGCAGGCGGGTATCGACATCCTTCACGTGCCCTACAAGGGTTCCGCGCCGGCCATGCAGGACCTCATGGGGGGCACCATCGTGTTCATGTTCGACAACATCACCGGCGCGATCGGCCCGGCCAAGTCGGGGCAGGTGAAGCTGCTCGGCGTCACGACCGACGAGCGCGTGGGCATCGTGTCGGATGTGCCGACCATCGCCGAGTCCGGCCTGCCCGAATTCAAGAACTCCAGCTGGTTCTCGCTCTTCACCCGGAGCGGTGTTCCGGCGCCGGTGCTGGCGAAGCTCGAGGCCGAGTCGCTCAAGGCGATCAACCATCCCGAGACCGTGGCCAAGCTGAAGGACCTGGGGGCGATCCCCGCCCCCATGGGGGCCGCGCAGCTCGACAAGTTCTGGAAGGCGGACTTCGACTACTGGCGGCCGGTCGTGCAGAGCGTGAAGCTCGACTGAGGCGGGCTGCGGCCCGCCAGAGGCATCAGCAGTCCGGGCAGTGCCGGGCGAACCGGCCGTACACCCGTTTCGCATTCCCGCTGAAGATCTTTTCCCGATCCGTTCCCGTCAGCCACCCGGCGTTGTCGATGTAGCGCTTGGTGTCGTCGTAGTAGTGGCCGGTCTCGGGATCGATCCCGCGCACCGCGCCGACGACCTCGGACGCGAACAGGATGTTGTCCGCGGGGATGACCTTCAGCAGGCAGTCGATGCCCGCCTGGTGATAGACGCAGGTGTCGAAGAACACGTTGTTCAGCAGCAGTTCCTTGAGCGGCGGCAGGCCCATGTCCTGGGCGAGGCCGCGGTACCGGCCCCAGTGGTAGGGCACCGCGCCGCCGCCGTGGGGGATGATGAATTTGAGCGTGGGGAAGTCCTTGAACAGGTTCTTCTCGATGAGTTGCATGAACGCGGTGGTGTCGCCATTGATGTAGTGCGCGCCCGTCGGGTGGAAATTGGGGTTGCATGACCCGCTCACGTGGATCATGGCCGGCACATCGAGTTCGACCATCTTCTCGTACAGCGGGTACCACCACTTGTCGGTGAGCGGCGGATCGGTCCAGTAGCCGCCGGAAGGATCCGGGTTCAGGTTGCAGCCGATGAAGCCGAACTCGTTCACGCAGCGTTCAAGCTCGGGAATGCAGTTCTTCGGGTTGACTCCGGGCGACTGGGGCAGTTGGCATACGCCCACGAAATTCTTCGGATACAGCGTGCAGACCCGGTGGATCAGTTCGTTGCACTGCTCCGACCAGTACTTGCTGGTCAGTTCGTTGCCGATGTGGTGGCCCATGCCCATCGCGCGCGGCGAAAACACGGTCATGCTCGTGCCGCGCTCGCGCTGGATCTTCAGTTGCGCGCCCTCCAGGCTCTGGCGGATCTCGTCATCGGTAATGCCGAGGTTTCCGCGGGCGGGGACGTAGTTCGGGGCCTTCGCGCCGGCGATCTGGCCGTCACGGTAGGCCTGGAGCTGTTTGGGCGAGGTGGTGTAGTGCCCGTGGCAATCGATGATCATGCTGCGGTTCTCCGTTTCAAGTTCAAAGCGCGCGGGTCACGTCGTCGAAAAGCTCGTCGACCGCAAACCGGCGCGGGATCAGTCCCTGGGCATACACGTAGTCGATCGCAACCTCCAGGTTGCGCCGGTTGGCCTCGAGCCCCATGGGGGCGGTGTCGAGCTCGCCAGGCTTCGGCAGTCCCGCGGCTTTCTTGCTCTCCACGAGCAACTGGTAGAACTCGCGCACCGCTTCGGGATGGGCCTGGGACACCGAGGCCTTGACTGCGACCATGTGGTTGATCGGCAGGATGCCCATGCGTTTGCGCCAGGCTTCGCCGGTGGCGATGGCATCAGGGATCAGCGTTTTCAGGCGCGGATCGGAGCCGCCGCCCTCGGCAACGACGCCGGCATCGAT
>CAMAXP010000058.1 GCA_945862265.1 Bordetella parapertussis
TGCGCAAGCTTCACCAGCTTCTCCCGTTGCGCGTCGTCCAGTTCGATCGTACTTGCCACTCGCATCGTCGTCTCCAAAACGCTTCTGATAATCGTTGGACTCGACGAAACGCATTTGGTTCTATTAATTACGAAGCACTACACTAGTGCATCCAGCTGGATGGGCATGTGCGGCTCCTGGAGTCGGCGAAATCGGTGGTCATGGTGCCGGCCTTGGTCAGTTCGACGAATCCGATGATCGGCGCGACGGCCATCTCAGCGCCCGGCCACGGGAAGCGCGGCCCGCAATCGCTTTACCCCTTCGGCGAGCCGCGCCTGCGAGGAAGCAAAGCACCAGCGCACGTAGCCCTCGCCTTCGGGCCCGAAGGCGGACCCGGGCGCGAGCCCGAGGCCATGCTCGCGCACGAGGCCCTTGCAGAACGCGAGGCTGTCAGTCACACCGTCCACCCGCAGGAAGGCATACATCGCCCCCGCAGGCAATCCGGCCTGGACACCGGGGATCGCGTTGAGTTCGCCGACGAGAAAGTCGCGTGCCGCGCGAAAGCGGGTCACCGTGCGCTCGATCACGGGCTCGCCGTCGCGCACCGCGACGATGCCCGCCTGCTGCACGAATCCCGGCGCGCAGGAGGTGTTGTATTCGATCAGCTTGCCAAGGTCGGCGGTCAGCGATTCGGGGACCACCAGCCAGCCGAGCCGCCAGCCGGTCATCAGCCAGGACTTCGAAAAGGTGTTGGTGCTGACCACGCGATCGCTCGCGTCGGCGATGTCGAGGAACGAAGGGGCGACCGGGCGGTCCGTGCCGTAATACAGGCGCTCGTAGGCGTCGTCAGCAAAGATCCAGATGCCGTGCCTGCGGCAGTGATCGAGGATCGTGCGCTGTTCGGCAACCGAAAGCGTCCAGCCAGTGGGGTTGTTCGGCGAGTTGATGTAGAGCGCGCGGGTCCCCGGCTTGAGCGCGTCCAGCAGCTCATCCAGGTCGAGCGCCCAGCCCGAATTGGAGAATTTCAGCGTTACGCACTCCACATTCGCCGACAGGATCCTGGGGATCTCGACCAGGTTCGGCCACAGGGGCGTCACTTCCACCACCCGGTCGCCCGGATCGAGCAGGAGTTGCGAGACGAGCATCAGGGCATTGACCCCTGCGCTGGTGACCGCGATGTTGTCTGGCGACGTGGGCCGGTGCAGGCGCGTGATGTAGCGGGCCAGTGCCTCGCGCAGCGGCGGGATGCCGAGGTTGTGCGTGTAGAACGTGTCGCAGGCCTCGATGGCCTGCGCCCCGGCCTTGCGGATGAACTCCGGCGTGGGCTCGTCCGGCTCGCCCACCCAGAAAGGCAGGACGTCCGGGTTGCCGAGGCCTTCGTTGACCAGCTCGCGGATTTTGGACGCGACGAGCGTGCGGACGGACGATCGCGCGGCGAGGGGTTCGAAAGGCTGGTTCACACTCGGGGAGCAAATGCGGGTGAGCCGTATTGTATCCTGCCGGCATGAGCGCTCCCCTCGAGAAGGGCCTGGCCCGGTGGTCCTTCGCGGTTGCCGTTGCCCTCATGGTGGTCTGGGGCGTCAACTTCTCCGTCACCAAGACCATCCTAGACCAGGTCTCGGTCGGGGCCATGCTGTTCGTGCGCTTCCTGTGGATGATGCTGTTCGGGGTGGCGCTGATCCTGTGGCTCTATCGCGGGCGACTGCGCCAATCGCTGCCCAGCCGCCGTGACCTGCCGCGCTTCGCCGCGGCGGGCCTGCTTGGCCACACGGCGCACGTGGGCATCGTCACCTGGGGCCTGCACCTGTCCACCCCCTTCTCCAGCTCGCTGGTGCTCACCAGCGGCCCCCTGTGGACCTTGCTGATCTTGGCTGCGCTCGGCGCGGAGAAGCTGCGCCCGCCCCAGGTGATCGGCACCGTCGCCGCCTTCCTCGGGATCCTGCTTTTCATGTCCGACAAGTTCGCCAGCGGCGTGCTGCGCGCGGGCCTGGGCGACCTCGTGCTGCTCGTCGCCGCCGCGCTTTTTTCGCTCTACACCGTGGTCGCCCGCCCGCTGACCTCGCGCTACGGCGCGCCGGTGCTGCTCGCCTACACGCTGCTCTTTGGCGCCCCGCCGGTGCTGCTCTTTACCCTCCCGGCCATGATTGCCGAACCGTGGTCGACCGTGCCTGCGACCCTCTGGCTGTGGATGTTCTACGCGGTGACACTGTCTTCGTTCATGGGGTGGCTGGCCTGGTCCTGGGTCAACCAGGTGCGCGGCATCGCCAAGAGCGCACCGCTGATGTACATGATGTCGCCCATCGCCGGCGTGGTGTCGTGGATCACGCTGGGCGAGACCTTCACGTGGATCAAGATCACCGGCGCGCTCGTCACCATGGCTGGGGTCGCCTGGGCGCAGTTCGGCGGCGGCCCGCGCCCGGCGGTCTCGCAAGCCGACAGCGGGTAATCCGGGCAGGCCCTAGCGGAAGGACGCGAAGGCGGCGGCCGCCTGTTCAATGCCTGCCGTATCGACGTCCAGGTGCGTGCACAGCCGGGTGCGAGGGCCGGCCAGGATCTTCACACCCTGCGCTTCCAGATGCGCAGCCAGCGGCACGCAGCGGTCCGGGGGGATCCGTACGAAAACCATGTTGGTCTGCACCGGCTCGACCTCGAAGCCGCTCTCCGCGAGCCGCCTGGCGAGCTGCAGGGCATGGGCATGATCCTGCGCCAGCCGGGTCACGTTGTGCTCCAGCGCATACAACCCTGCCGCGGCAATGACACCGGCCTGCCGCATGCCACCGCCAAGGATCTTGCGGGCGCGCTTTGCGCGGGCGATGAGTTCATGGCTCCCGGCAAGCACGCTGCCGGCCGGCGCGCCGAGACCCTTGGACAGGCAGGCGGACACGGAGTCGAACCCGCGGCACAGGGCCTCGACGGGCACGCCCGCCTTCGCCGCCGCGTTGAAGATCCGGGCGCCATCGAGGTGTGTGGCAAGGCTGCGCCGCTTTGCAAGCGCCAGCGCGTCGTCGACCCAGGCCTGCGGCAGCACCTTGCCCCCGATCGTGTTCTCGAGGGCCAGCAGGCGGGTGCGCGCGAAATGCGGGTCGTCGGGCTTGATCGACGCCTCGACTTCGGCAAGGTCGAGCGTGCCGTCCGGACGGTTGGCCAGCGGCTGCGGCTGCACCGAGGCGAGCACGGCCCCGCCGCCCGCCTCGTAGCGATAGGTATGCGCCTCCTGCCCGACGATGTATTCGTCGCCGCGCTGGCAATGCGCCATCAGCGCGGCGAGGTTGGACTGCGTGCCCGTGGGAAAGAACAGTGCCGCCTCGAACCCGAGCATCGCGGCAGCGCGTGCCTGCAGCGCATTGACCGTCGGGTCGTCGCCGAAGACATCGTCGCCGACCTCCGCCGTCGCCATGGCAGCGCGCATGCCTGCCGAGGGCTGGGTGACGGTGTCGCTGCGCAGGTCGATGAGCATGCTAGATCTCGATCTGGGTGCCCAGCTCGATCACGCGGTTGGTCGGGATGTTGAAGTAGTCCGTGACGCTCGAGGCATTGCGCGCCATGGTGGCGAACATCCGCTCGCGCCAGAGCGCCATCCCGCCCCAGTTGTCGAGGACCGGGATCAGCGTCTCCCGGCTGAGGAAGAACGAGGTTTCCATCAGGTTGAACTCCAGCCCGAACGACTTGCACAGCTCCAGCGACTCGGTCACATCCGGCCGGTTCTTGAAGCCGAAGCGCATGCCGATGCGATAGCACTCGTGGCCCATCGGCTCCACGGTGACCCTCTCACTGAAGGAGACCCACGGCTCGTCGACGATCGACACCGTCAGGAACACGACGCGTTCGTGGATCACCTTGTTGTGCGACAGGTTATGCAGCAACGCGTGCGGGACCGCTTTCGGGTCGGCCGCGAGGAAGATCGCGGTGCCCGGAACGCGGGTCGGTGGATCGATGAAAAGCGAAGGCAGGAACGTGTCGAGCGGGATGGCGGAGCTCTTCAGGCGCTCGACCAGGATCTGCCGTCCTCGGCGCCAGGTGGCCATGACCGTGAATATGATCGAGGCCATCAGCAACGGAAACCAGCCACCGTCAGCCAACTTCAGCATGCTTGCCGAGAAGAACGCCATGTCCACGATGATGAAGAACCCGGTGGAGAGCACGCACAGCACCGGGTTGTAGCGCCAGCCGTAGCGGATGACGAAGAAAGTGAGGAACGTGTCGATCAGCATCGTCCCGGTCACGGAGAACCCGTAGGCCGAGGCCAGCGCGGAGGACGATCCGAAGCCGATCACCGCGCCAAGCACCGCCGCCAGCAGGATCCAGTTCACGGCGGGCACGTAGATCTGCCCGATCTCCTTTGCCGATGTGTGGATGATGTTCATGCGCGGCAGGAAGCCGAGCTGGATGGCCTGCTTGGTCAGCGAATACGCGCCGGAAATCGTGGCCTGGGAGGCGACCACTCCGGCCATCGTCGCCAGCGCGACCATCGGGTAGAGCGCCCACCCAGGGAACATCAGGTAGAACGGGTTTTCGATCGCGCTCCGGTTGGTGAGGAGCAGCGCGCCCTGCCCGAGGTAGTTCAGTGCGAGCGCCGGGAACACCAGCCCGAACCAGGCCATGCGGATGGGCGCAGCGCCGAAGTGGCCCATGTCCGCATACAGTGCCTCCGCCCCGGTGACGGCCAGCACGACGGCGCCCAGCACGACGAACGACGCGAATCCGTGATCCGTGACGAACCGGACCGCGTGGTAGGGATTCAGGGATGCAAGGATGGACGCGTCGTTGACGATGTTGGCGACCCCCGCAATGGCAAGCGCGGAGAACCAGACCAGCATCACCGGCCCGAACAGCTTGCCCACGACCGCAGTGCCATGGCGCTGGAACATGAACAGGCCGACCAGGATGCCGACCGCGATCGGGACGACGAACGGCTTGAACGCGCTCGTCCCTACCTCCAGGCCCTCGACCGCGGACAGCACCGTCACGGCGGGGGTAAGCACCGCATCGCCGTAGAACAGTGCGGCGCCGATGGCCCCGAGCATGGGCAAAATGACCCGCCAGCGCGGAAATTTCTGGACCGCGGACGACGACAGGGCCAAAAGCGCCATGATCCCGCCCTCGCCCTTGTTGTCCGCGCGCATGATCAGCAGGACGTACTTTAGGGAGACTACGATCATCAGCGACCACAGGATGGCCGAGATGCCGCCGAGGATCGTGCCTGTATCCAGGACGATCCCGTGGGAGGGGTTGAACACCTCCTTGGCCGCATACAGGGGGCTGGTGCCGATATCCCCGTAGACAATGCCGAGCGCGGCCAGGGTCAGGGCGGCGCGGGACTGCTTGAGCTGCGATTCACTGGTGTCCAAACAGGCGTTCTCGGAAGGACTCGAGGGGCGCAATTCTGATACTGCACTGCACGAAACGCAAATACTCAAAGCCATGGCGCACAACCGAAAACACGAATTTCCTTGACCAACCGGAAAAGGCGGCGTATACCGCACATGCAGGATTCTCAAGTAGTGAAAGTACAGTCTTGTTGTAACCGCTAGCGCGGTACTCATCAGGTCGTCGTTTTTCCCTTGACCTTCCAGCATTCGGGCGAATGCCCAATATCAACTTTTGTAAGGAAAATCGAAAATGGCAACCGGTACCGTTAAGTGGTTCAACGATGCGAAAGGCTTTGGCTTCATCACTCCTGATGGCGGCGGCAAGGATCTCTTCGCCCACTTCTCCGCGATCAGCGGCGAAGGCTTCAAGAGCCTCAAGGAGAACCAGAAGGTCTCCTTCGACGTCACCACTGGCCCGAAGGGCGAGCAGGCGACGAACATCAAGGCCATCTGAAGTCGGCCTGCTGTAAATAAAAAAGCCCGGGAAACCGGGCTTTTTTTTTGCGATCTCGGCCTTCACGAACTCGCCCCGCTCAGCGCCTCAGGCGGCCCATGGCTAGCGCAGCGAGTCGTTCAGCTTGGCGAGCGTCGCCGCCCCGGGGCACAACTCCTTCGCGTTGTACTTGTTGAAAGCCACAGCCGAAGTGTTGAGGTGCTCGTGCAGGTCCACCGAATCCGACTTGGCGTACAGCAACCCGGTGACGACCTCGCCCTTCGACTGGTGCTCGAGGATGTAGCTCATCGCCTTGTTGCGGTCGGTCGGGTCGTATTCCGGGTGGATCTTGCGCAGCCGCAGGAAAGTGCCGTCGTGCTGCTCGACTTCCACCACATCGCCCGCCGGGTAGTCGACGGAGATCTCGCTCTTGTAGGGGATGAAGTCGATGCGGTTGACCGCCTCGTTGTGCTCGCGCACGTAGTCGTAGCTCTTGGTGCTGCCCGGGTGGTTGTTGAACGCCACGCAGGGGCTGACCACATCAATGAACGCCGCGCCCTTGTGGGCGATGGCCGCCTTGATGATCGGCACGAGCTGGTGCTTGTCGCCGGAGAAGCTGCGCGCGACGAAGGTAGCGCCCATGATCAGCGCAAGCGAGACCGTGTCGACCGGCGCATCGGTATTCTCGACGCCGCGCTTGGACTTGGAGCCCTGGTCGGCGGTGGCCGAGAACTGGCCCTTGGTCAGGCCGTACACCCCGTTGTTCTCGAGGATGTAGACCATGTTCACGCCGCGCCGCATCACGTGCGCGAACTGGCCAAGGCCGATGGAAGCCGAGTCGCCGTCGCCGGACACGCCCAGGTACAGCAGGTCGCGGTTGGCGAGGTTGGCACCGGTCAGTACCGATGGCATGCGGCCGTGGACGGTGTTGAAGCCGTGCGAATTGCCGAGGAAGTAGTCCGGCGTCTTGGAACTGCAGCCGATGCCGGAGAGCTTCGCGACGCGGTGCGGCTCGATGTCCATTTCCCAGCACGCCTGGATGATCGCAGCCGAAATGGAGTCGTGCCCGCAGCCGGCGCACAGCGTGGACACGCGGCCTTCGTAGTCGCGACGGGTGAAGCCGACCTTGTTGGTCGGCAGCGTCGGGTGGTGGAGCCTGGGCTTGGTGATGTAGGTCATTAGGCGGCCCTCCCTTTCTTGAGCGGTTCGACGTTCATCAGCCGGACCTGTTCGCCCACTTCGTTGGTGATGAACCGGGCCGTGATCGGCGTGCCGTCGTAATGCAGGATCGGCATCACGCGCGCCGGGTCGATGTTGAGTTCGTTGACGATCATCCCGCGCAGCTGCGCGTCGCGGTTCTGCTCCACCACGAAGCACTGGTCGTGCTCGGCAATGAAGTCGCTGACCGAGTCCGGGAACGGGAACGCGCGGATGCGCATCGTGTCAACATGGACGCCCTGCGCTTCCAGCGCTTCCACCGCCTCGTTCATCGCCGGGCTGGTGGATCCGTAGTAGATGACGCCGAACTTGGTCTTCGCGTTGGCTTTGCGCACCACGGGCTGCGGCACGAGCCCCTTGGCGGTCTCGAATTTGCGCAGCAGGCGCTGCACGTTGTAGATGTAGTCGGGTCCCGCTTCGGAGTAGGTCGCGTAGGCGTTCTTGGTCGTCCCGCGAGTAAAGTAGCCGCCCTTGTTCGGGTGCGTTCCAGGGTAGGTCCGGAACGGGATGCCGTCGCCGTCCACGTCGAGGTAGCGGCCGAACTCCCGGCCCTCGTCCAGCATCTCGCGGGTCATCACCTTGCCGCGATCAAGGACGCGGCTGTCGTCCCACTCGAACGGCTCGCACAGGCGCTGGTTCATGCCGATGTCGAGGTCGGTCATCACGAACACCGGAGTCTGCAGGCGGTCGGCCAGGTCCAGCGCCGCCGCCGCGTGCTCGAAGCACTCGTGCGGGTCTTCGGGGAACAGCAGCACATGCTTGGTATCGCCGTGCGAGGCGTAGGCACAGGACACCACATCGGACTGCTGCGTCCGGGTAGGCATGCCCGTCGAGGGACCGCCGCGCTGCACGTCAATGATCGTCACCGGGATCTCGGCAAAGTACGCCAGGCCGATGAACTCGGTCATCAGCGACACGCCCGGGCCGGAGGTGGCAGTGAAAGCGCGCGCGCCGTTCCAGCCGGCGCCGGTCACCATGCCGATCGAGGCCAGTTCATCCTCGGCCTGGACGATCGCGTACTTGTGCTGCCCGGTCTCCTTGTCGACGCGAAGCTTGGAGCAGTACCGCTCGAAGGCTTCCGCCACGGATGACGACGGCGTGATCGGGTACCACGCGCAGACCGTGGCACCGCCGTAGACGCAGCCGAGCGCCGCGGCGCTGTTGCCGTCCACGAAAATCCGGTTGCCGACGCTGTCCGCCTGCTTCACGCGCAGGCCGATGGGACGCTCGAGCTTGGCCATCGCGTAATCACGGCCGAGTTGCAACGCGTTGAGGTTGGGCTTGAGGAGCTTCTCCTTGCCCTTGTACTGCTCGCCGATCAGCTCGGCGATCGCGCCCGCATCCATGTCGAGCAGGGCCGACAGCGCGCCGATGTAGATGATGTTCTTGAACAGCTGGCGCTGGCGCGGGTCGCTGTAGGTCGAGTTGCAGATCTCGGTGAGCGGCATGCCGATGACGGTGATGTCGTCGCGAAACTTGGAGGCCGGCAGCGGCTTGGTGTTGTCGTAGAACAGGTACCCGCCCGGCTCGATCTCCTTCAGGTCCGCGTTCCACGTCTGCGGGTTCATCGCCACCATCATGTCCACGCCGCCGCGACGACCGAGCCAGCCCTTTTCGGTGACCCTGACCTCGTACCAGGTCGGCAGCCCCTGGATGTTCGAGGGAAAGATGTTGCGCGGGCTGACCGGCACGCCCATGCGCAGGATGGCCTTGGCGAACAACTCGTTCGCCGAGGCCGATCCCGATCCGTTGACGTTGGCGAACTTGATGACGAAATCGTTGACGGCTTCGATCTGCTTCACTCCGGGCTTCATGCTGCTTTCCTTGTCTTTGCGTTGCTGCTCCGGCAGGCAGGGCCCGCATGCGTCATCTCGATCAGGAACTTCTGCATGTCCCAGGCGCCCGTCGGGCAGCGCTCGGCGCACAGGCCGCAGTGCAGGCACACATCCTCGTCCTTCACCATCACGCGGCCGGTCTTCAGGCTGTCGGAGACATACAGGTCCTGGGTGAGGTTCAGCGACGGCGCAGTGAGGTGCGTGCGCAGTTCGGCTTCCTCGTCGTTCCCCGTGAACGTGATGCAGTCCATCGGGCAGATGTCCACGCAGGCGTCGCACTCGATGCAGGCGTCCTTGGCGAATACGGTCTGCACGTCGCAGTTGAGGCAGCGCTGCGCTTCCTTGAACCCGGTCGCGGGATCGAAGCCCAGTTCCACCTCGATCTTGATGCTCTTCAGCGTCTTCTCCGCCGACGCCCAGGGCACGGTATTGCGCTCCTCGGGCGAAACGTCGTTGTCGTAGCTCCACTCGTGGATGCCCATCTTCTGCGAGAGCACACGCACGTTGGGGTCAGGGCGCTCCGCCATGTCCTCGCCTGACAGCATCTTGTCGATCGACACTGCGGCTTCATGCCCGTGCGCCACCGCCCAGATGATGTTCTTCGGGCCGAACGCCGAGTCGCCGCCGAAGAACACCTTCTTCAGCGTCGACTGCATCGTGACCGGATTCACTACCGGCAGGCCCCACTTGTCGAATTCGAGGCCGATGTCCTTTTCGATCCAGGGGAAGGAGTTCTCCTGCCCCACCGCGATCAGCACGTCGTCGCACTCGACCAGTTCGTCCGGCTCGCCCGTCGGCACCAGGCTGCGGCGGCCCTTGTCGTCGTACACGGCCTTCACCTTCTCGAAGGTCATGCCGGTGAGCTTGCCGTCCTTGTGCTCGAAGGTCTTGGGGACCATGAAGTTGAGGATGGGGATGCCTTCGTGCATCGCGTCCTCTTTTTCCCACGGCGAGGCCTTCATTTCGTCAAAGCCCGAGCGCACGATGACCTTCACTTCCTCGCCGCCCATGCGGCGCGACGAACGGCAGCAGTCCATCGCCGTGTTGCCACCGCCGAGCACGATCACGCGCCGGCCGATCTTGTCGATGTGCCCGAACGAGACCGAGGACAGCCAGTCGATGCCGATGTGGATGTTCTTCACCGCACCCTTGCGGCCCGGGATTTCGAGGTCGCGCCCGCGCGGTGCGCCGGTGCCGACGAAGATCGCGTCGTAGCCTTCGTCGAGGATCTTCTTCAGCGAACCGACGTACTGGCCGCTGCGGAATTCCACGCCCATGTTCAGGATGTAGCCGGTTTCCTCGTCGATCACCGCCTCGGGCAACCGGAAGCGCGGCACCTGCGTGCGCATGAACCCGCCCGCCTTGGCATCCGACTCGTACACCACCACCTCGTAGCCGAGCGGCAAGAGGTCGCGAGCCACCGTGAGTGAAGCCGGGCCGCCGCCGATGCAGGCGACGCGCTTGCCGTTCTTCTTCCCCGCCTTGGGCAGGCGCTGGGTGATGTCGTCCTTGTTGTCCGCGGCCACGCGCTTCAGGCGGCAGATCGCCACCGGTTCGGCTTTCTCGAGGTTTTCCTCCTCGACGCGGCCCCGCCGGCAGGCCGGCTCGCAGGGGCGGTCGCAGGTACGTCCGAGAATGCCGGGGAAGACGTTCGATTCCCAGTTGACCATGTAGGCGTCGGAGTACCGACCTGCGGAAATCAACCTGATGTATTCGGGGACTGGGGTGTGGGCCGGACAGGCCCATTGGCAATCGACTACCTTGTGAAAGTAATCGGGTACTTTAATGTCGGTCGGGCGCAACTCCGCCTCCTTGTGGCGACCCCTTGTTTTTGGTTTTTAGCGCCGCTGGGGCCGTTCCGGCGCTGCCGCAGTCTACTCCCACCCGGAGCGGGTGAAAAGTCTGGCTTTTCAACCACTAACAGTGTAGTTTTTGGTGTACTTGGTTCACTATTCGGAGCGGTGCGACGCAAAAAGAAAAGCCACCCGCAGGTGGCTTTTTGTCTTCGGTCACAGCCTGCTTAGTCCGTCACGCGCTCGGCGGCGTTGCGGTTCATCTCGGCCTTGGACTTGCGGCCGGGAGCGGGCTTGGGAATATAGCCGGCGGCGCGGTACAGGGTGCCGTCGATCTTCTTGCCGTCGGTGTAACGGATCACGCGGCAGGTGGTGACTTCGCCGCGCAGGGACAGGACCGACAGGCTCTGGCGCGCTTCCGCGAGGGGGATTCCGGTTCCGATGGCGATTTCCGAATCCAGCTTCTCGCCATGGCCCTTGAGGTACTTGATGATCTCGTCCACTTCAATCCTCCTGATGGTTACCGCTGCGGCCTGCGACTCTTCGTGCAACTGCCTGATAATGCTGGCGTCCCCTGCGGGATTCGAACCCGCGTACTCACCGTGAAAGGGTGATGTCCTAGGCCTCTAGACGAAGGGGACTAAAACTGATCGGTGGTGGAGGTAAGCGGGATCGAACCGCTGACCTCTTGCATGCCATGCAAGCGCTCTCCCAGCTGAGCTATACCCCCACGCGAGGGCGCGAATGATAGCTGAAAGCCCGCTGTTTTGCAAAGAAATGTTCAATCCCGGTCGAGATGGTGCCCGAGCCTCGCCAACACTGTTTCGCGGCCGAGCAATTCGAGGACCGCGTCAATGGCGGGCGTCTGCACCCGTCCCAGCACCAGCACGCGCACGGGCATTGCCAACTGCGGCATCTTCAGGCCGCTCGCGGCAAGCACAGCCTTCATGGCGGCCGACAGCCCCGCCTTGTCCCACACCGCGAGTTCGATGAACTTCGCCTGCAGCATGCGCAGCGCCGGCGCAGAGGTTTCGGTCAGGTGCTCGGCCAGCAATGCCGGATCCGGCATGCCATCGCCGTAGAACAACGTCGCCGCCTCCGCCAGGTGCAGGATGGAGGTCGCACGGTCCTTCAGCAGCGCCGCCACGGGCGCGAGCGGCGGCCCGTTTTCGATCGACCGGCCGAGCTTCGCCAGCTCGGGCGCCACGAGCGCAGCCAGCCGCTCGCTGGTGGACGCCTTGATGTAGTGCTGGTTCAGCCACGACAGTTTCTCCGGGTCGAACTGCGCCGCCGAGCGCGACACGTGCTCGAAGTTGAACCACTCCACCAGCTGGTCCATCGAGAAGATCTCGGCGTCGCCGTGCGACCAGCCCAGCCGCGCGAGGTAGTTGTCGAGCGCCTCGGGGAGCACCCCGTCGTCACGGTACTGGGTGACGCTGACCGCGCCATGGCGCTTCGAGAGCCGCTCGCCGTCCGGGCCGAGGATCATCGGCACATGGCCGAAGCGCGGCAGCGGTTGTCCCATCGCATGAAAAATATGGATCTGCCGCGGCGTGTTGTTCACGTGGTCGTCGCCGCGGATCACGTGGGTGATGTCCATGTCGAGGTCGTCCACGACCACGCCGAAGTTGTAGGTGGGCACGCCGTCGGCGCGCAGGATCACGAGGTCGTCGAGTTCGGCATTGGGGAACGAGATCGGCCCCTTCACCAGGTCGTCCCAGCCCACGTCACCGTCGTCGGGCGTGCGAAAGCGGATCACCGGCGCGCGGTCTGCGGGCGGCACCAGCCCCGCGGCCTTCGCCCGCTCCGGCCGCCAGCGGCCGTCGTAGCGCGGCTTCAGGCCTTTGGCGCGCTGCGCTTCACGCATGGCGTCCAGCTCTTCCTTGGTCGCCCAGCACGGATAAGCATGCCCCGAAGCAATCAGCGCATCGCCCACCGCCTTGTAGCGCTCGAGCCGCTGCATCTGGAAGAACGGGCCCTCGTCCCAGTCGAGGCCCAGCCATTTCATGCCGTCGAGGATCGCGTCGACCGACGCCTGGGTGGAGCGTTCGAGGTCGGTATCTTCGACGCGCAACACGAAGGTGCCCTTGCATTGGCGGGCGAAAGCCCACGAATACAGCGCGGTACGCGCGCCGCCGACGTGGAGGAACCCCGTGGGGCTGGGGGCGAAACGGGTGCGAACAGGTTTGGTCACGTGCCTGGGGGAGGAAGCTTGGGGTGCGCGATTGTACCGAGTGTCCCGAGTGGTAGCATTTGAGAGGCCATGAGCACCCCACACCAACCCGACGCGATGCCCGGCTACACCCTGCCGGTCTACCCCTATCGCACTCCGCCCGAGCTGGCCGGCGGCATCGGCAACTATCCCGTGATCATTGCCGGCGGCGGCCTGGGGGGCCTCGCCTGCGCGCTGGAGCTCGGCAGCCGCGGCATCCGCACCATCGTGCTGGATGATGACAACACGGTCGGCGCCTCAGGGCTCTCCTCGCGCGGCATCTGCTATGCCAAGCGCACGCTCGAGATCCTCGACCGCTTCGGCGTGGCCGAGCGCGTGCGCGCCAAGGGCATCACTTGGAACGAAGGCGACGTCTACCGCGGCGAGCAGTGCCTCTACCGCTTCAACCTGCAGCCCGAGGCCGACCAGAAGTTTCCCGCCTTCGTGAACCTGCAGCAGTTCTATGTCGAGCAGTACCTCGTCGAGGCGATCGCCGCTTACCCGTCGATCGACCTGCGCTGGAAGAACCGCGTGGTGGACGTCCGCCAAGCTGCGGACCACGTCGAAGTCGTCGTCGAGACGCCGGACGGCACCTACTTCGCCCGCTGCCAGTACCTCGTCGGCGCCGACGGCGCGCACAGCATCGTCCGCGACAGGGTCGGCGCCAAGGATGCGGAGGCCGCCCTCTTCGACACAGCGTGGTGTATCGCCGATGTCCGCATGGCGCCCTCCACCGAGGCGGTGCGCAAGGCCTACCTCGACAACCCGCTCAACAACGGCGGCGCGATCTGGTACCACCAGATGGCCGACGGCGTCTGGCGCACCGACTGGCAGATCGGCCACTACGAAGACCCCGACGCCGAGGCCACGCCCGAACGGGCCAACCTGCGGCTGCGCCAGCTGCTCGGGCCGGACGTGGAGTTCGAGCTCGTGTGGGTCGGCATGTGGCGCTTTCGCAAGCGTTACGTCGAGCAGATGCGGCACGGCCGGGTGTTCCTGCTCGGCGACGCCTCGGCGCAGCACTCGCCCTTTGGCGCACGCGGCGGCAACCGCGCCGTGCAGGACGCCAACAACCTCGGCTGGAAGCTCGCGCTGGTGCTGGGAGGCACGGCCTCGCCGGCCCTGCTCGACACTTACCACGCCGAGCGCCACCAGGCTGCGCGCGAGTGCGTGGAGATCTCCTCGCGCAGCGCGATCTTCATCGCCCCCGAAAGCCCCGGCCAGCGATTGGTGCGTGACGCGATCCTCGACCTTGCCGAGCAGTACACCGAGGCCCGCCCGCTGGTGAATGTGGGACGCCTGTCGGAAGCCTGTGCGTATGCGGAGACCGCACTCGGCACCGAGCGCGATGCCTTCGATGCGCCCGCCGCGCGCCCCGGCGCCGCCGCGCCCGACGGCAAGGTGCGTGAGGGTGGCGGCGAAACCTGCTTCGTCGACCACTTGCGAGGACGGTTCACCATCGTGTATTTCGGCGCCTCCGGACCCGCAGTCAAAGTGGCTGTGCAAGCCGACGTCGTGACCATTGATCGCGCCGCTGCGCCCAACCTCTTCGCGCGCTACGGCGTCGCTGACACCGCCACCTACGTCTTGCGTCCGGACGGCCACGTGCTCGCGCGGTGCAAGGGGATCGATCCGGCCTTTGCCGAATCCGCCATCGCGGCAGCGCTCGTCGGAGGCGACCCGGAACGCGCGCGGATCGCCATTCCGCCCAGTCCCCAGCTCGAAATGGACCGGCGCTACGACGCCTATGCCGCCGAGGTCGATGCCACCCCCGAACCCGGCAGGCCCGCGGTGCTCGGCGCCCTCGTCGGCCGGCTCGCCCAGCAGGTCGGCGTGCCTACCCACCCACGGGAGTCGTGATCCACCTTCAGGCTGCCGCGCGTTGACCGGGTCAGGGCGCGCCGATAGAATGCGCGCCTCCCGCAGTTGCACCTTGGGCGATTAACTCAGCGGTAGAGTGCCACCTTCACACGGTGGAAGTCACTGGTTCGATCCCAGTATCGCCCACCACCCCCTCCCCCGACCCGCCGCAATGCGGCAAAAAGATAAATCGCGCGCCGAGCGGCTTTGATTTAAAACAAGAATTCCCGCTGCCGATGGATTATGCTTAGCCTATGCACCTCGTCATTTTCCTGCTGCTTTCGATCCTTGCCGGCGCTGCCGTAGCCGGGGTGATCGAGGGTCAGGTCATCGAAGTCCCGGAGGGCGACACGATTACCGTCCTCGCCCGGAATGGGACCTCGTTGCACAAGGTCCGGCTCGCCGGAATCGACGCCCCTGCCATGAACCGCCCCAACGGCGGCAGCTCGCGGGAAAGCCTGAAGCGCCTCCTCCGGGGCAAGACTGTTCGGGTGGAAACCACCGCCATCGACCAGAAGGGCCGGTTGGTCGGGGTCGTGGCGATCCTCCAGGACCTGCAGAAATGTGCCGAGACGCCCTGCGATGAGCGCCTCGACCCTGGTCTTTCCCAGCTGAACGCGGGTATGGCCACGCTGAACAAGACCAGCCTGGCCTACCAGACCGAGGACGCGCAGCGCCGCTATGCCTCAGCCGAGGAGCATGCCCGGACCCAGTCGCTCGGGCTATGGCGCGTGCCCAGGGTCGAGCGCTTTGCCGTCCGGGCGGCGGCGCCCTAGGCCTCGGTACGGCCTACGAACACGCAAAGGGCAATGAACGCCCAGGTGAGGATATCGGCGGCAACGGTGGCGGCGTGAGTGGTGGCGAGTGCGGCGAAGTCGGTCATGGCAGGTCCGGGAAATTGAGTACTGTTTATTTATACAGTACTTTCACAACCCTTGCAACAGCTAGCCTCCGGGCCCGCGCCGCCTAGGCCCCGCTAGACCAGCGAAGGGCGATTTCTCAGCGCCTCGCGCTCGAACCCGGCGATGCGTTTGTAGTTCTCGCCGGAGTCGACCATCTCCTCGGCGGAGATCACGTCCTCGATCTTCCCGAACGGCTTGTCTTCGGTGCGCTCGTGCACGGTGCGCAGGATCGCGTCGGGGCCGATCGCGCGGTTGGCCAGCACCACTTCGTAGGCAGGCTTCATGCGGTTTTCTTCGTAAGCCTTGAGCGCGTTCGGCACGCCGTGCTCGCGCTTGAGGCACCCTGTGAGCACGCGCGCATCCAGGATCGCCTGCCCTCCCCCGTTCGAGCCACGCGGGTACATCGGGTGCGCGGCGTCGCCCAGCAGCGTCACGCGCCCTTCGGTCCAGTGGCTGAGCGGCTCGCGGTCGACCATCGGGTATTCGAGGATGCTGTCGGCATTGCGGATCAGCGCGTCGATATCGAGCCAGTCATGCGAGCGCCCCGCGAACACGGGATAGAAGTCGTCGAGTTTGCCGGCGAGGTTCCAGTCCTGCAGCACGTTCCTCGGCGACTGCACCTCGGCCACCCAGTTGATGAGCTGGTTGCCATCAGGAAGGTTGCGGATCGGGTAGATCACCATCTTCCCTGCCTCGAGCCAGCCGGCGATCACCATGCTCGCGCCGCTGAGGTAGGGCTTGCCCCTCGTCACGCCGCGCCACATGTTGATGCCCTGGTAGGCGGGCGGGCCCTCGCCGGGATGCAGTTGCTTCCTGATCGCCGAGTGGATGCCGTCGCAGCCGACCACCGCCGAACCCGGCGCGGAAGTACCGTCCTCGAACTGCAGCGTGATGCTGTCTGCGTCCTGCGTGAAGCCGACCGCTTTCTTGCCCAGCACGAAGGCGCCCCCCCCCAACCTCTCGCGCACCGCCGCAAGCAGCACCTCGTGCAGGTCGCCGCGATGGATCGACAGCTGCGGCCAGTCGTAGCCGGCAAACTTGCCGCGCGGCTCCTTGTGGATGAACTGGCCGAAGCGGTTGTAGAAGCACACCTCGCGCGTCTCGACCGCGACGGCCCTGAGCGCGTCCAGCAACCCGAGTTCGGTGAGCTCGCGCATCGCGTGCGACAGGAGGTTGATGCCCACGCCCAGCGACCGGATCTCCGGCGCGGCTTCGAACACGCGGCAGGCGATGCCCGCCTGGTGGAGCGACAACGCGAGCGTGAGCCCGCCGACGCCGCCGCCTGCGATGAGAATGGAATTGGGCAAGACGCTACTCCGAAAGGCGGATATTGCCGCGGGTGATCACCTGCGCCCACCGCGAGCGGGTGGAGAGGATGTACGCCGCAAACGCCTCGGTGGTCCACGGCGTGAGTTCCACGCCCTGGCTCGTGTAACGCTCGGTCATCGCCGGCGATTGCAGGCCGCGGTTGATCTCGGCATTGAGCTGGGTGACGATCGCGCGCGGCGTGCCTGCCGGCACCATGATGCCCAGCCAGCCTTCGGCCACGTAATCGCGCACGCCAGCTTCCGCCAGTGTAGGCACATCGGGCAGCACGGCCATGCGCTTTCTGCCGGTGACCGCCAGCGCGCGCAGCTTGCCGGCCTTGATGTGCTGCGCGACGTTCGGCAGGTCGCTCACCAGGATGTTGATCTCGTTGCCGAGCAGCGCCGCCGTGGCGGGCGCAAACCCCTTGTACGGCACGTGCGTGAGCTGGATGCCGGCCAACTGGTTCAGCATCTCCCCGGCGAGGTGGTTGAAGCTGCCCAGGCCCACGGAGCCGAAGTTGAGCACGCCCGGCTTCGCCTTCGCCAGCGCAAGGAACTCCACCATGTTCGTGGCCGGCACGGACGCGTTCACCGCCAGCACCGCAGGGATGATCATCGCCAGCGACACCGGCGTGAGTTCCTTGTCCGCGTCGTACTGCAGCGTCTTGAACAGGCTCGGGTTGGTCGAGATATTGGTGTTGGCGAGCAGCAGCGTGTAGCCGTCCGGCGGCGCCTTCGCCACCGCAGTGGTGCCGATCATCGTCGCCGCGCCGGGCCGGTTGTCGGCCACGAAGGGCTTGCCGGTGGCCTCCTGCAGGTGCGCCGCGATCAGGCGGGCCGTCGTGTCGGCGATGCCGCCCGGCGGCCACGGAATCACGACCTTGACCGGGCGATCGGGGTACGCCTGCGCCAAGCACGCGCCTGCGTGCCACAGGCCCGCAAGCAGGCCCGCAGCCACGAGGAACCGCAGCCCGCGCGTCATGACCACATCACCACGTCGCCGCCCGGCGCGCGGCCGAGGAACGAGCCGATGCCCATCCGCCGCTGGCCGTCGTCGCGCGGGTTCCACGACACCCGGTGCGGGCAGCGCGAATTGAACAGGATCAAGTCGCCCGCCGCGGGCTTGAAAGTGTAGTGCTCGCGGCCCTCGACCAGCTTCGGGTCGAACGGCGAGAGTTCCACCGTGCGCCCCACGTAGTCGGCCGGATCGTAGTGGAAGTTGTACATCGTCGTTTCGCCGCCCTCTTCGGTGCCGCTCGCATAAAAGTTCGTCGCAAGTTGTGAGTCGACCCTGGCGATCTCGTAGCCGGGCGCCGTCTGGCGACTGAAATCCATGTGCAGGTTGGTGCCGCCGGTGGTCTCGCGGATGATCCCCGCGTAGTAGCGCCCCACGCCCGGCTCCTCGGCCACGCCCACCCGCTTGCCCGGCACTGCCGCGCGCACCAGCGTTGCCAGGCGCGCGAGCGGATCGAACCTGCACTCGGCAAACACCTTCGCCTGGTCGACATAGGCCGTCTCGACCGTGGCGAAGTAGTCTTCCTTCGGGCGCTTCCTGTACTCGAACTGCGGCAGGCCGATGTAGCGCGGGCGGAACTTCACGTTCGGCCCGATCACGGTGTATTCCTTGTTGAGGCCCACCGAGTCCATCGCCGCCACAAACGCCGCGCACTCGGCGGGCGTGGCAAAAGCCTTCACGCGGATGCAGGCGATCTCGTTGTTGAACAGCCACTGCAGCGCCTCGGCCGTGAGCGGGTGCTCGGCATGGTCACGCCAGGGTTTGAATTGCATGGTCTTCTCCTACCCGAAGGCCGTCTTGAATGCGGGCCGGGCCGAGATCCTCGCATACCAATCGGCCACCCGGGGCCGTGTTTCGATCATCGCGCCCTGCCCGATCGCGGCGAGCCGATGCACGAAGGGCGCCATATCGACGTCGGCCAGCGTGTACGCGTCGCCCGCGAGCCAGGCCGAAGTTTCGAGCGCCGCCTGCATGCGGTCGAGCGTCTTCGCCAGGCGCGCGAGTTCGGTGTCGAGCTCGGCGTCGGTAAAGCCGCGCGTCGCCGCAATCACCCAGCGCTGCGCGTTCTCCTGGTCCGGCATCTTCGCGGCGATCTCGGCGAACTCCGCTTCTGACTTCGTCCCTTGGAGCGCCGGGCGCAGGTTCTTCTGGTACGACGGCGCCTTGATCGCCCAGGTGGGCTCAGTGGCGATGTAGAGCGTCCACTCGCGCACCCGGGCACGGCCGAGCGCATCCGCAGGCCGGAACGGCACCGCGGGGAACACTTCATCGAGGTACTCGTTGATCACCATCGACTCGGTCAGCACATGGCCCTCGTGCACCAGCACCGGCACCATACCCTTGGGGTTGATCGCAAGGAACTCGGGCTTCAGCTGGTCGAAGGTGCGCAGGTTGAGGGCGTGGCCTTCCCAAGCGAGGCCCTTCTCCGCCAGTGCCAGCCGCACCTTCTGCGAGCAGGTCGAGGCGGTGGCGTGATAGAGGACTAGCACTACTTCCGCTTCAGCATCCGCAGCGGGTTGTAGGTGATCACCGTCGCGCCGTGCTGGTTGATGATCTTGTTCGCTGTTCTTACGAGGCCGCGGTCGCCCTTGGAGGTCAGCCGCGCTTCGGTGACTTCGACCTCCACGTGGATGGTGTCGCCCACGCGCGTCGGGCCTTTGATGTCGAGCTCGGCGTTGAGAAAGGCGAGGCCCGTGTCCTGCATCGTCGACAGCAGCAGGCCTTCGGCGAACGCGTAGATCATCGCGCCCGGCACTGCGCGGCCCTTGATCGCCCGCGAGGACGAAGACTGCGCGTCATCCTCCTCGACCGTGAAGAGCTCTTCCGTCAGCCACGTGAGGTTGACGAAGGTCATCAGGTCGCTCTCGGCGATGGTGCGGCGGTGGGTGCGGAATTTCTGGCCGACCGTGAGGTCTTCGAAGCAAAAGCCGCGGCCGACTACGGGAAGGGTCTGGTCCATCTTGTCTCCTTGGGGTTATTCCTGCGGCATGCCGCTGTCGGCGACCGCTTTCTTCCACGACTCCACCTGCTCGCGCGTGTACGCGCCGAGCTCCTCGGGCGTGGAGGTCTGGATGTCGAACACCTGGCGCTCGATCAGCTCGCGCACGTCCGCCCTCGCGAGGACCGCGTTCAGCTCGCGGTTCACGCGCGCGACGATGTCGGAGGGCAGCTTGGGCGGCCCGTAGAAGGCTGCCCAGGGCACGATCGAGAGCTTCGGCGCGTTCGCCTCGGGCATGGTGGGCACGTCCGGCAGCACCGGGCTGCGTTTATCGAGCAGCGTGGCCAGCACGCGCAGCTTGCCTTCCTTGGCGGCGCCGAGCGTGTTGGTCGGCGTACCGAACATCAGCTGCACGCGTCCGCCGATGAGGTCGATGCTGGCCGGGCCCTCGCCCTTGTACGGCACGCGCACCATGTCGAGCTTGGCAAAGCCTGCAAGCTGCACCGCCGCCATGATGCCGGTGGTCGTGGCGCCCGCGTAGTTGAGCTTGCCCGGGTTCGCGCGGATGTAGTCGATCAGCTCGACCATGGTCTTGGCCGGGACCGACGAGTGCGTGAACGCGAAGTACGAGAACGTGCCCACCTTGCCGATCGGCGTGAACGCGGTGATCGGGTCGTAGGGCGGGGTCTTCCTCATGGCCGGCACCGCGGCGATCGCGCTGGTGGTGGCCATGAAGAACGTGTAGCCGTCGCCCGCCGACTTGGCCACCGCCTCGCCGGCGATCGCGCCGTCGGCGCCGGGACGGTTCTCCACCACCACCGGCTGGCCGAGCGCCTGCGCGAGAGGCGGCGCGATCACGCGCGTGATCGTGTCGGCAGCGCCGCCTGCGGGGAACTGGACGACCAGGCGGATCGGCTTGGCGGGCCAGGCCTGCGCCGTGGCGTATAACGGAACCACAATACCAACTGACAGGAGAACGGCTCCCAGCAAGGACTTTTTAAAAGTAATCATAAAGATTCCTTTCCTCAGTAGGACTTCGGCAACCCCAGCACGCGTTCCGCGATGAAGCACAGCACGAGCTGCGGGCTGATCGGCGCGATGCGGCCCACGAGCGACTCCCGCAGGTACCGCTCCACGTGGTACTCCTTGGCGTAGCCGTAGCCGCCGTGCGTCATCACGGCTTGCTGGCAGGCGTCGAACCCCGCCTCGCCCGCGAGGTACTTGGCGGCGTTGGCTTCCGCACCCGAAGGCTTGCCGGTGTCGTACAGCCACGCGGCCTTGAAGACCATCAGGTTGGCCGACTCGAGGGCCATCCAGTTGGCCGCGAGCGGATGCTGGATGCCCTGGTTCTGGCCAATGGGGCGGTCGAACACGACGCGCTCCTTGGCGTACTGCGTCGCGCGCGCAAGCGCGCAGCGCCCGAGCCCCACCGACTCGGCCGCAATCAGGATCCGCTCCGGGTTCATGCCGTGCAGGATGTAATTGAAGCCCTTGCCCTCCTCGCCGATGCGATCGGCTTCGGGGATAGGCATGCCGTCGAAGAACACCTGGTTCGAGTCCACGCACTTGCGGCCGAGCTTCTCGATCTCGCGCACCTCGACGTACTTGCGATCGAAGTCCGTGTAGAAGAGCGTGAGGCCGTCGGCCGGCTTCTTGCATTCCTCGATCGGCGTGGTGCGCGCGAGCAGCAGGATCTTCTCCGCGATCTGCGCGGTGGAGATCCACACCTTCTGGCCGGAGACGTAGTACTTGCCGTCTTTCTTCTCGGCCTTGGTCTTGATGCGCGTGGTGTTGAGGCCGGTGTTCGGTTCGGTGACCGCGAAGCACGCACGCTCCTTGCCGGCAATCAGCCCCGGCAGCATGCGGTTCTTCTGGTCGTCCGTGCCGAACACCACCACCGGGTTCAGGCCGAAGATATTCATGTGGATCGCAGAAGCGCCGGAGAACCCCGCGCCCGACTCCGCGATCGTCTGCATCATGATCGCCGCCTCGATGATGCCGAGGCCCGCGCCGCCGTGCGACTCGGGCATCGCGATGCCCAGCCACCCGTCGCGCGCCAGCGCCTGGTGCAACTCCGTCGGGAAGCCGCCTTCCTTGTCCTTTTTGAGCCAGTAGTCATCGCCGAACTGCGCGCAGATCTTGCCGATCGCCTCGCGGATCGCATCCTGCTCAGGTGTAAAACCGAAATCCATTGCCACGCCTCCTTGGGAGCAAGAAGTGTAGCCAAAATCGGGGACAGACCCCGATTGTTTCCGATTGTTTCGCCAGAGAGAACCACGAAAACCGGGGACAGACCCGGGTCTGTCCCGGGTCTGTCCCCGATTTCCAGCACCTTGCCGAACGCTGCGGGAACCGGCACCCTTTCCCCCATGAACGCACCCGCCTGCATCTTCTGCACCCTCGACCGCGAAATCCTCGCCGAGAGCACCCATTCGCTCGCCTTTGCAGACGCCTTCCCGGTCTCGCCCGGGCACACGCTGGTCGTGCCGCGTCGGCACGTGGTCACAATCTTCGACCTGCCGGAGGACGAATACGCCGATTGCTTCCTGCTTGCGTACAAGGTACAGGCGCTGCTCGCGGCGCAACTCTCGCCCGACGGGTTCAACATCGGCGCCAACTGCGGCGAGGCCGGCGGGCAGTCGGTGTGGCACGCGCACATCCACGTGGTCCCCCGGTTCAAGGGCGACACGCCGCATCCGCGCGGCGGGGTGAGGAATGTGATTCCGCGGCTGCGGGATTACTGAGGCGTTAGGCCGCTCCGCGATGCTTGCGCGAACTCATCACAATTTGTGACGAGTTCCCTCCAAGACGCACCGATGCGGTCACAAGTTGTGACCGCATCGCCTCGTCCTCCTCGACGCGACCCCGGTTCAATGCGCCTCTCGCCCCCTAGATGACGTCCGCCGCCAGCACCCGCAACCTCTCGGCGACAACCGCCACGCGCTCGTCAAGCGTGTCGTCGTGCAGCAGCATCCCGGGAAGGAAGTTCATGAATCCCGGCGCGGCCAGGAGTCCGGCGCACCGTTGCGCAAGATAGCCTCGCAGTTCCCCGTCGGCCAACGCCGCCTCGCCGGCCAACTCCGGCCGGCCGGCAATCAGGGTAACGATGTCTTCCAGGTCATGGCTTGCGAGAAGGTCTCCGGCGCCACGATCGGCAAAGGCCTCGAACTTGGATGCGACGAACAGCGGCGCCGTCACAAGGCGAATCACTTTGCCGCCCGGGAGCGCGACCCGATCAGCCTCCTGCATCATGCGTGGATACCACCGATTCGCGAAACCGAGGATGCGTTCGTCGCTTGGCATCAGGTCGACGGCCACGCCGCCAAATTTCCAGCGGCAGATCGGCGCGCCTTCGGAGTGATCGCGGACGAACGCGAGGCGCGCAAGCTCCGACTCGATCCGGTGACAGGCGATCTGCGTGGGCTACGCCAACAACCTGCGCGAGACCAACCACCTGCCGGTGGAGCACTGGCTGGCCGGGCGGCTGGCGCGGCGGCTGCATGCGCTGCGGCTCGAGGCGCCCGCCCTGTGCCTCGGCCCGGACGGCAAGGTGCTGGTGCTGGTGCGGGAAGACGGCGCGTCCTGGTCGCTCGAGGCCTTCAGCTGCTCGCTGCAGCAGCGGGTTGCTGCCGACGACGTGGCGCTGCACCGCGCGGTGCGCCTGGCCGTGGGGGAGGAACTGCAGCGGCTCGCCCTGGTGCTGCCGGGGCTCTCCCCCGCGCTGCCCGCGCAGCTGACCGTGAACGGCGCCGGCGCCTTCGAGGTCGGTGGCCCCGAGGGCGACAACGGGCTCTCCGGCAAGAAGCTCGTCATGGACGCCTACGGGCCGCGGGTGCCCATCGGCGGCGGCGCGTGGTCGGGCAAGGACTTCTTCAAGGCCGACCGGGCGGGCGGGATGCACGCGCGGCGGCTGGCGAAGTTCGTGGTGGGGCTCGGGCTGGCTGCCGAGGCGCGCGTCACGCTGGGGTGGTTTCCCGGGGACCGCGAGGCGCGCGTGCTCGAGATTGCCGGGGCTGCGGGGGAAAGCGTTTCAGCGGAGCGGGTTGCGCAGTGCGTGGATTTGACGCTTGAGAGGAGTGGGGAGGAGTTTTTGGTGGGGGATCTGGTGGAGGTGGCGCGGTGGGGGCATTTTGAGACGAGGGGGCGGCCGTGGGAGGTTACGGGGCAGATCTAAAGAGCCTTGCCGAACGCTCCCGGAAGCGGCACTCTTTCCCGCCATGACGCTCGACCACTACTGCGCGCTGTTCTCGAAGCTCAAACGGGCACCAGGCCTGATGTGCAGAAAATCGGGGTCAGACCCCAATTGTTTCAGTGGGAAATCGAGGCGTGGGGATCTTTTTTCGCCAGATTATTTTGTACATACAAAATACTCAGGCATGCAAGCTAGTGGCTTGCGTTCGGTGCTTGTTTGAACTGCTCACACAGTGTGACCAGTTGTCCAGTCAGCCCCTGGGCGCTAAGCCGCGCTGGCGTAAGTCCGAATATCCACCTGCGCGCCGGACGTGACCATGTCCTCCGCCGATTTCAGCAGCGCGCGCGGGGCGATCACGTCGCGCCGGATCAGCATCACGGGCGAGCTCGTCGAGCTGAACGAGCTCTTCACCGGCTACTGGCGCAGCATCGTCCCCGTGGCGCGGACGAGCAGCATCGCCTTTCCCTTCTCGCGCCTGCACCGGGAGCCGTTCTGGCAGCTCGTCCCCCTGCCCGGTCATCGAATCGATCGCGAGCGTCGCGTAGCTGCGCAACGTGGCGCTGGGGGCCGAGGTGGACGAGGCGGAGCCGTTTGCACGGCAGTCTGTATGCCGTTTTTGTAAATTATTTACCGCTGCTCCTGGCGCGTTCCAGCGGGCCCTGGACAAAACCGCCCAACTCTCCCGTGACATCGGACAGCGATGGCGCCTGCAGGCCGTTGCGCCGGACGAAAGCATCCCATTGGCGCCGCTTGGCTGCATCGCCGGCAAACTCATCGCTGAGCCCCAGCGGCAGGCCCTCGGGTAGCGCCGTACCCCGACGCCTGAAGGTCGCGCGGATCGCGTCACTCAGCGCCTTTGGATCCATCGCCCCTTCCCTCGCCAGCGTCAGCAGGTCGAAATAGTCCTTCATCCTCGTATTCGCCATGCCGAGAACCTGCATCGCTTCGAGCTTTTCAGCGAACACCGT
>CAMAXP010000059.1 GCA_945862265.1 Bordetella parapertussis
CTGACCACTGCAATCAAGGAGTACATCGATTTGCACAATAAAAATCCCAAGCCTTTCGTATGGACTGCCAAGGCCAATGACATCCTTGCCAAGGTCATTCGCGCCAACAGCCGCTTAAGTTCCAAACAGAACGAAGCACTACACTAGAATACCGCCCATGGACACTAAACCACTGGAAACAATAGAGATCGCGACCGGGCCCGCCCCGTCCGCTTCGGTCATCTGGATGCACGGCCTGGGCGCCGACGGGCACGACTTCGAGCCCATCGTCCCCGAACTGGGCCTGCCCGGCACCCTGCAGGTGCGCTTCATCTTCCCGAACGCCCCGGTCCGCCCGGTGACGCTGAACATGGGCATGGCCATGCGCGCCTGGTACGACATCATCGAAATCGGCGGCGGGCGCGAGGATGGAGAAGGACTGCGCGCCTCGCAGGCCGCGATCGAGCAGTTGATCGCTGCAGAGGTCGCCCGCGGGATACCCGCCTCGCGCATCGTGCTGGCGGGTTTTTCCCAAGGCGGTGCGGTCGCCTTCCAGACGGGACTGCGGCACCCGCAAAGGCTGGCCGGCATCATGGCTTTGTCGACCTACCTGCCGCTGGCAGGCACCGTCGAGGATGAGCGCAGCGCGGCCAACCGCGACCTGCCCGTTTTCATGGCGCATGGAAGCGTCGATCCGGTGATCTCGATCAGCCGGGCCCAGCAGTCGCGCAAGATGCTTGAGGCGCTCGGCTATCCGCTCGAATGGCACGAGTACCCGATGCCGCACTCGGTGTGCCCGCAGGAGATCGCCGACATCTCCGACTGGCTGGTCCGGACCCTGACCTGAGTTTTTTGTTCAGCTTTCCCTGATCATTTCGCGGAAGCGCGCGATCTCGTAGTCATCGCCCTTGTCTTCCACTGCCTGCGGCATGTAGACGTGGAAGCGCCCTCCGCGCTCTGATTCCAGGTTCTGCCCGGGCACGAACACCCCGGGCTTCAGCACGATCCGCACCTCGCCGCTATCGGGCTCGCCGGTCTTCAGCAGCACGCCTTTTTCGGTGGTCACGCCGGTCCAGAAACTCGCCACCATAGGCGCCTTGGACAGCGACTGGATGCCGACCCGGGCCTGGGTCGTGCCGACCTTGTTGACGCGGCGGATGAGGCCGGTGACCCAGTTGTTGCCGCCCTCGGGCTGCATCACGATCAGCGCGCCCACCTTGAGCCAGTCGCCCTTCAGCTGCTGCACGATGGCACCGAAGCCGCCGGC
Organism: Bordetella parapertussis; assembly: GCA_945862265.1. Taxonomy (GTDB): domain Bacteria; phylum Pseudomonadota; class Gammaproteobacteria; order Burkholderiales; family SG8-39; genus SZAS-79. Next base: position 1,247 of record CAMAXP010000059.1, read on the forward strand.
GCTCACGTTCTCGACGATCCAGCTCTCGACGGCCGTCGCTTCGAAATCCAGGGACTCCGATTCGCCGAGCACGCCCAGCAGGCCGTCGAACCCGTGCGACACCGACAGCCGCGACTTCACCATGTGACGCGGGTGCTTCCTCTCCGGCGGATCCTGCGACCAGTACATCGCGAGATGCTCCAGCACGTCGAGCACCATCTCGGGCTCGTAGGCGCCGCCAAGGTTCAACGCGGGCGGGACCTGGCGACCGGACTCGATCTTCTGGATCAGGTCCTTCACCTCCTCCAGCGCGGCGGTGGCGCCGAAGCATCGCAGCGTCGGGGTCTGCTGCGGCGGGCGCACCAGGCGCTGCGGGGCCATGTTCTGGTTGATGTCGGTCCAGTAGGCCATTTGGGCCGAGGGCGCGCTGGCGAGCGTGAACTTGGGCGTGAAGTCGCCGATCAGGCGTTCGGCCAGGTCGACTTCCTGCGGCAGCAGCGCATCGGGCGAACTCGCGCTGAACACCACGCCCTTGAGGAATTCCTGCTGCGGCGTGGACTCACCGGGGATGCCGGGGTACACCACCGCCTTTGTACCGGCCAGGCCGCGAAACTCGGCAAACCCATATACGCGGTTGAAGACACCCCATGCCGACAGGTCCACCGGCCCGTAGCGCATATGCATCCACTTGATCTGCTGGGAGATGCTGCGCAAGGTCCGCACGAGGAGGAGCGGCAGCTGCGCCTTGGCGGCATCGGCCCCCTTGGCACCGGTGACGAACTGGTCCACCGCCAGGCCGAAGGCGCGACCCGCAGCGCTCCAGTAATCGTGGATGCTCTTCCAGAGGCGGTTCTCCTGCACCTTCGACGGACGCACTGTCGCGAAATAGTCGCGCGCGAGCTTGCGCGCCTGCAGCTGGCCTGCATCGTCGATCTGGAACAGCAGCTGGAGGCGCTGTTCGAGCTTGAAACCTTCAGCGGTCGAGACCGACTCGAGCCAGTGCGCCAGTTCCTCCAGCGCCTTGACCGGGTCTTGCGCGGGCAGGTCGTCCAAGAGCCGCTTGGCTTCCTTCGGATCCGCCATAGGATGGTCCGGCTTGCCGCCGCCGAACAGCTTCAACATTTGGGTCTCTCCCGGTTTGCCGGCCGAAATCGCTCACCACAAGGATGCGCCCAAGTGGACAATCGGCCATAGCCATGGATGATGCTACGGCCGGGTGCGACTGTCCAACCTTGGCTACAATCGATGACACTTTTTACCGGTCGCCCCGTACCCAGCTACACATGCGTTTCCTGCTCATCGACGAATCCACCGCGACCTCAAGCCGCAGAACATCCTGTTCCGCGAGAACGGGCGCCTCGCCATCGTCGACTTCGGCCTCGCCAAGGACCTTTCCGCCGAGTCGAGCCTCACCCGTCACGGCGAGCTGCTCGCCACGCCGCGCTACATGAGCCCGGAGCAGTGCACCGGGCTCCCGGTCGACCAGCGTTCCGACCTGTATAGTCTCGGCGTGATCCCGCAGCTCCCCGCGAAGCTCTCCGGCTACCCGCCCATCGTCAACCGCCTGTTGGCCAAGAAGCCGCAAGACCGCTTCCAGACCGCACGCGAACTCTTTGCCTACATCGCCATATGACCCCACTGCCCTCCGGCGAACGCCAGTACCTCGACCTCGTCTCGCATGTGCTCGCGCGTGGCGCGAAGAAAACCGACCGGACCGGCACCGGGACCCTGTCGGTCTTCGGCGCGCAGATGCGCTTCGACCTCGCCGGGAGCTTCCCGCTGCTCACGACCAAGAAACTGCACCTGAAGTCGATCATCTACGAGTTGCTGTGGTTCATCGCGGGCGACACCAACGTGCGCTGGCTGCAGGAGCGCGGCGTGACGATCTGGGACGAGTGGGCCGACGAAAACGGCGAACTCGGCCCGGTCTATGGCTACCAGTGGCGCCACTGGAGGACGCCCGACGGGCGTGAAATCGACCAGATCCGGCAGGTGCTCGAATCGATCGGCACGAAGCCCGACTCCAGGCGTCACATCGTTACCGCCTGGAATCCGGCCGATGTGGACCGCATGGCGCTCCCCCCCTGCCACGCCCTCTTCCAGTTCTATGTCGCGGAAGGCAAGCTCTCCTGCCAGATGTACCAGCGCAGCGCGGACCTCTTCCTCGGCGTGCCGTTCAACATCGCCTCGTATGCGTTGCTGACGCTGATGATCGCGCAGGTGACGGGACTCCAGCCCGGCGAGTTCGTGCTGACGCTGGGCGATGCGCACCTCTACCTGAACCACCTCGAGCAGGCGAAGGAACAACTCGCGCGAACCGAACGTCCGCTCCCGCGCATGAAGCTCAACCCCGGCGTCAGCGACCTGTTCGCCTTTCGCTACGAGGATTTCACGCTCGAAGGCTACGACCCGCACCCGGCCATCAAGGCGCCGATCGCGGTCTGAAAAAAAGGGCCCGCCTTCGGGGGAAATAGGCGAGCCCTGGGGATAACCTCTGCGGGCGCCTCTGGCGGGCTTTCCCGGAACGCTTCGGCGGGTACGCGCTAGAAAGCCCCCTTCGACCAGACATGGTCCCAGGCAGAGTACGTCAGCGCTCCTGCCAGCGGCAGCGCAACCAGCAGGAAGCCGGCCACCAGCAGCTTCAGGAAGGACCGCGGAAAGCTTTTTTCGGTGGGGGCCTGCTTCATGTTCCCTATAATTACACGATGAAAGCTGAGGCAAACAGGGCAGATGTCACATCCACTGCGGGAGCGACGCGGGTATTCCTGGTCGCCGCGGTGGCCGCCAACGGGATCATCGGCGCCGATAACCGCATGCCCTGGCACCTGCCGGAGGACCTGAAGCACTTCAAGGCGCTCACCCTCGGGCACCCGGTGATCATGGGACGCAAGACCCACGAATCCATCGGCAAGCCCCTGCCAGGGCGGGAGAACATCGTCATCAGCCGCAAGCCCGGGCTCGAGATCCCCGGCGTGAGCGTCGCCTCATCGCTCGAAGCCGCGCTGGCCTTGTGCCTGGGCGAGCCGGTGGTGTTCGTGATCGGGGGCGGCGAGATCTACCGGGCGGCGCTGCCGCTGGTCGACGGCATCGTGCTGACCGAAATCGGCCAGGCGTTCGATGGCGACACGAAATTCCCGGACTGGGACCGCGCGGCGTTCAGGGAGTCGCAACGGCAGTCGCACACCTCGGCCGGCGGCCTGCCCTACGACTTCGTCCTGTACGAGAGGACTTGAAGCCCGGCGCTTATCCCTGCCGGACGCAGTCGATGAAGTACTCCACCACCCCGTCCACGGGCTCCTCCACCAGGCCGTGGATGTCGGTCTCGAAGCCCGGGAACTTGCGGTTGAACTCGCGCGCGAACTTGAGGTAGCTCACGATCGTCGCGTTGAAGCGCTCACCCGGGATCAGCAGCGGGATGCCCGGCGGGTAGGGCGTGAGCAGCACGCTGGTGACACGGCCCTCGAGATTGTCGATCTCGACGCGGTCGATCTCGCGGTGTGCCATGGCCGCAAAAGCGTCGGACGGCTTCATCGCCGGCATCATGTCGGACAGGTACATCTCCGTAGTCACGCGCGCCACGTCGTTGGCCTTGTACATGCCGTGGATCTGCTCGCACAGGTCGCGGATGCCCAGGCGCTCGTAGCGCGGGAATTTCTGGCAGAACTCCGGCAGCACGCGCCAGAGCGGCTGGTTCTTGTCGTAGTCGTCCTTGAACTGCTGCAGCGCCGTGACCAGCGTGTTCCAGCGGCCCTTGGTGATGCCGATCGTGAACATGATGAAGAACGAGTAAAGCCCCGTCTTCTCGACGATGACGCCGTGCTCGGCGAGGTAGCGGGTGACGATCGCCGCCGGGATGCCGGTCTTGGCGAACTTGCCGGACACGTCCAGGCCCGGGGTGATCACGGTGGCCTTGATCGGGTCGAGCATGTTGAAGCCCGGCGCAAGGTTGCCGAACCCGTGCCACTTGTCGTTCGCCTTGAGCACCCACTCCTCACGCGAACCGATGCCGTCGGTGGCGACCTTGTCCGGGCCCCAGACCTTGAACCACCAGTCCTTGCCCCATTCGTTGTCGACCTTTTTCATCGCGCGGCGGAAATCCAGCGCCTCGAGGATCGATTCCTCCACCAGCGCGGTGCCCCCGGGCGGCTCCATCATCGCCGCGGCCACGTCGCACGACGCGATGATCGCGTACTGCGGCGAGGTGGACGTATGCATCAGGTAGGCCTCGTTGAACGAGTGCCGGTCGAGCTTCCTGGTCTGCGACTCCTGCACGAGGATCTGGGACGCCTGCGAAATGCCCGCCAGGAGCTTGTGCGTGGAGTGCGTGGCGTAGATGATCGCGTCCTTGGTGCGCGGCCGGTCGCGACCGATGGCGTGCATGTTCTTGTAGAAGTCGTGGAAAGTCGCGTGCGGCAGCCACGCCTCGTCGAAGTGCAGCGTGTCGATCGAGGAATTCAGCGTTTCCTTCAGGGTCTCCACGTTGTAGAGCACCCCGTCGTAGGTGCTCTGCGTGATGGTCAGAATGCGCGGCTTCTTGTTCTTCGCAGCGCGTGCGAACGGGTTCGCCTCGATCTTCTTCGCGATGTTCTCCGGGCTGAACTCCTCCAGCGGGATCGGCCCGATGATGCCCAGGTGGTTGCGCTTGGGCGTGAGGAACACCGGGATTGCGCCGGTCATCGTGATCGCATGCAGGATCGACACGTGGCAGTTGCGGTCGACGACGACGATATCGTCCGGCGCCACGTTGGCGTGCCAGACCATCTTGTTCGACGTTGACGTGCCGTTGGTGACGAAGTAGCAGTGGTCGGCACCGAAGATGCGCGCCGCATTGCGCTCGGACGCGCCGACCGGGCCGTCGTGATCGAGCAGCTGTCCCAGCTCATCCACCGCGTTGCAGACGTCCGCCCGCAGCATATTCTCGCCGAAGAACTGGTGGAACATCTGGCCCACGGGGCTCTTCAGGAACGCCACACCGCCCGAATGCCCCGGGCAGTGCCAGGAGTACGATCCGTCCTGTGCGTAGTGGGTCAGCGCGCGGAAGAACGGCGGCGCGAGGCCGTCGAGGTACGACTTCGCCTCGCGGATGATGTGGCGCGCGACGAACTCCGGCGTGTCCTCGAACATGTGGATGAAGCCGTGGAGCTCCCTCAGGATGTCGTTCGGGATGTGCTGCGAAGTGCGCGTCTCGCCGTAGAGGTAGATCGGGATGTCGGTGTTCTTGCGGCGGATCTCGCCGATGAACTTGCGCAGGTTCAGCACCGCGGGGTCGAGTTCCGGGCCCGGCGTGAACTCCTCGTCGTCGATCGACAGGATGAAGGCCGAGGCGCGGCTCTGCTGCTGGGCGAACTGCGAGAGGTCGCCGTAGCCGGTGACGCCGAGGATCTCCATGCCTTCGTCCTCGATCGCCTTGGCGAGCGCGCGGATGCCGAGGCCCGAGGTGTTCTCCGAGCGGAAGTCTTCGTCGATGATGACGATGGGGAAGCGGAACTTCATGCGGTGGTCATATGCGGGGCAGGGTCACGCCGGTCTGGCCCTGGTACTTCCCGCCGCGGTCCTTGTAGGACGTCTCGCAGACCTCGTCGGATTCGATGAACAGCACCTGCGCCACGCCCTCGTTGGCGTAGATCTTCGCCGGCAGGGTGGTGGTGTTCGAGAATTCCAGCGTCACGTGGCCCTCCCACTCGGGCTCGAGCGGGGTGACGTTGACGATGATGCCGCAGCGCGCATAGGTGGATTTTCCCAGACAGATGGTCAGCACGCTCCTCGGAATGCGAAAGTACTCCACGGTGCGGGCGAGCGCAAAGGAATTGGGCGGGATGATGCACACCGGGCCCTTGAAATCGACGAACGAACTCGGGTCGAACGCCTTGGGGTCGACGATCGTCGAGTTGATGTTGGTGAAGATCTTGAATTCGTCCGAGCAGCGGACGTCGTAGCCGTAGCTCGAGGTGCCGTAGGAGACGATGCGTTGCCCCTCCACTGCGCGCACCTGCCCCGGTTCGAACGGTTCGATCATCCGGTGGCCCTCGGCCATGCGGCGGATCCACTTGTCAGCCTTGATGCTCATTGCGCCAGCCTCTATCCCATGGGGACATGAAAGGGTTGCGATTCTACCCGCGCCAGCCACGAGCGGATAGCCGGAAACCGCCTGAGGTCGAACCCCCCGTCGCCCGCGCAATGGGTGTAGGCATACAGGGCGATGTCAGCAATGGAGCAGTTCCCACCGGCGAACCAGTCCCGGCCCGCGAGATGCGTTTCCATGACGCCCAGTGCTGCATAGCCGGGCGCCATTTTCGCGTCGAGCGCCTCGCGGCGCTCCGGCGGGTTGCCCAGGTACCGGACGATGAACCGGGCCGTGGCGATGTTGGGCTCGTGGCTGTACTGCTCGAAGAACATCCACTGCAGTGCCTGCGCCCGGGCCAGGCGCTCGGCCGGGACCAGCGGCGTGCCTTCGGCCAGATACCAGAGGACTGCGTTGGATTCGGCCAGGCACGTGCCGTCGTCAAGTTCCAGCAGGGGGACGCGGCCGTTGGGGTTCTTCGCGAGGAATGCTGGCGTACGGGACTCGCCCTTGGTGATGTCCACGGCAACCCACTCGAACGGCAGTTGGAGCCGCGTCAGGGCGAGCTTGATCTTGTAGCAGTTGCCGGACCAGACGTCGCCGTAGACCTTCATCGTTCCTAAGTGTTCTGTACCACGATGTTGGGGAACTTGCCCGTCATGTCTTTCTGGCTCTCCGCGATCTTCACCGCACAGCGGCGGGCGATGGCACGGTAGATCTCGGCAACGCGCCCGTCCGGATCGGCCACCACGGTGGGCTTGCCCGAGTCGGTCTGCTCGCGGATCGCCATATCCAGCGGCAGGCGCCCCAGCACTTCGACGCCGTAGTCCTTGCCCATCTTCTCAGCGCCGCCGGCGCCGAAGATGTTTTCCTCGTGGCCGCAGTTGGAGCAGATGTGGGTGCTCATGTTCTCGACAATGCCGAGGATCGGGATGCCGACCTTCTCGAACATCTTGAGGCCCTTGCGGGCGTCGAGCAGCGCGATCTCCTGCGGCGTCGTGACGATGATTGCCCCGGTGACCGGCACCTTCTGCGCGAGCGTCAGCTGGATGTCGCCGGTGCCGGGCGGCAGGTCGACGATCAGGTAGTCGATGTCGCGCCAGCGGGTTTCCTTCAGCAGCTGCTCGAGGGCCTGCGTCACCATCGGGCCGCGCCAGACCATGGGGGTGTCCACGTCGATGAGGAACCCGATCGAGATCGCCTGGATGCCGTGGCCTTCCATGGGCTCGAGGCCCTTGCCGTCCTTCGATTCCGGCCGGCCGCTGATGCCGAGCATGGTCGGCTGCGAGGGCCCGTAGATGTCTGCGTCGAGCATGCCCACGCTCGCGCCTTCGGCCGCCAGCGCGAGTGCCAGGTTCGCGGCCGTGGTGCTCTTGCCCACGCCGCCCTTGCCCGATGCCACCGCGATGATGTTCTTGATGCCCGGAATCAGCTTCACGCCGCGCTGCACGGCGTGCGACACCACCTTGCTGGTGATGCCGACGCTCACGTTGCCCGCGCCCGGCAATGCCCGGAGCTTGGCCAGCACCTGCTTCCGGATCGGGTCGAACTGGCTCTTGCCCGGGTAACCGAGTTCGATGTCGAGGGTCACGTCGTTGCCGGAGACCTTGATGTTTTTCGCCGAACGAGTGGTGACGAAATCCTTGCCGGTGTTCGGATCGACCAGTTCCTTGAGGGCGGACTGGACCTGGGCTTCGCTGAGGGACATGGGGTGGGGCCTGCTGTGGGCGGATTCTAGGGAGGCGCAAGTGTACCCAAATCCCTGCGGCGAAACACGAATCCGGCACAGAGACCCTCTCCGCTTTGCTAGAATTGCCCCTTTGGTCCGGTCCCTCCGATGTCCTCCCCGCGCAAGATCTTCGTCACGACGGCATTGCCCTATGCCAACGGGCCGTTCCACGTCGGCCACATCATGGAATACATCCAGGCCGACATCTGGGTGCGGTTCCAGCGGATGCAGGGCAACGAGGTCCATTTCGTAGGCGCCGATGACGCGCACGGCGCGCCGATCATGCTGGCCGCCGAAAAAGCGGGCAAGACACCGGAAGAGTTCGTCGCCGGCATCGCCGCCGGCAGGAAGCAATACCTCGACGGCTTCCACATCAAGTTCGACCACTGGCACTCGACGCACTCGCTCGAGAACACCCAGCTTTCGCAGGACATCTACAAGCGCCTCTCGAAGGCCGGCCTGATCTACAAGAAGCCGGTCGAGCAGTTCTACGACCCGGTCAAGGGCATGTTCCTCGCTGACCGCTACATCAAGGGCGAATGCCCCAAGTGCGGCGCCAAGGACCAGTACGGCGACGCCTGCGAGAACTGCAGTTCGGTCTACGCCCCCACCGACCTCATCAACCCCTACTCGACGCTGTCGGGCGCGGCGCCGGTCAGGAAAAGCTCGGAACACTACTTCTTCAAGCTGTCGGACGAATCCTGCGTGGCGTTCCTGCGCGACTGGATCGACCAGCCGCAGCGGCTGCAATCGCAGGTCGCCAACAAGGCGCGCGAGTGGCTCGACGGCGAAGGCGACAAGGCGCTGGGCGACTGGGACATCTCCCGCGACGCGCCTTACTTCGGCATCGAGATCCCCGACGCGCCGGGCAAGTACTTCTATGTGTGGCTGGATGCGCCGATCGGCTACCTCGCGAGCTTCAAGGCCTACTGCGCCAAGGCGGGGATCGACTTCGAAGCCTTCCTCGCGGATGAAAACACCGAGCAGGTGCATTTCATCGGCAAGGACATCATCTACTTCCACACCCTGTTCTGGCCGGCCATGCTCAAGTACGCCGGCCCGTTCTACAAAGTGCCGACCAACGTCTTCGTGCACGGCTTCATCAACGTGTCGGGCGAGAAGATGTCCAAGAGCCGCGGCACGGGGATCTCGCCGCTGCGCTACCTCGACCTCGGCATGAATCCCGAATGGCTGCGCTACTACATCGCGGCCAAGCTCAACGCCAACGTCGAGGACCTGGACTTCAACCCGGACGACTTCATCGCCCGGGTGAACAGCGACCTGGTGGGCAAGTACATCAACATCGCCAGCCGCTGCGCGGGGTTCCTCACCAAGCGGTTCGAGGGCCGGCTGCTCGAGTCCGGCACGAACCCGGTCATTACCGAGATCCAGCAGGCCGCAGGCACGGTCTCCGGACTGCTCTCGGACCGGGAGTTCGGCAAGGCCCTGCGCGAAGTCATGCTGCTCGCAGACAAAGCCAATGCCTTCGTCGATACGAACAAGCCCTGGGAAATCGCCAAGACCGGCAGCCCCGAGGACCTGCATCGCACCTGCACCGACGCATTGCAGATCTTCCGGCTGCTGACGCTCTACCTCAAGCCTGTGATGCCCCGGCTGGCCGAGAACGTCGAGAAGTTCCTGAACATCGCGCCGCTCACCTGGGCGGATGCCGGCTCGCTGCTGCCCGGCGGCCACGTGATCAACGAATACAAACACCTGATGACCCGCGTCGATCCCAAGCAGCTCGACGCGCTCTTCGACCTCCCTGTCGCACCCGCACTGAAAGAAGCCAAAGCCGTGACCACACCTGCCGCCCCCGCCGCACCGACCCCGTCGCCCGCGCCTGCGCCCGCATCCGCGGACGCCGCCACCATCTCGATCGACGACTTCGCCAAGGTCGACCTGCGCGTCGCGCTGATCGCGAACGCCGAGGCCGTCGAAGGTGCCGACAAGCTGGTCAAGCTCACGCTCGACCTGGGCTCAGAAACCCGCACCGTATTCGCCGGCATCAAGTCGGCCTACACGCCCGAGCAGCTCAAGGGGCGCCTCACCGTGATGGTCGCCAACCTGGCCCCGCGCAAGATGCGCTTCGGGCTCTCGCAAGGCATGGTGCTCGCTGCCTCGGGCGAAGGCCCGGGCATCTTCCTGCTGTCTCCCGACAGCGGCGCGCAGCCCGGCATGAAGGTCAAATAGCATGGCCGGGGAGCAGCCGGAGGCGCCGCGCCGCAAGGCCGGCCTCCCGCTGCACCCGTTTCGCCCGCGCCTCGTCGACTGCCTCAAGAACTACGACCGCGCCACCTTCACCGCCGACCTGATCGCCGGCATCACCGTCGGCGTGGTGGCGCTGCCGTTGGCGATGGCCTTCGCGATCGCCTCCGGTCTGAAGCCCGAGGCCGGCATCTTCACCGCGATCGTGGCCGGGATGCTGATCTCGCTGCTCGGCGGATCGCGCGTACAGATCGGCGGCCCGGCCGGCGCGTTCATCGTGATCGTCTACGGCATCATCCAGCAGTACGGCCTCGCGAACCTGATGATCTCCACCGTGATGGCCGGCGTGCTGCTCTTCATCATGGGCCTCACCCGGATCGGGTCGCTGATCCGCTTCATCCCGGTGGCGATCATCATCGGATTCACCAACGGCATCGCCGTGCTCATTGCGCTGTCGCAACTGAAGGACTTCTTCGGGCTGAAGATCGAGAAGATGCCGGCGGACTTCTTCCGCGCCAGCCGCGCCATCGTCGATGCGCTCCCCACCACCGACATCATGACGGTGTCGGTCGGCCTCGCCTCGCTCGCCGTGATCATTGCCTGGCCGCGCTTCGGCAGCCTCGTCAGCGGCGCCCGGCGCGATGCGGCCACCAGCGGCCGGCTGGAGCTGGTCACGCGCCTGCCCGGCACGATCATCGCGCTGGTGCTGGCGACCGCGGTCACGGCGTTCCTCAACCTGCCGGTCGAGACGATCGGCTCGCGCTTCGGCGGGATCCCGACCGGCCTGCCCGCCTTCACGCTGCCCGAGCTGTCCTGGGATGCCGCCCGCCACCTCGTGGCCCCGACCATCACCATCGCCCTGCTCGGCGCGATCGAGTCGCTGCTCTGCGCCCGCGTGGCCGACGGCATGATCGACGACCGGCATGACCCGAACCAGGAGCTGATGGCGCAGGGCATCGCAAATTTCGTCTCGCCGTTCTTCGGCGGCATGCCAGCGACCGGCACCATCGCACGCACCACGACCAACGTGCGCGCCGGCGCCAAAACGCCCATCGCCGGCGTGGTTCACGCGCTGACGCTGCTCGCCATCATCCTCGTCGCCGCGCCGCTCGCTTCGAGCGTGCCCCTGGCCACGCTCGCCGCGATCCTGCTTTTCGTGGCTTGGAACATGGGCGAGTGGCGCGAATTCCCGCGGCTGAAGCAGTTCTCGCCGCAGTACCGCACGGTGATGCTCTCGACGTTCCTCCTCACCGTGATCATCGACCTGACCGCGGCCGTCGAGATCGGCATGGTGCTGGCGGCGCTCTTCTTCATTTACCGCGTTTCGAGCCTGACGACGATCGAACCAGTGACCGATGCCTCGCTGCAGGAAGACCTCTCGGTGCCGCCCGGGACGGTGGCCTACCGGATCTTCGGTTCACTGTTCTTCGGGGCGGTGGGAAAGCTCGAAACCCTGATCGAACCCGACGGCAGCGAAACGGCGCCCCGGGTGATGATCCTCGACCTGCACAAGGTCATCAACGTCGACACCACCGGGCTCGACACGCTGGATGTGCTCAGGAAAACGCTGGCCCGGCGCGGCACCACGCTCGTGCTCTGCGACGTGAACCGCCAACCGCTGTCGCTGATGCAGCGCGCCGGCTACCTGGACAAGCTTGGCGAGGGCAACCTGCAGCCTCACCTGCCCGCCGCCATCGCCCGCGCCGAGGAACTCTCTGCACCGCAGTCGTTCAGACAATAAAAAAGGCGGCCCGTGGGCCGCCTGTCTTTTCCCGAACTCCCTGCGCCTTACTTTCCGCCGCAGGTCACCGGCATCGATTGCGTGGGGTAGCCCTTGCAGCTCCAGGCCACCTTACCGCCGGCGAGCATCGGCGTCACCGCGATTTCGATCGCATTCTTTTCGTTCCAGCCGCGGATGATGCCGCCGGGCTCGACGATCCACTTGAGTTCGCCGTATTTCGGGTCGCTCTTCGGGGCGATCTTGATGTTTGCGCCCGCACCGGCGAGGTTGCCCGCCTTTTCCGCGGCAGCCCCGACTTCGGTCTTGGCCGCGTTCGTGCCGGAAACCAGTACCGCAGCCGCGTCGCGACTCTCCCCGCCTTCCATTTGCGGAAGGACAACCGCAATGGCGAGGAATCCGATCAGTGCCGCCCCCGCAACGACCAGCAATCCGATACGCATCTCATGACTCCTTTTTTCAGGCGTCGGCCCGAAAGGCCGGAATCGCCATGTTTCTAACAGATTACCATAGCTCAGCGGCGGGTCAGGCCACCACCTGGCCGGCGAGCGCAGCGGCCGCCGCATTGGACCCCGCCACCAGCACGCCAGCGGCGGACAGCCGCGCCACTTGGCGCGCATAGCCCTGCGGGTCCCCATCCGTGCCGGTGACCGAGGCCACGACCGCCGGGAGCGCCCCGCCCCGCGCCTTGGCCGCATCGACCACCTGCGCGATCAATCCGGCAGGGTCGGCGTGGGCGCCGTAACCGATCACCACGTCGAGCAGCACCACCGCGACCGCCGGGTCCGCCAGCGTCTTCGCCAACAGCTCGTTGCGCAGTTCCGGGTCGATCATGGGGTGCGGCCGCCCGCGCGTGTACTCGTCATCGCCGAGGTCGATCAGGCTGTGGGCGGCGATATCGAGCCTCGCCGTCTCGGTGGCTCCCGGGACGGGCACGTTCGACTGTACCTTGAGCCCGTTGGTCATCAGCACGATCTGCGCCTCGTTGCACAGCGTGCCGCCGCTGTAGAGGCCGCGCAGCCACCCTTTGCGGGCGTCCGGCGCGACAAGCGACCCGCCTGCGGGCGCGTGGCCGAGCACCTGCTCGGCCGCCGCGGCCAGCGTCATGCCCCCCGCACCCAGCAGGCAGAGCGTGACGGGCTTTGCGCTCTTTGCGACGCGCGCCGCGATCCGGTCGGCAACGCTTTGCGCCGGCGGCTTGGAAATGATCACGATATGCCGCGTGGCCGGGTCGGCTTCCAGCGCATCGAAGGCCGCCAGGGTCATCACCCCGCCGACCGCTTCAGACAGGTCGCGACCGCCTACGCCGATGCCGTGCGAGATGCCGCGCCCCGAACGCGCGAGGAGGCAGGTGACTTCCTGCAGTCCGGTGCCGGAAGCCGAGATCAGCCCGACATCCCCGCGAGGAACCACGTTGGCGAAAGCCACCGGCGTGCCGCCGATGATTGCCGTGCCGCAGTCCGGCCCCATCAGCAGGAGACCCTTCTCAATCGCAAGGGCCTTCAGTTCGATTTCGTCTTCGACCGACACGTTGTCCGAGAACATCATCACGTGCAGCCCGCGGTTGAGCGCGCGACGCGCCTCGGCCGGCGCGAATTCCCCGGGGACGGAGATCAGCGCGAGGTTGGCTTCGGGCAGCGCAGCGAGCGCCGAAGCAAAGCCCCGCACCGACGCCACGCCGCTGCCCTGCCCGTCGGCCTTGCCGCCGGCCAGCAGTTTCTCGGCCTCCACGAGGGCGGCCTCGGCGGCCGCAGCCTCGCCGGCCCGGACGGCGATGATGAGGTCGTCGGCCTGCGCCTTCGCACCGTCGATGTCCAGCAACTCGGATTCGGAGAGGAGATCGCGGTTGGAGGGCGTGCCTATCATCAGCGAAGCCGCTTCGACGCCGGGCAGTCCCGACAGGGCGCGCGAGATGCGCATCAGGGCCACCGAATCGGCATAGAACCCGCGCCGCACGCGGTTCAGCGTGACGCTCATGAGCGCACCCCCAGCGTGGCGGCAAGGGCGGTGAGCCCCTGCTCGAAGCATGCGAGCGGCGCCCGGGCCACGCCGGCCCCGACCTGCCCTACGCCAGGCTTCCGGTGCGCAATGCCGGTATTGATCGCCGGCTGGATCCCGCTCTCGACCACGCGGCGCACGTCGATCCCGGTGGGCACCCCTTCGCCGTCCAGCGAGGGCATGGTCCAGCGCGGGTTTTTCGTCAGGGTGATTTCGGACATCGCGCGGGTGAACTCGAACGCGTCGCGCACGCCCCCCGCGCCGACGAACCCGACGACCGAGGGCGCCGTCGCCATCGCAAAGGCGCCGACGCCGATGGTTTCCATGATCGCGGAGTCGCCCATGTCGGGGTTGGCGTCCTTCTCCGAATAGCCGGGGAAGTACAGGCCCTGCGGCATCTCCACCGGCGCCGTGAACCACTGGTCGCCGGTCCCCGAAACGCGCACGCCGAAATCGGTGCCGTTCCTGCACATCGCCGTGACGACCGTCGAATGCTCGATCCCGCGCACCGGGTCCATGATGCTCTTGCCCATCACCATGCCGACGTTGAGGAAGAACTGCTCGTTGCCGGCGATGAAGGCGAGGATCTTCCAGAGTTCGTCGCTGGGCGTGCCCGCCTTGGCAAGGTGCGGCGCAAGCGCGCGCAACGTGAGCGCCGAGCAGGCGACGTTGCGCTGGTGCATCTCGTCGCCCATCGCGAGGCCGCGCGAAATCAGCGGCACGAGCTCGAGCCCGCCCATGCTGCGCAGCGCAGCGCCGAACGCCGGGCCGAAGCTGTCGGCCAGCCAGTGCAGGCGGCCGATGACCTCGGCGTCATTGGCGCCGAAGCGCATGACCTTGCCCAGGCCCTCGTTGATCATGCAGTAGGCGCGGTTCCCGAAAGCGCGGTTCTCGACGATCATCACCGGCATCGAGCGGGTCGTGATGCCCGTCATCGGCCCGACCGCGTCGAAATGGTGGTTGGGATGGAACTCGACGCCCCCGGAGGCCGCCAGCTTCATGGCCGCATCGAGGTCCGCGGCCCATTCTTCGAACACGATCGCACCTGCGACCGCGCCCTGCATCGGGCCGCACATGCGCTCCCAGGCGACCGGCGGGCCGGAGTGCAACAGCACCTTGTCGCCCAGCCCGCGGATCACTTCGCCGGCCGGACGCACGTCGACGAGCACCGGGTTTGCCGCGAGCATCCGCCGCAACGCCTCCGCATTGGCCTTGGCGATCGCTTCCTCGTGTGCTCCCAGCCGCGCAAGGATGTCGACCAGGTGCTGCTTGCCCTGGGCCGGCGGCCGCCAGTCGACCTGCACGACCGGCGTGCCTTGTGCGGCGAAGTCCGCGGCGAACCCGGACAGGCCGATATTGACGACGCGTGGGACGCCGGAGAGCAGCTTCTGGATGGACATGGGGTTCCTGGCCTGGCGTGTGGCGCGTGCGTTCGGGGCGTACTGCCTCGGGAAGCACGGCCGTTTGTTTCGAAAATTATACCGGCACGCTGCTATGATCGCCAGAATGAATCCCATGCCCGACAGACTGGTTGTCGCCATCGGCGGCAACGCTACGCACCCGGAAAGCATCCGCGGGACCACCGAAGAGCAGGAAATCGTCGCCGCAAAAGCGGCGCGCTCGCTGCTGCCCCTGCTCATGCTCGACAACAAGCTGATCCTCACGCACGGCAACGGCCCGGTGGTGGGAAAGATCCTCTTGCGCCAGTACTACGCGCGCGAGCAGGTGCCGCCGATGCGGCTCGACGTATGCGTCGCGCACAGCCAGGGCGGCATCGCGCACCTGATGATGCAGGGCATGGAAGACGAGCTCGAGCGTGCCGAGCACGACCGGCGCGTGGCCTGCATCCTCACGCGCGTCGAGGTGGACGCCAACGACCAGGCCTTCAGCAACCCCTCCAAGCCCATCGGTCCCTTCTTCACCGAGGCCCAGGCCCGCGACCTCGAGGCCCAGCTCGGCTGGACGATGATGGAGGATGCAGGGCGCGGCTGGCGCTACATCGTCCCCTCGCCGCGGCCGCGCCGCATCCTCGACATCGACCTGATCGAGTCGCTGTCCGAGCAGGGCATCGCAGTCATCGCCGCAGGCGGCGGCGGCATTCCGGTGGTCCAACGCGCCGACCGCTCGCACCAGGGCATCCCCGCGGTGATCGACAAGGACCTGACCTCGGCGCTGCTCGCCAACCAGCTCGGCATCGACACGCTGATGATCCTCACGGCCGTGGACAAGGTGGCGGTGAACTTCGGCAAGCCGGACCAGCGCTGGCTCGACGTGGTCAAGGCGAGCGAGCTCAAGGCCTACCAGGCCGAGGGCCATTTCGCCAAGGGCAGCATGGGACCGAAGATCGACGCCGCGCTGTCCTTCATTGCAGGCGGCGGCCAACGCGCGGTCATCGCGCACCTCGAGGAAGCACTGCCGGCCCTGCAGGGGAAGACCGGCACCCATGTCATCGCCGATTGAGGTCGCGTCGCTCGGGCGGTTTGCCCGCGCAGTGCTGTCTTCCGGAAATGCGCGGGTCATCGCGGTGTTCGAGCGAAGCTGCTATGTGGAAGCCCCGGCCGGCCTCGCCTGTCTCGGCGTGGTGGGCAACGGGCCGCTCAACGCGCACTGCGCCAGCCTGCCGGCGAGCCTCGCCGTAGGCCACACACCCGCCATCGACTTCGGCAGCGCGGTCCCCTGGTCACCGCGCAAAGCGCCCGCCGGGCCCGCACACGCCGTCGCACACTCACTCGCGCGTCTCGCCACCCTCGCCGCTCGCCGCCTGCCGTCCGAGGGCTTCGGGACCCTGCTGGATCCCGCGCGCGAACGCCCGCTCGCGGTGGAAGCGCTCTCGGGCTGGCTGGCTGCGCCCTCCGGTGTGCCTGTCGGCGCTGCGGGATTGATCGGCCTCGGGCCCGGCCTCACGCCTTCGGGCGACGACCTGATCGGCGGGGCGCTCTGCGCGCTGCACGCCACCGGCCGCGGCGACATCGCCGCCCAACTTGCCGCATGGGCGCTGCCGCTGGCGAAGTCGGGAACGAACCGGATCAGTTTCGCTCACCTCGAGTGCGCGGCCGAGGGCGAATGCGGCGAAGCGGTCAATGACGCGATCCTGGCGCTCGCCTCGGGCGGCGAAGCGGACCTCGATCGCATCGCCGCGATCGGGCACACCTCGGGGTGGGATGCGCTCGCCGGGGCCGTGCTTGCGCTCGCGGCGCTCGGCCCGGACTAGTTCGGGCAGAATGCACCTCTTTTCAAAAGGAACCCCTATGCCCACCACTCCGAACGGACTCACTTACCAGGACATCGTCGAAGGCACCGGCGCCGAAGCCACCAAGGGCGCGACGGTCAGCGTCCACTACACCGGCTGGCTGATGGACGAGACGAAGTTCGACTCCAGCAAGGACCGCAACGAGCCGTTCGAATTCCCGCTCGGCGCGGGCCATGTGATCAAGGGCTGGGACGAAGGCGTGCAGGGCATGAAGGTCGGCGGCACGCGCAAACTCACGATCCCGCCGTCGCTCGGCTACGGCGCTCACGGCGCCGGCGGCGTGATCCCGCCCAATGCGACGCTGGTCTTCGAGGTGGAACTGCTCGGCGTCAGCTGATGAACCGCTATAAATCTTAAACTTTTATAGTAAAAATTCATCCACTGGAGCCATCCTCCCGGAAGTTTAGTTTCCTTTTTTAGAAATACCCGCGGGAGATTTCACTTCCCCGCGGCCTTCGCCGCCGCCTCCCGAAGCGCCAAAAACCACGAAATAGGCGCGGTTCCCCCCTCTTTTCCAGACACTGCCGCAACCGCCGGTGCGGAAAAATGGCGCCATTCGGATTCGCACACGAATTTCATTTCAGATTTTCCGTGTGCCGGCCGTAGATCAGGTGAGCAGCCCGCGCAGGAAGGGCTTTGTCATTTGCCAACTGGAGGCAGAACCTTGAACACCACTGACCGGACGCCGTCCTGCCAGCTCTACACCACCGCACTGGGCCTCGCGGGCGGCATTGCCGTCCTCGCGCTCGGCGGGCTGGGCTGGATCACCGCGGGCGCAACCGCTGCGCTCGGCGCCGCAGGATTCGTGGTCGGGCGCCACATCGCTGCGCAGTGCCAGGCCGAACTCGCCCGCGCTCGCGGCAATGCCCTCGCCGCCGGACAGGAAGCTTCCACGCACGCCGTAGGCCAGTACGTGGCCGCGCAGCAACGCTTCGGCGAGCAGGTGGCGCCGGTCTGGGCGCGCTACATCGAAAACTCCCGCAGCCAGATGGAAGTCGCCATCTCTTCGCTTGCCGGGCGCTTCTCCGGGATCGTACAGAAACTCGACGCGGCCGTGAGCGCCTCCAGCTCGGCTACCGAATCGGTCGAAGGCGGCAGCAACGGGCTCGTCGCGGTCTTCGCGCGCAGCGAAGAGGACCTGGGCTCGGTGCTCGATTCGCTCCGCTCGGCCATGGCGAGCAAGACCGCGATGCTGGACAACGTCCACAACCTGCACCAGTTCATCTCCGAGCTGCAGACGATGGCGGCCGACGTGGCCAGCATCGCCGCGCAGACAAACCTACTCGCCCTCAACGCCGCCATCGAAGCGGCCCGCGCGGGCGAGGCCGGCCGCGGCTTCGCAGTGGTGGCCGACGAGGTGCGCAAGCTTTCCACCCTCTCGGGGGAAACCGGCCGACGGATCTCCGAGAAGGTCGGCGTGATCAGCAGCGCGATCGAGTCGACCTGCGAGAACACCGAGAACTCGACCCAGGTCGAGCTCAAGTCGATGAACGCGTCGGAGGCCATCATCAAATCGGTGCTGGGTGAGTTCCGCAACGTCACTGGCTGCCTGGTGCGGTCCTCCTCGCTGCTGAAGAACGAGAGCATCGGCATCAAATCCGAGGTGGCCGAAGCCCTGGTCCAGCTGCAGTTCCAGGATCGCGTCAGCCAGATCATGAGCCATGTGAAATGCAACATCGAACGCATGCCCGGGGTCTTCGCGGAGAACCACCAGGCCTTTGAGCAGACCGGGTCCCTTGTCCCGCTGGAAGCGGGCCCGCTGCTGGCGGCACTCGAGAAGACCTACGCTATGAAGGAAGAGCGCGTCGCCCACGGTTTGCCGGCAACGAAGGCGGCGGCACACACCAGGCAGGAAGCAGAGATCACTCTTTTCTAGAGGCTCGCATATTGTCACGCGCCGCAAAGTAGCTGCGTGCGTGCGCAACGACCTGTCCGTCGGTCGGGTGGTCCGCACTCTCGACGCCAAGCACGCGCGGCACCATCGCGGCATGGTGCTTGTGGATATGCTTGACCAGTTCGAGCTTGGCGCTGCCCGGACCGACGATGAGGATCTCCTGGGCGCCGCCGAGCAGCTTCACCACGGCATCGAAGTAAGCGACATCCTCGCCGCGGTGGCCCGACCCGGTCGCGCCCCGCTTGTGGTGCAGGTGCGGGTGCTTGTCCGAGGCACGCGCGGTGAATTTCTCGACCTCTTCCTTGGCAAAGTGCATCACGTGAGCTTCGGTATGGTCGAGCCAGACGACTGCGTGGAAATGGGGCATGGGACCTCCTTTGAAAGCCGGAAAGGATGCGGTCAGGCCGCTGCATGACCCATTGTCGGCCCTGCATTGCAAGACACCTTGACCTGTATCAACGCATCCTGCCGGCGCAAGGAATCGTCAAGGGATTCGGGGACTTAGAAGCTCAAGTTTCCAGCACCCATGCCGTAAACATGGTTATACCCTGAACCGAGGCGTGCCATGCAACTCTCAGACCTCCACCTCCTGGTGGCCGAAGACCACGACCTCCAGCGCCGGGCGATGGTGCTCCTGCTGAACAAGATGGGCGTCCATCATGTCCGCGAAGCATGCGACGGCCGTACTGCACTGGCCGCCTTCGAGGACGAAGACGAAACGCTCGACCTCGTGATCTGCGACCTCGACATGCCTGAAATGGATGGCATGGAACTCATCCGCCGCATCGGTGCGAGCGGCAGGTCGCCCTCGATGATCGTGGCGAGCGCCCTCGCGCCGGACCTCTTGCATTCCGTGGAGCAAATGACGCGCGCCCAGGGCATCCGGTTGCTGGGCTCGATCGAGAAGCCCGCAACACCGGAGAAGCTCCTGCCGATGCTGGACTGCGCGTGCACCGCCTCGCCGAGTGCCGGCGCGCGTGGCGGGTTGAAATTCTCCATTGGCGAAATCCGCGCCGGCCTCGAAGGCGGGGAGTTCGAAGCCTTCATGCAACCCAAGGTCCACATCCAGACCGGCAAGGTAGCCGGCGCTGAGGCGCTCGCGCGCTGGCGGCACCCGAAGCACGGCCTGCTCTTCCCCGCGGCCTTCATCGGCCCCATCGAGGCGGAAGGCGAAATCGATGCCCTCACCTGGGCGATGCTGCGTTCCGCCTCGGCGGCATGCCGGGCGTGGCGCAAATCGGGCCTTGCGGCGACGGTGTCGGTGAACCTGTCGCCTTCCACCATCGGCAGCCCCGCCTCCTGTGAACGGATCCTGCAAATCGTGCGCGATGCCGATCTCGAGCCCGGCGCCGTCGTGCTGGAAATCACCGAGACGCTGGCCATGACCAACGTGGCCACCTCGCTCGAGAACCTCATCCGGCTGCGGATGCGCGGCTTCGGGCTCGCGATCGACGATTTCGGGACCGGCCATTCGTCGCTGCAGCAACTGTCGCGGATCCCGTTCACGGAACTGAAGATCGACCGCTCCTTCGTCAACGGCGCATCCGGGCAGCCGCGGCTGCGCGCGATCCTCGAAACCGGCATCGGCGTGGCGGCGCGGCTGGGCATCGAGTCGGTCGCCGAGGGCATGGAAACACAGGAAGACTGGGACCTGCTCGCGCAACTGCATTGCAACATCGCGCAAGGCTACTTTGTCGCCAAGCCGATGGAAGCGAAAGCCTTCCCGGACTGGGCCGCCGGCTGGAAGACCCCCGCCTAGGGTGCGGGCTTGAGCGGGCGGTGGCGCGCGTTACGCCCCGTCGGGATCGGTGGCTTCAAGGAGCGAGAACAGTTCGCCAAGCAGTTGCTCGAACTCGGGCATGCCTGCCTGGACAGCGGCCCAGTCGCCATTGCGCGTGGCAGTTTCCACCGAACTCGCGGCATCGGCGGCAGGCAGGGCTCCGATCATCCGCGCAGACCCATTGATGCGATGCGCTGCCCTTGCGAGGCCTGCGGCATCGCGCCCTGTGAGCGCTGCGCGCGCGGCTTCGAGGTCGATCCTGCCGAGCTTGACGAAATCGACATAGATTTCGCGTGCGACCGCGGGATCTCCGCCGGTAAAAGCATCGAGGGCCCGCGGATCGTAGGCAGGTGCGGAATCGGTTGTGGGCGACGTGTCCATGTTCCAAAGGGAATCAAGCGTCCCCTGCCCGGCATCAGGCGGCAAGCCGGTTACGCGGCCCGGCGTTGGGAGCGGCCAGCGCACGATCGATCGCGCCGTACAAATCGACCGCCGTGGCCGGTTTGGCGAGGAAATCGTCCATCCCCGCATCGATGCACCGCTGCCGGTCGCCCTGCAACGCATTTGCGGTCATCGCGATCACGGGAATCGCCGGATTGCGTACGTTGCCGTAGCCCGCGCGGAGCTTGCGTGTCGCTTCGAATCCGTCCATCACCGGCATGTGCACGTCCATCAGAACCACGTCGTAGTCGGCGCCTGCAAGCGCGTCGAGTCCGAGCTGCCCGTTCTCGGCGATCGCCACCGTACAGCCATGCCGCTCGAGTATCAGCCGGGCGAGCTTCTGGTTGATCGGGTGGTCCTCCACCAGGAGAACGCGCGCCTTGCACTCCGCGCGCGCCTCCTCGATGTCGTGGCTGGTGATCATGGCAGGCTCGGCACCGGGCGGTTGCCCACGCTGCATGGCGAGGCACTGCCGCACGTGCTCTTCCTTCCAGGGCTTGGTCAGGTACCCGTTGAACCCCGCGTCACGCATACGGGCCGCATCCCCGCGCATGCTGCTCGAACTGAGCATGATGCAGCGGACCGCCGCGATCGTAGGCTCCGCGCGGATCGCCCTGCACAGGGTCTCCCCGCCCATCCCGGGCATCACGCTATCGATGATCGCAACCTCGAACGGCCGACCTGCGGCAGCGGCGGCCCGCAGCGCCGAAAGTGCTTCGTCCCCGCCCTTGGCTTCCTGCGACACGCAGCCCCAGGCGCGCAGCAACTCGCCAGCACGCGCCGGTTGGTCGCATTGTCATCCGTGACAAGCACACGGCAGCCGTCCAGGTTGGCATCGATGGGAAGCGGCGCACGCGCCATCCAGCCCGGCTGCACCGCAAACGGAATCTCGAAGTAGAAAATCGATCCCTCTCCCTGCTCGCTCTCGACGCCGATTGTCCCGCCCATCAGCTCGACCAATTGCTTGCAGATCGAAAGCCCGAGGCCCGTCCCGCCGAAGCGGCGGCTGAACGAAGCATCGACCTGGGTGAACGGCGTAAACAGGGTTGCAAGTGCGGCCGCGTCAATGCCGATTCCGGTGTCGCGGATCGCGAACCGGATCAGCGCCCGGCCCGGACCCTGCGCCTGCAGCCTCAACTCCACCGCAACCTCGCCCTTCTCGGTAAATTTTATTGCATTGCCCGCAAGGTTGACCAGCACCTGGCGCAGCCGGCCGGGATCGCCGCGCAGCCGGCGCGGCAGCGCAGGATCGACATGGCAGATGAACTCGAGGCCTTTCTCGTACGCGCGGGTGGCCAGGATGTCCGTCGCCTGGCCGACAGCGTTGGCCAGGTCGAAATCGATCACCTCGATGTCCAGGCGCTTTGCTTCGATCTTCGAAAAGTCGAGAATGTCATCGATCAGTGTGAGCAAGGAGTGGCAGATTCAAGAACGAAGTGCGCGAGTGCTGCGAGTAGAGTATCTCAGATCTATAAATTCGAGAGGGGTTAGGTAGCCCAACTTTTTTCGTGGTCGGTTGTTGAGGCGGTTGGCGATGACGTCGAGTTGAGCCTGGGTGTAGTTGGCTAAACAAGCGCTCTTGGGGATGTACCGACGCACCAGGCGATTGTGGTTTTCGTTCAGCCCCCGCTGCCAAGCGGCATAGGGCTTGGCGAAGTAACAGCGGGTACCGAGCTCTTTTGTGATCAGTTCGTGGGCGCAGAATTCAGCGCCGTTGTCCAGTGTGAGCGTATGGGCCGGCAGGTCGACGCGACTTAAAGCGTTGACGATGGCTCGGCACACGAGTTGAGCATTGCGCTTCGGGACGGCGGCAAGAACGATGCGCATCGAGACTCGGTCGACCAACGTAACGATGGCGTTGCGGTGCGAACCGTCGTCCAAGGTGTCGCCCTCCCAGTCGCCTAAGCGAGTCTTGCGCTCGACGATCGCTGGGCGCATTTCAATGGGCACGCGATTCGGGATCAGGTGGCGGCGGGCCCGGCCCGAGCCGTAGCGCCGTTTGCGCAACTTTTGACAGGGAAGTTGGCGCCACAGATCACCACCGGCACGCTTGTCGGAGTAGATATGGGCATAGATCGACTCGTGCGAGACGCGCAGTTCACCGCCGTCCAGACGCAGGCGTCCCGAGATCTGCTCCGGAGTGTAGTGCTGTGCGAGATCGTGATGAACCCGAGCCCAGATTGCGGGGTCGATGTGGCGCGCGTTTGCTCGGGCGCGGCTTCGAAGCCGCGCCCGAGCAAACGCATTGGCCTGCACTGCGTTGTAGCGCCCATTAGGACTCAAATTGCGTTCGACTTCCCGGTCGATCGTGCTCCGAGATCGCCCCAGCGATCGAGCAATCTTGTTATGGCCGGTTGCATACCGTCGCATTATCTCGATCTGATATCGTTCGGCTAAGGTAAGGTGCGTAGCAGTATTCATCTGTGCAACTCCGATTTGGCGATTGAAGGGGCGCGGACGCTTTCGCACCTTACCCCC
>CAMAXP010000060.1 GCA_945862265.1 Bordetella parapertussis
ACCGCCGACCGTTACCTGTGACCCGGTACGGCTCCCCGGCCACTACCTGCGAACGCTTCTCCATCTTGGTGTCCACTCACTCAACTTGGTGGACACCATCCTCGGACTCCTCGACTACTCCAACAAGAGGGCCTTCACCGGACGCTTACTGTCATTCCACAGCCGTGCCTCGAGATGCGACTCCATCTTGGGAAGGTAGTAGTACGGGCCGCTTCCACGCTCGAGGAGCGCTTTTGCATTGTGGAAGAACAGCAACGCGAAGTCGAAAATCCCGCCTGACACCGGCCTCCCATCGACGAGAACATGCTTTTCGTCGAGGTGCCAGCCGCGCGGGCGCGGGACAAGTACGGCAGTCTTGTCATTGAGCTTGTATTTCTTTCCGCCTTGTTCGAGCGTGATCGTGCGCCGCACCGCATCGCGGATGTTGATCTGGCCGTCGATCATGTTGAACCATGTCGGGCAGTTGGCATCCTCAAAATCCGCCATGAAAGTGGACGCACCGCAATTCAGCGCGTTGATCACCATCTTCCGGTCAGTGGGTCCCGTAATTTCGACACGACGGTCGAGCATGTCGGCCGGCTGCGATGCCACTTTCCACTGAGCTTCGCGAATCGATTTTGTTTCGGGAAGGAAATCGGGAAGCTTTCCGGCATCGAATTCTTTTTGCCGTGCAGCACGCAACGCAAGAAGGTGGACCCTTCTGGGTTCAAAGGTGCGATGCAGCAAAGCAATCAACTCCAATGCCGCTGGAGTCAAAATCTCAGCAAATTCAGGGGTGATCTCGGCATTTATCTGCATGCCGGCCAGCAAAGATGTAGACATGGGCAATCCTTTATTGTTGCTATGCACAAAATAAGCGGGATTGTACATCCAGTCAATTCCGCATAGTGGAATTGGCTGGTTGGGAACCCGGCCTAGCCTGCGTCTTTGCCCTCGATGCCCAGCTCCTGGATCTTCCTGGTAATTGTGTTGCGCCCCATGCCCAGCAGATTGGCTGCCTCGATTCGCCGCCCCCCGGTGCGTGCCAAAGCTTTGACGATAAGGGATTTTTCAAATTGCCGGCCGAGCAGGTCGAGGATCCCTGTTTCCCCGCGCCCCAACCTCCGGTCAACCTCTTGCTCGAGCGCGGCCACCCAGTCGGCAGCGCCGGCCGCAGTCGTCTGCTCGCGGAATTCGGCCGGCAGGTCCCCGACCTCGATGGCTTGGCCGGGCGCCATTACCGTCAGCCAGTGGCAGAGGTTTTCAAGTTGCCGCACATTCCCGGGGAAGTCGAGTCGTGAAATGTGATCAACCACTTCGTCCGAAAGCCGCTTGGGATCTACACCTAACTGTACCGCGCTGTGCGCCAGGAAGTGCCGGGCAAGGAGAGGGATATCCTCACGACGCTCCCGCATCGCCGGCAGCCGGATCCGAATGACGTTGAGTCTGTGATACAGATCCTCCCTGAAGCTTCCCTCGCGTACCCGGGCATCAAGGTTCTGGTGGGTCGCCGCAATCACCCGGACATTCGTCCTGATTTGCTGGTGTCCACCGACGCGGTAAAAGCTGCCGTCTGAAAGGACGCGAAGCAGACGGGTCTGCAGGTCGGCCGGCATGTCGCCAATCTCGTCCAGGAAAAGCGTACCCCCTTCGGCCTGTTCGAAGCGTCCGCGTCGCTGTGCCTGCGCTCCCGTGAAGGACCCTCGCTCGTGCCCGAACAGTTCGGACTCCAGAAGGTCCTTCGGCATTGCTGCTGTATTGATGGCCACAAAAGGTTTTGCCGATCGTGCACTATGTCGGTGCAGCGCTCTTGCAACCAGTTCCTTTCCCGAGCCTGACTCTCCGGTAATCAGTACGGTGGCGGTAGACTGGGACAATCGGCCGATGGCACGAAAGACTTCCTGCATCGCCGGGGCCTGTCCCAGTATTTCGGGCGCTTCGGTGACCGGTTCCAGGGCGGAGGCTTCCCGCTGGCTTTCATCAAGGGCACGCCTGATCAAGTCGACTGCCTGGTCCACGTCAAAAGGCTTGGGCAGGTATTCGTATGCGCCGCCCTGGAAGGCCGCCACGGCCGACTCGAGGTCGGAATAGGCGGTCATCACAATCACCGGGACTGTCGGGTAGCGCTCCTTGACCGTCTGCAGGAGTTGCAGTCCGGATGGCCCGGGCATCCTGATGTCGGACACCAGCACCTGCGGCGGTCCATTGCTCAGCGCGTCCAGCGCTTCCGAAGAGGAAGAATAAGAGTTGAACGCAATTCCCTCGCGGCCGAGTGCCTTCTCGAACACCCACCGGATAGAACGGTCATCATCGACGATCCAGACTGGCTTCATCAGTTTCCAGATAACAGCCGCCCCGTGGGGCTCAGCCCAAGGGCAGCAGGATTGTGAACACAGTACGACCCGGCTTGCTTTCACATTCAATCATCCCTTGGTGGTACTGGACGAAAGTCTGTGCCAGAGACAGGCCGAGGCCGCTGCCCCCCTCGCGCCCGGACACAAGGGGATTGAAAATCTTGTCGCGGATATCGTCCGCGACGCCAGGTCCGTCGTCGATTACTTGCAATTCTAGTGCCAGCCTGTGTCGTCGCCGGACTATCGTGAGCTGGCGCGCAATTCGTGTGCGCAGCTCGATGGTTCCCCTTGGCAGCCCATTTGGCCGCGTACCCTCGGTCGACCGGCCGGCTTGCAACGCTTGGGCCGCATTGCGCGCAATATTGAGGATCGCCTGGATCAGCTGTTCCTTGTCCCCGACCAATTCCGGGACGCTTACGTCGTAGTTGCGCTTGATCGTCACGCCATCCGCAAACTCGGCAAGAATCAGGCTGCGAACTCTTTCCAGAATCTCATGCACATTCAAGGGCGCAAGCCTCGGCGTGCGGTGGGGCGTGAGGAGCCGATCCATCAACGCCTGGAGCCGGTCGGCTTCCTTGATGATGACCTGCGTGTATTCCTTGAGTTCGGCCTTGTCCAGTTCTCGCTCCAGCAACTGCGCTGACCCCCGCAGCCCACCCAGTGGATTCTTGATTTCGTGCGCAAGGTTGCGGATCAGCTCCCGATTCGCGGCCTGCTGATCGATCATCCGCTCTTCGCGCGCAATCCTGAGCTGCTGCTCGATCGGCCGCAATTCGACAAGTAGCGGGGTCGCGGGGAGCGCAATGTGGGCGACCATCGTCACCAAGGCGAGCGGCTCATGGCCTGGTCGTGTGAACGTAAGGCTTTGCGCGGAATAGTCCCAGTGATTCGCGAGCGCATCAGCCAAGGTCTTGGCCAGTTGCACCTGTTCGTCGAACAGCGGCACAAAGGGCTGGCCGAGCAACCCTTTTACCGCGGTGGCAAGAAGGCTCTCGGCCGCTGGATTGACGTACCGGACAACAAAATCCGGATCCAGAACCGCAACCGCGGTGGGCAGCAACTCCAACCCGGAGAACGGGGCGCTCATCGTTTTCGTAAGGTCTGCCCCGGCCAGGCTACCTCAGCTTGCCCAATTCCTTACGCAATTCGGTCGCGTTCTTCTGGTGCAGTTCCACGTTGTCCTTGTACTTCTGCAACCGCTCGAGAACCTTCGCGTAATTCTTCTCGTCCCCACCGCGTATCGACTCCTGCTCGGCAAGCTCCGCCTTCGCCTTGGTAAGCAGCGCCTCCTCACTTGCAAGCTCCGACTCAAGCGCTGCCCTCTGCCGATCGCGAGCAGTCGCCCGTTCGCCCGAAGTCTCCTTAGGAAATCCCGCCGGGGACTTGGTGGCTGGCTTTGGTGGCTGGGTTTGGGATTGGGATTGTGTTTGCGGCGGAAGCACATTGACGCGCTGCGTTTGGATTACCTTGCAATCCTTCCCTACGGTTTCGTCCTTGATGTTTGTGACGTGCGTCTTGCCTGTTGGGTCGACGCAACGCCAGATCATCTGGAGTTCAGCCCCGGCCTGCCCAAAGGCGACCGGCCCCGAACCCATAAGGCAGGTGGCAACCATCACGCACAGCAAGGCGCCGCGTCGCTTCATCAAGAACGAACCTTAAATTGAGCAGGCAAGTCTATGTTGGAAATCGGCCTTTTACAATCCGGAGCCGAAAAGAAAAAGGACGGGAAACGCCCATCCTTTTTCCTTACTTCTTGCGAACAAGCCCGTGCCCGGGCTGTGACTGTCCGCCTTATGACGAGTAATACATGTCGAACTCAACCGGATGGGTGGTCATGCGGAAACGCGTGACTTCCGTCATCTTGAGTGCAATGTAGGCGTCGATGAAGTCGTCGGAGAACACGCCCCCTTTCGTCAGGAAAGCACGATCCTTGTCCAGGCTTTCAAGCGCTTGGTCAAGCGACGAGCAAACGTTCGGCACCTTCTTGGCCTCTTCCGGCGGGAGGTCGTAAAGGTTCTTGTCCACGGGATCGCCCGGGTGAATCTTGTTCTGGACGCCGTCGAGGCCGGCCATCAGCAGCGCGGCAAAAGCCATGTACGAGTTGGCGGTCGGATCCGGGAACCGCACTTCGACGCGGCGGGCTTTGGGACTGTTCACGAACGGAATGCGGCAGGAAGCCGATCGGTTGCGGGCCGAATAGGCCAGGTTGATCGGCGCCTCAAAGCCAGGGACCAGCCGCTTGTAGCTGTTGGTGCCCGGGTTGGTGATCGCATTCAGCGCCTTGGCGTGCTTGATTACGCCGCCAATGTAATACAGCGCGAACTCGGACAGGCCTGCATAACCGTTACCTGCGAACAGGTTCTCGCCGCCCTTCCAGACCGACTGGTGGACGTGCATGCCGGAACCGTTGTCGCCCACGACCGGCTTGGGCATGAAAGTGGCGGTCTTGCCGTAGGACGCAGCGACGTTCCAGACGGTGTACTTCAGGATCTGAGTCCAGTCCGCGCGTTGTACGAGAGGTGCGAATTTCGTGCCGATCTCGCATTGCCCGGGCGCCGCCACTTCGTGGTGGTGCACCTCGACTTCAACACCTTGCTGTTCGAGGGCGATGCACATCGCATTGCGGATGTCCTGAAGGGTGTCCGCCGGAGGCACAGGAAAATAGCCGCCTTTGACGGGGGCACGATGGCCCATGTTGCCAGACTCGTAATCGATGCCCGAAGACCACGGCGCCTCTTCGGAACGAATCTTGACGAAGCAACCGGACATGTCGATCTGCCAGGTAACACCGTCGAAAACGAAGAATTCCGGCTCCGGACCGAAGTACGCGGTATCACCAAGACCCGAGGATTTCAGGTAGGCCTCTGCACGCTTCGCAATGCCGCGCGGGCAGCGATCGTAAGGCGTCCCGTCGCCGGGCTCGACCACGTCACAAGAAATATTGAGCACGGGCTCATCCGAGAACGGGTCCAGGCGCGCGCTGTTGGGATCCGGCATGAGCGCCATATCCGAGGCCTGAATCCCCTTCCAACCGGCAATCGACGAACCGTCGAACGCGTGCCCATTCTCGAACTTGTCCATAGTGAAATACTTGGCCGGGACAGTCACGTGCTGCTCCTTACCGAGCGTGTCGGTAAAGCGGAAATCGACAAATTTGACTTCCTTTTCCTTGGCCAGTTTCAGTACTTCGGCTGCCGATGGCATCTAGTTCTCCTGAGTTTGCGAATAAAAAGTGAAACCGGCCTCTGGCCGGACAGAAAAGATTTGAGCAGTTTCCATGCCAAACAAGAGGATGCGCAGACGCCCCTCTTTGCAAAGCGCGAATCCACGGATTCTACAGAAAGAAAACGCACCGTTTCAATGCGCCGCACTGGATTTCGCCCCACTTCAGTGCGCCGAATGCACCAACACTGGGTACTGGGGGTCCAGACCAGGTCTTATAATCCGGCACCCTCAGAGGAATGCCATGGCCAACCCGGAACTCATCAAGAATATTGCCCGCCAGCGGGCCAGCGAACTGAAACTACCGTACTCGGGCGCATTGCTCCCGGAAGAAGCGTACTCGCTGATGCTGGCCGGCGCAAAGCTGGTCGATATTCGCACCAAGGCCGAGCTTGAGTGGGTGGGCCGAGTGCCCGGCGCTTTGGCGGTGGAATGGAACAGCTGGCCAGGCAGCGTTCCCAATCCGGAGTTTGTGGCGCAGCTTGAGGCCCTCGCCTCAAAAGACGTGCCAGTCATGTTCCTTTGCCGGTCTGGCGGCCGATCCCATAACGCAGCCATCGCTGCCGCGCATGCGGGCTTCGCCGAGGCCTACAACGTGCTTCAGGGCTTCGAGGGAGACAAAGGGCCGGAAGGGCACAGGAACACATTGGGCGGATGGAGGCTCGCCGGCCTGCCCTGGGTGCAGACCTAACCGACCGACCAGGTCACGAGACCGGTGTAGGCAGTGATAAGTACGGCTCCCCCAAACAGGATGCGGTACCACGCGAATACGGTGAAGTCGTGTGTGGTGATGTAGCGCAATAGCCAGCGCACGCAGAAAAATGCGGAAACGAACGCAGTAATCGCACCGACCCCGAACATGCCCAGATCGCCCGTGCTGAGCAGGGCCCGGTTCTTGAAGAGATCGTAGGCGCCGGCGGCGAACAGGGTCGGGACCGCCAGGAAGAACGAGAATTCGGTCGCAGCCCGTCGCGAAAGACCGAAGAGCATCCCACCCACAATGGTCGCGCCGGAACGGGACGTTCCCGGAATCAACGCTACCGCCTGCGCGCAGCCTACCTTTAAGGCGTCCTTCCAAGTCATGTCGTCAACAGTCTCGACGCGCACGGGACGCGCACGCCGCTCCACCAGGAGGATGACGATTCCACCCAGCACAAATGCCAGTGCCACAGGCACCGGCTTGAACAGAAACGCCTTGATCAATTTTCCGAACGCGAGCCCTAGAACGGCTGCTGGCACAAACGCGATAGCCAAATTCATCACAAAGCGCCGTGCCGCGGCGTCACTGAACATCCTTGTCAGCACCTCGTAGAACCGTGAGCGATACTCCCAAACGATCGCAAGCATTGCACCCGTCTGGATGACAATGTCGAACACCTTGCTGCGATCATCGTTGAACCCCAGCAAGTCGCCGGCCAGTATCAGGTGTCCGGTGCTGGAGATCGGGAGAAATTCGGTCAGGCCTTCGACGACGCCGAGGATCGCCGCACACGCCAGGTCGTTCAGGTTCATCGCTCCGCGGCCCGCTCGGTGAGTTTCTTGTTCGCTGCAGACAGCCGATCGATGAGGATACGCATGAACGACTTGTTGATCTGCACCCGGCATGCGTCACTTGCGGCGGACAACTGAGTGGCCTTGATCTCAAGCACCAGAACAGGAGTCGTGGCGCGGATCGTTGTGCTGCGCAAAGCGCTCTCGGTCGAAAAGTAGAGCATTTCGCCAAAGCAATCGCCAGGCCCCAGCTCGCCCAGGATGGTGTACTTGCCGATCGAGCTCGGCGCGCCGATGGACATGTCCGTTACCCCGCAGGCCAGCCTACGCCTTGTGGTAAATCTCGCTTCCCTTCTTCACAAACTCGATCGCCTTTTCCTGCATCCCCTTCTTCAGCGCGGCCTCGTTTGATACGCCCTGCTTCTTGGCGTAGTCGCGGACGTCCTGGGTAATCTTCATCGAGCAGAAATGCGGCCCGCACATGGAACAGAAATGTGCAACTTTGGCGCTGTCTTTCGGCAGGGTTTCGTCGTGGAAGTCCTTGGCGGTGTCCGGATCCAGGCCCAGGTTGAACTGGTCGGCCCAGCGGAACTCGAAGCGTGCTTTGGATACGGCATTGTCGCGGATCTGCGCCCCGGGGTGCCCCTTTGCGAGATCCGCCGCATGGGCCGCGATCTTGTAGGCCATGATGCCGTCCTTGACGTCCTTCTTGTTGGGCAGGCCTAGATGCTCCTTGGGCGTCACATAGCACAGCATGGCCGTGCCATACCAGCCGATCTGCGCAGCACCGATGGCTGAAGTGATGTGGTCGTAGCCTGGAGCGATGTCGGTTGTAAGCGGGCCCAGGGTGTAGAACGGCGCCTCCTTGCACCAGTCGAGCTGCAGGTCCATGTTTTCCTTGATCAGCTGCATGGGCACATGACCCGGCCCCTCGATCATCACCTGGACATCATGCTTCCATGCGACCTGGGTAAGCTCACCCAGCGTCTTGAGTTCGCCGAGTTGCGCCTCGTCGTTGGCATCGTAGATCGAACCCGGGCGCAGGCCGTCGCCGAGCGAAAACGACACGTCGTACGCCTTCATGATTTCGCAGATGTCCTCGAAGTGCGTATAGAGGAAGCTCTCCTTGTGGTGGGCAAGGCACCACTTGGCCATGATCGAGCCTCCGCGCGACACGATCCCGGTCATGCGGTTCGCCGTCAACGGCACATACTGCAGGCGCACACCCGCATGGATGGTGAAGTAGTCGACGCCCTGCTCTGCCTGCTCTATCAGGGTGTCCCTGAAGATCTCCCATGTAAGGTTTTCCGCCCGGCCATCGACTTTTTCGAGCGCCTGGTAAATGGGCACGGTTCCGATCGGCACCGGGGAATTGCGGATGATCCACTCGCGCGTTTCGTGGATATGCTTGCCGGTGGAGAGATCCATTACGGTGTCGCCCCCCCAGCGGATCGACCAGGTCATCTTCTCGACCTCTTCGCCAATGGAGGATCCAAGCGCGGAATTTCCGATGTTGGCGTTGATTTTCACCAGGAAGTTTCGGCCGATGATCATCGGCTCCGTCTCCGGGTGGTTGATGTTGGCCGGGATGATCGCCCGGCCACGCGCCACCTCGGAACGTACGAATTCGGGCGTGATCTCCGCCGGAATTTCGGCGCCGAAGCGCTCCCCCCGATGCTGGCGCCCCATGAGGGCGGCAAGCTTCTCGCCCATGGGGCCGGTGTCCTTCAGGCTCTGGATGTACTCAGCCCGACGCAGGTTCTCGCGAATTGCGATGTACTCCATTTCGGGGGTGACGATCCCTTGCCTTGCGTAGTGCATCTGGGTCACATTCTTGCCGGCCTTGGCCCGGCGCGGCTTGCGGCTCAGGTTAAATCGAAGTTCTCCGAGCTTGGTGTCGTTCATCCTCTCGACCCCAAACCGCGAACTTGGGCCAGGCAGTTCTTCGACATCGGCCCGCTCCTCGATCCATTTTGCACGCAGCGGCGCAAGCCCGGACCGAATGTCGATCGTCACCTCCGGATCGGAGTACGGGCCGGAGGTGTCATACACCCAGATCGGCGGGTTTCTTTCTGCGCCAAAGTCCGCCGGGGTGTCCGATTGGGATATCTCCCGCATCGGCACCCGGATATCGGGCCGCGACCCGGGAACATAGGTCTTCTTTGAGTTTGGCAGCGACTTGACCGCAGCCTCGTCCACCTGTGCAGTGGCGGCGAGGAATTTCGGATTGGCACTCATGTTCGCTCCTATATATGTGGGGATGGGAGCGGGGACGCCCAAAATGGCCAAGGCGGCCAACGCTTCCCTGCGGCGGCATTACCCGCATCAGGTTCGAAGGGACTCTCTCACCCGGAAAAACGCCTCCAGGACCCCTACGCTGACTGATTTTCATTATATGGGTGAAGCTGCGCTTTGGTAAACTATTCGCCCGCCCTTGAAATTTACTCCCGAACCATGGCGCCCATGAATTTCGAGCAAGCCCGTTTCAATATGGTCGAACAGCAGATTCGCCCTTGGGATGTCCTTGACCAAGACGTTCTCAATCTGCTGTACGCCGTCCCCCGCGAGGAATTCGTCCCGCCGGAATACAAGGGGATAGCCTTCACGGACATGGAAATTCCGATCGGCGACGGAGAGCGGATGATGCCTCCCAAGATGGAGGCGCGGATACTCCAGGAGCTCTCCGTGAGGAAGTCAGACCGAGTGCTTGAAGTCGGCACAGGAAGCGGGTACCTGACTGCGCTTCTGGCGCACCGCGCCGCCCACGTCCTTTCGGTGGAAATCCAGCCGAAGCTCGCCGAATTCGGCCGAAAAAACCTCAGCCGCCATGGCGTGGATAACCTCACCCTGCAGGCCGGAGACGCCTCTCACGGAATCCCAGCTCATGCGCCGTATGACGTGATCGTACTCACAGGCTCTACGCCCGTACTGCCCACTGACATCCTGAGTCAGCTTGCGCGGGGCGGAAGACTGTTCGCAATCGTAGGCGAGGCGCCAATCATGGTGGCGCGGCTCTATTCATGCGGTGCGACGGGTGGCTACCGAAGCGTCGAACTCTTCGATACCGTGATCGCCCCGTTAAAGAACGCGGAGCGCGCTTCGCGCTTTGAATTCTGATCATGAAGCAGCTTGCACCGACTGAACTCAAGGCAAGGCTTGCGGCGGGCGACAAGCTGCAGCTTCTGGATGTCCGGGTGGAATGGGAGTTCCAGACTGCGCACATTGAAGGTTCTCTCCTGATACCCATGGGCCAGGTTGCGTCCCGCATTGCGGAGCTTGACAGCACCGCAGAGACGGTGGTGATCTGTCACCACGGGGGACGAAGCATGCAGGTCGCGGGCCTGCTTGAGCAACTGGGATTCCCCCACGTGGTCAACCTTGCCGGCGGGGTCGATGCCTGGGCCCGGTCGGTCGACCCATCCATGCCAGTCTACTGAAGCAGAGCTTGAGCCCGCCGATGAAATCTCGCGTTTGGTGTGTCATCGCATTGACCCTGGCGGCAGCGCCGACCGTATTTCCATCGGCAGCATCTGCCGAGGACCTGCTTCAGGTGTTCCGTGACGCGCGCAACTATGACGCCCAGTTCGGCGCCGCACGCTACGCGCTGCAGGCCGGACTGGAAAAGCTGCCTCAAGGACGTGCCCTCCTCCTGCCCACGCTGGGGCTGACCACGAGCTTCACCAGGACCAACCTCGACATTGACGGGCGTGGCTCCAACTCGGCAATCCCAACGACGCGGACATTCAACACCGGCACTTACCAGTTCACGCTTTCCCATCCCATCTACCGCCCACAAAACAGTGCTCAGTACAACCAAGCCGAGTATCAGGTCCGTCAGGCGGAAGCGGTGTTTGGGCAAGCCGCCCAGGATCTCGCCGTCCGCTCGGCCCAGGCCTACTTCGATGTGCTATCCGCCGAAGACACGCTGGCGCTGGTACGCGCGCAAAAGGCCGCGATTTCCGAGCAGCTCGCGCAGGCGAAACGCAATTTCGAGGTCGGCACCGCAACGATCACGGACACGCACGAGGCGCAGGCACGCTACGACCTGAGCACAGCACAGGAAATTTCCTCGCAGAATGACCTCGAGGTGAAGAGAAGAACCTTGCAGCAGGTCACGGGAAAGGCCTACGAAATGCTCCGCCCCCTGCGCAGCGACGTGAAGCTTTCGCCTCCGAACCCGAACAACATGCAAAGCTGGGTCGATATAGCCGAAAAGCAAAGCTTTCCGGTCCTCATCCAGGAAGCAGTCAGCGAAATCGCCAGCCTTGAGGTCAAGCGTTCGCGGGCGGCCCACTACCCTACAGTAGACTTGGTTGCCACCTTGGGGCAGACCAACCAGACCGGGTCGAACCTATCCGCAACCGGAAGCCTGATTACCCCGGCCTCCATCGGGGTGCAGCTGGCCCTTCCGTTGTACCAAGGCGGGGCGATCAACTCGCGTGAACGCGAGGCTGCCGCCAATTATGAAAAAGCCAAGCAGGATCTTGAAAACGCTCGCAGGGTGAGCGCCCTTTCTTCGCGGCAGTCCTATCTGGGCGTAATCAACGGGATCGCCCAGGTTTCAGCCCTTGAGGCCGCCCTGGTTTCCAGCCAGAGCGCTCTAGAATCGAACAAACTCGGGTACGAGGTAGGAGTGCGCATCAATATCGACGTGCTCAACGCCCAGCAGCAACTTTTTTCGACCCGCCGCGACCTCGCAACGGCACGCTACAACACGATTACCAACTACCTGAGGCTCAAGGCTGCAGCGGGCAGTCTCCGGGAAGAAGACATCGACGAGGTAAACAAGGCATTGCAGTTCTAAGACTGCAGTAGCCGCTTGATTACTGCCAGGTGACGCGCGGTTGCACCGCGGTGTGCGACGCAAAGGTCCACTCCGCCTGAGCCCATGCGATCCCGGCGAGCCTTGTCCCCGAGCAACGCCAGCACCGCCTCCACGGCCCCCTCAGAATCAGTGACCTGAATGGCCGCCCCAGCTTCAACGGCCAGACGCACGACTTCGCTGAAGTTCTGAACGTGCGGTCCTATGACGACAGGAACGCCGATGGCACAGGCTTCAATAAGGTTTTGGCCACCATACGGAAGCATGCTTCCCCCGATGATGGCAACGTCAGCTGCTGAGTAGTAAGCCGGCATTTCACCCATCGTGTCCCCCAGGAGAGCGTCTGCACTACTCGCGTCATCACCCCTGCTGCGACGCGCGACCTTCAATCCCTTCGCCTCCAAAATGGAGGAAACTTCATCAAACCGCTGCGGATGGCGCGGCACAACCATCAAAAGGGTGCCCGGAGGCATACGCCCCGCGAAAGCCCCAAGCAGCAGATCCTCTTCGCCGTCGCGCGTGCTCGCAAGGAGAACAACGCGCCTGTCTCCCAAGGATCGCCTCAATTCCGCGCCTCTGGCCAGCATTGCCGGTTCGGGAACGACATCGAATTTCAGGTTTCCGGCGACACCCACTTGGTGCGCCCCAAGGGAAGCAATCCGAGTGGCATCGGCCTCGCTCTGCGCACACACTGCAGCCAAAGATTCGAACGCCGGTCGCGTCAGGCCCGAAAGGCGCCTGTATGCATGCCCGGATCGTCCAGACATTCTTCCGCTAGCCAGCACCATCGGCAGTTTCCGTCGACCACACTCCGCCATCAGGTTGATCCAAATCTCGGTTTCAACCAATACGCCTATGCGTGGCTGGAAATGGTCCAGAAACAGGCGAACGGCAAACGGGAAGTCATACGGTAGAAATGCGGCCAGAACATTTGCACCAAACGCCTGCTTAATCGTTTCGCGTCCGGCTGCAGTCATGCAAGTCACGAGGACACTGTGCTCGGGATACTCTGCACGAAGTGCGTTCACCAAGGGAACGCTCGCCCGCACCTCGCCAACCGACACTGCATGCACCCAGATCACGGGTCGATCCGGTTTTGGTCCGTATCGACCGAATCGTTCGCTCACGCCCTTTGCGTACCCAGGCTCACGCCGGGCACGCCACCAAAGCCTGGACAGGATCAGCGGCAACCCAAGCCACAGCAAGAGGGTGTAACCTGCGCGAAAAATCATGCGAAAGTGGCCAATGCAGTCAAGGCTTCCATCGCAGAAGGTGGGCAATTCGGCCGTCCCAGATTGACCGTCCTGGAGCCGCCATGCAAGCCGGTCAGTGCAGGTTCGGTCGCACAATACAACCCCACCGCAGGTACCCCGAGCGCAACGGCAAAGTGGATAAGCCCGGTATCCACCCCGACAACGGCCTCAGATGCTTTCATCAGGCCCGCCAGCTCGCCGAGCGAGAGAGCCTCCGGCACTAACCCGGCGCCAGCGGCGGCGGCGATCCTATCGCACCTGGCACGCTCGCCGGGACTTCCCCACGGCAATACGCACTCCAGTCCCAGCGCCGCACTGGATCGAACCAGTTCAACCCAATGCGCCTCCGGCCAGAGTTTGTCGGCACGACTTGTCATGCTGAGAAGGACGCGGAAAGGCCGAAGGATCCGGAGCGGGTTCGGGCCGTTCGGTTCGAGGCCGTAGTCGCATTCGGAATCCGCCGCCATAGCCAATGCAGCGGCAGTCAGCAACCGGTTGCGTTCCACAGCATGCAACTTGCGGTCAATATGATGCGTGACATCGTAAAATCGACTTGCAATCGACTCGCGCGCGCTCGCGGAATCGAAGCCGTGTTTGCGTCCAAGAGCGGTGGCAACGATCAGCGCGCTCTTGAGCAAGCCTTGCGTGTCGATGATCAAGTCGTAGGACTGCTCGCGCATAGCCTTCCGGAAGGCGGATATTTCCCTCCACGTAGACGGGTGAAGCGGCCTCCCTCTCCACCGACGGACCGCGACCGGGAAAACCCGCCGGACTGCCGGATGCATCGACACGATCTCCGCAAACTTTTCTTCGACAACCCAATCGATGACTGCCCCGGGGAAATGGCGGTGTACGTCAGTCACTGCGGGGCAGTTGTGAATCACATCGCCGAGCGAAGACGTTTTGACGAAGAGGATTCGCATGGCGCTCGACGAAAACCGGAGAAAACGCCGCACTGCGCTTCACGGGGTCGCCCCGGTGGTAGGCTAAAATGCGGCGTGCAACCTCGGAAGATTATACGGGATAACCCTTTGCCTGATCACCAGCGCGTCCGTCTCTCAGCAGTGCTCATTACCCGGAACGCCGCGGATCAGGTGGGTCCCTGCCTTGCATCCATCGCTTTTTGCGATGAGATCATCGTTGTCGACTCCGGCAGTACTGACCAAACTTGCGAGATCGTGCGCGCTTCCGGCGCACGTCTGGTTGAGCAGGAGTGGCTGGGCTTCGGTCGCCAGAAGCAGTTTGCCGTCGACCAGGCCGCCCATGACTGGGTGCTGTGCATCGATGCCGACGAACGCGTTTCCCCTGCGCTGGCCACCAGCATCGAACAGGCCGTGTCCAATCCGGTATCGCAAGCCTACCGGATGGCGAGGTGCAATCGATTCCTTGGAAGGTGGCTTCGCCACGGGGAAGGCTATCCCGACTGGAGCCTGCGTTTGTTCGATCGACGTGCGGCGAAATGGAGCGACGACCCGGTCCACGAAAAAGTGGTTTACTCCGCCATTCCCGGGACGCTGCATGGCGACCTCCTGCATGAGTCAGCCGAAAGCCTGCGGGATTACCTCGAAAAGCAAAATCGCTATACGTCCCTCGCAGCAAGGGATCTGCACGAACGCGGCCATACGACAACCGCCCTGCACCTGGCTGCCAGCCCGGTTGTCCGGTTCATCAAGTTCTACCTTTTCCGCCTCGGGTTCCTTGACGGGCTGCCTGGCCTGGCACATACCGTCATCGGCTGCATGAACAGTTTCATGAAATACGCAAAACTCCTTGAATTGCAACGCGTCAACAACACCCGAGCCTGACGTGTCCCTCCGAGAAAGCATCCGGCGCTTGCGCTTCTATTACAAGTCCTCGCAGTTATTCCGGGAACGGCTAGCGTCACCTTCCATGTCCTGGTGGATGCCGATGCTGCCTGGAAACCGCCGGGTCGAAGTGCTCATGGCCTCCGGACGACGCGTTTCAATGAAAGCGTCCTCCTGGCCGTTGCTTCCAACTGCATGCCGCCTGGACCGCATAGGGGCCGACTTCGAATTTCTTGAGGATGCGAAATGCGTCCGCGTCGATGGCCTGACTCTGTATTCACCCTTGTGGAGTCGCGACGAGGCCAGCTACTACAAAGAGGTCCTGATCGACGACGCCTACGGCGTGAAACAGCGCGACTTGACCGGCAAAGTGGTGGTCGATGTGGGCGCCTATGTGGGGGATAGTGCCTTGGCATTCGCACGCCGCGGAGCAACTGTGCACGCCTTCGAGCCTTCAGTTACGTTCTGCGGTTTTATCCGCCGCAATGTCGAAGCGAATGGGTTTGCCGGGAAAGTCAGGCTTCATGAGGTCGGGCTTTCGAACCGCGCCGAAGGAGTCATTGTTCGCAATGACCAGCTTCGTTTTGTCGAAGGGGTCGCCTACGTCCTCGAACACCTGCCGCAAGGCGTTGACCTGCTTAAGCTGGATTGCGAAGGGGCCGAATACCACCTCTTGGCTGACCCCCGCTTTCTAGCCCACCTGAGCCCCCGCGAGATCCGGATGGAATACCACCGCGGCGTGCAGCCGGTTTCGCGATACCTAGAAGAGGCAGGCTATACGGTAACCCTGCAGCCGGGTGCGGGATCAGGCCCCGTCGGACTGTTATCCGCAAAAATAAAAGGGTAAAGATGAACGGCCAGCAATCATCTGGAGCGATCCTCGCGTTCCACGACGCCTGCCATGGTGTCCCTGGCTGGGCGAAGGGATCCTCCCAGCAGCATGCTTCCGGGTTTTGGCAGTATGCGGAACTCAACCACAGGTTCAACTGCCTGCTTTGGGACGAGGAAGATCTTGCGCGCAGGAAGCAGGTGCCGGACAGCGAGATCGCCGGTAACAAGCGCGCGATAGACGGCTATAACCAGAAGCGGAACGACGCGATCGAGAAGATGGACGAATCGTTACTCGAAAGCCTTGCAAGCACGCAACGCAAGGTTGGCGCCCGATTGAACTCCGAAACGGCCGGCTCAATGGTCGATCGGCTCTCCATCCTCAGCCTGAAGATTCACCACATGCGACTGCAGACCCAGCGCAAGGATGTCGAACGGGCACACATTGAGAGTTGCGCTGCGCGCCTTGCGCGCTTCCTCGAACAGCGGCAGGATCTCGCGGGATGCTTTGACCGCCTCCTCGAAGAGGCCTCCCGCGGCGATGCGTGGTTCAAGATCTACCGCCAGTTCAAGATGTATAACGACCCCACCCTGAATCCGGCGGTCTACGGCGAAAAGCGCTAGCCCAAGCATCGGCCAAGTCGCTCCAGCACAAGCTCGTCGGGCAGGTCCGAGACGCTCTTCTCGGCCTCGAGGAAATCCGCCTGCTCGCCGCGCGGCGCCCAGTGGATCGGGCTCGGGGAAACATCGGTCTCGGCAAAGAATCCCAATACCCCCCCGGGACTGGCGGCGGCAAAATGCATCAGTCCGCTGTCGGGAAACAGGCTCGTACGCGCGCTCCATACCAATCCAAGCGCCTCGCGCAACGGGCCTCGAAACGGGTGAATATGTGGACTTCCGGCCGCAACAACCGGTTGCGCGACATCATCATCGCCAGGATAGAGGGCATTGTCAGACTTGCCTGGCGTCCACATGAATACGGTGTCGAGTCCCCACGCCTGCTTGAAATGGGCACTCCATCGCAGGATCTGCGCGGTAGATGGCTGCTTCTTCGGCCGCCTTGCCCCGAGACCGAGCACGACATATCCGCGTGCCTTCAGCCCCCTTGAGGCGAGCCACTCCTGGGCGAAAGCGGCGGCATCTCCTGGAAGCACGTACGCTGGAAACAGCGGCCTTTCGGGTGCAGCAACCCCCAACGGCGCAAGCATCGCAAGCATCCTGTCCAATTCGTGCATTGCCGGCTGCACCGGCAGGGGGTCGGAGAGTCGCGGATAGCGCTTGGCGTCGGCACAGTAGGCGATAGTGCGAACACCGTTCACAGAAAGACCTCGCTCGATTGCGCGCGGGGAGTCCTCGCCGTTCGCGACGATCACCCAATCAAAGTGCTGCCGGCGAAGGGCAAAGCCCATACCTACCGCCCCGATCGCGGCCATCACACTTACACGCCTGCCGTTACGAACACGTCGATAAACCCATCGACGGTCGATATCCGGGTTTCCGTCGACAGCCCACGAGTTGTAGTCGTTGGCCAGCAGGTGGATTTCCGCTCCCGGCAGGCTGGACCTCAGATGCGCAAGCATCGGCGTGGCCAGGAGCAGGTCTCCCAGCTTGTCACGCTTGATTACGAGAACTTTCATGTACCGAGATCTCCGCCAGCGCGGCAATTGGATGGGCACGCAACGGACAGCCTGTCGGAGTTCCGGCGAGGTCAGTCAGCGGGGAAGCGTCGGCGAAACAACGTATGGCGGCATCGATGCACAGTGGGGATTCGCAGGCCTTTTCTTCGCAATGCTCTCCGCCAAGGACCGCCAGCCTGACGCTTCGGGCGTCCGGCTGGCTCGGCATCATGTTCCGCCACGGCTGGGTCGGTCCGTAAAAGACCGTCGCTGGAACCCCCATCGATACTGCGAGGTGATACAGCCCGGTATCCGTGCAGTAAATGCACGCAAGGCCAGAGAGCCCCTGCACCAAATCCGACAGCTGCGGGAAAAAGTAGAATTCCGCACCAGCCGGCAATCCTGCGGCAAGCAACTCCTGGGCTCCGCGATCTGTCGGGTTGATGAATACAAGCACAGGCGCGCCGGGATGGCGCTTTGCAATTGACTCCAGCAGTGCAGCCAGCATCGGGGGCGACAGGATGCGCCTTGGCTCATCGGCCAAAGGTGCAACACCGATGGCGACGGAGTCGGCTCGCCGTAAACCGGCGAGGCTCGGTGTCGCAAGGCGGTCGGGCTGTAACAGGCGGGGCTCGAAAATCCTTGCCACACGCCACATCGGCTCCGACTGCAGGCGATGCGGCGACAGGTCGGCGAACTCCGGAAACACGTCCGGGTACCTCGCGTCCAGATAGACCTTGCGACGGGCCCGCACGAATCGCCCGATCCATTCGATGGGCTTGCCGAAGCCCCACAGTACCAGCAGCGCATCGAACGTGGGTTCGAGCCTGAGCCGCAGCAGTTGGGCAAGCATTCCGAGCCGGTTCGAGAACCCGATCACCCGGACTCCAGGCTCGCGTTCGAGAAGCGCTGCGTAACCCGCACGGGTGAGAAGGGTCACATCGTCTTCTGGATAGGCATCCGCATAGCGACGCACGGTGGCATATGCAACCAGAGTGTCGCCCAACTTGCCTCGAATGACGAAGAGAACCCTGCGTGGCATGCCCGATTATAATCTCGTCACCTTGAAACGCGGGCGCCGCCACGTATGTTGCAGCTAGAACTGTTTTCTCTCTATGCCTTTGCGCTCGTTCTCCCAATGTTCGAGGCGCCCAAGAACCTGCTGTGGGTCATTTATGCAGCCCTCTGGATCATCAATCGCTCGCGCGCAAAAAATTTTGGCGGCCCATGGAATGCTTGGGACACGCTTATCCTGTCGTGGGTCGCTTCGGGCTACCTAGCAGCGGGGTTTTCCGGCCTGCACAAAAGCGAGTGGCTTTCTGCATTCGACGTCCTGCGCTACGGAAGCGTACTGTGGATGCTGAAGCGTTCCGGCTACGATGCAACGACCCTAAATCGCCTTCTCGTATGCTTGGCAGTCGGAACATCCGCCGCGCTCTTTCGCGGAGGATACGAGCTATGGATTGCCAAGGCGCATGCCAACCTCGGACTAAACTCTGTCGGCCATGTCAACCACAGCGCAATCTATGTCGCAATCGCGTTTGTCGCCACGCTGGCGTGGCTGCGAGCCACTTGGTCAACTGCAGGGTCTGCAGCACGCTGGGCTGGCGTTGCCGTTAGTGCGTTGTTTACGCTTTCACTCTTCGTCATGGCCAGCCGTGGCGCGGTCGGGGCAGGACTCCTTGCGGCGTTCGCCTTTCTTCTAGTCTACGCGGCGCGCTCTGGAAAAGGCATCAAGACCCTGATCGTTGTGGCAGTAGTTGCAATTTCCGGTATTTATATCGCAAAGCCAGTGGTTGTCGAGAAGAATGAGGCAAGACTGAAAGAGAACTTGTTCCTCGCCTATCGCGATGGCATTTGGCGTGCTGGAATTGAGGCGTGGCGCGAATACCCGATTTGGGGGGTCGGAATGGGAAATTACGGACTGATCGACCGGCCTCTTGTCGAAAAATGGAGCCGGGAGAGAGGTGTCCAAATTGCACCCGAGAAAATCAGTTTCGCCTCGCATGGCCACAGTTTGTACGTGAACACGTTGTCGGAACGTGGTGCCGGAGGCTTTGCCGTACTGCTCGCGGTCTTGATCGCATGGGGATGGTCATTGGCACGGCACGTGCCGCGACCCACGTCACCACCGATCCGATGGGCCTACTGGGGCGGTGCATTCGGCGCATTGCTGGTCGCAGTCATTGTCGGCCTGGTGAATACCACGCTGCACCATGAACATGCCCTGATAAGCATGCTGTTGCTCGGTGGCTGGCTCGCACTGCGCGATCAGGCGCCTGAGCCACGGTGATCCGTGTCCACCTGATCAATCTGCAGAAGGCCGTGGGGGGCGGCGAAATCTATACCCGCTGGTTTACGCGTGCACTTGCGAGAGCAGGCGCAGACGTTACGCTTTACGTTGATCGTGGGAATGCGTTCTGGAGCGAAATCCATGACGGCAACGTCACTGTCGTTCCTGTAAGCAAGGCGAGCGACATTTCAGAATTTCTACCCCGCCAGGGCGCGCTGGTCATCACCCAGAGCGGTATCCCCGCCGATGTGGCCGACCAGGTATCACGGAACCACGTGCTTACGGGCTTTGCGCATATGCCAATGCTTGGCAGGAGCGCATCGGAGTTCAAGAAGTATGCGACCGTATTCACCGTATCCCGATACTGCATTGATCTTCTGCGCAGGGCGGGCATAGACCAAGTCTATCCTGAGCCCATGTACGGCACTTTTGAACTCGATCGCGATTCGTCCACCGGACAGCCCATCCTGGCCGCTTCTCCATATCACTGGGATCAACGCAAAGGTCGCGACAAGGTTCTTTCCTTGCTTGAACCGCTAGCGGAAGTTTTTCGGCCTCCCCGCCAGTTCGTACGCAAGCCGGGGCTGACTTTCGGAATTGTGTCGCTGCTTTCCCCGATCAAGCAATTCCCCGCGCTTTTCACCGCATTGGCGCCAAGAATTGCGGCCATTCCGGAGGTCAATCTGGAGATATTCGGCAATGGCGGTTATGCCCAGGTGCGTGACTTGCGCCGCTCGCTTGCACCCATCGCGGATAGAGTCCGGTTCTGGGGCTACCAGACGGCCGTCCAGAATATCTACCCCAACCTCGACTATCTGATGACGGGCCTCCCTGAAAAGGAAGCGCTGGGCCTCAACGTACTGGAGGCCCAGGCGCTCGGTACGCCTGTTGTCGCGCCGAATGCCCCCCCATTCACGGAGACGATAGTTCACGAAAGCGGGGGCTTCCTGTATGCGGACCCAAGGCTCGACGGCGGAGAGGATTTTGCGAAGCTGCTCTCGTCGCTGGCCGCAGGACGGCAACGCCCTGACCCACGGAAGGCCAT
Organism: Bordetella parapertussis; assembly: GCA_945862265.1. GTDB lineage: Bacteria > Pseudomonadota > Gammaproteobacteria > Burkholderiales > SG8-39 > SZAS-79. The sequence goes on from CAMAXP010000060.1 coordinate 20,709, forward strand.
CGACCATTTAGCCCAGTTCTCGTTCGCCAGCATGGTCTCGCGCACCCGGACCGCGCTTGAGCATCTGATGCGTGTATTTCCGCAAATCAGCGATTAAGCGTCCCGAATGCCCCAGCCTCAGAACATTCTCGTCATTCGCAGGGACAACATAGGTGACCTGGTTTGCACCACGCCCCTCCTGTCCGCTCTGCGTATTCTGTTTCCGCAGGCATGGATTGGCGTATTGGCCAACAGCTACAACGCACCAGCGTTGGACGGCAACCCGGACATCAGCGAAGTGTTTGCGTACCGCAAGCTGAAGCACCTGGAGGAAGGGGATAGTGCAATCGCGGCCTTGGCCGGAAGGGCATCCATGCTCTGGGGCCTTCGCCGACGTTCATTGGATCTGGTCATCATAGCCGCAGGCGATCAGGACATTCGAGGCGAAAGGCTGGCCAAGCTGCTTTCACCGGCGAGGATTGTGCGCTCAAGCGCGCCCACCCCCGGACAACACGAAGTAGAACGCACACTTACTTCTGCCCGGGTGCTGGGATATTCAGGTGCGGCTCCAGCTGTACGCGTTTCGCCCAACGCTGCGGCAACGAGCCGGGTTCGCAGCCTGATCGGCTCGTCAGGCCTGAAGCGCCCCTTGATCGGTGTACACATCAGCGCCCGCCGCGAGGCCCAGCGCTGGCCAGCCGGGCGATTTGCCCTCTTCATCAAAGCAATTGGCAAGTTGCACGACGCTTCTACCCTGTTGTTCTGGTCTCCCGGTGCCGAAGACCACCCCCAACACCCCGGGGACGACGGGAAGGCAGCAACCATCATTGCACTCGTCGGAAACAATCGCCCGCCCCTGCCACACCCCACCTCGGACCTGGGGTCCTTGATTGCGGGCCTGGCCGAGTGCGATGCAATTGTCTGCAGCGATGGCGGCGCAATGCACCTTGCGGCGGGCCTTGGGAAGCCAATCGCATGCTTTTTCGGCGACTCCCCGGTCGATCGCTGGCGGCCATGGGGCGTGCCCCACATCGTGCTGCAACCTCCCACCCACAGAGTAGAGGATGTTTCCGTAGACGAAGCCGTACACGCGACAACCGCCCTGCTTCAGCGATAAGTCGCTTTCTGGGAAGCGTTCTCGTACCAGCGGACAGTCCTTTCAATACCCGTCTCGAACGAGTGAGGTGGCCGCCATCCCAATTCACTCCGGATTGCGCTGCTATCCACCTCGAACGATCGGGTCAGCCGTTTGACTGTCTCCTTGCGGCCGACTAACGCGCCGCACGCCTCAAGCGCCGCGGGTGGAACGGGAAACAGCCGCGGAGATATTCCTGATGCAGACGCAAGTGCCCGGACAAGGTCCGGCGTGGAGACCGATGGATCATCTGCAACGTTATATATCCGACCGGCTGCCGCAGTTGAATCGACGCATGCGATGATCGCTGACGCGAGATTGTCGACGTAAATCAGGCTACGCCGATTTTTAATGCTACCCAGAGGCAAAGGCAAGCCCCGGAAAACCGCACTAAGCAACGCCAGGAAATTGGCTTTCACCCCAGGCCCGTAAACCAGCGGCGGCCTCAACACCGTTGTGTGCATACCCCCTCCCAAGCTGGGGAGGGCCTGTTCCGCGGCCAGCTTCGAGGCAGCATAGGCATCGCCGGGCCGCATGGGCGTCGTTTCATCAAGGGGGCCTTCGCCCGACTCGTCGCCAAGCACCTTCGAAGTGCTCAGGAAAATGAATCGCCGTACCCCCACTTCGATCGCGTCTTGGGCCAGTTTGACGGCGCCATCGCAGTTTTCGACAAGGTACGTAGACTGATCTCCGTCGCCTGGAAGGTGCACCCTGGCGGCCAAGTGGACCACGATGTCGATCTCTTTCAGAACGCTTTTCCAATCCGCCGAGCCCGAGAGCGCGGGGCTCTGTCGCCATTGAACACCCTCGATGTCCAGCACCGTCCGAGACGCAGCAAAATACTCATCCCCCGCGCCCCTTGCCGAGAACAAGGCTTGCGCGACGAATCCGCTGGCTCCGGTGACAAGAATCCGTCGTGTCACTACGCCCCCAATGTGCGATTGTTCGGCGCAGCACGGCACGCTACACTCGTCCACTCGCGTTGCTTAGCCGCAGTTGACCCCGCAATCCGCCGATGAACAGCACACCCTTTCACATCAAACCCGTCATCCTTTGCGGTGGCAGCGGCACACGCCTCTGGCCAATGTCGCGCAAGCAGTTTCCGAAGCAGTTCCTGCCCTTGGTCTCCGGGGACCACAGCCTGTTGCAAGACACGATGCTGCGCGCAAATGCGGTCTCCGATGGGACGGGTGCGATTGTAGTCTGCAATGAAGAGCATCGTTTTCTCGTCGCCGACCAGCTTTCTGCCATCCACGCAACGGCCCTTCAGGTGCTCGAACCCGCCGGACGCAATACGGCGGCTGCGGTAGCGGCCGCCGCTATTGCGGTCGAAGCCGAAGACCCGGTACTGCTGGTTCTCTCGTCCGATCATGCCATAGGGGATCTCGAAGCTTTTCGCGAAGCAGCCAGGCACGCAGCCGAACTTGCAAGCAAGGGGTTTCTTGTCACGTTCGGGATCCAGCCCACCCACCCTGAAACCGGGTTTGGGTATATCGAGCGCGGAGCGCCCATTGAAGGCTCCCCAGTGGCCTATCGCATCGCCCGGTTTGTCGAAAAGCCACCGGCCGAGCAGGCGCGGGCCCTCATTGACACTGGCCGTGCCTACTGGAACAGCGGCATGTTCGCCTTCAGGGCGAGCCGCCTGATCGAGGAACTGGGTAAGTTTCGTCCCGATATTCTGGCTGCCGCACGAAAATCGGTGACCACCGCTTCGCGGGATCTGGGCTTTATGCGCCTGGGACAGGATGCCTTTCTTGCTTGCCCGTCGGAGGCGCTTGACCGCGCGGTCATGGAGCGGACGGATCAGGCGGCGGTGATTCCGGCAACCTTCAGCTGGAGCGACGTCGGATCCTGGATGGCGCTGTGGGAAATCTCGCCCAAGGATGCGAAAGGCAATGCAGTCCACGGAGATGTCCAGCTGAAGGACACTCGCGATTCTTTGGTGTTCAGCAACCACCGTCTGGTGGCCACCCTCGGGGTTGAACAGCTCGTGATCGTTGAAACTGCGGATGCGGTGCTGGTGGCGGATCGCTCGCGCAGCCAGGACGTGCGCGACATAGTCGAGGGCATGCATGGCACCGCGCGCACCGAGCATCTGAGTCATACCCGCGTATACCGCCCCTGGGGTTACTTCGAGAATCTCGATTCCGGTCCCGGATTTCTAGTGAAGCGAATCACGGTCAACCCAGGAGCCGCTCTCTCGCTGCAAATGCACCACCATCGGGCGGAGCACTGGGTGGTTGTGAGCGGTACCGCACGGGTGACGCGCGGCGAGGAAATTTCCGTTCTCGAGAAAAACCAGTCCGTGTACATCCCGCTGGGCGCAACTCACAGGCTGGAAAATCCGTCGGCAGACACCCCGCTGCACCTGATCGAAGTCCAGTCCGGAGACACGATCAGCGAGGAGGACATAGTCCGGTTCGAAGACAGGTACCAACGCTAGTGTAGTGCTTCGTAATTAATAGAACCAAATGCGTTTCGTCGAGTCCAACGATTATCAGAAGCGTTTTGGAGACGACGATGCGAGTGGCAAGTACGATCGAACTGGACGACGCGCAACGGGAGAAGCTGGTGAAGCTTGCGCAT
>CAMAXP010000061.1 GCA_945862265.1 Bordetella parapertussis
GCGGATTTCCGCCTCGTCACGCACGCCACCCAGCGACATGCGGATGAACTTGCGGTTGGTCGAACGCGCAATCGACTGGCCAAGCGAGGTCTTGCCGACGCCGGGAGGCCCGACGAGGCACAGGATCGGCGCCTTCATCTGTTCGACGCGACTCTGCACCGCGAGATACTCGAGGATTCGTTCCTTGACCTTCTCCAGACCGTAGTGATCGGTGTCGAGCATGCACTCGGCCTCTAGCATGTCCTTGGAAATCTTGGTCTTCTTCTTCCAGGGAAGATTGACCAGCACGTCGATGTAATTGCGTACCACCGTGGCCTCGGCCGACATCGGCGACATCAGGCGCAGTTTCTTGACTTCGGCATCGACCTTCTTGCGCGCGTCGCGGGGCATGCGCGCCTTCTGCACCTTCTTCTCGAGTTCCTCGAGATCGGCACCGTCTTCGCCCTCGCCGAGTTCCTTCTGTATCGCCTTGACCTGCTCGTTCAGGTAGTACTCGCGCTGGCTCTTTTCCATCTGGCGCTTCACGCGCCCGCGGATGCGCTTTTCGACTTGCAGGATGTCGATCTCTGTCTCGAGCTGCGACAGCAGGTGCTCCAGGCGGGCCTTCACGTCGATCATCTCGAGGACCTGCTGCTTCTGCTCAAGCTTGAGCGGCAGGTGGGCGGCGACGGTGTCGGCAAGCCGCCCGGCCTCGTCAATGCCCGAAAGCGAGGTGAGGATTTCAGGCGGGATCTTCTTGTTCAGCTTTACGTACTGGTCGAACGCGGAAAGCAGCGCGCGACGCATCGCCTCGACCTCGTGCTGCACCGCGCCCTCGGGCGGGATGACGGCCGCATCGGCGATCCAGTGGCTCTTAAGGTCGGTGATTTCACCGATCCGCGCGCGATTGCCGCCCTCGACGAGCACCTTGACCGTGCCATCGGGGAGCTTGAGCATCTGCAGGATGTTCGAGATGCAGCCGATCTCGTACATGTCCTCGGGGCCCGGGTCGTCCTTGGCGGCGGATTTCTGCGCGACCAGCAGGATCGATTTCCCGGCTTCCATCGCGGTTTCCATCGCCTTGATGGACTTGGGACGCCCCACGAACAGCGGGATCACCATGTGGGGGAAAACCACCACGTCCCGCAGAGGCAACAGCGGGTACTGGTTGGAAGGTTCTTGTTTTTCCTGCGAATCGGACATTGTGGTCCCCGGGCCTGGATACGGTTAATGAAGCTACGTGCGGCCGCTTTGCGTTAATACAACCCCAATACAACCCTTATGCCGAACTGCCTGCCACTTTCGGCTGGTCCGAATAGATCAGGATAGGCTTGCCGTCGGCTGATACCATCGCCTCGTCGACGACGACCTTGCTTACGTTCTCCATCGTCGGCAGCTCGTACATCGTGTCCAGCAGGATCTGCTCGAGGATTGAACGCAGCCCGCGGGCCCCGGTTTTCCTCGCCAGCGCCTTCTTGGACACGGCGGCGAGCGCCGGGATGCGCACTTCGAGTTCGACCCCTTCCATCAGGAAGAGTTTCTGGTATTGCTTGAGCAATGCGTTCTTCGGCTCGGTCAGGATCTGCATCAGCGCCGCCTCGTCGAGTTCCTCGAGCATCGCCGTGACAGGCAGGCGACCGACGAATTCCGGGATCAGGCCGTACTTGATCAGGTCCTCGGGCTCGGTGCCGCGCAGGACCTCGCTGATGTCCTTGCCGTTGCGCGTGCTGCGGACTTCCGCCCCGAAGCCGATTCCGGATTTCTCCGACCGGGCGCGGATGATCTTGTCCAGACCGTCGAAAGCACCGCCGCAGATGAACAGGATGTTGGTCGTGTCGACCTGCACGAAATCCTGGTTCGGGTGCTTCCTTCCGCCCTGCGGCGGCACCGAGGCCACGGTGCCTTCGATCAGCTTCAGCAGCGCCTGCTGCACGCCCTCGCCTGACACGTCCCTCGTGATGGACGGGTTGTCGGACTTGCGCGAAATCTTGTCGATCTCGTCGATGTAGACGATGCCGCGCTTGGCCTTGTCGACGTCGTAGTCGCAGTTCTGCAGGAGCTTCTGGATGATGTTCTCGACATCCTCGCCCACGTAGCCCGCCTCGGTCAGCGTCGTGGCGTCCGCAATCACGAACGGCACGTTGAGCAGGCGCGCGAGCGTCTGCGCGAGCAGCGTCTTGCCCGACCCGGTGGGCCCGATCAGCAGGATGTTCGATTTGGCCAGTTCCACCTCGTCGTTCTTGGAGAGGTGCTTTAGGCGCTTGTAGTGGTTGTAGACGGCGACCGACAGGATCTTCTTGGCCTGGTTCTGGCCGATCACGTACTGGTCGAGGATCTCGCGGATCTCACGCGGGGTCGGCAGGTCGGATTTCGCGCCCTTGCCACCCTTGTCCGTGGCGGTTTCCTCGCGAATGATGTCGTTGCACAGCTCGATGCACTCGTCGCAGATGAACACGGAAGGGCCCGCGATGAGTTTCCTCACCTCGTGCTGACTCTTTCCGCAGAACGAGCAGTAAAGCAGTTTTTCGCCCGACGAGCTCTTTTCCGACATGCGTTTTGGCTCCCGCTATCCTGTCTGTTGACCTAGCCTGCGCCCTGCGCCCGCGACGTGAGAACCTTGTCGATCAGGCCGTACTTTACCGCGTCTTCCGCCGACAGGAAGTTATCGCGATCCGTATCCTTCGCAATCGTATCAACGTTCTGGCCGGTGTGCTTTGCAAGGATCTCGTTCAGCCGCTGGCGCAGGAACAGGATCTCCTTGGCGTGGATCTCGATGTCCGAGGCCTGGCCGGAAAAACCGCCCATCGGCTGGTGGATCATCACGCGCGAATTGGGCAGGCAGAAACGCTTGCCCTTCTCGCCGGCCGTCAGCAGCAGCGCGCCCATGCTCGCCGCCTGGCCTACGCACAGGGTGGAGACGTTGGGCTTGATGAACTGCATCGTGTCGTAAATCGCGAGGCCCGCCGACACCGACCCGCCGGGCGAGTTGATGTAGAACGAGATGTCCTTGTCCGGATTCTCGGACTCGAGGAAGAGCAGCTGGGCGACAATAAGGTTGGCCGTGACTTCGTTGACGGGCCCGACGAGAAAGACCACGCGCTCCTTCAGCAGGCGCGAGTAGATGTCGTAGGCACGCTCGCCACGTCCGGACTGCTCGATGACCATCGGGACCATGCCGAGGCCGGTGGGCTCAACGCGCGAGTGGTTCATGTGCATGCCGCCGGACGCCGATTGCCAGAGGGTGTCGCTCATGAGTTGCTTCCCATCAGTTCATCGAACGGGACCGCCTTGTCGACGACCTTGGCCTTGGACAGCACCCAGGTGACGACGTTGTCCTCGAGGGCGAGGCCTTCCATCTCATTCAGGCGTTGCGGCTGCATATAAAACCACTTTACCACCTCCGCCGGGCTCTCGTAGGACTGCGCCTGCTCCTCGATGAGCTTCCTGATCTGGTCGGGCTTGGGCTGCAGGCCTTCCTTCTTCGCGAGCTCGCCGATGATCAGGCCGAGCGCGACACGGCGGCGCGCACCAGCCTCGAACGCCGACGGGTCGAAGGGCAGCTGGTCCATCTTGAGGCCGCGCGCCTCGAGGTCGGCACGGGCCTGCTGCACCATCCCCTCGGTCTCCATCTGCACGAGCGACTTCGGCACCTCGATCGGCGTGCTGTCGTGCAGAGCCTGCAGAGCCTGTGACTTGGTGCGAGCCTTGATCCGCTTGGCGACTTCCCGCTCCACGTTCGCCTTGATGTCGGCGCGCATCTTCGCCACGTCGCCGTCTTCCACGCCAAGCCCCTTGGCGAACTCGGCATCAATCGTAGGCAGCGAGGGCGCTTCGACGAGGTTCACGGTGAGCGTGAAGCTGGCGGTTTTTCCGGCCACGTCCTTGCCGTGGTAGTCGTCCGGGAACTTCAGATCGAAGGTCTTGGCCTGGCCGGCCGCGAGGCCTTCCGCAGCGGCTTCGAACTCGGGCAGCATGCGTCCCTCGCCCAGCGTGAAGGCAAAGCCCTTGGCCGTCCCGCCGGCGAACACTTCACCCCCGATCTTGCCTTCAAAGTCGATGGTCAGCTTGTCGCCCTTCTGCGCGGCACGCCCTTCGGCGGCGGCAAAGGTCGTGCGCTGCTTCCTCAGGATCTCGATGGTCTTGTCGACCTCAGCGTCGGTCACCGTGACCGAAGGCCGCTCGACGGTCACCGCGCTGACGTCGCCGGTCTTCACTTCCGGATAGATCTCGAATGTCGCACTGAATTCGAATGCCGTCGCGTTCTCGGCACCCTCCTTCTGCACGGGCTCGATGCGCGGGTTGCCGGCGACCTTGAGGTTCTGCTCCTTGATCGCGTCGCTGAAGCGCTTCTGCAGGGCGTCCCCGATGACCTCCGATCGCACCTGCGGGCCGTACTGCTGGGCGACGAGTTTGAGGGGCACCTTGCCCGGCCGGAAGCCGGACATCTTGATGCCACGGGCGAGCTTCTTCAGCCGCTCCTCGAATTGCCGCTCGACCTCGTCGACCGGCACCGACATGGACAGGCTCCGTTCAAGGGAGCTGGGTGTTGCGAGATTTGCCGCCATTGCGCTATTCCTTACTTACGAAGTGTTCGCCGAAGACCATTGTGGTGCGAAGGAAGGGACTCGAACCCCCACGCCGTGAGGCGCTGGAACCTAAATCCAGTGCGTCTACCAATTCCGCCACCCTCGCAGGGGGATCCAACCAACTGCCGCTGCTAATGACAATCGCAAATGACAAAAGCGCTTGGTAGTCGCCATAATTATACCCTAGCCAACGCCCGGCTCCGCCCGCAAAGCAGGCGGAAAACCCTTACAAATCACACCCGTGTCCGCAGGCCACTACGAAAACTTCCCGGTCGCTTCCCTGCTCCTGCCGGCCCGGCTCCGGGAACCCGTAGGCGTCATCTACCGCTTTGCCCGGACGGCCGACGATTTCGCCGACGAGGGTGACGCGCCCGCCCCGGAACGACTGGCGAGCCTCGAAGCGTACCGGGCAGAGCTCGATCGCATAGCCGGGAACAAGCCCCCGGAAACCCTCCTGTTCTCGGACGTCGCCCGAATCGTGCGCGACCACGCCCTGCCGCTCGCCCCCTTCTATGACCTGCTGTCGGCTTTTTCCCAGGATGTGGTGAAGCCCCGCTACGCGAACTACGAGGAACTGCTCGACTACTGCCGCCGCTCGGCAAACCCGGTAGGACGGTTGATGCTCCACCTCTTCGGCGTCGCCGATCCCGTCAACATCGCCCGGTCGGATGCGATCTGTACTGCGTTGCAGCTGATCAACTTCTGGCAGGACGTCGCGATCGACTGGCAGAAGGATCGCGTGTACCTGCCGCTGGACGAATTGGCCCACTTCGGCGTGACCGAAGCACAGATCGCCGCAGGGCACAGCGATGCGGCCTGGCATGACCTCATCACCTTTCAAGTCGATCGCACCCGGTCGCTGATGGGCGCGGGTGCGCCTCTCGGCCGCACACTCACGGGTCGGTTCGGCATGGAAATCCGCATCACGATCCAGGGTGGCCTCGCGATCCTCGACAAGCTCGAGTCGGCAAACTGCGATATGTTCCGCCACAGGCCGGTGCTGAAGTGGCACGACTGGCCGTTCCTTTTCCTGCGCGCCCTATGACCCCCGACGACTACTGCAAGGACAAGGCCGCTTCCAGCGGGTCCTCGTTCTACTACTCGTTCCTGTTCCTGCCGCCGGAGCGGCGGCGCGCCATCACGGCCCTGTACGCGTTCTGCCGGGAGGTGGACGACGTTGTCGATGAAATCGAAGACCAGCAGGTCGCGCGCACCAAGCTCGCCTGGTGGCGGATCGAGGTCGGCAACCTGTTCGCAGGAAAACCGCAGCACCCGGTCACGCGCGCGCTCGAACCCGCGCTCGCGCCTTTCGGAATCACACAGGTGCGGCTGAACGAGATCATCGATGGCATGCAGATGGACCTCGATCAGTCGCGCTACCTTGATTTCCCGGGCCTGGAAAGGTATTGCTACCACGTGGCCGGCGTCGTCGGCCTGCTGGCGGCCGGCATCTTCGGCTACCGCAACCCGCAGACGCTCGACTACGCAAAGAACCTCGGCCTCGCGTTCCAGCTGACAAACATCATTCGCGACGTCGGCGACGACGCCCGCCGCAACCGCATCTACCTGCCGATGGACGAGCTGAAGAAGTTCGAAGTCCCCGCGTCCGACATCCTGAACGCGCGCTACAGCGACAACTTCACCAGGCTGATGCAGTTCCAGGCCGCGCGTGCGCGCACCTACTACGCAGCCGCCTTTGCCGCCCTGCCCGCCGGCGACAGGCGCGACCAGCGCGCAGGGCTGATCATGGCGGCGATCTATGGCACCGTGCTGGACGAGGTCGAGGCCGACGGCTTCAAGGTGCTGACGCAGCGCACCTCCCTCACCCCCCTGCGCAAGCTCTGGATCGCGATCCGCACGTGGCTCAAAACGTAGCGGTCGTAGGGGCAGGTTACGCCGGCTTGTCGGCCGCGGTATCGCTCACGCAACGGGGCATTCCGGTCACGGTATTCGAAAGCGGCCCGCTCCCGGGCGGACGGGCGCGGCGCGTCACCACCGGCGGCCGCACGCTGGACAACGGCCAGCACATCTTGGTCGGCGCCTATTCGGCACTGCTCGGCATGATGCGCACGGTCGGTGCGGATCCGGACAAGCTTCTGCTGCGCCTTCCTCTCGAATTGCGCTATGCCGAGGGCTTCCGGCTGAAGGCGCCAGCCCTGCCCGCGCCCCTGCACCTGGCCTTTGCCTTGATGACCGCGACCGGTCTCGGCTGGGGCGAACGGTTTGGTGCGGTTTCGTTCATGCAGGCCATGAAGAAGAAAGGCTTCCGGGTCGAGGAGCACGTCAGCGTTGCAACGCTGATGCAAGTCCATGGCCAGGCCAGCACCATCGGAAAATTCCTCTGGTACCCGCTGTGCATTTCGGCCCTCAACACCTTGCCGCAGTTCGCATCGGCGAATGCGTTCCTTGCTGTGCTGCGCGACAGCCTCGGGGGCCCGCGTTCGGCCAGCGAACTGCTGATGCCGCGCGTCGACCTGACCGCCCTGTTTCCTGAACCGGCTGCCGCCTGGCTGGCCGGGCACGGCAGCGAGGTACGCTGCGGCTCTCCGGTGCGCGACATCGAGCCCCTGCGAAAGGCGTTCACGAAGGTGATCGTTGCGGTGGGTCCACACCAGCTGGAGTCCTTGCTCCCACAGCTGGCTGGCGGCTACACCTACCAGCCGATCTACACGGTGTACCTGAAATTCCCGCCTCATGTGAAGCTCGAACTGCCCATGCTCGGGCTCTCGGACGGGGTGGTGCAGTGGGTGTTCGACCGCGCGCAGCTGGGCGGCGAACCCGGCCTGCTCGCATGCATCATCAGCGCACAGGGGGATCACCAGCAGATGGACCACACTGAACTGACCGAAACCTGCCACCGGGAACTCTCCGCTGCGCTCGGCACCCTGCCAAAGCCGGAGTGGACGCAGGTCATCGCCGAAAAGCGCGCAACGATCACCTGCTCGCCCGACGCGAAGCGGCCCGGCCCGGACACCGGACTGGAAGGCGTGCTGCTCGCGGGCGATTACACCCACCCCGAGTACCCGCCGACGCTGGAGGCAGCGGTCCTCAGCGGCATTCGCGCCGCCATGCAGGTTCCGGATCCGGCCGTCAGGGGCTGACCCGATAGATCCGCAGCGACGAACGCGCGCCTGGAAACAGGTCGGGCCAGGGAATGGGCTCCATCCAGTCAGGCACCACAGGCTCAGGCAAGCTCAGACGTTCTCCTAGCGTGAGTCCCTCCACGCCCGGCGTCCGCACCGGCGGAAGGCGTACCGATGTCTGGACCAGCAGCCGTCCCGGAACGATGACGAGGTAGTTGACCTTGCGCGCCCGTGCAAGCTCGCGCGCGACATGCAGGTCCCCGGTGTCGCTGAAGAAATCCAGCGTTGCCCCTATTCCCGGAAGGTTTTCGTACTGCGTGCCGATCGCGGACCCGCGCCCGAAGTAGGCCAGCTTTGCACCCAGCGCCGGGGGACTGATGAATACCGGCGGACGATCCGGATCGAGCAGCGACAGGTTGTAGGCGATTTCGCGAAACCGGGCCGCCTCGACAAGGTCTGGAGGGTTGAGCTTTCCGAGGCGGATGGCCCGGCTCTCGTCGACCACCCCGTTCATGTTGAATAGCAGTTGCCCGAGCAATGTCATGGAGCATGCCGCCCACACTGCGGTGCGGTGCGCCCCTCCCAAGGTCAGGGACCGCACCGCCAACAATACCGCGAGCAGGTGCGCAAGGCTCGCCGCGCACAGGAAATACCCCCAGGTCGGCTGGTGGAACACGAACAGGACGCTGAAGAGCAGAGTCGCAGGCGCCGTCAACAGGATCGCGGCACGCACCTCGGGAGCCAGCAACCGCATCCACAGAAGTGGAAGGCTGGCCAACGGCAACACGATCATCAGCAGTCCCAGCTCGTTGGCCAGCACCAGCAAGGCACGCGCACCGTAGCGATTGAATGGGGACACCATTTCCCCGACTGGCATCAGGACCTGGTGAAAGCCCGGGTCGCGCAGCGCAACCCAGCCGGCGGGCGCCAGCAAGACGCATACCGGCAGCGCGCAGAGCCCCGCGACCGCGGCGAGCAATCGCGCGGCCACGCCCCGGTCCACCTTGAACCCGGGTTCGTGACGCACCCGGGCCACGACGCAAAGCAACTGCCCTGCACAGAAGAAAGCCAGCGACTGGAGCGGGCCGTTGACTTCAAGGCGCGACCGGTCAAGGTGGTCGGGAAAGTACTCGAAGAGATAGCCGCAAAGGGAAACCATAGTGGCGGCCGCTCCCCAGGCACGCCAGAGGTCGGGTTCGTAGTGCCCCCCGGCGCCGCCGCTCCCGGTTTCGCGGCCGTCCGCTGAATACCTGGCGAGGATCGCCGCGATGATCCCCGGCGCAGCAACGATCCACGCCGCATCCTGGCGCACGACACCTACCCACGCGCCCATCCCCGCCAGTGCACCGGACAGCAGGAAAGCATTTCGCGCCCGTAACCGGGACGCATCGCCTCCAGTGACATGACCGCATCCTCCAATAACGAGCGCAAGAAGTGCACCGAGAAATGCAGCGAAGTGCAGGCCCTGGTGATCGACGTTGAATGGCTTGAGGTCGACCGCCAGCAGCCGCGGCGCTGTCGCGAGGGCAAGCACCATCAACGCGGCCGGCCCGCCCCCGACCCGGCGCGAAAGGATTGCGGCGAAAGCCGTGAGCAGCAAGGCATGGAGCAACGGGTTGGCCAGCGCTGCGGCCGGTTCAAGCGATGCGAGGAAATCCGTCCCCGTTACCCACGCACGCACCCAGGCGATTGCGCGAACCCAGGACAGGTACAGGCTGCTCCAGTAAACGACGCGCCCGTCCGGTGCATTGTCCACGTGGGTCCAGTGCGTCTGCCGCAAGTCCCCTGACTCATGCATCTCGCGCAGCAACGCCAGGTGCATATAGGAATCATCGTCCCAGAACAGCTTGGGGACACGCCCCTGCGCTACCGGCGGCGCACCGGCAAGATCGAGCGGCCGGTAGTAGGCATTGAACCTCTCCAGGGCCCAGTCCATCTGCCAGGCGTTCTGCGCGATGAAAAACAGGCCCAGCAGCAGCGCTCCCGCCACGAGCAGCCGGTCGCGGCGACTCATCGCGGAATCAGTCGCAGCGTGCTCAGGAAAAAACTTGCAAACATCACCTGCACACCGGCAGCGAGCACGGTGAGCGAAGGGATCGCCACTCGCATCATTGAAGTCGCGACCAGCGGGCCGAACTCGGCGGCACGCCATTCGAGCACGCCGTACAACGCCCCGGCCACCCCGATCATGGCGAGAATTCCGCCGAAAACCAGTCCGCGTTCGAGGCTCGCCTGGCGCACGATGGCTTCCGTGCGGGGGTCAGGCGGCACCAGGCCGGCCACCATCGCCACCACCTTCGAGAACACAGCAAATCCGCATATCTGCAGGCCCACGATCACCGCCCCGCCTGCGTAGAGCATCGTATGGATGTCGAACACGACGCTGCCTACCGGCAAGGGCCCCGGGATCAGGGCCGCCATTGCAAGGGTCCCGGCACAGGTCATCCCCAACCCCGGGACGAGGAAAAGCCAGTGCGGACTGAACAGAAGCAGGAAGCGCAGGTGGCGCCAACCGTCGCGCCAGGTACGCAGGTGGGGCGGCCGGCTGCGCCCGTCGGGCGCGAGGGTCGTCGGAACCTCCGCGATCCTGAGTCCGCGGAGGATCGACTTCACGACCATCTCGCTTGCGAACTCCATCCCGCACGTGCGCAGGTCGAGGCCGGCGATGGCCGCCTTCGACAATCCGCGCAACCCGCAATGGAAATCGCGAACACTGCCGCCGAAGAACAACCGGCCGAGGAAACTCAGCACCGGATTGCCAAGGTAGCGGTGCAGGAACGGCATCGCGCCAGGGGCGATGCCGCCCGCGAAGCGGTTGCCCATCACCAGGTCGCATCCTTCGCGCAACTTGGCGACGAAGGCGTCCAGCGCCGCGAAATCGTAGCTCCCGTCCGCGTCACCCATGATGATGTAGCGGCCCTGCGCCGAGTCAATCCCGCCTTTGAGCGCGCTGCCATAGCCCGGCGCGGCAACTGCAACCACCCGCGCTCCATGGGCCTCGGCGATCGCGGGAGACCCGTCGGAGCTCCCGTTGTCGGCGACGAGCACCTCCCCTTCGATACCGCTCCGCGCCAGGTAGTCCTTCGCCTTGCGCACGCAGTCGGCAAGCGTCTCCGCCTCGTTGAGGCACGGAATCAGGATCGTGAGTTCGAGGCGCGGCATGGCAAGCAGCGACCTTCCGGCCTACAACTTGCGAAGTTTCGCGACCGCCTGGTCGACGCGCTCGACGGCAATGATGTCCAGCCCGGGAATTTTCCCCTTCGGCAGGTTTGCCTTGGGCACGATGGCGCAGGTGAAGCCCAGCTTTGCCGCCTCGCGGAGGCGATCCTGGCCTCGCGGCGCAGGGCGCACCTCGCCCGCCAGCCCGACTTCACCGAATGCGATGACCTTGCCCGGGATCGGTCGGTCCGTGAGCGATGAAACGATCGCCAGCATCACGGCAAGGTCCGCGGCCGGCTCTCCGATGCGAACCCCGCCCACCGCGTTGACGAATACGTCCTGGTCGTAGCACGCGATTCCCGCATGCCGATGCAGCACTGCGAGCAGCATAGCGAGCCGGTTCTGCTCAAGGCCCACCGACAGGCGGCGCGGATTCGGCGCGTGGGCCGCATCCACCAGCGCCTGGATCTCCACCAGCAGCGGCCGGGTTCCTTCGAGCGTGGCAAGCACGCAGGATCCCGGCACGTCCTTTTCATGGTGGGACAGAAACAACGCCGAAGGGTTCGAGACGCCGCGCAGGCCCTTTTCGGTCATTGCAAAGACACCGAGCTCGTTGACTGCACCGAAGCGGTTCTTGATTGCACGGATCATGCGAAAGCTCGAATGCGGGTCGCCCTCGAAATACAGCACGGTGTCGACGATATGCTCGAGGACGCGCGGGCCGGCGATGGCGCCCTCTTTCGTCACGTGCCCGATGATGATCAGCGCAGTGCCGCTCGACTTGGCGTGCCGCGTGAGTTGCGCCGCGCATTCCCGCACCTGGGCAACGGATCCCGGCGCCGACGTCAGCGCCTCCGAGTACAGCGTCTGGATCGAATCGATCACAGCCACCTGCGGCCTCGCGGCCTCCAGCGCCGCAGCGATGCGTTCGAGCTGGATTTCGGCAATCAGTTCGACGTCGCCGGCGTCAAGGGCAAGCCGCGAAGCGCGCAACGCCACCTGCTCGGCCGACTCCTCGCCCGACACGTACAGGGTCTTGTGACGCGGCGCGATCTCGGCCAGCGCCTGCAGGAACAGGGTGGACTTGCCGATGCCCGGATCGCCCCCGATCAGCACCACCTGCCCCGAGACCAGGCCACCGCCGAGCACCCGGTCGAGTTCGCCGATCCCGGTGGGCAATCGCTCGACTTCGCGCGTTTCGATCCGGTTGAGCGGCACGGGCTTGGCGGCAGCTGTGGCGCTGCCAGCAACCGACGAGTACCGGTGCGTGGATGGTTTGCCCTCGGCGGCGGTTTCCTGGAGCGTGTTTCCGGCACCACAGGAGGGGCAGATGCCGAACCACTGCAGGGCACTGGCCCCGCACTCGCTGCAGATGTAGACCGACCGAGCCTTCGCCACTAGGGAACTTCCACCACCGGTACGCGCGGCGCGAGCCCGCACAGGAGCTCATAGGACAGCGTGCCCGCCGACGCGGCCACCTCGTCCGCCGAAAGGCCCTCGCCCCACAGCGTGACCGGCGTCCCGATGTAGGCCTCCGGAAGCGTGGTCACGTCCACGCACATCATGTCCATAGACACGCGGCCGATGGTGCGCGTGCGCTGCCCGCCGACCAGCACCGGCGTGCCCGTAGGCGCAATTCGTGGATAGCCATCGGCATAGCCGCACGCGATGATCGCAATCGTCATCTCTTCAGTCGCCTCGAACGAAAACCCGTAGCCGACGCGCTCGCCCGGCTGCAGATTCTGCAGGGCGATGATCTCGGTCGTGAGCGTCATCACGGGTTTCAGGCCGAGGCCGTCGGCGCTCTGGGCCTCGGTGGTGAAATCGCCGGCGTTGAACCCGAACGGGGAACAGCCGTAGAGCATGATCCCGGGGCGCACCCAGTCGGCGTGCGTTTCCGGGTAACGCAATACCGCGGCCGAATTTGCCAGGCACCGCGGCCCCTGCATCGGCTGCGTAAGACTGTTGAACCACTCCAGCTGCCCGGCCACGCCGGCCGCGCCATCGGCATCTGCGAAGTGCGTCATCAGCGTCACGGACTTCACCTGCGGATGGTTGTGCAGGGCGTTCCAGGCGATCCGGATGTTGTCGACGGTAAAGCCGAGCCGGTTCATCCCGCTGTTGACCTTCAGGTAGGCATCGATAGGGCTGGCCAGTGCCGTCCGCTCCAGGATTTCGATCTGCTCGATGTTGTGCACCACCGGCGTGAGGTCGTATTCGCAGAGCAGCGCCACGTCCTGCGGTTTGAAGAATCCCTCGAGCAGCAGGATCGGCTTCTTCACGCCCTGCAGACGCAGGCGGATGGCCTCCTCGAAATCGAGCATCGCGTAGCCGTCGGCGTCCACCATCGCGCGTGCCGCACCGACCAGGCCGTGGCCGTAGGCGTTGGCCTTTACCACCGCCCACACCTTGGATTGCGGTGCGCGGGCGCGAGCCACCGCCAGGTTGTGAGTGAGCGCCGAAGCCTTGATGGTTGCGAGCAGTGGACGGGGCATGGCCTAGAGGTCAGCGCTTGCGCGCAGCCTTTCCTTGGCGAATTCGATGAAGGTGTTGGCCAGCCGGCTTCGGAAACGCTCCTTCGGGTAAACGACCGAAAGCTTGCGCATCAGTCGCGGTGCAAGCGGCATGGCCGCGAGCTGTCCGAGGCGGATTTCCTTGGCCACTGTGGCATGGGACATGATGGCAAACCCCAGACCCGTGCTGACCAGGCCCTTGATCGCCTCCGGACTGCCAAGCTCCATCACCGTGTCCAGCGCATCCGGCAAAATCCCGGCCGCCCGAAAGTAGCCGTCGGTCACCTCGCGCGTCCCGGACCCCGGCTCCCTGCTGATGAACGCATGCTTCAGCAGCTGGGATGGCTTCACGCTCGCCTGCTTGGCCAGCGGGTGTTCAGGTGCACAAAGCACAAGCAGTTCGTCATCGGCACAAAAGTCGGACACCAGCGCCGGGGAGTGTGAGGGCGCCTCGATGAAGCCGAGGTCCAGCGTGTGTTCGGCGACCCGACTCTCCACCGCCTCAGAATTGGCCACAATCAGGCGCGGCAGCACCTTTGGATGCCGGGCCCGGAACTCCCCCAGTACCCGAGGCAGCAGGAATTCCGCAATCGTCATGCTCGCGCCGATCAGCAGGACGCCGGCCACCTCCCCGGTGAGTTCCTTCACCCTCGTGTCGAGTTCCGCCGACAGGCCCAGGATCCTCTCGGCATAGTCGAGCACAAGGTCCCCGGCAGGCGTCAGCGCAATATGTCCATGGCCACGATCGAACAGGCGCGTGTTGAAGTGCTCCTCCAGCTGTTTGATCTGAAAAGTGACGGCGGGTTGCGTCATGAACAGCGCCTCGGCGGCCTTCGTAAACGAAAGCTGCCTCGCCACCGCATGGAACACCTGGAGCCTCCGATCCGCCATCCCGTTGCGCCCGAACACTAGTTGACGCTTATTCAAGCATAAATTGCACTTCAAGCATATCTTATGGGTGCGCGGGCTTGGACATAAACGCGAATCTTTCGTGCGGCCATGCTATAAAGCCGCCTGCATGACCAAGGAGAATGACCGGTAGCGCCAAAGAGCGGCCGGCACCCAAAAAGCACGATGAACGTCGGGTTCTACATCATCATGGCCGCGCAGTTTTTCTCGTCGCTGGCCGACAACGCCCTGCTTGTGGCGGCTATCGCACTGCTTATCCAGTCCGATTCGCCCGGTTGGCTCACTCCCTACCTCAAGTTCTTCTTCGTGATCTCGTACGTGGTGCTCGCCCCGTACGTGGGCGCCTTCGCCGACCGCCTGCCCAAGGGGCAGGTCATGCTGGTCAGCAACAGCATCAAGATCGTGGGCTGCGCAATGATGCTGTTCAACGTCAACCCGCTCGTCGCCTATGCAATGGTGGGGCTCGGCGCCGCGGCCTATTCGCCGGCGAAATACGGGATTCTCACCGAGTACCTCCCCCCGACCAAGCTCGTGCTGGCCAACGGATGGATCGAAGGCCTGACGGTGTCCTCCATCATCCTGGGCACGGTCCTCGGCGGCGTGCTGATCAATGCACGTGTCTCCGGCCTCCTCCTCAATTTCGACCTGCCATTCATCGAGACCGGGATCGACACGTCCGCGGAAGCGGCGATTTCACTCATCGTATTCATCTATGTGATTGCGGCATTGTTCAACCTCTACGTGCCCAATACCGGCGTGCCGCTCAGGAAACTGCCTTCGAACCCGCTCGACACGCTCGTCGACTTCTTCTCCTGCTTCAAGCGCTTGTGGGCCGACAAGCTCGGCCAGATCTCGCTCGCGGTCACGACGCTCTTCTGGGGTGCGGGCGCCACCCTGCAGTTCATCGTCATCGAATGGGCCCGCCACAACCTCGGGTTCGACTTGTCGCGCGCCTCGATCCTCCAGGGTGTGGTCGCCCTCGGCATCGCGCTGGGCGCCGTGGTCGCATCCTCGCGCGTCAAGCTCGACCAGTCGGTCAAGGTCATTCCGCTGGGGATCGCCATGGGACTGATTGTCCCGCTCATGGTCTTCGTGCACAGCATCTGGGTGGCGATCCCGCTCATGATCGTGATCGGCTGCCTGGCGGGATTCTTCGTCGTGCCGATGAACGCCCTGCTCCAGCATCGCGGCCACAACCTCATGGGCGCAGGGCGCTCGATCGCCGTGCAGAACTTCAACGAGAACAGCTCGATCCTCGTCATGATCGCGACCTACTCGATCCTGCTGGGATCCGGCGTGTCGATCACCTGGATCGTGATCCTGTTCGGCCTGTTTGTGGCCGGGACGATGGCGCTCGTGCAGCGCTGGTTCACGCTGAACAAGGTGAAGCACGGCGCAGAAATCGACCGGCTGTTGGCGATCGCCAAGACGGAAAAGCACTAGGGGCCCGCGAGAGAACCCGAGGCGCGAGCCGTGACCACGGCCTCGAGTGTCCCCTTTTCAAAGTCGGCCGCGGTGACGCCCTCGTCAAGGCGATGGAACTCGTTGTAGCCACAGCCGGACAGGGACAGGGCGAGTTTGCGCATCGTTCGCGCCATTGAGGGTGCTGGCCGCTAGATGGGGGCTGGGCCTTTCGCTTGCAAGTCCTCCATCGTCACCACCGCAAATAGCAGGTCCTGCCACGCCTTGGCCTTGTCGGGCAGGGTTCGCAGCAGGTAGGCTGGATGATAAGTCACGATCAGCGGCACGCCATGGAAACTGTGCACCTTGCCGCGAAGGCTGGAAATCGAGGCGTCGGTATCGAGGAGTGTCTGCACCGCAAACCTTCCCATGGCGACGATGAGCTTTGGCCGGATCAGTTCGACCTGCCGCAGAAGGTGCGGCGCGCACTGCGCCACCTCACCCGACTCGGGGTTCCGATTCCCCGGAGGGCGGCACTTGAGCACGTTGGCGATGTAGACATTCGCCGTGCGCCGCAAGCTGATCGAGGCAAGCATGGCATCCAGCAGCTTGCCTGCCTGCCCGACGAAAGGTTCTCCCGTCTGGTCCTCCTCCGCCCCGGGCGCTTCACCCACCAGCAGCCAGTCGGCGTTTTCGTCACCTGTGCCGAACACTGTCTGGGTGCGCGATTTGTGCAGTGAACAGGCGGTGCAGGCGGGCACCGCCGCCTTCAGGCCAGGCCAATCCATCTTCGTAATCCGCGCTTCACGCGCTACCGAGGGGGAGCTGGGTGGAAGCCTTTCTCCGGTGACGGTCTCATCGGACAGGGGAGGATGCGCCACGGGAGCAGGCTCCCCCGCCTGGGCTTCGCGGACTTTCCAGATGGGCGCGAGCCCCATCTCGCGAAGGATTGCGTCGCGCCGGGCGCTCATAGGCCGAGTGTAAGCACGATGGCATCTTCGCGCCCCTCGTGCGCCGGATAGTAGCCCCGCCGCTCCCCGATTCGATTGAAGCCGAACGCGTCGTACAGCCCCAGGGCAGGCGCGTTGCTCGGGCGCACTTCCAAAAACATGTTTGCCGCACCGCGCTCACGCGCCACCCGGATCACTTCCCGCAACAAGGCGCTGCCCACTCCCTGGCGCTGGCGCGCGGCCGATACGCTGAGGTTGAGCAGGTGAGCTTCGCCAACCGCCACGATGAGGACGAAATAGCCGAGCAGTTCGTCGCCGAGCCG
Organism: Bordetella parapertussis; assembly: GCA_945862265.1. Classification (GTDB taxonomy): domain Bacteria; phylum Pseudomonadota; class Gammaproteobacteria; order Burkholderiales; family SG8-39; genus SZAS-79. Next base: position 16,904 of record CAMAXP010000061.1, read on the forward strand.
ATAGGTATGGCAGTGATATCCGGCATTGAGCGAGTCGATGACATTGCCACGCGTCCAAGGGTGGGTGTAGACCGCACATTCGATCTCAAGCACCTCGTCGAGGTCTGCGATCCTCATGCCGGCGAGCCTGGGCTGGTCCTTGAGGACTGCGCTCATTTCCCCTTCCCCTGCTCCGATGACTTCAGCGCGACCTTGTCGCGGATATAGTTCGGCGTGGCGAGCGCTGCATCCGCGCCCTCCCCGGCCGCGAGCCTCGGTGCCGCCAACCGCGCCACCGCTACCGCGCTTGGCCGGACCTGGGGCGCAACGCGCCCGAGCGAACCCGCCAGGCGCGGCATGATCCGATCGGCGTAAGCCTCGAACCCGCTGCCGCATCCGAGCCACCCTGCGCCCGGAGGAATGTCCACCGCGTCGGGCGGTACGCACCTTTCGGGCAGCACCACGTGCCACTTCCCGTCACGCTTTTCGTACGCTGAATAATACACTTCGTGCATGCGTGCATCGAGGGCAACCACGGCACGCGAGGAGCCGCTTTCCTCGGCCGTGGCCTCGAGCGTGGAGACGCCGATCACCGGCAGGTCGTGCGAGTAAGCCAGGCCCTGCGCCACACCGCAGGCAATACGCAGTCCCGTGAAGGCGCCGGGCCCCGCACCAAATGCGATCGCATCCAGGTCGGCCATGCCAAAGCCGACGCGCTTGAACAGGGACTCGAGCATAGGCAGGACAAACTCGCCCTGCCGGTTGCCCGCCCGCCGTTCCAACGACAGGATTTCCCCGTCCAGCCACAGGGCGACGGAACACCACTCGGTGGCGGTTTCCAACGCGACGAATTTCACGCCTTCAATTTCGTTCGGAAAAATGCATCCGACATTGTATCGGCTATGATTGCCGCCTTCGAGAAAAGGAGGCTGGACATGGCCGAACACAAGATCGCAGTCATCGCCGGGGACGGCATCGGCAAAGAGGTCATGCCCGAGGGCATGCGCGTGCTGGAGGCCGTGGGCGCGAAGTACGGCGTGGGCTTCAAATTCCAGGAATTCCCGTGGAACTGCGACTGGTACCAGGAGCACGGCAAGATGTGCCCGGACGAGGCACCCGAGATCCTGAAGAAGTTCGATGCGATCTACTTCGGCGCCGTGGGCAACCCTGCGATCGTGCCCGACCACATCTCCGCCTGGGGCCTGCTGATCAATTTCCGCCGCTGGTTCGACCTCTATGTAAACCTGCGCCCGGTGCGGCTGTTCAAGGGCCTGCCCTGCCCGCTGGCCGGCAGGAAGCCCGGCGACATCGACTACTACGTGGTCCGCGAGAACACTGAAGGCGAATACTCGACGGTGGGCGGGCGCCTCTTCGAGGGCACCGACCGCGAAGTCGTGCAGCAGACCTCCACCTTCACCCGCAAGGGCGTTGACCGCATCCTCAAGTACGCTTTCGAGCTCGCCAAAAAGCGTCCGAAGCAGCACGTCACCTCCTGCACGAAGTCCAACGGCATCACCATCACGATGCCGTACTGGGACGAGCGCTTTGCCGAAATGAAGAAGCACTACCCCGGCATCCGCACCGACCAGTACCACGTCGACGGGCTCACGATCCAGATGGTGCTGAACCCCGACCGCTTCGACGTGATCGTCGGATCCAACCTCTTCGGCGACATCCTGTCGGACATCGGCCCCGCCACCGCAGGGACGATCGGCATCGCGCCCTCGGGCAACATCAATCCGGAGCGCCTCTATCCGTCGATCTTCGAACCGGTCCACGGCTCCGCACCTGACATTGCCGGGAAGAAGATCGCCAATCCCATCGGCCAGATCTGGGCCGGTGCCATGCTGCTCGACCATCTTGGTCACGCAGATGCGGCCGCTGCGGTGATCCGCGGCATCGAGACCGTGATCGTCGACGGCCCGCGCACGCCGGACATGGGCGGCAAGGCCAGCACCTCCGAAGTCGGCGCGGCGGTAGCCGAAGCCATCCGCGCGGAAGGCTCGAAGAAGGCGGCATGAAGACCTACAGGATCGCGTCCATCCCTGGCGACGGCATCGGCATCGAAGTCATCGCCGAAGGCGAGAAGGTCCTGAAGGCGCTCGCGCAGAAGGACGGCAGCTTCGCCCTGGATTTCACGCCATTCGACTGGGGCTCGGAGCGCTTCCTCAAGACCGGCGCCTACATGCCGGACCAGCCCCTGGAGACGCTGAAGAAGTTCGATGCGATCTTCTTCGGCGCAGTCGGCGCGCCGAACGTGCCCGACCACGTGTCGCTGTGGGGCCTGCGCCTGCCGATCTGCCAGGGCTTCGACCAGTACGCCAACGTGCGGCCCGCCCGGGTGCTGCCCGGGATCACCAGCCCGCTCCTCAAAGGCAGCGAGATCGACTGGGTCATCATCCGCGAAAACACCGAGGGCGAATACTCCGGCTCGGGCGGCCGCGTTCACAGGGGATTGCCGGACGAAATCGCGACCGAGACCTCGGTCTTCACGCGCAAGGGCGTGGAACGGATCCACCGCTTTGCTTTCGAACTCGCGAAAAAACGCCCGCGCAAGCACCTCACGCTGGTCACCAAGTCCAACGCGCAGCGCCATGGAATGGTGTTGTGGGACGAAGTCTTCTACGAAGTCGCGAAGGATTATCCGGACGTTCGGACCGACCGCCAGTTGGTCGATGCAGTCACCACGACGATGACATTGAAGCCCTCGACACTGGATACCATCGTGGCGAGCAACCTGCATGCAGACATCCTGTCGGATCTCGCCGCGGCACTGTCCGGGTCGTTGGGCATTGCGCCCACCGCCAACCTGAACCCCGAGCGCACCTTCCCGTCGATGTTCGAACCGATCCACGGCTCTGCCTTTGACATCACCGGCAAGGGCGTGGCCAACCCGATCGCAACGTTCTGGACGGCGTCGATGATGCTGGAGCACCTGGGTGAACCGAAAGCGGCGGCGCGCCTGATGGCCGCCATCGAGAAGGTCACGGCGAACAAGGTCTTCACGCCCGACCTTGGCGGCACGGCGCGGACCGCGGACGTCACAGCGGCGGTGATCGCCGAGCTCGCCTAAAAGTTAAACTTTACCTAGTGAAACCCGCCACCCGGAGCCTGTTTAAAGCCAGTTAACGTTCCAATTCCGGAAACTTCAACAGCACAAGGAAGCAACTATGGGTAACCGAGACCGCCAGCGCAGGGAAGAAAAGAAACCGAAGAAGCCGAAGCCGCCGACGAAGTAGTCGCGGGAGGTTTAGCAGCACGTGGTACTCGACGCGATCACGGTCGCGGTCAGCCTCGCGACCGTCTTCGTCACCACGTTCACCAAGGGCGCGTTCGGCGGCGGGTTCGCGATCCTCGGCATCCCGCTGCTGGCGCTGGTGATGGACCCCATCTCGGCGGGCGCCCTGCTCGCCCCGATGTTCTGCCTGTCCGACCTCTTCGCGTTCCGCTACTGGAAGGCGACCAGCTGGTCGAAGCCGGACCTGATGCTGCTCATCCCCGCCCAGGTTGCAGGCATGGTCCTCGGTTTCTTTGTCATGCGCTACGCGGACCGCAGCCTCGCGGCCATCGCAATCGCAGTGATCACACTCGCGTTCGCCGGCCTCTGGTTCGCCGGTGGCGGCAAAGTGGTGCAACGGCCGCGCTCCACCGTCAAAGGCGCCGTCGCGGGTGTGGCCTCGGGCATCTCCTCCATGATCGCCCACGCCGGCGGGCCGCCGGTGGCCATGTACCTCCTGCCGCTCGGGCTGCCCAAGGCCCTCTATGCCGGCACGACCTTCATGTACTTCATGGTGGCCAACTTCCTCAAGGTCATCCCCTGGCTGATCCTCGCCGAGCCCTCGCGCGAGCTGTGGTGGCTGATGGCGATGTGCGTCCCCATCATCCCGCTGGGCGTTTTGACAGGCTGGCACCTGCACAACCGCGTCGACCAAAAGATGCTCTACCGGCTCTGCTACGGGCTGCTCGTGCTCGTCGCGTTCAAGCTGTTGTGGGATGGCGTCAGCGGAACCATTTCTTCCGGCGGATAATCCGCCTTCCAAACCTCAGCAAGGAGTATCTCAATGTCCACCGAACCCCGCCTGCGCGTCCTCATTGTCGGCGCCTCCGGCACCCTGGGCCGCGCGGTGGCCGCCGAACTGGGCGCGCGCCACGAGATCGTCACGGCCGGACGCAGTTCGGGAGACGTGCGCATCGACCTCACCGACCCTGCGAGCATCGAGGCCGCGCTCGCCAAAGCCGGCAAGGTCGATGCGGTGATTTCCACGGCCGGCAAGGTCACCTTTGCGCCACTGGCCGATTTCAAGGCCGCCGCCTACGGGGAGTCGCTGCATACGACCGGCATCGCCGACAAGCTGCTGGGCCAGGTGAACCTCGCGCTAGCTGCCCGTGCGCACCTTAACGACGGCGGCTCAATTACCCTCACCACGGGCATCCTCACCGAGCAACCGATTGCGCTGGGATCTTCGGCCAGCCTCGTCAATGGAGCAGTGGAGGCCTTTGTCCGCGCGGCCGCAATCGAACTCCCGCGAGGGCTGCGCATCAATGCGGTCAGCCCGACCATGCTCTCGGAATCGATGGCAGGCTACGGGCCGTTTTTCCGGGGCTTTGCGCCCGTGACCGCCGCACGCGCGGCGCTCGCCTTCAGCCGCAGCGCGGAAGGCCGGCAGACCGGGCAGGTCTACAAGATCTTCGAGTGAGCGGTCAGGGCGCCTTGCCCTGCTTCAGGCCGTCGCGGTACTTGCGCCGCTCCTCGCCAACCGCAATGAGGCGGTCGCGCTCTGCCGGGTCAACGCGGCCGTAGCGCCCGCGCCACTCGGGGTCGTCTTTCCATGCGAAAGGCGATATGACAGTGGTGCGCGGTCCGGACGCGGTCTCGAGCAGCCTCAAGGCCATCCGCACCACCTCGCGCTGCATGTCCGGCCGGTCCGGGTGTCCGATCGGGTTACCCAGCGGGAAGTCGTTGAAGAGGAATCGCGGCACGCCGCAGTGCTCGACTATGTCGAGGGCTGACCCGACGATCACGGTCGGCAGGCCGTTCGCCTCGAGGTGCCTGGCTACCAGACTCACGGTCTGGTGGCATACTGGTCATAACGCGCTGAGCAGTACCGCGTCGACGCGGTCCTCCCTGAGGCGCGCGAGGATTCCGGGGGCGTCGGTTTCATTCGTCTTCCGCTGGCTGTACCCGGTCGGAGCACCGTGAAAATGCGGCGCGAGACTGCCCAGCAGGCCTTCGCGGACCCAGCCCGAGACCGCTTCGATCGGCAGGAAGCTTTCCCTGTCCCGCGTATGCGTCGACTCACGGTCCCACGCCAGGCTGTCGGTGTTCACCACTGGAAGCGGGTCCACATCGCCGGACCAGACGTGCCGGACGCCCTTCGCATCGTGGTTGGACTTGTCCTCAGGATGCGCTGTCGTAACCAGCGCCAGCCTTGCCTCGCGCAGTGGCTTGGCGAGCCGGGCAAACGGGACTTCGTCGAAGTGCGCCCAGGCGTAGTCCTTGTCGTACCCCAGCGCGCGGTAATAGTCGCGGGTACGGTCCATGTAGCGGACGGGTTCGGCGTTGCGTGACATGATTCGGTTTCCTTCCCGGTCGATGCGATCCTGCCGTCATGATAACCCTTCACCACCTCAATAGTTCCCGCTCGCAGCGCGTCCTCTGGCTGCTGGAGGAACTCGGCGTCCCCTACGAAATAAAGCGCTACCAGCGCGACGCCACGACAATGCTCGCGCCGCCGGAATTGCGCGCCGTCCATCCGCTGGGCAAGTCGCCCGTCCTGACCGACGGCAACCTCACTGTGGCCGAGTCCGGCGCCATCGTGGAATACCTGGTGGAACGCTACGGCAACGGCAGGCTGGTACCGAAGCCGGGAACCCCGGAGAAGCTGCGCTACACCTATTGGCTGCACTTCGCCGAGGGTTCTGCGATGTCGCCGCTGTTGATGAAGCTGGTCTTCGACCGGCTGGAAACAGCACCGATGCCCTTTTTCGTGAAGCCCATCGCCCGTGGCATTGCCGCAAAGGTCAAGTCAAGCTTCATCCAGCCAAACATCAAGGCGCAACTCGATTACATGGAAGCTGAACTCGGCAAGACAACGTGGTTCGCGGGTGAGGAATTCAGCGCAGCCGACATCCAGATGAGTTTCCCAGTCGAAGCGGCTGCTGCGCGCGGGGGACTGGACGCCGCCCGGCCGAACCTCATGGCCTTCCTCGGCCGCATCCACACCATGCCCGCCTACCAGCGGGCGATCGAGAAAGGCGGCCCCTTCGAACTGATGCGCTAGTGTAGTGCTTCGTAATTAATAGAACCAAATGCGTTTCGTCGAGTCCAACGATTATCAGAAGCGTTTTGGAGACGACGATGCGAGTGGCAAGTACGATCGAACTGGACGACGCGCAACGGGAGAAGCTGGTGAAGCTTGCGCA